>NZ_DAOMPS010000004.1:0-155124 GCF_035444905.1 Thauera sp.
GCCTGGGCCTTGAGATTGGCGTCCTGCGGGCCACCGCCGACCAGCAGCAGGCGCAGTTCGGGGCGCTGTTGCAGCAGCGCGGGGAAGGCATCGAGCAGCAGGTCGAGGCCTTCGTAGGCGTAGAAGGAGCCGACGAAGCCGACCACGGTGGTTCCAGCCAGCCCGAGTCGCTCGCGCAGCACCGGATCGGCCTCGCCCGAGAGCTGGAAGGATTCGATGTCAACCGCATTCGGGATGACAGTGACCTTGGTGGCCGGGATGCCACGCCCGACGATGTCGGCACGCAGGCCTTCGCAGATGGTGAACACGTGGTCGGCACGCTTGATCGCCCAGGTCTCCAGCGCCTTGGTGGCGCGGTAGCGCAGGCTGCCCTCGGTGGTGGTGCCGTGGTCGACCGCGGCGTCCTCCCAGAAGGCGCGGATCTCGTAGACGACCGGGATGCCGAGCTTCCGGCCGGCGCGGATGGCGGGGATGGCGTTGAGCACCGGCGAGTGCGCGTGCAGGATGTCGGGCTTGAGCTCGGCCGCGAGCTGTTCGATGCGCGCCTGCACGGTGCGCACCTGGCGCAGCTCGTTGACGCCGCTGCGCCCGGGCGGGGGCACCGGGCTGCGGTAGAAGCGCAGGCCATCGACGTCCTCGACCTCTGCCGCGGTCTGGCCCTGCTTGGGCGAGGTCAGGTGAAAGGTCTCCCAGCCCAGCGCGCGCTGCTCGCGCAGGATGGCCGCGGTGCGGAAGGTGTAGCCGCTGTGCAGCGGGATGGAGTGGTCGAGGATGTGGAGGATGCGCATGGGAAACCTGATCAAGCCAGTCCGAGAAACAACATCAAAGACCGATTCACGGCAATCTGTTCATCGTCGGACAGTCGGCCCAGGCTGGGACCGAGTTTGGCCCTGGGTACCGTATGGATCTTGTCGACCATGACCTGCGATCGCTGGCGCAGGCCATTTTCTGGTGACGGCTCGATGGTGATGCGAAACAGCGGTGTGTCGCGTAAATCACTGGTCAGCGGCAGAAGCGTGACCGACGGGTGTTCGTCGAACAAGTCCGACTGAATGACCACGGCGGGACGCAGTTTGCCGTAGTCACCCTGCAAGGCAACGGTGATCAGGTCGCCGCGCATCACACCCAGCCGTCCGTGTCAGCAGCCTGCTCGAGCCAGTCGAGCACTTCCTGCTCTTTCGGATCATCCTTAAGCAAGCTGGACTGCCTGCGGCACTCCTCGGCAAAACCCGGCTTGCGCGTATCCGGCACCCAGATTTGCACCGGACGCAAGCCTGCCTCACGCAGATTCGTGCGGTAGCGCCCAACACGTTCCGAAACACTGTCAGCCATGGAAATCTCCCAATCCCAACGTCGTTACATGCTACGCAGCATAGACCGCAGCTCCGTTACATGCAACACGTCGATCCATAGGATAAATGGGGTCTGCCCCCCATTTATCCCTGTGCGGAAGGTGTAGCCGCTGTGCAGCAGGATGGAGTGGTCGAGGATGTGGAGGATGCGCATGGACCAAAATGCTGACCGATGGATACATTCAATGCTTGGGCAGTACCAACCATTCGCCAGACGCCTTGATCTCCCGGTACATCGCATCCGGCGCCAGATCGATTTCCCCAGGCCAAGTCACCACGCCGTACTCAACGTCGACCTGAGCGAACACCGAGGGGTCGGACAACTTGGCGAACACCCCGGCAGAAGGCGAATGAACAAGCCGAGACAGGTCGACAACCCCTTCGGTGCCATCCAGGAATCGAACGCTGATCCGGTAACCGGGCAGTGCCTTGACGGACGCCACTCGCCACGGCGAAGCAGGGCGAATGGCTGGCGTTACGTCAAAGGACGAATTTTCTTTGGCTGCTGATTGTGTTCGCATAGTTCCCAATCCTCGAAGAGCTCCGCGCGATGTTCCTGTGCCCATTCAAGCACAAGTGATAGCGCTCTACGCGGAAGCGTTCCCTCCATCACCTCCAGGGTCTGGATCGACACCAGCGCTTCGAACTCACCCTACAAGGCATGAAAGTGAGGAGGCGCGTGATCATTCCAGTACATCTGGATGAGGATTCCGTAGAAGGTGCTGATTGTCGGCATGCTGGTCACTGAGTCAGGCGCACACGCGCCTGTCGATCGAGTCTGACCCCGCTGATCCTGCCACGCTTGATCCGTTGTTGCGCACGAAGGCCTCGAACATCAACAAGGTCCACAACGGCGAGCTGTAGTCGCGCGCGCCCGACTGATGCGCATCGACCAGGTGCTGCAGGTAGTCGCGGTTGAATATACCGGTGGCGGCCAGCGTCTCGCCCAGCACGGCGTCACGCACCCGCTGCTTGAGCGGGCCGCGGAACCAGCGCGCGAGCGGCACGGCGAAGCCCATCTTGGGGCGGTAGAGCACGTCGTTGGGCAGGAAGGGTTCCATCGCCTTCTTGAACAGGAACTTACCTTCGTTGCCCTGGATCTTGAGGCCGGAGGGCAGCGTGGCGAGCCATTCGACCAGCTTGTGGTCCATCAGCGGTTCGCGCACTTCGAGCGAGTGGGCCATGCTGGCGCGGTCGACCTTGGTGTTGATGTCGCCGACCAGGTAGGTCTTGAGGTCGAGGTACTGGATCAGCGCCAGCGGGTCGTCGGTGTTTGACGCGGCGGCATGGCGGCGGAAGACCTCGACCGCGTCGTAGCCGCCGAGCTTGGCGCGGAAGTCGGCGGTGAAGAGCTGGCGGCGCATGTCGCCACGCAGCAGCGACACCGAGTGGAAATAGGCCTCGACCGCGTCGCGCGCCATGGCCTGGAAGGTGGTCTTGGCGCGGAACACGCGCGGCGCCCAATCGGCCTTGGGATAGACGCGGCCGAGCAGGCCGAACACGGGCCGGCGCACGCCCATCGGCAGCGCGGCGCGCAGCTTTTCTTCCATCAGGTGCATGCGGTAGCGGCGGTAGCCGCCGAAGCTCTCGTCGCCGCCGTCGCCCGACAAGGCCACGGTGACGCGCTTGCGCGCGAGCTGGCACACGCGGTAGGTGGGGATGGCGGAGCTGTCGGCGTAGGGCTCGTCATAGAGCGCCGCCAGGGTATCGATGAGGTCGAAGTCGTCCGACCTGACCGTCTCGACGAAGTGATTGGTGCGGTAGCGGTCGGCGACCTTCTGCGCGAACTCGGATTCGTTGAACTTGGGGTCGTCGAAGGCGATGGAGCAGGTGTTGACCGGCTCGTCGGACAGCCCGGCCATGGTGGCGACCACGGCGCTGGAATCGACCCCGCCGGAAAGGAAAGCGCCCAGCGGCACTTCAGAAATCATGCGCAGACGCACCGATTCGCGCAGGCGCGCGGTGAGTTCGGCGGTGGCGTCGGCCAGCGAGAGGTCGTTGTCGAGGGTGAAGCGCACGTCCCAGTACTGCCTGGGCGCGGGGATGGGCTGGCCGCGGCGGATGCACAGCGATTCGCCCGGGCCGAGCTTTCTGGCGCCGAGGAAGATGGTGCGCGGTTCGGCGACGTAGCCGAGCGCGAAGTATTCCTCGACGGCCAGCGGGTCGATGCGGCGATCGAGCGCCGGATGCTGCATCAGCACCTTGAGCTCGGAGCCGAAGGCGAGCGTGCCGTCGGCCAGGAGCGCGTAGAACATCGGCTTGACCGCGAGCCGGTCGCGCGCCATGAACAAGGTGTCGCGGTTGCGGTCGTGCAAGGCGAAGGCGAACATGCCGCGAAAGCGCTGCACGCAGTCCTCGCCCCAGGCCTCCCAGGCGTGGACGATGACCTCGGTGTCGCTGCGGGTGTGAAAGACGTGGCCCAGGGCCTCGAGCTCGGGGACGAGCTCCTGGAAGTTGTAGATCTCGCCGTTGAACACCACCGCCACCGAGCCGTCCTCGTTGAACAAGGGCTGCTGGCCGGTGGCGAGGTCGATGATGGACAGCCGCCGGTGGGCGAGCGCGACGCCGGGCTCGAAGTGGTAGCCGCCTTCGTCCGGGCCGCGATGGTGCTGGACGTCGTTCATGCGCTGCATCAGCGCGCGCTCGAAGTCGCGCTTGCCGCGGGTGTCGAAGAGGCCGGCGATGCCGCACATACTATTGGTTCCTTTGTTCCTGACCATCAGCGTCGGGCTGCTTGCCTGACGCCAACGCCAGTCGCTGCATAGCCCAGCCGAGCACTTTCATGACAATACCGTCGAGCTCATCCCGGGTAATGGACGGCACGAGCTCGTCGTCATAGCGAAACTCGACCGCAAACGGGTTGATGAGACGAAGGGCGTCAACAGGGACCGGGAGGTCCACACCCTCCGCCCGAATCAGATCGCCCAGGGCGGCAAGGTCATGCGTGCGACGAAACTCGATTTCTCTGAGCACACAAACCGCCTTCAAGGCTTTCTCGATTGACTGTTGTGCGTGAAAACCAAGGGCTGCGAGGCTTGCCTGAGGAATAGGCTTGAGCAGCCCGAAGGTTTCACGGTCTCGTTGCGCCAGGCGAAGCAATCGAGCCGCCTCTTCATAGTTTGGCGTCATAAAGAGACTTTCCTTCCTTCGCTGCCCAATAGGGTAAGGTGCCACGCACTTGGCTGCGCCGAGCAAACTCATCGCGTGAGAAGACGACGACATCGACCCCGACGCCCATTGGCCCGATCGCACGATGCAGCCGAACATATTCCGCGACCTTGTCCGGCACCTCGTCTTCGATCACCAGCAAATCCAGGTCCGAGCCTTCATCCGCATCGCCCCGTGCGTAGGAGCCAAACAGGATCACGCGTGCCGGGCTACTGGCCGCATCCGCCGCGCGTCGCGCGGCATCCATGATCGCTTCTGGTGAAAGCATGTTCGTGTCCGAATTACAGAAGGCTGTCGTACATCGCGGTGTAGCGCGCCACCATGGCGTCGAGGCTGAAGTGGCGCTCGACACGCTGGCGGCCGGCGGCGCCGTGCTTCTTCCGCAATGCAGCATCCGAAGCGTAGCACAGCAGCGCCTCGGCCATGCGGTGGGGGTCCTGCGCCGCTACGAGCGCGCCCGTTTCTCCTTCGACGACGAGCTCGGCATTGCCGCCCACATCGGTGGCGACTACCGGCAGGCCGCAGGCCATGGCCTCGAGGATGGTGTTGGAGATGCCCTCGGCCTGCGAGGGCAGCGCGAAGACGTCGAGCGCGCGCATGACCTCGGGCACGTCCTTGCGCTCGCCGGCGAGCCAGACCACGTCATCCAGGCCGGCGCGGTGGATCTCTGCCGCGACCTCGGCGCGCAGGGGGCCGTCGCCGGCGATCAGCAAACGCAGCGCGCGCCCTGCCCCGCCGCGCGCGCGGGCAAGCGCGAAGGCGCGCACCAGGGTGAGCTGGTCCTTGACCGCCTGCAGGCGGCCGACGGTGCCGATGACGACCGTGTGGGCGTCACCGGGCGCGCCACCGGGGGTGACTCCGGGGGTGGCTCCGAAGGGCGCACCAGGCACGGCGATGCGCGCGCCGCCAGGCGCCGGACAGAAGCGCAGGGTGTCGACACCGTTGCAGATGCGCTCGACGCGCGCCGGCGCAATGCCGACGCGCTCGGTCAGGTAGGACTCGATGTGGCCCGAGAGCGCCACATAGCGGCTCACGAAAGGGCTGTAGGCGCGGCGCAGCAACTGGAACTTGCGCCGCGTGCCGCCGGGGTCAGAGACGTCCCAGCCGTGCTCGCCATGCACGCGCACCGGCACCCCGGCCAGGCGCGCCGGCACGGCGGCCTCGAGCGCGGCGAGGTTGCGGGTGTGCACGATGGCCGGCCGGCGCTCGCGAAACAGGCGCCACAGGCGCGGGTAGAGCTTGATGCCGTGGCCGGGCGGCTTGTGCAGCGACACGAAGCCGACGTCCTCGCGCGTGATGCGCTGGCAGAAGCTGTCCACACAGCGCGTGAGCGCGACCACGGTGTGGCGGTAGCGCTCGGGCGGCATGCGGTTGATGAGGTTGACGACGCCGTTCTCGAGCCCGCCAACGTCGAAGCTGTAGACGAGGTGCATCACCAGCGGCCGGCGTTCTGGCATCAGGCCACCTGCGAGCGTACCAGCGCGGGGGGGTCGCCGATGACGGTCGGGATGTCGTCCGCCGCCCCGCCCTGGGTCGGCGCCACTTCGAGCAGCCAGTCGAGCATGCGCAGATTGGCCGACCAGCTGTAGCCGCGCAGCACGCAGGCACGCGCCGCGCGGCCCATGCTGGTGCGTCGTGCCTCATCCTGCAGCAGGCCGACGACGCGGGCGCAGAAGCTGGCATCGTCGGCGGCGATCTCGCAGTCGCGGCCGTCCTCAGCGGCGAGGCCGGTGGCCGGCGCAGCGGACAGCACCACCGGGCGCGCCATCGCCATCGCCTCGAGCACCTTGTTCTGGATGCCGCGCGCGATACGCAACGGCGCGACGACGGCGTCGGCGTGGGCCAGATAGGGCCGCACGTCGGGCACGGTGCCGGTGACGACCACCCCCTCGCCGGCCAGCGCCTGCACCGCCGGCGCCGGGTTCATGCCGACGATCCAGAAGCGGGCGTCCGGCACCTGGGCGCGGATGCGCGGCAGCAGCTCGCGGGCGAACCCGGTGACGGCGTCGATGTTGGGCCAGTAGTCCATGGCGCCGCTGAAGACGAGCACCGGCCCGCCTGCCGGGTAGGGCGAGTCGAAGGCGTGGCTGGGCGAGAAATACTCGGCGTCGACGCCGTTCTGCATGACCCCGACCTGGGTGGCCAGTTCGGGCGCGGCGGCGCGAAACAGATCGGCCTCGGCCTCGGTGACGAACAGGCTGGCATCGCAGCGCGCGGCGGTGGCGCGCTCGAAGGCGAGCAGGCGCTCGCCCTCGCGGCGGTAGAGCCAGGACAGCGGCCAGCGCCGGTCGGCGGCGTACTGCGTCCACTTGGCCGAATCGACGTCGCAGAAATCGATGACGCGGCGCTCGAGGCCGGGCGCGTCGAGGTATTGCGCCATCGGCCCGGAGAAGGCCACGGCGCTGCGGATGCCGTACTCGGTCACCATGCGCTGCACCCAGGCCGCCAGGCGCGGGCTGCGGTAATAGGGCAGGCTGAGGGCTTCGCCACGCAGCAGGCCCCGCAGGCTGGCGAGACGGCGGATGCCAGGCTCGATCGGGACGATGCAGCATTGCTCGCACCACTGACGCAGCGCCGGGATGTGCTGGCGGTCGTCGGGATGGTCGACGAAGCTGCCCAGAAAGACGCGATGCGTGCGCGCGAGCTGACGCAGGATGTTGAACGAGCGCACCTTGTCGCCCTTGTTGGGCGGATAGGGGATGCGGTGCGTCAGGTAGAGCAGCGGGGGGCGGTCGTGCAGCACCGCCCTACCCCAGATTGCGCACGATGTGCGGCCCGAGGCGGTTGGCGACGCCCAGCGGCAGGCGCTTCCAGAGCGCGATGAAGGCGCGGTACTTGGGGTTCATCGGGTTGTTCTGCGGCACGCTGTCGCGCTTGTACAGGCAGTACTCGTAGGACAGCGGCTGCGGCTCGAAGCCCCAGTTCTTCTTGAAGCTGAAGGGGCCGGTGCCGACCTTGCTGCGCCCGTAGTCGAACACCTTGCAGCCGCGCTCGCAGGCGCGGCGCATGAGCTCCCAGTACTTGAAGTCGTTGGCGGCGAGGTCGCGTGCGGCGAAGTCGTCGCCGGCGTAGTACGGCAGCACCTCGTCGCGGAAATAAAAGCTGAGCACGCTCGACAAGGGCTTGCCGGCGGGGTCGGTGACGGTGAGCACCTCGCAGGCCTCGCCAAAATCGGCCTTCAGGCGCTGGAAGAAGCGCTTGGGCAGGGCCGGCGTGCCATGGCGCAGCACGTTGTCGGCGTAGAGGGCGAAGAAGCGCTCGACGTCGTCGTCGATGTGGCTGACGAGCCCGTTCTTGATGCCCTTGCGCACCATCGCGCGTTGCTTGCGCGGGATGGCGAGCATGTTGTCCTCCACCTCGGGCAGGAGCGTTTTGCGGAAGGTGACGTAGAGCTCCTGGCGCGGCCAGTCGGCATGCACCGGCTTGAGGTTGCGGTACTCGGTGTGCTGCACGCCGAGCGCCATGGCCAGCGCCTCGGCGCGCATCTCGAGCGCCTGGTAGATCTCGGGGCCGGCATCGACGTCGGCCGCCACCCCGCCATAGACGCAGAAGGGCAGCGAGGTGAGCGCGTGGCCGAACAGGCGGCTGCGCACTTCGGCCAGCGGCAGCACGGCGACGATGTCGCCCGCACGCTCGGCGTACAGGTAGAAGGTGCGATGGCGGAAGACGTCTTCGAGGATCTCGCGCCAGGCCGCCAGGTGAAAAAAGGTGGCCTGCGGGCAGCGGCGGACGAAGTCGTCCCAGCGCTCGACCTGGTGGGGGGTGAGCAGGCTGACGTGTATCGGCAATCGGTCCATGACGCGCATCCGTGTCCGGGCAGGTTGAAGCGGGGTCAGGCGGCGTCGCGGAAGACTTCGTCAGCGCGCCCCCAGGAGAAATCCGCAAGCAGGCGGTCGAGCCGTGCCTGGGTATGCTGAAGGTTAATGTAGTGCCTAAAGCGTGTTCTTGCCGTGGCGCCGGTCACGCGGGGCTGTTCGGGGTCGATTTCCCAGGGATGGAAGTAGAAGATCGCGGGGCGGCGATCGTCGGCGTTGACGCGGGCAATCTGCCAGCGCGACAGCGAATAGGGCAACAGGCGGAAGAAGCCGCCGCCGCCCGCCGGCCAGTTGCGCCCGAACAGACGCACCGTGCTCACCGGCACCTCGACTAGGCCGTTGGGCAGGCGCCAGGC
The DNA here is from genome assembly GCF_035444905.1 of Thauera sp. Lineage (GTDB taxonomy): Bacteria > Pseudomonadota > Gammaproteobacteria > Burkholderiales > Rhodocyclaceae > Thauera. The sequence goes on from NZ_DAOMPS010000004.1 coordinate 8,692, forward strand.
GAAGCGCGGCGCATCGGGGATGCCGTAGTGGTCGTGCTTGACCGGATAGACGCTGGAACTGTAGCGGTAGCCCGCCTCGGCGATGCAGTCGTGCGCCCACAGGTTGGCCGTGCCGATGGAGAAGCTCGGCGCACGGTAGCCGGTGACGGCCACGCCGGTGATGTCCTCGAGCACCGCCTTGGCCAGCCGGATGTCGGCCTTGAAGGCCTCGGGGCTGAGGTCGCTGGCGCGCTCGTGAGCGTAGCCATGGCTGGCAACTTCATGGCCGGCGTCGGCGATGCGACGCACGAGCTGGGGGTAGCGCTCGGCCACCCAGCCGAGGGTGAAGAAGGTGCCCTGCGCGCGATGTCGCGCGAGCAGTTCGAGGACCCGGTCGACGTTGCGCTCGACCCGGCAGGGCACGCTGTCCCACTGGCTGCGCGGGAAGTGCGGCGCCAGCGCCGAGACCTGGAAGTAATCCTCGACGTCGCAGGTGAAGGCGTTGGTGATGCGGGCGGCAGCGTTCATGGCGGGGTCAGACCTGGCGAGGGTGGGTGAGCAGCCAGTCGTGGAGATGGGCGGCGATGCGCTCGGCGCACCGGCCGTCCCAGTACTCGGGCACGCGCCCGGCCTTGCCGCCGGTGGCCAGCACCTGTTCGGCCGCGGCGACGATGGCCTGCGGGTCGATGCCGACCAGGCTGTTGGTGCCCTGCTCCACGGTGATCGGGCGCTCGGTGTTCTCGCGGATGGTGATGCAGGGCACGCCGAGCGCGGTGGTCTCTTCCTGGATGCCGCCGGAGTCGGTGAGCACCATGCGCGCACCCGACATGAGGCCGAGCATCTCCAGATAGCCCTGCGGCGGCAGCACCAGAAAGCCGGGCGTATCGAGCGTGGCCAGCATGCCGAAGCGCTCGAGGTTGCCGCGGGTGCGCGGGTGCAGGGCGATGACGAGCGGCAGCTTGCGGCTGACGGCGTGCAGGGCGTCGATGATGGGGCCGAGCACCTCGGGGTGATCGACGTTGGACGGACGGTGCAGCGTGACCACGCCGTAGCCGTGCTCGATGCGGCGGGCATCGAGACCCGCCTGGGCGAGCAGCACGTCGGCGGGCACCGCCTTGGGCAGGCTGGCGCGCAGGCTGTCGATCATGACGTTGCCGACGAACACCGCACGCTCGGCGGCGATGCCCTCGCGCGCGAGGTTGTCGTGGGCGGAGCGCTCGGTGGTGTAGAGCACGTCGGAGATCTGGTCGGTGAGGATGCGGTTGATCTCTTCGGGCATGCGGCGGTCGTTGCTGCGCAGGCCGGACTCGACATGGATCACCGGAATGTGACGCTTGCTGGCGACCAGGGCACAGGCGAGCGTGGAGTTGACGTCGCCGACCACCAGCACCGCGCTGGCGCCGAACTGGTCGATGACCGGCTCGAAGCGCTTCATGACCTCGGCGGTCTGCACCGCGTGCGAACCCGAGCCGACGGCGAGGTTGATGTCGGGCTCGGGCAGCTCGAGGTCGGCGAACAGGCGGTCCTTCATCGCCGGGTCGTAGTGCTGGCCGGTGTGCACCAGCAGGGTCGGGATGGGCGGATTGTGGGCGGCGAAGGCGCGGATGATGGGCGCGACCTTCATGTAGTTGGGCCGGGCGCCGACGATGCAGATGACCGGTGCGGCCGCCTCCCCCGCGAGCGAGGTGCTCATTCGCGCGCCTCCCCGGCCGTCTCGTCACGCCTCACGGCCTGCAGCAACTGGCTGAGCACATTGAGGGTGGCGGCGACCGACTGCTCGAGCCCGGCGAGGCGGGCCTCGATGCGCTGCAGATCGTAGCTGCCCGCCATCTCCGCCGCGTGGGCCGCAAGCTCGGGCGACACGCGCAGGCGGTCGAGGGCGAGCTTGTTGGCGCCGACCAGGTCGAGCGCCGCTGCCCCGGCCACGGCGCCGGCATCGGCATCGGCCTGCACAGCGTCGGTGAGCACCGGCCGGGCCCCGCCTGGCGTGGCGAACTCCTGCTTGAGCTCGTCGATGACTTCGCGCACGTCCGTCTCGCCGATGCTGTGGCGCTCGGCGATGTAGGCGGCGAGCATGAGGCGGTCGCACAGCGTGTTGATGCGGCGCGGGATGCCGCCGGTGTAGCCGTAGATGACGTTGTAGGCGGCGGGCTCGAAGATCGGGTCGTCGGTCCAGCCGACATGCGACAGGCGGTGCTCGATGTAGCCGCGGGTTTCCTGCGAGTCGAGCGGGCCGAGGTGGTAGGAGGCGATGACGCGCTGGCGCAACTGCTGCATCTCGGCGCGCTGCATCATGTCGCGGAACTCCGGCTGGCCGACGAGGAAGCTCTGCAGCAGGGCGTGGTCCTCGAGCTGGAAGTTCGACAGCATGCGCAACTCTTCGACCGCGGCGGCGGTGAGGTTCTGCGCCTCGTCGACGATCAGCAGCGCGCGCTTGCCGGAGGCGGCAATCGAGACCAGATAGGTCTCGAGCGCAAGCAGCAGCCCCGCCTTGTCGAGATTGCGGCTGGGCACGCCGAAGGCCGCGGCCACCATGCGCAGCATGTCGTTGGCGTCGACCTGGGTGCTGACGATGTTGGCGGCGACGACCTTGGCCGGATCGAGCTGCTCGAGCAGGCTGCGCACGATGGTGGTCTTGCCGGCACCGACCTCGCCGGTGATGACGATGAAGCCCTCGCTCTGGTGCAGGCCGTACTCGAGGTAGGCCATCGCCCGCCGGTGGCCCCGGCTGCCATAGAAGAAGGCGGGGTCGGGGTTGAGCTGGAAGGGCTTGGCGCGGAGCTTGAAGAAAGTTTCGTACATCGGGTGTCCGGTCAGAAGCGCATGCCGAGCGTGGCGGTGATGGCGTTCTCGGTGTAGTCGGTGGAGCCCTCGGCCTTCTGGTAGCGGTAGCGCAGGCTGGTCTGGGTGTTGGGGCCGAGCGTGCGGCTGACGCCCAGCGAGCCCAGCAGGCGTGTGGTCTCGAGCGTGGGGTCGTCGCGCCCTTCGGATTCGGAGCGCGTGAGGCTGGCATCGAGCGAGCTGGTGCCGGTGAGCTGGTGGCTCCAGGCCACGGTGGCCGAGGTGGTGCGCACGCGGTCGGTGTTGAGGAAGTCGTCGCCCGGCAGCAAGCCGGAGATGTTGCTGACCAGCGAGCGGTCGGCGCGGGTGACGGAAAAGCTCAGGGTGTTGCGCACCCCGAGCAGCGAGAAGCCGCCGCCGACCGACTGATTCACGTAGGCGGCATTGGAGCGCAGGCTGACGATCCCGAGACACTCGAGCAGGAGCAACTGTCGCAGCGTTGGATCGGTGACGTCGGGCCGGTAGGCCGGGTTGGACACCAGGCTGAGGCAGGCCTGGTCGAACACGAAGGCGTTACCGAGTTCCTGCGCCGTGGACGACAGATCCCTTGACGCGTTGACGTACCAGACCGAGCGCCGCATGCGGTGATTGAAGCTGAGGTCGTAGCCGCGGCCGAAGATGCGGTCCTCGACCGTCGCCGAGATCGCGGTGCGATCCGTGGGGTACCAGTCGAAGCCGCCACCGACGATGCTGCCGCTGTCCTCGCGGCCGTTGTCGTAGTCGTTGGACTCGTGGCCGACGATGCCGCGCAGGCGGAACTGAGGCGAGAGGTTGGCGAACAGGGTGCCGCGCACCGTCTCCTCGGTGCGCGAGCTGGTCGCCGCCGTGCCGCCGTCGGATTCGGTACGGCTGTAGGCAACACCCCAGCCGAAGAAGCGAAAGCCGCCCGGATCGGCCAGATTGACGCTCAAGGTATCCACGCTCTGGTTGCCCAGGCCTTCGCTGCCGGAGGTGATGCCACGCGAGGAGTACTGCACCGAGCCCCTGGCCGATTCGCCGAAGCGCAGCTCGGACTCGAGCCGCGGCGCGATGGACCAGGTGCGCGTTTCATTGGCCCGGCTCGAGGCGAGCGGGTCCCCGGCTGCGCCGCCCGAGAACGCCGACAGGTTGTTGCGGCTGATGCCGGCGTCGAAGTCGATGAAGAGGAGATCCTCAATCGCTTCGAAGGTCCCGCTGCCCTGGAGGCTGAGAAAGGACGTGTTGTTGTCCGTGTTGTCGGCGTAGAGCAGGTTGCGCAAGCGTGCACTGAGGCTGCCGCTGAGCCGACCGCTGGTGCGCGAGACCGAAATGCCGGGCGAGACTTCAAGAATCCAGTCGGAGCCGCCCCCACCCGCTGTCCCGCCCCGGGATGCACTGGCGTTGTCGGTCCAGGTGAGTTCGGTGTCGAGGGTCGGCGTGACACGGACGGATTGCGCATGCGCGCTGCCGCTGACGCCGAGAACGGCGAGCGCCAGGGCGCCGAACCACTTTCCCCTGACCGCGCGCCTTGGCTCAGACCGCCTGCGGCTGGGCTTCCTGCGCTTGTCCATGTCCATATCCGTATCCGTATCCATAGCCGTAGTAGCCACCCACCGAACGCTCACGGGACTTGTTGAGCACCATGAGCCTGACGGCGCAGTCGTCGACGGTGCTCAGCGCCTGCCTCACATGGGCATGGGTGGTGCGCTCGGCCTCGACAACCAGCACCACCTGCCCCATGTGCGTGGCCAGCACGCGGGACTCTGTGGTGACCAGGACAGGAGGCGAATCGAAGATGATGATGCGATCGGGGTAGCGCTGCGCCATCTGATCGAGCAGGTGAACCATGGCCTCGGAGGCCAGCAGCTCGGTCGCGCGCTGATGCGGCATGCCCGCGGGAAGGATGGAGAGCTTGTCGATGTTGGTCTTGAGCAGCACCTCGCGCAGGTCGGCCACTTCGCCGGCCAGCACGTCCATCAGGCCAGGCTGCGCCGGCAGACCGAGCTCGCGCAGGACCGACGGACGGGAGACGTCGGCATCGACCAGCAGCACCGTGTAGTCGAGTTCCATCGCCATGCTGATGGCGAGGTTGATGGCGTTGAAGGTCTTGCCCTCGCCCGGCAGGGCGCTGGTGATCATGATGAGGTTGCCGTTCTCGATTGCGGCCGGCCCCTCATCGGTGGCGTTGTGCAGCAGCGGGCGCTTGATGATGCGGAACTCTTCCGCGATCGAGCTGCGCGGCTGATCGGGGGTGACGAAGCCTCGCGCGGCCAGGCGCTCGAGGTCGATCCGCACCGAGCGCACGGACGGGCGCGACGGCTCGCCCGCAACGGGCGCGGCTGCGGCGGGAACCACCGGTGCGGCTTTGGCGGGCGCGGCTGCGGCGGGAACCACCGGTGCGGCTTTGGCGGGCGCCGCCTTGGCGGTGACGACGGGCTCGGCGGCCGGTGCCGGCCTGTCGGGTGCGGCGGACGGCTGGCCCTGCTCTGCGGGCTCGCTGGCCGCCTGCTTCAACCGGTCGAGACGTTCGACTGCTTTCTCGATAATGCTCATCGTGTCTTTCCGTTCAGCCCTGCAGGATCTGGAGTGCGACCGTGGCCATCGCGAACACGCCGGCATAGGCCGCGAGTCCGGTACCGAAGGCGATCAGGCCGTTGCGGCGTTTGCGCCGGCGTTCGGGCGTCGGCAGCATGGAGACCGTGCCGAGGACGGGCAGGCCGCTGATCTCGCGCAACTGACGCGGGTCACTGAAGGCAGGGCGTAGCTGACTGATCAGGAAGGTCAGCGCGAAGCCCGCACCCAGGCCTACGAGCGCGGCGAGCGGCAGCAACAGCAGGCGGTTCGGCGCCGACGGCTTGTTGGGCAGCGAGGGCGGATCGATGACGCGGAAGTCGGCGATACCGGACTGCGAGCTCATCTCGGCGGCGATGTTGGCGGACTCGCGACGCGAAACCAGCGCATCGTAGTTGCTCTTGTGGACGCTGTAGTCGCGGTTGAGCTGGGCCATTTCGGTTTCGAGCTCGGGAATGCGCTGGGCATCCTCCTGCAGGCGCAGCAGCCGGCTCTCAAACTCGCCGACGCGGGCACGCAGGGAGGCCACCCGCGCCTCGCCCTGGGCGAGCGCGAGCTTGGTCTGCTCGATGCCCGAGCCCATGCCATAGCCGCCAAACTGACCCATGGACGGGTTCTCTCGCATCTGCGCCAGTTGCTCCTGCTTCTGCTTCTCCAGGTCCTCGATGACGCGGCGGGCGCCGATTACATCGGGGTGGAGTTCGGTGTAGCGCTGAAGCAGATCGTCGAGGCTGCGCTTGAGGGCGTCGATGCGCGCGTCGAGCTCGGGCGTGGCGAGCATCGGCGGCGGGGCGAGCTCGTCGTCCGAGGGGTTGCTCGACAGCTGCTGGCGCATGGCGTCGCGCGAATTTTCCGCCTCGCGCAGTTCAAGCTGGGCCTGGCGCAATTGCTCGGTGACATCCGCGATCTGGCTGATGTAGTCACGCGTACCGGCTCCGATCAGCGCCATGTTGCGCAGGCGGAAATCCTTCAGGCGATTCTCGGCCTCGGTGAGCTTTTGCTCGTAGCTGCGAATCTGCTCTTCGATGAAGCGACGCGCGGTATCGGTGTCCTGGCGCTTGCCGCCAAGACCCGATTCGACGAACAGCGACAGCATGGACTGCACCACGCGCTGGGCGCGCTCGGGCTGCGTATCGCTGAAGGAGAGCGTAAACAGATTGTCGCCCCGGCCGGACTGGATGCGCAGGCGATTGGTCACCGAGGCGATGAGGGCCTCGCGCTGCACCGGGTTCTGCGCAGTGAGATCGAGGTCGGCCATCGTGATCAGCTTCTCGACGTTGGGCCGACTGATCAGGGTCCGGCTCAGCATGTCGATCTGCTGGCCGACATTGGGTTGCACGGCCAGGCCCGACATGAGCGGTCGCAGGATCGATTGCGTGTCGACATGGATGCGCGCGCTCGACTGATAGGTGTCGGGCATCGTGTAGATGACCACGCCACCGACCACGCCCACGATCCAGGCCAGCGCCATGCCCCACCAGCGAAAGCGCCACATGCCGCGCAGGTAGCCGATGACTTGTGTTACGAGTTCTTCCATGAGTCCGTGCCGTGCTGCGCGCCGCGCCAACGCCCCCGAAGGACGGCCGGCGCGGCGTCGGGATGAAAAATCAGAACCAGCTCTGCGGGATGATGAGCACGTCGCCCGGGCGCATCTCGACGTTGGCCGAGACGTCGCCGCGCTTGACGAGGTCGCGAATGCGGACGCTGTATTGCTTGTTGCCTTCGGCCGTGCGCAGGATCGATGCCCCGTTGCCGTCGGCGAAGTCAGTCAGCCCACCGACCGCGATCATCACGTCGAGCAGGGTCATCTTCTGCTTGTAGGGAAGCGCCTGCGGATTGGCGGCCTCGCCGATGACGCGGATCTGCTCGCTGTAGGGGCCGACAAATCCACCGACGATGACCGTGACGACCGGGTCGCGAATGTACTTGGCAAGATGCTGCTCGATGTCGCGCGCCAGGGTGGTGGAGTCCTTGCCCATCGCGGGCAGGTCCTCGACCAGCGGTGCGGTGAGCTTGCCATCAGGACGAATCGGTACGGTGGTGGACAGCTCCGGGTTGCGCCAGACGCTGATATTGACCGAGTCGCCCGGACCGAGCACGTAGTTGTAATCCGCGTCCGCAGCGGACGCCGGGGCGGGCGGAAACTTCGACGCACAACCGGCCAAGCCGCCGACGACCAGCGCCAGCATCAGAAAACGACCCAGCGCCACCCACGCGCCCCGAATACTGCTGACCATGACACGCCCCCTGTGTTATCTCAAGACCGGCAATGATACGACGCCAATGTTTCCTTTGCGATGCTACGCGGATGGTCGCACCGCAGCGCAGGAACAAATGCACACAATCGCTTACACTGCGAACTGATAAGCGGCGGTAGATTCCGGAACATTTGCTGCAACAGGAAGACGCTCTCGCGGGAATGGGCGAGCGAGGCGTTGGAGCGAAGCTGTCCCCGAAAATCAAACGAGAACCCGGCCACTCCTATGCAACCACCACTCTCCGCGCTGGACGCCGCATACGCGTCCAAGGCGGGCAAGGCCGTGCGCTTTGCTCCCGCCTCACCGTTGACCAGCAGGGCGGGGCAGCCCGTTTCGCTACCTCATGACCCTCACCTCGCGCCGAACCTGTCGTTCGAGCGCAACGGCTTCCAGATCCGCATCGCCAATGGCTGCGACGTTCTGAAGAAGCAGACGGCCAAGCTCATCGAGCGCATGTACTCGGCGCGCGGCCTGTTTCCCTACGGCATGCACGCCGAGCTGGACCGTCGTGACATCACCGTGGTCGCCCTGCGTGAGCATCACGCGGTGGCGACCCTGACGCTGCGCATGGATCACGGCGCCGGGCTGCTGGCCGATACGTTGTACCGCAAGGAGATCGACGCCGTCAGAAATATCGGCGGCCGAGTGTGCGAAATTACACGCTTGGCGATCGATCCCGACCTCGGATCGCACGATGCGCTGGCAGGACTGCTGCAGGCGCTCTATGTGCTGGCAAGGCTGACCCAGCGCATGACCGACATCTTTATCGAGGTCCACCCGCGCCATGCGCGCTTCTATCAGCGCATCTTTGGCTACCGCATGGCGGGACCGGAGCGGATCTGCCCGCGCGTGGGCGCAGCGGCCGTGTTGCTGCACCTGTCGCAACAGGAGTTCGAGTGCTCGCTGGCGTACCACGAGAACGTGGCGGCACGGCGGCCGCAGCGCGTGCAGCGCCTGCTGCCATCGGAGACCGAACTGCAGGCGGTGTTGAAGGGCTTCGAAGCCGCCTGAGGCGCTGCGATCAGAACCAGTGGCGCAATTCGACGTAGGCGCGGTCGCTGCGGTCGTAGGCGCTGAATAGCCCATCCCCGCTGCCACCAAAGACATCGACGCCGGTGACGGCGCGCCAGGCGGGGGCGAACGTCCAGGTGATCTTGGGCCGCAGCATGTAGTCGGAGCGATTGAGACTGGACACCGCGAGGAACTCCATCTCGATCTCACTGCCGACCGTGTGCACAGCCTGGAAGGTGACGCCGGTTTCGCTGCGGTCGCTGATCATGTGCGGACGATGTTCGTCCAGCCAGCGGCCATAGAGCTGCGCATTGAAACGCCAGTCGCTGCCAGCCGGGACGTCGACACCGACGGCGTAATCGACCATGGCGGTCTTCTCCAGCCCCACGAGCACGCCCCCCGGCACCGACGTGAACGTATTGACGCCGCGTCCGCGGGTATGAACCGCTTCGCCCTTGAGCACGAAGCTGCCGAGATCCTTGCTGAAGGTACCGCCGAGCTGGTGCAGCCGCTCGTGACGCAGCGAGGCCGCACCCGGGGTGACTTCGTACACGGTGGGCGAGATGTCGTAGCTGCGATAGTAGAAGGCCGACAGGTCCCAGCCATCGACGAGATGGGAGATGCGCGCACCATAGTTGCCGTTGCTCACGCTGTCCGACGGCTCGTGCTCGGTGACCAGGGTGCCGGCCGGCAGCCATGGAAAGGCGTAGAAGTCGCCGCCGGGCTTGCCGATCTCGTCGAAGCTGGGCTTGGGAATCCACAGCAGCTCGAAGTGGGTGTCGGTGCCGAAATATTCGGCACGCGCGGCCCACTGACCGATCCGCATGCTTTCGAATTCGGGCAGCAGGAAGTCGCGCAGGTCGCGGGCGGAGACCACGTCGGCAAAGAAGAAGCCGACCATCTCGCCCCAGATGATGTGCTGCCGCCCGAAGCGGAATTCCCACTCACCGTGACCGATGTCGACATAGGCCTCGCGCAGCATGAAGTCGCGGCGCTGGTCGCGGCGCACGGCCGCCGGGTAATACTGATCCTCGAGATCGAAGGCGCCATCGACGTCGCCCCGCGCGGTGAGCTTCCAGCGCGCGCGCGGCGCAAGCTGGCCACTGCCGGTGAGTTCGGCGCGGGCGCGCAGGTGCGACCAGCGGTCGGGCTCGGGCAGGGTGTAGGCGGAGGCAAACTCGGCGTAGCCGCTCCACTTGATGCCGCTGCCGGCCGCCGCCGCCGCGCCTGCCGGGGCACCGACATCGAGTAGCGCATCGAGCTCGGCATCGAGCGCTGCATCGTCCTCCATGGTATCCGCGGCCAACTCGAGTTCATCCGCGGCGGTCGCGACTGCGGTGGCGGACACGGTGAGCACACCCAGGAGGGCGCACGCGAGCGCGTTCAGGGCAAGCTTGTTCGGTACGGGCATGGCTGACCTTTCTAGATTTCGGAGTCTTCTTCGTCGCGCGGCCGACGGTCCTGCACGAAAACCCAGCGCCCGTCGGCCTTCATGCCCAGCGCCGTAATCTGGCCGTCGGCGATGCGGACGAGTCGGTCTGCCATGTTCATGACCTTGCGGTCGTGGGTGGAGAAGACGAAGGTGGTGCCGGAGTGACGGTTGATGTCGCGCATCAGCTTGAGAATGCTCGAGCCCGTCTTGCTGTCGAGGTTGGCGGTGGGCTCGTCGGCGAGCACGATCTTGGAGTGGGTGGCGAGGGCACGCGCGATCGCCACGCGCTGACGCTGACCGCCCGACAGTTGGTTGGGCCGATGGTCGGCATACTTCTTCAGCCCCACCATGCCGAGGTAGTGCGCGACGCGCTCGGCGCGGTCCTTCTTCGACAGCTCGGGCATCTGCAGCAGCGGGTATTCGACGTTTTCTTCCGCCGACAGCACGGGCAGCAGGTTAAAGGTCTGGAAAATGAAGCCGATGGTACGGGCACGCAGGTCGGCCAGTTCGTCCGGGGTGCGATTGGACACATCATGCCCGTCGATGACGACCTGCCCCGCGCTTGGGGTGTCGATGCAGCCGATGATGTTGAGCAGGGTAGACTTGCCGCTGCCGGAGGGGCCGGCGATGGCAAGGAAGACACCGGGCTCGATGGACAAGGAAACGTCATCGAGCGCCTGGACGATCTGCTCGCCCAGACGGAAACTCTTGCTCACGTGTTCGACCTGGACGACGGGCATCTGGACGACCGAAAATTGACGAAAACGCCGAGAGGATAGCACTCATGACGCACAGTTTACGATCCCGTCGCCACTTCATCGCCACCCTCGCCGGTGGCCTGCTGTTGCCGGCCTTCGGGCGCGCCGCCGACGAACCCGCGGCAACCGACGCCGAGGCCGTGCGCCTGGTGACGGCGGCCGACGCGATCCGCTTCCCGCGCGAGAGCTTTCAGACCGAGATCACGGTGCGCAATTTCAGCGACGGCGTCGAGGGCGAGGCGCGCAAGTTCCGCGTGCTGTCGCGCGGCAACGAGAACACCATCGTGCTGACCCTGGAGCCGGCCACCGAGCGCGGCCAGGCCCTGCTGATGCGCGGTCGCGACCTGTGGGTGTTCATGCCCAGCGTGTCGCAGCCGGTGCGCCTGTCGCTCGCACAGCGGCTGACCGGCCAGGTCGCCAACGGCGACCTGGCGCGCGCCAATTTTGCCGGCGACTACACGCCCACGGTGGCGGGCCGTGACACGGTGGGCGACGCGTCGGCGGTGGTGCTGGAACTGGCGGCGGTGGACCGCGGCGTGACCTACGCACGGGTGAAGTACTGGGTCGGCGAGTCCGACATTCGCCCGCTGAAGGCGGAGTTCTACGCCCTCTCGGGTCGCCTGCTGAAGACCGCGCTGTACGAGGACTTCCGCCAGATGGCCGGCCAGCTGCGCCCCACCCGCCTGGTGATGGAGGACGCGCTGAAAAAGGGCGAGGTGTCGGTGCTGACCTACGAGAACATGAACGTGCGCGAGCTGCCCGAGCGCATGTTCACCCGCGAGTACATGCGCCGGCTGCAGCAGTAAGGCGGCGCACCCCACTCAAGGGATGACCTTCACCTTGCCACCCGTGACCGTGGTGAGATGGGTGGCGAAAGCCTGACGCACGCTGTCCTCGCCATGCACCAGGCGCACCTCGGCGGGCAGGTGGCGCATGCGGGTGACGAAGCGGGTGAGGTCGTCGCGGTCGGCATGCGCCGAGTAGCCAGACAAGGTGTGGATGCCGGCGCGGATGGCGATGCGCTCGCCGTCGAGCTCGACATAGCCGCCGCGCGGGCCGTAGGTCTGGATCGCGTTGCCGGGCGTGCCGCGCGCCTGGTAGCCGACGAAGACGACGTCGTGGCGCGGATCGCCGAGCATGGCCTTGAGGTAGTTGACCACCCTGCCCCCGGCGCACATTCCGCTGGCGGCGATGACGATCGCCGGCTCGCGGCTGCGCGCGAGACGACGCACATTGGCCTCGTGCAGGGCGTGGCTGTCGATGGCGACCAGTTGCTCGTACGACAGCGGCCGGCGGCCGGCGCGCACCCGCGCCTTGGCCTCGGCATCCCAATACGGCTGCAGTTCGCGGTAGAGCTCGGTGAAACGCTGGGCGAGCGGCGAATCCAGATAGATCCGAAGTTGCGACCACTGCTCGGCGAGCTTGCCGGGCCGCTGGCGCTGCCGGTGCAGGATGTCCTCGAATTCGTACAATAGCTCCTGCGTGCGACCGATGCTGAAGGCGGGGATGATCACCGTGCCGCCGTCGCGCAGCGCATGCTCGACCACCGCCTGCAGGCGCTCGCGGCGGGCGCGGCGATCTTCGTGATTGCGGTCGCCGTAGGTGGTCTCGAGCACGACGACATCGGCCTGCCAGGGCGACTGCGGCGCCGGCAGCAGGGGCGCGTGCGGCGCGCCGAGATCGCCCGAGAACAGCACCCGCTTGCGCTGTGGCCAGGCCGCACCGGAGAGCTCGCACTCGACGTAGGACGAGCCGAGGATGTGACCGGCACGCTGCAGGCGGATGCGGCAGGTGGCGTCGGGACTGCGGTAGAGCGTGTGCCACTGGCGGTAGGGCAAGGCACGGATGCGCGGCTCGATGAGCTTGAGGTAACGCTCGACGAGATCCCTGTTGCGACTGACGCCGACCTCGAAGGCATCGGCGAGCACCGTGGGCAGCAGCCGCGCCGAGGGCTCGCTGCAGAAGATCGGCCCCTTGAAGCCCGCCGCCAGCAGCCAGGGCAGGCGGCCGCAGTGGTCGATGTGCACATGGGTGAGCACCAGCGCACCGATGCCCTTGACCGGGAAGTCGATGTCGAGCTGATTGGCGCCGGCCTTGCCATCGGGCGCGGTCTCGGCGCCCTGGAACAGCCCGCAGTCGATGAGCAGGCTGTTGTCGTCCTCGATGAAGAGCTGGTGGCAGGAGCCGGTGACGCCGTTGCGGGCGCCGTGATGAAGGATGGTCGGAGTCATGGGGCGATTCTATATTTCGATACCGATCATGCCAAATGGAAGCTCCGCCGCGCGAGGCGCGGCACTCCATGCCCCACGCCCGCCCTACTCCATGCCCCACTTCTGCAGCCGGTAGCGCAACTGGCGCAGCGTCATGCCGAGCTTGCGCGCCGCGGCGCTCCGGTTCCAGCGCGTCTGCTCGAGCGCGTGCAGGATGCGCAGGCGCTCGACCTCGTCGACGGCCACGTCCGCAGCCGTGTCGGCGCCGGGCTCGGTCAAAGGCTCGTCTGCCAGCGCAGTGGCGCCCAAGCCGAAGCCCGAGTCCGTGAGCCAGCCTGCGGCGCAGGGATCGGGGTTGAGCTCGATGTCGGCGGCGCCGATCTCCTCGCCCTCGCACAGCGCGCAGGCGCGCTCGAGCAGGTTCTCGAGCTCGCGCACGTTGCCAGGAAAGGCGTAGCCCTGCAGCGCGCGCATCGCCTCGGCCGACAGCCGGTGGGGGGCGCCGCCCTCGCGCGCGGCGAGGCGGGCGAGGATGTGTCGGGCCAGCTCGGGGACGTCCTCGCGGCGCTCGCGCAGCGGCGGCACGCGCAGCGTGATGACGTTGATGCGGAAGAAGAGATCCTGACGGAAGCGCCCTTCGGCGACGAGACGGCCAAGGTCCTGGTGCGAAGCCGACAGCAGGCGCACATCCACCGGCTCCTCGGCATGGGCGCCGACCGGGCGCACCGCACGCTCCTGGATCGCGCGCAGCAGCTTGACCTGCATCGCGAGCGGCAGCTCGCCGATCTCGTCGAGGAACAGCGTGCCGCCGCTGGCAGCCTGGAACAGGCCTTCCTTGTCGCTCGCGGCGCCGGTGAAGCTGCCCTTGCGGTGGCCGAAGAACTCGCTCTCCATCAGCTCGGGCGAGATCGCGCCGCAGTTGACCGGCACGAAGGGACCGCCCGCGCGCGCGCCCAGGCTGTGGATGAAGCGGGCGATGACCTCCTTGCCGGTGCCCGATTCACCATGGATGAAGACCGGCGCCTGGTTGCGGGCGAGCTTCTCGGCCTGGCTGCGCAGGTGCAGGAAGGCCGGGGAATGGCCGACCAGGGCACGCTCGGGCGCGGCAGCGGCCGGCTCGCCGCTGCGCAGCTTGAGGGCGTGGGTGACGAGCTCGCGCAGGGCCTTGAGTTCGACCGGCTTGGTGACGAAGTCGAAGGCGCCGAGCTTGAGCGCGCGGATGGCGGTCTCGATGCTGCCGAAGGCGGTGATGACCGCGACCGGCAGGCCGGGCTGGCAGGCCTGGATGTGCTCCACCAGCTCGAGGCCATCGCCGTCTGGCAGGCGCATGTCGGTGAGGCACAGCCGGTAACGGCGGGCGGCAAGCTGCGCGCGCGCCTCGGCCACCGAGCCGGCGGTGTCGCAGGCCAGGCCCATGCGCATCAGGGACAGTTCGAGCAGTTCGCGGATGTCCTCCTCGTCGTCGACGACGAGCACATCGATGGACTGTGGGCGGTTGCGGCGGTCGACGAGGGTCATGGCGTGGTCGGTCCGGTCAGCACCAGGTCGGCGCCCGTGGCGGCGGTGGCGGCGAGCTCGAGGGTGGCGTCGTTGGCTTCGGCCAGCTCGCGGGCGATGTAGAGGCCCAGCCCGGTGCCCTTGGGGTGGGTGGTGAAGAAGGGCTCGAACATGTGCGCGCGGGTGCGCTCGTCGAAGCCGGGGCCATCGTCGGTGACATGCAACGCGATGCGCTCTCCCGCCAGCGGCTCGACGTGCAGGCGAACCGAGCCCGGCTGGCGCGAACAGTAGCGGCAGGCGTTGGCGAGCAGGTTGTCGAGGATCTGGTGCAGGTGGGCGCGATCGATGGCGAGCGTGAGCGCGGGGTCGATATCGATGGCATAGAGTGCGGCTTCGTCCGGATCGCGGAACACGCGCGCGTCGATGACCTCGCGCACGAAGGCGGCCAGCGGCAGCGCCTCGGGCATGGCCTGCTCGCGGCGGCCGAGCGCGAGCACGTCGCGGATCATGCGCTCGATGCGCAGCGCGTTGTCATTGATGATGCGCACCAGCCTTGCCTGCATCTCCCCGCGCTTTTCGTCACGCAGCAGTTCGGCAGCCTGGGTGACGGCCGACAGGGGATTGCGGATCTCGTGCGCCATGCTGGCGGTGAGACGGCCGAGGGCGGCGAGCTTGATCTGCTGCAGCTGGCGCTGGATGTCGTCGAAATCGGTGAGGTAGAGCAAGGTGTCGCCCGCGGCGGCGCTGCCCGGTTCGCCCAGCACCGCGCGACAGCGCAGCAGCCGCCCGGCTGCACCGACGCGCAACAGCCGGCCCTCGACCGGGGCGTCCTGTTGCACGAAGCTGCGAAAGGCATCGTCCAGATCGGCCAGCACGAGCCCCTCGAGCGCTTCAGCGCGGGTGTGGGCCATGCCGAGCAGGCGCATCGCCTGCGGATTGGCGTGCAGGATGCGGCCGCCCGCGTCGACCACGAGGACGCCATCCTGCATGTCGCGGATGATGTGCTCGCTCACCGCCTGCTGCTTGGCCAGCGCGGCGCCACGCTCGGCGGCGAGCGTGGCGTTGGCCTTGGCACGCAGCGCGAGCAGGCGCGCGACGAGCGCAATGCCGAAGAAGCCTGCACAGAAGATGCCCACCTGCAGGAAGTCCACCGACTGGCCGCCAACGGCATGGCGCCAGGCGTTCTCGATCAGCACCGCGATGGTGGCGATGGCGGCGAAGAACAGCACCATGCGGCCTTCGGCGACGAGGCCGGCGCCGGCCAGCACGACCATCATCAGCGCCGGCATGCCGCTGCGGTAACCGCCGCTGACCCACATGATCATCGACAGCGCGAGCACATCGACGACCCCCTGGATGGCGATCGCGCGCTCGACCCCCAGCCGCCTCAGGGCATCGGGGAAGCCGAGGGCGAGCACGGCCGCGAGATAGGCGAAGGCGACGACCTGATAGACCACCGGGCGCTCGCCGCCCAGGCCGAGCTCGCGCCCGGCAACGAGGAACAGGCCGGCGATGACGAGGCGAAAGAGGTTGAGATAGCGCAGCGAGACGCGGCGCGCACGGTCGACATCGACCGGCGCCACCGCCGCATGCTCAGTCGCCACGCGGGCCGGCGTGGCGGTGGGCATCGCAGCAGTAGAAGGCCTCGCCGCTGCGCACGCCTTCGGATTCGGGGACGATGAGGCCGCAGTGCGAACACTCGAGCATGCGCTCGGGCGCAGCCGGCTTGCGCCCGGCTGCACGGCCGGCGAAGCCGCCCTTGTCCTTGAACCGCCGCAGCGCGCCACGCAACCACCAGGCGGCGATGAAAAGCAGGATGAGGATGAGCAGGTTGCGCACGATGGAGGCCGCGCCCGACAGGCGCCGCAGGCAGTGGAAACTGCGCCGATTCTAGCATGCGGCCCTGCCGCCACTGCCCATGAGGGGCGCGGGTTTGCGACAATGGCGGCGTCGCCAGCACGCCCCTCCCCTGCCACGCCACCACCCGCCGCCATGCCGACCTTTCCTGCCACCCTCGACTCGCGCCTGCCGGGCGTGGGCACCACGATCTTCACCGTGATGTCGCGCCTGGCCCAGACTTGTGGTGCGATCAACCTGTCCCAGGGCTTTCCCGACTTCAATGCCGAGGACGTGCTGTTCGAGCGGGTCGCGCACTGGATGCGCGCCGGCCACAACCAGTACGCGCCGATGGCCGGCTGCCTGCCGCTGCGCGCGGCGATTGCGGCCAAGGTCGAAGCCCTGTACGGCACGTGCTACGACGTCGAGACCGAGATCACGGTGACCGCGGGCGCGACCCAGGCGCTGTTTACTGCAGTGACCGCCTGCGTGCGGCCGGGCGACGAAGTGATCGTGTTCGAGCCGGTGTACGACTCCTATGTGCCGGCCATCGAACTCGCGGGTGGCAAGCCGCTGCGGCTGCAACTGACCGCCCCCGACTACCGCCCCGACTGGGACGCGGTGGCCGCCACGATCACGCCGCGCACGCGCATGATCATGATCAACACGCCGCACAACCCCACCGCCACAGTGTGGACGCCGGCCGACCTCGAGCGCCTGGCGGCGCTGACGCGCGGCACCGGCATCGTGGTGGTGGCCGACGAGGTGTATGAGCACATCGTGTTCGACGGCGCAGCGCACGCGAGCTGCGCCGCCCACCCCGATCTGGCCGCGCGCAGCTTCGTGGTGTCGAGCTTCGGCAAGACCTACCACATCACCGGCTGGAAGGTGGGCTACGTGCTGGCCCCGCGCGAGCTGATGGCCGAGTTCCGCAAGGTGCATCAGTTCAACGTATTCACCGTGAACACGCCGGTACAGCTCGCACTCGCCGACTACATGGCCGACGCCGCGCGCCACACCGGGCTGGCCGCCTTCTACCAGGCCAAGCGCGACTTCTTCCGCACGGCGCTGGCCGGCTCGCGCTTCGAGCTGCTGCCTTCGCATGGCACCTATTTCCAGCTCGCACGCTATGCGCGCATCTGCGACATGGGCGACGCCGCCTTCTGCGAGCACCTGACGCGCAACGTCGGCGTGGCGGCGATCCCGGTGTCGGCCTTTTTCGCCGACGGCCGCGACGAGCGCGTGATCCGCTTCTGCTTTGCCAAGAACGAGGCCACGCTGGCGGCGGCCTGCGACCGGCTCGCCGCGCTATGAGGGCCCGGCCCCGACGCGATCTGGGCGGCGTGCGCGTCCCGCCCTGCCGCTGAGCCCACCTCCCTTCTCTTTCCGACCCGGACCCCTCCAGCCATGACGATGTTCGAACAACCGATTCCCACCCTGTGCCGCGATGGCGACCGCCTGCTGATCCTGGACCAGACCCTGCTGCCGTTTCGCAGCGAGCGCGTCGCGCTGACCAGCGTGGACGAGGTCGCCGGCGCGATCCGCCACATGCAGGTGCGCGGCGCGCCGCTGATCGGCGCCACCGCGGCATTTGGGGTCGCGCTTGCGCTGGCGCGCCAGGGCGCCGACGACGCCACGCTGCAGGCGGCGATCGAGCTGCTCGGTGCGACCCGCCCGACCGCGGTCAACCTGCACTGGGCGCTGGAACGCATGGCCGCCGCGCTGCGGCCGCTGGCGCCGGCGCGCCGCGTCGAGGCAGCGTGGGCCGAGGCCGAGTCGATCCGCCACGACGACGCCGAGACCTGCGAGGCGATCGGCCGCCACGGGCTCGACATCCTGCGCGCGCTGGCTGCGCGCCGCAGCGGGCCGCTGCGCGTGATGACCCACTGCAACGCCGGCTGGCTGGCCACCTGCGGCGCCGGCACGGCGCTGGCGCCGATCTACGCGGCGCAGGCGGCGGGCCTGGCGGTCGAGGTCTTCGTCAGCGAGACGCGCCCGCGCAATCAGGGCCTGCTCACCGCCTGGGAGCTGCGCGCCGCCGGCGTGCCCCATGTGCTGATCGCCGACAACGCTGCCGGCCTGCTGCTGATGCGCGGCGAGGTCGACCTGGTGATCACCGGCGCCGACCGCATCGCTGCCAACGGCGACACCGCCAACAAGGTCGGCACCTACCTGAAGGCGCTCGCCGCGCAGGCCGCCGGCGTGCCCTTCTACATTGCCGCGCCGCATTCGACGCTGGATTTCGCCTGCGCCGACGGCGGCGCCATTCCCATCGAGGACCGCGGCGCCGACGAGGTCTGCCGCCTGCGCGGCATGGCCGATGGCAGCGACCCGGCCGAGCTCGCAGCGCTGCGGCTGGCGCCCGCCGACACCCGCGTCGCCAACCCGGCCTTCGACGTCACCCCCGCCGCGCTGATCCGCGGCATCATCACCGAGCGCGGCGTGGTGGCGGCCGATGCGCTGGCAAGGCTGTATCCGGAGGGCGGGCGATGAGCGCGGACGGTGGCGTGGACATGCGCGAGACGGTGGAGCATGGCGAGCCCGCGGGTGCGGTGTGCGGCCAGCCCGCGGACGAGGAGCGCGTGCTGCGCAGCACCCTGCTCGACATCCTGCGCGCGATGGATGAGGCAGGCCTCAACGTAGGCACCGCGGGCAATGCCAGCGTGCGCCTGCCGGAAGGGAAGATGCTGATCTCGCCCAGCGGGGTGCCGGCCGAACGCTGCCGGCCCGAGGACATGGCCGTGGTCGATGGGGACGGCCGCCATGCCGGCCCGCTCGCGCCCTCGTCGGAGTGGCAGCTCCATCGCGACATCTACGCCGCCTTTGCGGCCGCCGGCGCGGTGCTGCATGCGCACGCGCCCTTTGCCACTGCGCTCGCCTGCCAGCGCCTCGAGATCCCGCCCTTCCACTACATGATCGCGCGCTTCGGCGGCATCAGCGTGCGTTGCGCGCGCTACGCCACCTTCGGCACCCAGGCCTTGTCGGATGCCACCGTCGCCGCGCTGCAGGCGCGCAACGCCTGTCTGCTCGCCAACCACGGCATGGTCGTCTTCGGCCGCGACCTTGGCCATGCATTGGCATTGGCGATCGAATTCGAGACCTTGTGCGAGCAATACTGGCGCACCCTGCAGATCGGCCCGCCGGTGCTGCTGTCCGAGGCCGAGATGGCCGAAGTCATCGAGCGTTTCCGCTGGTACGGCAAGGCGCGCAGGACCTGAAGCCGGCCTGAGGCGGGCACAGCCGCAAATACAAAGCCCCTGCGCGGACGGGAGGCATTCGTCCGGGCAGGGGCAGGACGCTGCATGGCAGCGTCGGTGGGCGGCGGGGCGCCGCCCGGGTCAGGCTCAGTCGGCCTGGCGACGCAGGAAGGCGGGGATGTCGTAGGTGCCGACACCGCTCGTGCTCATCGCCTCGACCGTGGTGCGACGGCCGCTGCGCATGACGGCGGGGACGTCGAGGTTGGTCATATCCACCGCACCGCTGCTCATCGACGGGCCGTAGGTGCCGGTACCCTGTACCACCTGCATGACCGGCTGGCGCGCGGCACGCGGGGCGCCGAGGCCGGTGGCCACGACCGTGATGCGGATGCGGTCTTCCATGGCGTCGTCGAACACGGTGCCGTACTTGACGAAGGCTTCCGGTGCGGCAAAGGCCTGCACGGTCTTCACCGCGTCGCGCACTTCGGACATCTTGAGCGACTTGCTGGCGGTGATGTTGATCAGCACGCAGCGCGCGCCCGACAGCTCCGTGCCTTCGAGCAGCGGCGACACGGCGGCCTGCTCGGCAGCGATGCGGGCGCGGTCGAGGCCGGCGGCTTCGGCCGAGCCCATCATCGCGCGGCCCATCTCGGCCATCGCGGTGCGCACATCCTGGAAATCGACGTTGACCAGGCCGGGCACGTTGATGATCTCGGCAATGCCTCCAACGGCCGAGCGCAGCACGTTGTCGGCGGAGCGGAAGCATTCCTCGAAGCCGGCGTCGTCGCCATAGACGTCGAGCAGCTTGTCGTTGAGCACGACGATCAGCGAATCGACATGGCGGGTGAGCTCTTCCACACCGCTTTCGGCGACGCGGATGCGGTTCTCGAAGTCGAAGGGCTTGGTCACCACGGCGACGGTCAGGATCCCCATCTCCTTGGCGATCTCGGCGACGACGGGGGCCGCGCCGGTGCCGGTACCACCGCCCATGCCGCCGGTGATGAAGACCATGTGTGCGCCTTCGAGCGCCGCGGCGATGTCGTCGCGCGTCTCCTGCGCAGCGGCACGGCCCGCTTCGGGCTTGGAGCCGGCGCCGAGGCCGGTGTTGCCAAGCTGCACCTTGGTCGAAGCCAGGCAGCGCTTGAGCGCCTGGGCGTCCGTGTTGGCGGAAATGAAATCCACCCCCTTCACGCCCTCGCGAATCATGTGGTCGACCGCGTTGCCACCGGCACCGCCGACACCGATCACCTTGATCATCGTCCCGCTCGATTCCTTTTCAACGATTTCAAACATTTGCCTCGCCTCCTGATTTGACAGCCCTGCTAGCCCCGAATGCCGCCTAACCTGCATCTAGTATCAGACGCGCAGTCTACTACTAAATACGCGCTTGTCAGCCGGCCTTCATCCAAAACGACCGGACCCCCATGGTCCGGTCAGAAGTTACGTTCGAACCACGACTTCATGCGCCCGAAAAGCTGCTTCACGCTGCGCGTGTCGCGCGCCTGCAGCCCGCGTCGGCGCTGCGCGGCACCTTCCATCACCAGCCCCATCGCGGTGGCGTAGCGCGGCTGGCAGACGACGTCGGCGAGGCCGCCGTCGTACTGCGGCGCGCCGACGCGTGCCGGCATGTGGAACACTTCCTCGGCCAGCTCGGCCATGCCGCGCATCACGGCCGAGCCGCCGGTGAGCACGATGCCCGAGGACAGCAACTCCTCGTAGCCGCTGCGGCGCAGCTCGGCCTGCACCAGCTCGAACAGCTCGGACACGCGCGGCTCGATGACATCGGCCAGCGCCTGGCGCGACAGCTTGCGCGGCGGACGGTCGCCGACGCCAGGCACCTCGATCATCTCGTCGGCATCGGCGAGCTGGTGCATGGCCACGCCGTGACGGATCTTGATTTCCTCGGCCTCGGTGGTGGGCGTGCGCAAGGCCATGGCGATATCGTTGGTGATCTGGTCGCCCGCCACCGGGATCACCGCAGTGTGGCGGATGGCACCCTGGGTGAACACCGCGATGTCGGTGGTACCACCGCCGATGTCGACCATGCACACGCCGAGCTCCTTCTCGTCCTCGGTGAGCACGGCGTGGCTGGAGGCGAGCGGCTGCAGGCTCAGGTCCATGACCTCCAGCCCGCAGCGGCGCACGCACTTGATGACGTTCTGCGCCGCCGAAACCGCGCCGGTGACGATGTGCACCTTGACCTCGAGGCGCACGCCGCTCATGCCGATCGGCTCGCGCACGCCGCCCTGGCCGTCGATGATGAATTCCTGGGTGAGGATGTGCAGGATCTGCTGCTCGGCCGGGATCGGCATCGCGCGGGCGACCTCGATCACGCGGTCGACGTCCATCGGCGACACTTCCTTTTCCTTGATCGCGACCGTGCCGCTGGAGTTGAAGCTCTTGATGTGGCTGCCGGCGATGCCGGTGTAGACCTCGTGGATCTTGCAGTCGGCCATCAGCTCGACTTCCTGCACCACGCGCGAGATCGCGTCGACGGTGGCCTCGATGTTGACCACAACGCCGCGCTTGAGCCCGTTGGTGGCCTGGGTGCCGAGGCCGACGACGTTGAGGCGGCCATCGGGCTTGACCTCGGCCACCATGCAGGTGACCTTGGCGGTGCCGATGTCCAGGCCGACGATCAGTTCCTTGTATTCCTTGCTCATTGCTTGCCTTTCCTGCCGGTGGTCGACGCGGGCTGCAGCAGCACCGAGGCGTCCGCCGGCGTCAGCGCGAACCCGCCCGGATAGCGCAGATCCGCGATCTTGATGTCGATGTCGATTTCCTGATGCACGCCGGGCCATACCGCGATGAAACGCTTCAGGCGCTCGGCGAGCGGGGATTTTTCCTGTTCGCGGCCGAGCACGACCGTCATGCCGTTGTCGAGCTGCAGCTGCCAGGCCTCGCGCGCGGACAGGGCCAGGCCCACCAGGCGCAGACCGAGCGGCTGCAGCAGGCTGGAGAACTCGGCGTAGCGTGCCAGCAGCCGGGCGGCCGAGCCCTGCGGGCCGTCGAACTGGGGCATGTCCGCATTGCTCGCGGCGATGAAGACCTCGCCCTGGCGATTGACGAGCCGCGCGTCGCCGCTCTCGGACACCGTCCAGTAGGCCACCGCCTCGTGCTCCTCGATGCGCAGCTCGAGCGCATCGGGCCAGCGCCGGCGCACGTCGGCCTTGCGCACCCAGGGCAGTTTCTCGAAGGTGGCGCGCACACTGTCCAGATCGACCATGAAGAAGTTGCCCTGCACCGCGAGCCGCGCGGCGTATTGGAGCTGGGCCTCGGTCACCTGGCTGGGGGGCGTGACCACGACCAGCTCGCGCAGCGGAAACAGCGGCCGCGACAGGAACCAGATCACCAGCGCCCAGCCCAGGGCTACCGCCGCCGCCAGCGTGAGCAGATCGGAGATCAGGTTGAGCAGCGCCGGACGATGCCACAGGCCATGCTCGACCGCTGCGCGCGCGCGCCCACCCGCCGCCGCCTGGCGGGCGGAGCGGATCGAGGCGGGGCGGGCACGCACTTCAGCCAAGGCGGGCCCCCTCCAGGATCTTCAGGCACAGGCGGGTGAAGTCCATGCCGGCGACGCGCGCCGACATCGGCACCAGCGAATGGCCGGTCATGCCGGGCGCGGTATTCATCTCGAGCAGATAGGGCCGGCCATCGGCGGTGAGGATCAGGTCGGCCCGGCCCCAGCCACGGCAGCCGAGCACGCGCGCGCTCTTCATCACCAGCGCCTGCAGCGCGGCCTCCTGCGCGGGCGGCAGGCCGCAGGGGCAGTCGTAGCGGGTGTCGTCGGTGAAGTACTTGTGCTGGTAGTCGTAGTTGCCCTCGGGGGCGACGATGCGCACCAGCGGCAGTGCCTGATCCTCGAGGAAGGGGGCGGTAAGCTCGTCGCCGTCGATGAACTCCTCGGCGATGACGAGGCTGTCGTAGCGCGCGGCCAGTTCCCAGGCGGGGCGCAACTGGTCGGCGGCGGTCACCTTGGTCGCGCCCATGCTCGAGCCCTCGTGCACCGGCTTGACGAAGATCGGCAGGCCGAGTTCGGCCACCACCGCATCCCAGTCGGTGTCGGCGTCGAGGATGGCGTAGCGCGGCGTGGGCAGGCCGCAGGCCAGCCACACCATCTTGGTGCGCCACTTGTCCATCGACAGGGCAGAGGCCATGACGCCGCTGCCGGTATAGGGGATGGCCATCAGCTCGAGCGCGCCCTGAACGGTGCCGTCCTCGCCACCGCGACCGTGCAGCGCGATGAAGACGCGGTCGAAGCCTTCTTCCTTGAGGATGTGCAGGTCGCGCTCGGCGGGGTCGAAGGCGTGCGCATCCACCCCGGCGGCCTGCAGCGCGGCCAGCACCGCGCCGCCCGACATCAGGGACACCTCGCGCTCGGCGGACGAGCCACCGAACAGCACCGCAACCTTGCCAAAACCGGTATTCACAATACTTCCTCGATGCGGGCGAGCTTGCCCGGCACGGTGCCGATGCTGCCCGCTCCCATGGTGATCACCACGTCGCCATCGCGCGCGGCAGAAACAATCATTCCCGGCATGTCGGCGATGTTCTCCACGAACACCGGCTCGACCTTGCCCGCAACCCGCAGCGCACGCGCCAGCGAACGCCCGTCGGCGGCGACGATCGGCGTCTCGCCGGCGGCGTAGACCTCGGCCAGCAACAGGGCGTCCACCGTGGACAGCACCTTGACGAAGTCCTCGAAGCAGTCGCGCGTGCGCGTGTAGCGGTGCGGCTGGAAGGCGAGCACCAGGCGGCGGTCGGGAAAGGCGCCACGGGCCGCGGCAATGGTGGCGGCCATCTCCACCGGGTGATGGCCATAGTCGTCGATCAACGTGAAGCTGCCGGCCTCGTCGCCGTCCTGGTCGAGCAAGGCCACCTCGCCGTAGCGCTGGAAGCGCCGGCCGACGCCGTTGAACTCGGCCAGCGCCTTGACGATGGCGGCGTCGGGCACCTGCACCTCGGTCGCCACCGCGATCGCCGCCAGCGCGTTGAGCACGTTGTGCATGCCGGGCAGGTTGAGCTCGATGGCCAGCCGGGTGGTCGTGCCATTGACCCGCACGCAGTCGAACAGCATGCGACTGCCGTCGGCCCGGACGTTTTCGGCGCGGATGTTGGCGGCCTCGGAGAGGCCGTAGCGCACGATCTGCTTCGACACCCTGGGTGCGATCTCGCGCACGTTGGGATCGTCCTCGCACAGCACCGCCACGCCGTAGAAGGGCAGGCGCTGGAGGAAGTCCACGAAGGCCTGCTTGACGCGACTGAAGTCGTGCCCGTAGGTCTCCATGTGATCGGCGTCGATGTTGGTGACGACCGAGATCACCGGATTGAGCAGCAGGAAGGAGGCGTCGGACTCGTCGGCCTCGGCCACCAGGTAGTCGCCACTGCCCAGGCGGGCATTGGCGCCCGCGGCGTTGAGACGGCCGCCGATGACGAAGGTGGGGTCGATGCCGCCTTCGGCGAGGATGCTCGCCACCAGCGAGGTGGTGGTGGTCTTGCCGTGGGTGCCGGCAATCGCGATGCCGTGCTTGAAGCGCATCAGCTCGGCGAGCATCTGGGCACGCGGCACGACAGGCACCCGGCGCTCGCGCGCGGCCACCACCTCGGGGTTGTCGGCCTTGACCGCGGTCGACACCACGACCACGTCGGCCCCGGCCACGTTGGCAGCGTCATGGCCGCGCACCACGCGTGCTCCCCTCTTCTGCAGCCGGCGGGTGGCGGCGTTGTCACCGAGGTCGGAGCCGCTGACGCGAAAGCCCTGATTGACCAGCACCTCGGCGATGCCGCTCATGCCCGAACCGCCGATGCCCACGAAATGGATGTTTCTGACCTTGTGTTTCATGCGGGAGCTCCTCCGGCGAGTTCGGCGCACACCCGTGCCACCGCGGCCGCCGCCTGGGGCCGGGCCAGCGCACGCGCATGTTCGGCCATCTGCAACAGGCGCTCGCGGTCGAGGCTGGACACGATGCCCGCCAGGCGCTCGGGCGTGAGTTCGTTCTGGGGCAGCAGGTAGGCCGCCCCGCGTTCGGCGAGAAAGCGCGCGTTGCCGGTCTGATGGTCATCGACCGCGTGCGGGAACGGCACCAGCAGGCTGGCGACGCCGACCGCCGCGAGTTCGGCGACGGTGAGCGCGCCGGCGCGGCAGACGACGAGATCGGCCTCGGCGTAGGCCGCCGCCATGTCCTCGATGAAGGGCCGCAGCTCGCCCTCGATCTGGACCTCGGCATAGGCCGCGCGCAGGGCATCGAGCTGCTTGTCGCCGGCCTGGTGTAGCACCTGCGGGCGCTGTTCCGCCGGCAGGCGCAGCAAGGCCTGCGGCAGGACCTGGTTGAGCGCCGCGGCGCCCAGGCTGCCGCCCACCACCAGCAGGCGCAGCGGGCCGCTGCGCCCAGCATAGCGCTCGGCGGGCGGCGCCACCGCGGCGATGTCGGCGCGCACCGGATTGCCCAGCCACTGCGCCTTCGGCAGCACGTCGGGGAAGCCGCTGAGGACGCGGTCGGCCACCCGGGCCAGCACGCGGTTGGCCAGCCCTGCGACCGAGTTCTGCTCGTGCAGCACGAGCGGGCGACCGAGCAGCGCCACCATCATGCCGCCGGGAAAGGTGATGTAGCCGCCCATGCCCAGCACCACGTCGGGCTTCGCGCGGCGCAGCGCGCGCAGCGCCTGCCAGAAGCCCGACAACAGATTCACCGGCAGCAGCAACTTGCGCACCAGGCCCTTGCCGCGCAGCGCGCCGAAGCGCACCCAGGCGGTGTCGTAGCCGCGCTGCGGCACGATGCGCGCCTCCATGCCCTCGGGGTTGCCCATCCAGACGATGCGCCAGCCCTGGGCGCGCAGTTCTTCGGCCACCGCGATGCCGGGGAAGATGTGGCCGCCGGTGCCACCCGCCATCACCATCAGCGTCTTCATGGCGTCGCCCCCCGCTTGAGCTGACGCACCTCCCAGTCGATCCGCAGCAGGATGCCGATCGCGATGCAGTTGGCAACGATGCCCGAGCCACCAAAACTCATCAGCGGCAGGGTCAGGCCCTTGGTGGGCAAGAGGCCCATGTTGACGCCCATGTTGATGAAGGACTGCACGCCGATCCACAGCCCGATACCTTGTGCGACCAGGCCCGAGAAGTAGCGCTCGAGCTTGATCGCCTCGCGGCCGATGAGGAAGGCGCGCTGCACGACGATGGCGAACAGCACGACCACGGTGAGCACGCCGACGAAACCGAGCTCTTCGGCGATGACGGCGAGCAGGAAGTCGGTGTGAGCCTCGGGCAGGTAGAAGAGCTTCTCGACGCTGCCGCCGAGGCCGACGCCGAACCATTCGCCGCGACCGAAGGCGATCAGCGAGTGCGACAGCTGGTAGCCCTTGCCGAAGGCGTCCTGCCACGGATCCATGAAGCCGAAGATGCGGTCGCGCCGGTAGGGCGAGGTCCAGATCAGGATGATGAAGCCGATCACCGCCACCACGGCGAGCAGGGCGAACACGCGCACATTGACGCCGCCCAGGAAGAGCACGCCGAAGGCGATGGTGGTGATGACGACGAAGGCGCCGAAGTCGGGCTCGCGCAGCAGCAGGAAGCCGACAAACAGGATCACCGCCATCATCGGCAGGAAGCCCTTGATGAAGCTGCCCATGACGTCGAGCTTGCGCACGGTGTAGTCGGCGGCGTAGAGCGCGGCGAAGATCTTCATCAGCTCGGAAGGCTGCAGGTTCACCGGCCCGAGCGAGAGCCAGCGCTGGGCGCCGTTGACCTCGCGGCCGACACCGGGGATCAGCACCACCACCAGCAGCACCACGCCGGCGACGAAGAGCGCGGGGGCGAGTTGCTGCCAGCGCGCCATCGACAGCTGGAAGGAGACCACGCCGAGGCCGAGGCCGATGGCCAGGAAGACTGCGTGCCGCATCAGGAAGTAATGCGACTTGTAGCCGGTGAAGCGGCTGCCTTCGGCGATCGCGATCGAGGCCGAATAGACCATCACCAGACCGAGCAGCAGCAACGCGACCGCCGACCAGATCAGCAGCAGATCGAGCTCGCGCGCCGGCGTGCCACCCTGGGCGAGGCGCTGGACGCTGCGCTGGGCCGGGTCGGCCTTGCGCTCGGCAGCGTGGAGGAAGCCGCGCACGGCGCTGGCGAGCTTCATCGCGGCGTCACCCCGGGCAGGCGGCGCACCGCGGCGACGAAGACCTCGGCGCGGTGGGCGTAGTTGCGGAACATGTCGAGGCTGGCGCAGGCCGGCGAAAGCAGCACGGCGTCGCCGGCCTGGGCGAGCGCATTGGCCCGCAGCACGGCGGTGTCGAGATCGGCGGCATGTTCGAGGGGCACGCCGCAGCTGGCCACGGCGTGCTCGATGCGGCGCGCATCGCGACCGATGAGCAGCACCGCGCGCGCCTTGCGCGTCAGCACCGCGGCCAGCGGCGAGAAATCCTGACCCTTGCCGTCGCCGCCGGCGATCAGCACCACCGGGCAGTCCATGCCGTCGAGCGCGGCGGCAGTGGCGCCGACGTTGGTGCCCTTGGAGTCGTCGTAATAGCGCACGCCGTCGGCACGCTCGGCGACCAGCTCGACGCGATGCGGCAGGCCGCGAAAGGCAATCAGGCCTGCGATCAGGCGCTGCGGGGCAATGCCCAGACCGCCCTCGCACAAGGCGAAGGCGGCGAGCGCATTGGCGGCGTTGTGGCGCCCTGCAAGCGGCAGGTCGGTGAGCGCGATCAGGCGCTGCTCGCCGCGCACCAGCCAGGCCTGGCCCTCGCGCTCGGCGATGCCGTAGTCGTCGGCGCTCGCGGGTGCGGAAGTGCCGAAGCGGATCACGCGCCGGCCGGGCAGCGCCATGGCCGCCACCCGCGCATCGTCGCGGTTGAGCACCTGCACGCCCTGCCCCTGGAAGATCGCCGCCTTGGTGGCGGCGTACTCCCCAAGGTCGGCATAGCGGTCGAGGTGGTCGTCGGTGACGTTGAGCACGGTCGCGGCCTCGGGGTCGAGCGCGCGCATGGTCTCGATCTGGAAGCTCGAGAGCTCGAGCACCCAGCACGCCGGCAGGGCGGCGCCCAGTTCGAGACGCTGCATCAGCACGTCGAGCGCTGCCGGGCTGATGTTGCCGGCAGCCACCGCGTCGATGCCGGCCGCGCGCGCGAGCGCGGCGGTGAGCGCGGTGGTGGTGGTCTTGCCATTGGTGCCGGTGATGGCGAGGATGCGCGACTGCGCACGCACACCAAGCTCGTCGAGGGCCTGCGCGAGCAGGCTCATCTCGCCGGTGATCGGCAGCGCGCGGCGATGCGCCTCGGCCGCCACCCCGACCCGGGGGTCGATGCCCGGGCTCAGCGCCACCAGGTCGACGCCGTCGAGCACGCCCGCGCCATAGTCGCCGGTGACGATCTCGGCCAGCGGTGCGTCGGCGCGCAGCGCGTCCAGCCCGGGCGGGCTCGGCCGGCTGTCGGCGACGCGCAGGCGCGCGCCACGCAATGCGCACCAGCGCGCCATGGCGAGGCCGGATTCGCCCAGGCCGATGACCAGCACGAGTTTTCCGGTGAGCGCGCTCATCTGAGTTTGAGGGTGGACAGGCCGAACAGCACCAGCATGATGGTGATGATCCAGAAGCGCACGACGACCTGGGTTTCCTTCCAGCCGCCGAGTTCGAAGTGGTGGTGCAGCGGCGCCATGCGGAAGATGCGCTTGCCGCCGGTGGCCTTGAAGTAGAGCACCTGCAGCATCACCGACAGGGTCTCGGCGACGAACAGGCCGCCCATGATGAAGAGCACGATCTCCTGGCGCACGATGACGGCGATGGTGCCGAGCGCCGCCCCCAGCGCGAGCGCGCCGACGTCGCCCATGAAGACCTCGGCCGGGTAGGCGTTGAACCACAGGAAGCCGAGGCCGGCGCCGCAGATCGCGCCGCAGAACACCGCCAGCTCGCCGGCGCCGGCGATGTAGGGCACGCCGAGGTAGTTGGAGAAGCCGACGTGGCCGGCGACATAGGCGAAGATGGCAAGCGCCGCGGCGACCATCACCGTCGGCATGATCGCCAGGCCATCGAGGCCATCGGTGAGGTTGACGGCGTGGCTGGTGCCGTTGATGACGAAGTAGGTCAGCGCGATGAAGCCGAAGATGCCCAGCGGATAGGCGATGGCCTTGAAGAAGGGCACGATAAGTTCGGTCTCGGCCGGGGTGCTTGCGGTGAGGCCGAGATAGATCGCCGCGGCCAGCGCGATCGCCGAGGTCCACAGGTACTTCCAGCGGCTGGCCAGGCCCTTGGGGTCGCGATGCACGACCTTGCGCCAGTCATCGACCCAGCCCACGGCGCCGAAGCCCAGCGTGACCAGCAGCGTGACCCACATGTAGTCGTTACCGAGGTCGCCCCACAGCAGGATGGTGACGCCGATCGAGATCAGGATCAGCGCGCCGCCCATGGTCGGTGTGCCGGCCTTGGTGAGGTGCGAGCGCGGGCCGTCGTCGCGCACCGCCTGGCCGATCTTCTTTGCCGCCAGCCAGCGGATGACCGCCGGGCCGGCGATCAGCGAGATGGCGAGCGCGGTAAGCGCGGCCAGCACCGTGCGCAGCGTGATGTAGCCGAAGACGTTGAAGCCACGAATGTCCTGGCCGAGCCAGAGAGCGAGTTCCAAGAGCATGTCAGGAGCCGGTTTCCTTTGCAGGGGCGGAATTGTGCACTGCCACAAGAGCGTCCGCCACCCTTTCCATACGCATGAACCGCGAGCCTTTCACCAGCACCACCGAATCCGCATCCAGCCTGGGCACGAGCGCCTTGACGAGCGGCTCGGGCGAGCCGAAGTGATGCCCGCCATCGCCAAAGTTGCGTGCCGCCACGGCGCTCATGTCGCCGAGTGCAAAGAGACCGTCGATGCCCTTGCTCTTGGCGTAGCCGCCGATCTCGTCGTGCACCTGCGCGCTGCTGTCGCCGACCTCGCCCATGTCTCCGAGCACCAGCCAGGTGTGGCCGGGCATGGCGGCGAGCACGTCGATGCCGGCTCGCACCGAATCCGGATTGGCGTTGTAGGAGTCGTCCAGGATCAACGCCCCCCTGGGACCGGTGCGACGCTGCAGGCGGCCGCGGGTGCCGACGAACTCGGCCAGGCCCTCGGCGACGGCGTCGAGCGACACCCCCGCCGCGAGGCAGGCCGCGGCGGCGCCCACGGCATTACGTGCGTTGTGCAGACCCGGCACCTGCAGGGCGAACTCGACCTGCCCCTGGGGGGTGTCGAGCTCGAGCCGCGAGCCGAGGCCGCGCAGGGTACACCGTCCGCGCACGTCGGCTTCGTGCTCGATACCGAATGTCACAATCGCCCGGCCCGCATTGATCGCGCGCCAGTAGCCGGCGTGGGCGTCGTCGGCATTGATGACGGCGATGCCGGCGGCGCCGAGACCCTGGTAGATCGTGCCCTTCTCGCGTGCGACCTCGTCGACCGAGCCGAGGCCCTCCAGGTGAGCGCGCTGGGCGTTGTTCACCAGCGCCACGGTAGGCAGCGCGAGGCCGCTCAGGTAGGCGATCTCGCCGGGGTGGTTCATGCCCATCTCGACCACTGCGGCGCGGTGGAAGTCGCGCAGCTCGAGCAGGGTCAGCGGCAGGCCGATGTCGTTATTGAGATTGCCGCGGTTGGCGAGCACGGACTCGTCGCCGAAGCCGTCACGGCGCGCTTGGGCGCGCAGGATGGCGGCGCACATCTCCTTGACCGTGGTCTTGCCGTTGCTGCCGGTGACGCCGATCAGCGGCACGGCGAAGCGCGCGCGCCAGGCCGCGGCCAGGGTGCCGAGCGCGAGCCGGGTGTCGTCGACGACCAGCAGAGGCAGTGGCGCGCCGGCGAGCGCAGCCGCACCCGCTTCATCCACCAGCGCGGCGGCGGCTCCGGCGGCGGCGGCGGCGACGACGAAGTCATGGCCGTCGAAGTGCTCGCCGCGCAGGGCGACGAAGAGCTGGCCGGGCACGACGGCGCGGCTGTCGCTACCGACACACTCGAAGCGCGCCAGCCCGGTCGGGCGTGCGCCATGCGCTGCCAGTGCGCGCACGGCATCCTGCAACGTCATCATCGACCTTCTCCCCGCTGGTGCCAGGCCTGCAGGGCGGCACGCGCCTGCTCGAGATCGGAAAACGGCACGCGCTGGCCGAGGACCTCCTGATAGGGCTCGTGGCCCTTGCCGGCGATCACCACGATGTCGTCGGCGGCGGCCTCGCCGATCGCGATGGCGATGGCCTGGGCGCGGTCGACGACCTTCTCGGCCTGTGGGCCGGCGCCGGCAGCCACCGCCTCGATGATGCGCAGCGGATCTTCGGAGCGCGGGTTGTCGCTGGTGATGACGACGCGGTCGGCGAGTGCCTGGGCCACCTCGCCCATCATCGGCCGCTTGCCCGGATCGCGATCGCCACCGCAGCCGAACACGCACACCAGCCGACCGCGGCGGGTGTGCACCGTGCCGCGCAAAGCCTCGAGCACCTTGGCGAGCGCATCGGGCGAGTGGGCATAGTCGACGATGACCAGCGGCTCGCACACGCCGCCCACCAGCTGCATGCGGCCCAGCGGCGGCGTCAGCCGCGACAGCACCGGCGGCAGCGCGTCAAAGTCGATACCGCGCGCGAGCAGGGCCGCCGCCACCGCGACCAGGTTGGAGACGTTGAAGGGCGCCACCATGCGCACGTTGACGTCGGCCTCACGCCCCGCCCACACGAGGCTGAAGCGCAGCCCGGCGGGCGCCGCCTGAAGACGGTCGGCGAGCAGCACGCGGGCGCCGGGGATGGCGTCGGCGTTGGCCTGGTGCAGGGAGCACGCGATCACCTCGCGCCCCTCGGCAACCAGTCGCCGCGCCAGCGTGAGACCGAAGGGGTCGTCGATGTTGAGGATGCAGGTACGCAGCTCGGGGCGGGCGAACAGCCGGGCCTTGGCCGCGGCGTAGGCGTCCATGCTGCCGTGGTAGTCGAGGTGGTCGCGGCTCAGGTTGGTGAAGATGGCGACATCGAACTGCGCACCATTTACCCTGCCCTGGTCGAGACCGATGGACGACACTTCCATCGCCGCCGCGCCGGCCCCGACGGCGGCGAAGCGCGCCAGCCAACGATGCAGATCGAGCGCATCGGGCGTGGTGTTAATGCCCTCCTCGAGTTCGTCCGGGAATCCGCAGCCGAGTGTGCCGATGATGCCGCAGCGCGTGCCGAACTCCTCGCAGGCACGGGCCAGCATCTGCGTGACCGTGGTCTTGCCGTTGGTGCCGGTGACGCCGGCCAGCCACAGGCGCTCGGAAGGACGACCGTGGATCTCGTGTGCGAGGTGGCCGGCGAGCTCGCGCAGGCCATCGACCGCCAGTGCCGGCACCGCCACGCCTTCGGGCGGGACGCCGCCGGCGCGCTCCCATAACAGGGCCGATGCGCCGCGCGCGGCGGCGTCGGCGAGAAAGCGGCGCCCGTCGGTGCGCAGCCCGGGCCAGGCCGCGAACACGCTGCCGGCGGCAACCTTGCGCGAATCGGCAGTGATGTCCCGCGGCTCGACGCCGAGGCTGCGGAGTTGCTCGAGCAGGGCGAGGGCTTGGGCGGCGCTCACATGTTCTCCCGGGAGGCGGTACTGCGGCCGGCGTCCTCTTCGGCGCTGCGGCGAGCGAGCTGCAGCGGCGTGAGCGGCACGTCGGGCGCAACGCCGAGGGCGCGCAGCGCGCCTTCGGTGACGCGCGAGAACAGGGGTGCCGCCACGGCACCACCGTAGTACTGCCCGGCGGACGGCTCGTCGATCATCACCGCGACCACCAGCCGCGGATTGGACGCCGGCGCGAGGCCGACGTAGGACGAAATGTACTTGCGCGCGTAGCGGCCATTCTCGAGCTTGCGCGCGGTACCGGTCTTGCCCGCCACGGTGTAGCCCGGCACCTGTGCACGTACCGCGGTGCCCTTGGGGCCGGCCACCAGCATCGAGCGCACGGTACGGGCGGTCTCGGCCGAATAGACGCGGCGCCCGGAACTGGGCTGGCCGTCGACGCGGGTCAGCGACAGGGGCACGAGCTCGCCGTCGCGCGCAAAGACGAGGTAGGCGCGCGCCATCTGGATCAGGCTCACCGAGATGCCATGGCCGAAGGACATGGTGGCCTGCTCGATCGGCCGCCAGCTCTTGGCGGGCCGCAGCCGGCCCGAGGCCTCGCCCGGAAAACCGAGATTGAGCGGCGTGCCGAAGCCGAGCTGATCGAACAGGTGCCACATCTCGTCGGCGCTGAACTGCTGGGCGAGCTTGACGGTGCCGACGTTGGAGGACTTCTGCAGGACCTCGGCGACGGTCATGAGGCCGTTGCGCTTGACGTCGGAGATCGTTGCCGTACCGATGGTCATGCGACCGTTGCCGGTATCGATGACGGTGTCCGGGGTCGCCTTGCCGCGGTCGATCGCCAGCGCCGCGATGAAGGGCTTCATCACCGAGCCCGGTTCGAAAGTGTCGGTGAATACGCGGTTGCGCAGCTGGGCGCCGCTGAGGTTGGCGCGGTTGTTGGGGTTGAAGGTCGGCGCGTTGGCCAGGGCCAGCACCTCGCCGCTGCGTGCGTCGAGCACGACCACCGCGCCCGCCTGCGCCTTGTGCTGCTCCATCGCCTCGCGCAAGGCCGACCAGGCGAGGTACTGGACCTTGCCGTCGATCGACAGCGCGACGTCCTGGCCGTCGCGCGGCGGGCGGATAGCCTCGACATCCTCGACGATCTGGCCGCGGCGATCCTTGATGACGCGGCGCGCGCCGGGACGGCCGGCGAGCTGCTTCTCGAAGGCGAGCTCGATCCCTTCCTGGCCCTTGTCCTCGACGTTGGTGAAGCCAAGGATGTGGGCCATGACCTCGCCACCGGGGTAGTAGCGCCGATATTCCTGTTGCTGATGGATGCCCGGCAGGTGCAGATCGGCGACCTGCTTGGCGAGCTCGGGCGGCAACTGGCGCTTCAGGTAGGCGAAGTCGCGACTGGCGGCGAGGCGGCGGTTGAGCTCGTTGGCATCCATCTCGAGCAGGCGGGCGAGTTCGCGCGCCTGCGCCGGCTCGAGCTGGGCATCGGCGGGCAGCGCCCAGATCGAGCGCACCGGCGTGCTCACCGCCAGGATGTCGCCGTTGCGATCGGTGATGCGGCCCCGCGTGGCCGGCACTTCGAGCGTGCGCGCGTAGCGCGACTCGCCCTTGGCCTGCAGGAAGTCGTTGTGAACCCCTTGCAGGTAGAGCGCGCGACCGGCGAGCGCGACCGAGCAGCCCATCAGCGCGAGCATGACCAGGCGCGGGCGCCAGGCCGGCAGATCACGCTTGAGGAGCGGATTGTGATTGAAGGTTACGCTGCGCGGGTTCTTCATGATTGCGGCTCCACCACCAGCACCTGCCCCGGCGGGGGCAGGCGCATACCCAGCTTTTCACGGGCCAGCCTTTCGACCCGACCATGGGTTGCCCAGGTGCTCTGCTCGAGCTGCAACTGCCCCCACTCGACGGCCAGCGCCTGGGCGCGGGCCTGCTCGCGCTCGTACTCGGTGTGCAGCTTGCGGGCCTGGTGCTGGGCCGAGACCACGCCCAGCGCGCTGGCCACGACGAGGGCGACGAGCACGGCGTCGGCGCGCATCATGCCGCCACCTCGGTCCGCTCGGCCACGCGCATCACGGCGCTGCGCGCGCGCGGGTTGGCGGCGACTTCGGCCTCGCCCGGGCGCACCGACTTGCCCACCAGGCGCAGGCGCGGCTGCGGCAGTTCGGCCGCGCGCAGCGGCAGGCGCCGCGGCAGCACCGGCGGGCGCGACTCGTCACGCATGAAACGCTTGACGATGCGGTCCTCGAGCGAGTGAAAGCTGATCACCACCAGCCGCCCACCGGGCCGCAGCCGTGACACGCAGACCGGCAGCACGCGGCTCAGCTCCTCGAGCTCCTGATTGATGAAAATCCGAAGAGCCTGGAAGGTGCGTGTCGCAGGGTGCTGCCCCGGCTCGCGCGTACGGACCGCTTTCTCCACGATCGCGGCAAGTTGTCCAGTGGTTGCGACAGCCCCCCCTGCCCGAGCAGCTGCAATCGCCTTTGCAATCGCATGAGCAAACCGTTCTTCTCCATATTCCCTGATGACCTCCGTAATTTCGCCGACGGAGGCATCCGCCAGCCATTCGGCCACGGTCTGCCCGTGGCTGGTATCCATGCGCATGTCGAGCGGCGCATCGAAGCGAAAGCTCATGCCGCGCGCGGCGTCGTCGAGCTGGGGTGAGGACACCCCGATGTCCAGCAGCACGCCATCGACGGCCCCGACGCCAAGCTGCTCGAGCTCATCGTCAAGGGCGCTGAAGGCAGCGTGAACCAGCGTCAGACGGGCATCCTGCAGCGCACGGCCGGCGTCGATCGCCGCCGGATCGCGGTCGAAGGCGATCAGCCGCCCCCGCTCGCCCAACCGCGCGAGCAGGGCGCGGCTATGACCGCCGCGACCAAACGTGCCGTCGACATAGATGCCGTCGGGGTGGATGGCGAGGGCGTCGACCGCTTCCGCAAGGAGGACGCTGACATGGGTGCCCGTGCTCACAGCGTGAGGCTCTCAAAGCCGGCCGGCAGGTCGGCGGTGGCCATCTCGAACATGGCCTGCTGCTGTTGCTGCCAGCCTTCGTCGGACCACAGCTCGAAGTGACTGCCCTGTCCGACCAGCCAGACCTGCTTGTCGAGCTTGGCGAACTTGCGCAGAGACTGGGCCACCAGCACGCGACCGGCGCCATCGAGCGCCTCTTCCTGGGCAAAGCCCACCAGCAGGCGCTTGAGCAAGGCCGTCTTGGCGTCCAGCCCGGGCAGGGCGAGCACCCGGTCGCGAATGGGCACCCACGCGGGCACGGGATAGACGAGCACACAACCGTGGGGGTGCGCAGTCATCACCACCTGGCCGTCCTCGACGGCCAGGGCGTCACGATGCCGCGCAGGAATCGCAAGGCGACCCTTGGCATCGAGATTGAGCGCTGCGGCCCCCTGGAACATCGTCCCCCCTGACGGCGTCGGGAAAGCATCGGAATGACACTTTCCCCCACTTTTTTCCACTTGAACCCACTTTAGTGGAAAGGCCATAGCCGGTCAAGGTCGCGCCTGGGGAATGTCGTTGTTTCACAATGACTTATGTCACAACGACGAAGTCAGAATAAATCCTGAAAAATCAAGGGCAATACGATGAAATGCTGAGATCCGACGCGAGCAGGGAGCTCCGTCGCGCGGATGTGGGAGAAGGTGGGAGATTCAGTCGAAAAAATGCGTGCCCGACACCGGAAGTCGCCGGCGAGCGGGATTCGAACACGGCTTGCGGCCGTGATCGGCGCTGGACAGGGCGATCAAGTGGGAGATCCGTGCGCGGCGCAGGGATCTCGACCACGCGGCGAGAGATTGGGAAGTTCGCCGATAAGCCGGGTTCTGTCGAACGCCGCCGGGGCGAGCCGGCGACATCGGGCAGTCATTCCTCTGGGGGCCGTGTTGCCACGGCGCTCTAGCAGCCTACCCGGGAGCGACGCGAGCCACGCCAATGCTCCCCTATTTGGCCTTGCCCCGGATGGGGTTTGCCGTGCCAGTCCTGTTGCCAGTCCTGCGGTGAGCTCTTACCCGCCGGCGCTTTCGCACCGGCTCGCGCCGTGCTTGCGCACGCCACGACACCGTTTCACCCTTGCCTGATCCGGCCGACGCGGCTTTCACCGCGCCGGCCACTGGCGCTTGCGCGCCAGTCTCCTGACACCACGACACTTGTGTGCCGCAGCATCCCCTCCTCTTCAGGAGAGAGACTTTGCCGCCTTGCGGCGGCGAAGCCCGGACGGCCATCGGCGGTCTGCTCTCTGTTGCACTTTCCGTCGCCTCACGGCGCCCGGCCGTTAGCCGGCATCCTGCTCTGCGGGGCCCGGACTTTCCTCCACGCACGACTAGGTGCGCAGCGACTGCCTGGCGAACTTCCCGCGGCCGATTATACGCGCAGGAATCAGTTCGCAGTCGCCGCGGCGACGAAAGCAGGCGCGCCGTCCTTGAGGACGAAGCTGCCGACCAGGGCGCCGGGGGGCTGGCCGTCCGGGTTGTCCCAGTCCTGGACCAGGCACTGCTCGGTGCCGGCGAGGTACCAGCGATTGCCCTGATGCAACGCCCACAAGCGATCGCCGGCGACGTAGATGCGCATCTCGACCAGCGACGTGGGGCCGGGATGGATGCGCACGCGTTTCTGGCAACTGGGCAGGCGCGAGGCGATGATCGACTGCTTGAGCTCGTCATCCCAGGGGAATTTCTGCTCGCGCACCAGGATCAGCGCGTGCTGACTGCCCTCGATCATGTAGGAGGTGGCGCTGTTCTCGCAGCCGGCGAGAGTCAGCAGCAGCGCGCCGGCTGCCAGCAGCCGACGCGCTGCCGTGTTGCGCTTGGCCATGCTCATGCTCCCGCGCCCGCCAGCTTCCAGCCGATCTGCTCGCCCGCACGCAGGGGCACGACGGGATCGCTGCCGAGATAGGGGTAGCTGAGCGGTACGGTCCAGTTCTCGCGCACCAGAGTGATGGTGTCGGTGTTGGGCGCCAGACCGTAGAAGGCGGGACCATTGAGGCTGGCGAAAGCCTCCAGCCTGTCGAGCGCGCCGGCTGCATCGAAGACCTCGGCGTAGAGCTCGATGCCGCCGTGGGCGGTGTAGCAGCCCGCACAGCCACAGGCGTTCTCCTTGGTGCTGAGCGCATGCGGCGCCGAGTCGGTGCCGAGGAAGAAGCGCGGATTGCCCGAGGTCACCGCCGCGACCAGGGCCTCGCGGTGGGTTTCACGCTTGAGCACCGGCAGGCAGTAGTGATGCGGGCGGATGCCGCCGGCAAAGATGGCGTTGCGATTGAGCAGCAGATGGTGGGCGGTCACCGTGGCGCCAACGTTGGCGCCGGCCGCACGCACGAACTGCGCCGCCTCGGCGGTGGTGATGTGTTCGAACACGACCTTCAGCCCGGGGAAGCGACGCACCAGCGGCGACAGCGTGCGCTCGATGAAGACGCGTTCGCGATCGAAGACATCGACCTCGTGGCCCGTGGCTTCGCCATGCACACACAGCACCATGCCGAGCTTTTCCATGCGCTCGAGCACCGGGTAGATGCGCTCGATCGCGGTCACGCCGGCGTCGGAGTTGGTCGTCGCCCCCGCCGGGTAGAGCTTGGCCGCGGGGATGCGCCCGCTGGCCATGGCACGATCGATTTCGTCGGCCGGCAGGTTGTCGGTGAGGTAGAGCGTCATCAGCGGCTCGAAACCCGAGCCCGGCACGGCGGCGAGGATGCGTTCGCGGTAGGCCAGCGCCTGCTCGGTGGTGGTCACCGGCGGCTTGAGGTTGGGCATGATCAGGGCGCGGCCGAAGCGAACAGCGGTATGCGGCACCACGGCGTCGAGCGCGGCGCCGTCGCGCACGTGCAGATGCCAGTCGTCGGGGCGGACAAGGGTAATCGAATGCATGGAACGGATCCTCGTGAGAGCCCGGAGATTATAGGCGCATCCCGCTTGCGCCGGCCGCTCTCATGCCAGATCAGTGCGCCCCGCCGACGGGCGCAGGGCCCCCGTCGCCAGCAGGCGGGCCAGCCTCAGTCCGGCGCGCGCAGTTCGAGCGCGCGTGCGTAGAGCGCCTTGCGCGGCGCGCCGGTGATGTCGGCCGCCAGTCGTGCCGCGGTCTTCACCGGCAGGGCTTCGAGCAACAGGGTGAGCACGCGCTCGGCCTCG
This sequence comes from Thauera sp., assembly GCF_035444905.1. Classification (GTDB taxonomy): domain Bacteria; phylum Pseudomonadota; class Gammaproteobacteria; order Burkholderiales; family Rhodocyclaceae; genus Thauera. The sequence goes on from NZ_DAOMPS010000004.1 coordinate 47,886, forward strand.
GCCGCCAGCCCCTCGCTCGCCGGCGCGCCCGCCAGCACGAGCACGAACTCGCCGCGCACCCGATTGACGTCGGCGGCGAACCAGGCGGCGGTGTCGGCCAGCGGCATGCGCACGATCTGCTCGTGCAGCTTGGTCATCTCGCGCGCGATCACGATCTCGCGCGCACCGCCGAAGACCTGCGCCATGTCGGCCACGCACTCGAGGATGCGATGCGGCGCCTCGTAGAACACCAGCGCCTCGCGCGCGTCGGCCAGCTCACCGAGAGCTGCGACCCGCGCGCCGGCCTTGGCCGGCAGGAAGCCGACAAAGCGAAACCCGCCTTCGGCGAAACCGGACACCGAAAGCGCCGCCACCGCGGCGCACGGCCCCGGCAGCGGCACCACCGGATGGCCGGCCGCGCGCACGCGCGCCACCAGCCTTGCGCCCGGATCGGATACCGCCGGGGTGCCCGCATCGGTGATGAGCGCCACCTGCCGGCCGGCGGCGAGGAGCTCTATCAACTGGGCCGCGGCAGCCTGCTCGTTGTGCTGGTGCACCGCCTGCATGCGCACCCTGAACCCGAAGGCATCGAGCAGGCGCTGGCTGTGGCGCGTGTCCTCGGCCGCCACCACATCGACGGCGCCCAGCACCGCCAGCGCGCGCAGCGTGATGTCATGCAGGTTACCGAGTGGCGTCGCCACCACATACAATGACGGCGTACTTGAAAGCGGTCGATCAGGCAGGGGGACGGAGACAGTCATGGGTGAATTCGAGCGCGCGGAGGCACACAGTATCGACGCCCGCCGGACGGCGGCGCAAGCGCGCGGCGCGGCAGCCGAGGCGCTCGCCGCCGAGCACCTCGTCGCCCGCGGGCTGCGCGTGCTGGCGCGCAACGTCCGCTGCCGCGGCGGCGAGGTGGACCTGATCTGCCTGGACCACCGCCACGTCGTCTTCGTCGAGGTGCGCCTGCGCACGAACACACGCTTCGGCGGCGCGGCCGAGAGCATCACCGCGGCCAAGCGCCGGCGCGTGCTGATCGCCGCACAGTGGTGGCTGGGCGGTGCGGGGCGGCGCTTTCAGAGCGCGGCCTGCCGCTTCGACGCGGTGCTGCTCGACGCCCTCGACCCTGCCCGCATCACCTGGTTACCCGGCGCCTTCGATGCGGGCTGATACTGCGTGCTAGACTTTCACGCCCTGCAGACGACCAACGCAGCATGAATCTGATCGACCGCATCTCGCGGCAGTTCGAAGACAACATGCGCACCTCGCTCGAGGCGCTCGAAATGCTCGCCGCGCCCATTGCCGGCGCCGTTGAACTCATCACCGCCAGCCTGCTCGAGAGCGGCAAGGTGCTGGTGTGCGGCGGCAGCGGCTCGGCCGGCGACGCGCGGCGCTTCGCCGCGCAGCTGGTGAATGGCTTCGAGCTAGAGCGCCCGTCGCTCGCCGCGCTGGCGCTCAGCGCCGACACCTCGACCCTTGCCCCGCTCGCCGGCGACCCTGACACCTCGGGCCTGTTCGCGCGCCAGATCGAGGCCTTCGGCCACCCCGGCGACATCCTCCTGACCCTTTCCGCCAGCGCGGACTCGGCGCGCATCGAGGGGGCGATCCGCGCCGCGCACGAGCGCGACATGCGGGTGATCGCCCTCACCGGCGCCGACGGCGGTCGGATCGCCGACTGCCTCGGTCCGGACGACATCCACATCTGCACCCCAGCCGAACGCAAGGCACGCATCCAGGAGCTTCACCTGCTCGTGCTGCACTGCCTGTGCGACGGCATCGACTGTCTGTTACTAGGAGTGGAAGACTGATGAAGACGCTGCCCCCCGCACGCCCCCTGCAAGCCGAACGCCCTGCAAACGACGGACGCCGCCGCGCGCTGCTGCTAGGTCTTGCCGCCGCGGGCGCGCTGCCGCTGCTGCAGGGCTGCTTCCCGGTCGTGGCCACCGGCGTCGGCGCCGGCGCGGCGATGGTCTCAGACCGCCGCACCAGCGGCACCTACGTCGAGGACGAGAGCATCGAATGGAAGGTGTCGAGCCGCATCCGCCAGCGCTACGGCAACACGGTCCATGTCAACGTCACCTCCTACAACCGCAACGTGCTGCTCACCGGCGAGGCGCCCAACGAGACCGTGCGCAGCGAGCTCGACGGCATCGTGGCGGGTGTCGAACATGTGCGCGGCGTGATCAACGAGGTCGTCGTCGGCCCCAACTCGACGCTCAGCGCGCGCGCCAACGATGCACTCATCACCTCCAACGTCAAGGCGCGCTTCGTCGATGCGCAGCGCTTCTCGGCCCACCACATCAAGGTCGTGACCGAGGCCAATGCGGTCTTCCTGCTCGGCATCGTCACCCGTGCCGAGGCCGACGCTGCGGCCGAAGTCGCGCGCACCAGCCAGGGCGTACGCAAGGTGGTGCGCGTGTTCGAGTACATCAGCGACGAGGAGGCACGCCGCCTCGACAACCCGACCGGCGCACGGCGCTGAGTCCTTCATCAACGGCTTGCCGCGCAGCGATGCCGGCGGCGGCCCGGCCAACATGCGGCGGTCGGGCCGCGCCGCGAACGATGCCGTCAGCGTGCGGCCAGGGCGTCGAGCAGTTTCTCGTGGACGCCGCCGAAGCCGCCGTTGCTCATGACCAGGATGTGATCACCGGCCTGCGCCTGCGCCGCCACATCGGCCACCAGTTCTTCGAGTGCATCGTAGCTGCGCGCGCGCGCGCCGAGCGGCGCGAGCGCCTCTGCCGTGTCCCAGCCCAGACCCTGGCGGTAGCAGAATACGGCGTCGGCCCCCGCCAGGCTGGCCGGTAGCTGCGCCTTCATGACGCCCAGCTTCATGGTGTTGGAGCGCGGCTCGAGCACGGCGAGGATGCGCCCTGCGGGCTCGCGCCGGCGCAGGCCGTCTACCGTGAGCGCGATCGCGGTCGGATGGTGGGCGAAGTCGTCATACACCCGCACCCCGCCCACCGTGCCGCGCAACTCGAGGCGGCGCTTGATGCCGGCAAAGCGCGCCAGGCTGGCGATCGCCTGCGCCGGCGTGACGCCGACGTGGCGCGCGGCGGCAATCGCCGCGAGCGCGTTATCGCGATTGTGACTGCCCGCGAGCGCCATCTCGACCCGACCGAGCTCGACCCCGCCAAGGCTGAACACCGCCTCGGCGTCGCGCACGCCGGCCACCGCCGACCACTGTGTAGCGTCGTTGAACCACTCGAGCTCAGACCAGCAGCCGCGCGCGATCACGCGCTTGAGGCTGTCCTCGCGTGCATTGGCGACGATGCGTCCGCTCGCCGGGATGGTGCGCACCAGATGATGGAACTGGGTCTCGATCGCGGCGAGGTCGGAAAAGATGTCCGCGTGGTCGAACTCGAGGTTGTTGAGGATCGCCGTACGCGGCCGGTAATGCACGAACTTGGAGCGCTTGTCGCAGAAGGCGGTGTCGTATTCGTCGGCCTCGATGACGAAGAAGGGCGACTCGGTGAGCCGTGCCGACACGCCGAAGTTCTGCGGCACGCCGCCGACCAGAAAGCCGGGATTGAGCCCGGCATCCTCCAGGATCCAGGCCAGCAGCGAGGTGGTCGTCGTCTTGCCGTGGGTGCCGGCCACCGCCAGTACCCAGCGCCCGGCCAGCACGTGCTCGGCCAGCCACTGCGGGCCGGACACATAGGGCAGGCCACGGTCGAGGATGGCCTCGAGCAGCGGATTGCCACGCGACACCGCATTGCCGATGACGAACAGGTCGGGCTCGAGCTCGAGCTGGGCGGGGTCGTAGCCCTCGATCAGGCCGATGCCCTGCTCCTCGAGCTGGGTGCTCATCGGCGGATAGACGTTGGCATCGCAGCCGCTGACGGTGTGGCCGGCCGCGCGCGCCAGCAGGGCGACACCGCCCATGAAGGTGCCGCAGATACCGAGGATGTGGATGTGCATGTGGCGCTGAGCTCCGAGAGGCCGTCATCCGGATGAAACCGGCCCGTGTACAATGGGCGCGCATTCTACCCGAGCCCCATCATGCCCTCACATGCCCACGTTTCCCGCAGCGGCAGCCTGAGACGCGAAATCGCCGCGCTTGCCGCCCGCATGATGGCCGAGGACGGCGTCAGCGACTTCGGCTTCGCCAAGCGCAAGGCGGCCAGGCAACTCGGCGCCACCGACGCCGACGCCCTGCCCACCAATAACGAGATCGAAACCGAACTGCGCGCCTGGCAGGCGCTCTACCAGGACGAGGAGCAGCCCGAGCGGCTGCGCGAAATGCGGAGCGCAGCGGTCGAGGTGATGCGCCTGCTGGCGGATTTTCGCCCTTATCTCACCGGCGGCGCGCTCGACGGCACGGCCGGCCGCTATTCCGAGCTCGAGATCGAGATCTTTCCCGAAAGCACCAAGGACGTCGAAATCTTCTTCCTCAACCAGGACTTTCCCTACGAGCACCGTGAGCCCCGCCGGCCGGCCCCGCATGCAGCCGAGGCCGTCCTCAGCTTCGACTGGGGCGAGGTGCCGGTGAAGGTGTCGGTGTACCCGTCGAGCGCAGAACGCACCATCCGCCGCGGACAGGAGCGCGCCCGCCTCGCCCAGGTCGAGGCTCTGCTCGCCGCGGACGACCCGACCCACGAAGGGAGCTCCCAACGATGAAGCGCAGCCTTCAGCTCGTACTGTTCGCCGCGGTGGCGATCGGCGCGGCCACCGCCGGCTACCTGAGCAATCGCGGCGCCGAAACCAGCGCGCCCGCCGGCCTGCAAGCGGTCTCGCGCGAGACGATCGACGCCCTGCTCGCGCTGCGCCTGCCCGACACCGGCGGTGAAGAGCAGGCCCTGGCGCAGTGGCAGGGCAAGATCATCGTTGCCAACTTCTGGGCCACCTGGTGCCCGCCCTGCCGCAAGGAGATCCCCGACTTCTCCGCGGTCAGCCAGGCAATGGCCAACGAGCCGGTGCAGTTCGTCGGCATCAGCGTGGACGCGGCGGACAAGGTGCGCGAGTTCGATGCCGAATTCCAGGTGCCCTACCCCTTGCTGATCGCCGGCACGCCGGTGCTGGAACTCGCCGCCGGCTTCGGCAATACTGCCCGCGCCCTGCCCTTCACGGTCATTCTCGACCGCGACGGCACGGTTCGCCACATCAAGCTCGGAACCTTGCACCGCGAGGAACTCGAGCGCAAAATCCGCGCACTGCTGGCCTCCTGAGCGTTCCCGCGGCCTCCCAGCCAGCAAGCCAAAAGTGGACAACTTGCATGCAATTGCGGCAAACTTGCCGTCATGAAGCATGCAACAAGCCTGCCACAGCACCTCACCCAAGGCCGCGAAACGCCACCTGAAGCCTGGGTTTCGCGCTCTTGTGGCGGTGTCGACGCAGGGCACGCGAGCGGTGACGGGCAGCCCGAGCCCCCGCTCGCACGACGACGACGGCGCGCCTGAATGAGCACGAAGGCGGGCACGCTGCAGCTGCAGCCCCCGCCATCGAGCGACGGGTCGTCGTCCGCCCCCCCAAGAAAAGCACTCAACATCCGACCGCAGCCTGTCCGAGCGCTGCGGCCCTGTCCGGAGAAAACCATGGATCTGCGCAAGCTGAAGAAACTCATCGACCTCGTCCAGGAATCGGGCATTTCCGAACTGGAAGTCACCGAAGGCGAAGAGAAGGTCCGCATCGCCAAGCACGCGAACCCTGCCCCTGCAACCTATTACGCGCAAGTCCCCGCCAGCGCTCCGGCTGCCCCTGCCGCCCCGGCCGCCGCTGGCACCCCTGCGGCAGCCCCGGCCGCCAATGCCCTGCCCGAGGGCCACATCGTCAAGTCGCCGATGGTCGGCACCTTCTACCGGGCCAGCGCTCCGGGCGCCAAGCCCCTGGTGGAGGTCGGCCAGAGCATCAATGAAGGCGAGCGCCTGTGCATCATCGAGGCGATGAAGCTGATGAACGAGATCGAGGCCGATGCGAGCGGGGTGATCAAGGCGATCCTGGTCGAGAATGGCGAGCCGGTCGAGTACGGCCAACCGCTTTTCGTCATCGGCTGAGCGCGCCATGTTCGAGAAGATCCTGATCGCGAACCGCGGCGAGATCGCGCTGCGGATCCTGCGCGCCTGCCGTGAGCTGGGCATCAAGACCGTCGCGGTGCACTCCGAGGCCGACACCGAGGCCAAGTACGTGCGCCTCGCCGATGAGTCGGTCTGCATCGGCCCGGCCTCGTCCACCCTGAGCTATCTGAACGTGCCGGCCATCATCTCGGCGGCCGAGGTCACCGACGCCGAGGCCATCCACCCCGGCTACGGTTTTCTGTCCGAGAACGCCGACTTCGCCGAACGCGTCGAGCAATCCGGCTTCGTCTTCATCGGCCCGCGCCCGGACACCATCCGCCTGATGGGTGACAAGGTCTCGGCCAAGGACGCCATGAAGGCCGCAGCCGTGCCCTGCGTGCCGGGCTCGGACGGCGCCCTGCCCGATGACCCGAAGGAGATCGTCAAGATCGCGCGCGCCATCGGCTACCCGGTGATCATCAAGGCCGCCGGCGGCGGCGGCGGGCGGGGCATGCGCGTGGTGCACACCGAGGCCGCGCTGCTCAATGCCGTGACCACCACCCGCGCCGAGGCGCAGGCGGCCTTCGGCAACCCGGTGGTGTACATGGAGAAGTTCCTCGAGAACCCGCGCCATGTCGAAATCCAGGTGCTGGCCGACCAGCACGGCAACGCAGTGTACCTCGGCGAGCGCGACTGCTCGATGCAGCGCCGCCACCAGAAGGTGATCGAGGAGGCACCCGCGCCAGGCATCGACCGCAAGCTGATCGCCAAGGTGGGCGAGCGCTGCGCCGAGGCCTGCCGCAAGATCGGTTACCGCGGCGCCGGTACCTTCGAGTTCCTGTTCGAGAACGACGAGTTCTATTTCATCGAGATGAACACCCGGCTGCAGGTCGAGCACCCGGTCACCGAGTTCATCACCGGCGTCGACCTGGTGCAGGCTCAGATCCGGGTGGCAGCGGGCGAGAAGCTGTGGTTCCGTCAGCGTGACGTCGAGTTCCGCGGCCATGCCATCGAGTGCCGCATCAATGCCGAGGATCCGTTCAAGTTCACCCCTTCGCCGGGACGCATCAGCAACTGGCACACGCCTGGCGGCCCCGGCATCCGCGTCGACTCGCACGTCTACAACGGCTACACGGTGCCGCCGCACTACGACTCGATGATCGGCAAGCTGATCGCCTACGGCGACACCCGCGACCAGGCGATCCGCCGCATGCGCATCGCCCTGTCCGAGATGATGGTCGAGGGCATCAAGACCAACATCCCGCTGCACCAGACGTTGATGCTCGACCCGCGCTTCAACGAAGGCGGCACCAGCATCCACTACCTGGAGCACAAGCTCGCCGATCGCAACGAAGTGAAGGACTGAGGCGAGGATGTGGATCTCCGTCACCCTGCAGGCCGAGGCCGACAAGGCCGAGGCCCTCTCCGACGCGCTGATGGAGGCCGGCGCGCTGTCGGTCTCGATCGAGGACGCGGACGCCGGCACCGAGGCGGAGAAACCGCAGTTCGGCGAACCCGGGCACCTGCCCACCGGCTTGTGGGACCACAGCCGCGTGATCGCGCTTTTCGATGCTGACACCGCCGGCGAGGCCCTCGCTGCAATGCTGGCCGAGGCGGCACGGGCGGCCGGCTTCGACGCCGTGCCGCCGTTCACCACGGAAGAGGTGGCCGAGCAGAACTGGGTGCAGCTCACGCAGAGCCAGTTCGACCCCATCCGCATCACCGACCGGCTGTGGATCGTACCGTCCTGGCACGCGGCGCCCGACGCCGACGCGATCAACATCGAGCTCGATCCCGGCATGGCCTTCGGCACCGGCTCGCACCCGACCACCCGGCTCTGCCTGCAGTGGCTGTGCGACGCGGTCACGCCCGGTTGCAGCGTGCTCGACTACGGCTGCGGCTCGGGCATCCTCGGCATCGCCGCGGCCAAGCTCGGCGCCGGCGACGTGCTGGGCATCGACATCGACGAGAAGGCGGTCGAGGCCGCACGCGACAATGCCGGGCGCAATGCCGTGAACATGCGCCTGGAGCACTCGGGCATCCCGGTGGACGAGACCTTCGACCTCGTTGTCGCCAACATCCTCACCAATCCGCTGTGCGTGCTCGCGCCGGCAATTGCCGCCCGCATCACCGCCGGCGGCCGGGTGGCCTTGTCGGGCGTGCTCGACACCCAGGCCGAGCAGGTCATCGAGGCCTGGGCCCCCTTCGTCACGCTGCACGTCGGCGCCAGCCTGGACGGCTGGATACGGCTCGAAGGACAGCGCCCCAGGCCATGATGCTCACGCGCTGCCCCGCCTGCCAGACGGTGTTCCGGCTGCGGCCGGAGCAGCTGCACGCCAGGCGTGGCGAGGTGCGCTGCGGGCATTGCTTCCACCCCTTCAACGCGCTCGAGCACGCCATCGACATGCCGGTCGAGGCACCGGCCGCCACTGCGTCCGCGGCAGGCGCGGCCCAGCCGCCGCGGAGCGCGTCGCCGGCGCCCACCCTGGAACGCGCGACCCAGCGCACGCAGGGGGCGGACTTCTTCGTGCTCGCCGAAAAGCCGCAGACCGCGGCTTCGGCCGGTGCTGCCCTGGATTTCGAGATTCCCGACTTTCCGCCGCCCGATGCACCCCAGCACGCGGAATTGGCCAAGGACGCGGAATGGCCCGAACGGGCGGAAGTGCCCGCAAGCCGCGAGGCGCCCACGTCACCCGCGCCCTTCGAACGCGCTGGACTGACGGACTACGCCCTGGCGCCCGGCGCCGAAGGGTCACCGCCATACGCACAAGCAGCCTTCGTCCCGCCCATGATGCCGGGCGTGCTGCGCAGCGGCCGCCGCGCGGCCACTGCCGCGCCAGCGGAGCCCTCGGCCGTGGCAGCACGCGAGCCCGCGCCTGAGACGGAGCCCCCCGCGCAACCGGCGGCGCAAGCTGCACCGGAGCCTGCACCGGACATCGCCCGCCTCGACGCTGCCTATGGCCGCCCCAAGCAGGCTGCCCATCCGGCCGTACGCGCGCTTGCGAGCCTGGTCCTGGTGCTCATGCTCGGCCTGCTGGGCACCCAGCTCGGCTATCTGTATCGAATGGAAATCGCACGCGAGCTGCCCGGCTTGCGGCCCCTGCTCGTCGCCGCCTGCGCGCGGATCGGCTGCACGGTGCCGTATCCGCGCGATGCGGACCGGATTGCCATCGACGCCTCCGAACTGCAATCCGAGCCGGGCCGACCGGGTCACTACCTGCTGCAGGCAACGCTCAACAACCGCGCCGACTACCCGCAGCACTGGCCCCACCTCGAACTGACGCTGACCGACGCCGGTGACAAGCCGATCTCCCGTCGCGTGCTGACACCGGCCGACTGGCTGCCGAACACCCAATCGGCCGAGGCTTTTGCGGCCCGCAGTGCGGTCGGCGTGCGCATCCCCTTCGAGGCACCGGGGATCGCGCCGACCGGCTACCGCATCTACCTCTTCTACCCTTGAGCCTGGCGCGCGCCTGCTGCCAGCCGCGCGCCGAGACGTGCCCGCTCAGCGCGTGACGCGCGTCGTGCCGCCATCGCGCAACACCCGCACGCGCTCGCCCGGGCGGAAGCGTTCTCCCTCATCCCCCTGCACCACGGCGAGGAACTGACCGTTGTCCAGGCGCACCGTCACCTCGACACCCGGCGTGCGGGTCGCGCCCTCCTCGACCGCCGAACCTGCCACGCCACCGGCAACCGCGCCGAGCACGGTGGCGACCGCCTGGCCACGCCCACCGCCGATGGTGCTGCCGGCAATGCCGCCGACGGCCGCCCCGGCAACGGTTCCGATCGGCGTCTTCGTGCCCTCGAGTTGCACGGCACGCACCGACTCGATGGTGCCGAACTGCACGGTCATCGCCCTGCGCGCCTCGGTGCGCGAATACGTGCCACCGCCCAGGCCCTGCGCGCAACCGCCAAGCACCAGGACCGCAACGATCGCACCGACGGCCGCACGCAACTTCATTCCCTTGTGATTCACCCAAACTCCTCCCCGAATTCCGCCGCGAAGCGGGATGCAATGTCCGCCCGCGTCGGCTGGTGGTTCTGCCCACCGCGATGCGCGATCTTGATCGCGCCCATCACCGAAGCCAGGCGCACGCTCTTCAACAACGGCCAATCGTTGACCAGCCCGTGCAGCAGGCCCGCCCGGTAGGCATCGCCGCAACCGGTCGGATCGACGATCGCGTCGGCTTTGACCGCCGGCACGGAGAACACCTCGCCGTGCCAATGAACGCGCGAACCCTCCGCGCCCAGCGTCACGACCAGCGCCTCGACCTCGCGCGCGAGTTCAGCCTCGCTGCGCCCGGTCTTGTCGCACATCAGGCGGGCCTCGTAGTCATTGACCGTGCAGTAGCGCGCCTGTTGCAGACAATTCAGTAACGCTTCGCTACCGAGGATCGGCAGCGCCTGGCCCGGATCGAAGACGAAGGGCACGCGCGCCTCGGCAAAACCCGCCGCGTGGCGCAGCATGCCGTCCGCGCCATCCGGTGACACGATGCCCAGCCTCACGCCGCGTGCCTCGCGCACGTCGTTGAGGTGGGAGTGGAACATCGCCCCCGGATGGAAGGCGGTGATCTGGTTGTCGTCGAGGTCGGTGGTGATGAAGGCCTGGGCGGTGAAGCTGCCCGCCACCTCGCGCAGGTGGTCCTGCCGCATACCGAGCGCCTTCAGGCGCGCCCGGTAGGGCCCGGCATCCTCGCCCACCGTTGCCATGATGAGCGGGTCGCTGCCGAGCAGCTTGAGGCTGTAGGCGATGTTGCCCGCGCAGCCGCCGAACTCCCGGCGCATGTCGGGCACCAGAAAGGAGACGTTCAGGATGTGGATCTGCTCGGGCAGGATGTGATTCTTGAAGCGGTCGGGGAAGACCATGATCGAGTCGTAGGCGACCGATCCGCAGACGAGGATGGACATTGGCAGGCGTGGCGACGGAGTAAAGCGCCATTATCCCAAAATCCGCCGCCGCCCATGGTGCCCGCTTGCGCGGGCCTCGCTTCAGCCCAGGGCCAACGCGGCGCGCAGCTTCTCCGCCATGGCCTCGAGCTCCTCGCGCGGCGGATTCTTCACCGGCCAAGCCAGCTCCATGCCATCGCCCTCCCAGCGCGGCAGCACATGGATGTGGAAGTGGAAGACGGTCTGCGCGCCGGCCTTCTCGTTGGCCTGGAGCAGGGTCACGCCCTCGCAGCCAAAGGCCTGCTTGGCCGCGCGCGCCATGCGTGCCGCGGTGCGAAAGGCGGCGCCGGCGAGGCTGTCGTCAAGCTCATAGACATTGGCACGATGCGGCTTGAGCAGCACCAGCATATGGCCCGGATTGACCGACTGGATGTCCATGATGGCGAGGGTGTGCTCGTCCTCGAAGACCTTCGACGCCGGCAGCTCGCCCTGGGCGATGCGGCAGAACACGCAGTTTTCCATGCTTCCAGGCTCCTTTCCGTTGTGGGTGTCACCACATCGTAATGAGCACGTCACTGCATCGCAACGCGCCCTTTCGAGAATGGCGCCAACCGAACAGCACGGAAGACCGCCATGCTCCAGCACGTCCAGCCACGCCCCGAAGGGGCCGCACGCAAGTCGCGCAACCTGCACGTGGGCCTCGCCACCTGCGAGACCGAGATCCTCGAAGCGCAGAAGCTGCGCTATCGCGTGTTCGCCGAGGAGATGGGCGCACGCCTGCCGAGCCGCACGCCGGGAGTTGACCGCGACATCTACGACCCCTTCTGCGAGCACCTGATCGTGCGCGACGAGGACGCCGGTCGCATCGTCGGCACCTATCGCATCCTGTCGCCGTCGGCCGCGCGCAAGGTCGGCGGCTATTACTCGGAAAACGAATTCGACCTCACCCGGCTGCAGCACCTGCGCAGCCGGCTGGTGGAAATCGGCCGCTCCTGCATCGACGCCGAGTATCGCAGCGGCGCGGTGATCACCCTGCTGTGGTCGGGGCTGGCGCGCTACATGCAGGAAAACGGCTACGACTACCTGATCGGCTGCGCCTCGGTGAGCATGGCCGACGGCGGCCACGCCGCAGCCAGCCTGTATAATCGCCTGCGCGAAAAGCACCTGGCACCGCTCGAATACCACGTCTTCCCGCGCGCCCCGCTGCCACTCGAGAGCCTGCGCAACGACCTGGCCGCCGAGCCGCCGCCGCTGATCAAGGGTTATCTGCGCGCCGGGGCCTGGATCTGTGGCGCGCCGGCCTGGGACCCCGACTTCAACACCGCCGACCTGCCCGTCCTGTTGCCCATGGGCAAGGTCGACGAGCGCTACGCCAAGCACTTCCTGGGACGCAAGGACTGAAACATAACGCCCACCACAGCGACAAGGACAAGCCTGCGATGAACGCCTCGGAACACGCGGACGGCGTTCCCGACGTCGCCGCCTTCACGCGTCTGCAGGCAGCGCCGGCTGCGGGCACGATCGCAGCCGGCAGCCGGCCAACGCCACGCCTGCTGCGCGCCTGGCGCTACACCCGGCTGGCGCTGCATCTCGTGCAGGGCCTGTTGACGGTCGCCTTCGTCTATCCGCTGTGCAGGCGTCCCGCCCACCAGGCCCTGCGTCGCCGCTGGTCGGCCGGCCTGCTGCGCGTGCTCGGCATCGAGCTCGAGACGCGCGGCGAGGCAGTCGCGCCCGGATGCATGCTCGTCGCCAACCACATCTCCTGGGTCGATATCTTCGTCATCAACGCGCTCGCCCCGGCGGCCTTCGTGTCCAAGGCCGAGGTGCGCAACTGGCCGCTCATCGGCTGGCTGGCGGAGCGCAACGACACCATCTTCCTGCGCCGCGGCAGTCGCGGCCATGCGCGCATCATCAACGCCGAAATCGCCGGACTGCTCGACGCCGGCTGCAACGTGGCGATCTTTCCGGAAGGCACGACCACCGACGGCAGCCACCTGCTGCATTTTCACGCCGCCCTGCTGCAGCCGACGATCGCCTGCGGCCACCCGCTGCAGCCGCTCGCCCTGCAGTACCGCACGGCGGACGATCGCTTCAGCCGCGCCCCGGCCTACGACGGCGAGCTCAGCCTCGGTGAGTGCGTGGCCAACATCGTCGCCAGCCGCCGCACGATCGCCCGCGTCACCGTGGCGGCACCGATTCCCACCTGCGACGGAGTGGATCGGCGCACCCTCGCCGCGCATGCGCATGCGCAGATCGCCGCCGTGATCGCCGAGCCGGGCGCAGCATCGCCTCAGCCCGGCACCTGAAAGACCGCATCGTCCTCGATCCGCAGCGCGGTGAGCTTTCCGCCCCAGACGCAGCCCGAGTCGAGCGCGATCAGGCCCGGCTCGCGGTAAAAGCCCAGCGCCGACCAGTGCCCACAGACGATCGTGTGGGTGCGACTGAAGCGGTCGGGCACGCTGAACCACGGCATCATGCCCGGCGGCGCCTTGTGCGGCGCCCCCTTGGCGCGCAGGTCCATGCGTCCATCGGCGGTGCAGAAGCGCAGCCGGGTGAGCGCATTGACGATCACCCGCAGCCGGTCCCAGCCCTTGAGCCCGTCCGACCAGCGCTCGGGCCGATTGCCGCCCATGTTGAGCAGGAACTCGCGCGCGCGCGGCCCCGACAGCGCGGCGCTGACCTCGGCGGCGAGCGCCTGCGCCCGGGTCACGGTCCACCGCGGCAGCAAGCCGGCATGGACGAGCACATGCTCGCCCTCGACAACGATCAGCGGCAGGCAGGACAGCCAGTCGATCAGTTCCTCCCGATCGGGCGCCTCGAGCACCTGGAACAGCGTGTCGTCGCTGTCGCGATGCTTGAAGCCGGCCGCCACCATCAGCAGGTAGAGATCGTGATTGCCGAGCACGATGGTGGCGGCCTTGCCCAGGTCGCGCAGGGCGCGCAGCACCCGCAGCGACTCGGGCCCGCGGTTGACGAGGTCGCCGACGACCCACAGCCGGTCGGCCGCCGGGTCGAACGCAAGCTTGTCGAGCATGCGTTCGAGCGGCGCGTAACAGCCCTGGATGTCGCCGATTGCGTAGGTTGCCATCGTCCGCCGCCGACCTTGCGCTAGACCCTGTAGTAGTCGCGATACCAGGCGACGAAGCGCGCCACCCCGTCCTTCACGCTGGTCGCCGGGGCGAAGCCGGTCCACGCATTGAGCGCCGCGGTGTCGGCATAGGTTGCCGGCACATCGCCATCCTGCAGCGGCAGGAAGTTCTTCTGCGCGCGGACGCCGAGCGTGTCCTCGATCGCGGCGACGAAATCCATGAGTTCGACCGGATCGTGGTTGCCGATATTGAACACGCGGTAGGGGGCGTTGCTGGTTCCCGGGTCGGGCTGATCGGCGTCGAAGCCGGGATCGGCGGCAGCGACGCGATCGAGGGTGCGGATGACGCCTTCGACGATGTCATCGACGTAGGTGAAGTCGCGCTTCATGCGGCCGTGATTGAAGACGTCGATCGGCCGCCCCTCGAGGATGGCCTTGGTGAACAGGAACAAGGCCATGTCCGGCCGCCCCCACGGACCATACACGGTGAAGAAGCGCAGGCCGGTGGTGGGCAGGCCATAGAGGTGGCTGTAGGTGTGGGCCATCAGCTCGTTGGCCTTCTTGGTGGCGGCGTAGATGCTCACCGGATGATCCACGCTGTCGCGCTCGGAGAACGGCATCCTGGTGTTGCCGCCGTAGACGCTGGAACTCGACGCATACACCAGGTGCTGCACCTGCGAATGGCGGCAGCCCTCGAGGATGTTCATGAAGCCGACGAGGTTGCTGTCGATGTAGGCGTGGGGGTTCTGCAGCGAGTAGCGCACGCCGGCCTGGGCCGCGAGGTGGATCACGCGGTCGAAGCCCTCTTCGGCGAACAGGCGCTCCATGCCCGCGCGATCGGCGACATCCATCCTGACGAAGCGGAACCCGGCATGGGGCGTGAGGCGCGCCAGCCGCGCCTCCTTGAGCGTCGGATCGTAGTAGTCGTTGAGGTTGTCCAGCCCGACCACCTGGTCGCCACGGGCGAGCAGGCGTTCCGAGGTGTGCATGCCGATGAAACCGGCGGCACCGGTGACGAGGATCTTCATGGGGAGCGTTTGACCAAGGGAAGTAATCGGGCGGAATTATCGCACGCAGGCCGGGGCAGGCGTGTGACAGACGTCTTGCGCGCCGCATCCATGCTTATACTTGCGCGGTCGCCTGCCGCCCCGACTCGATGCTGACCCGCCTGCCCTACACCCTGCTCTGGTTGCTCGCCCTGCCCTTGGTGCTGTTGCGACTGCTGTGGCGAGGGCGGCGCCAACCCGGCTATGTGCGCCATCTCGGCGAGCGTTTCGGCCACTACCGGGTGCGCGCGCCGGGGGCGGTGATCTGGGTCCATGCGGTGTCGGTCGGCGAGACCCGCGCCGCCGAGCCGCTGGTGCGGGCGCTGCTCGAACGCTGGCCCGAGCACAGCGTGCTGCTCACCCACATGACGCCCACCGGCCGCGATACCTCGCGCGCGCTGTTCGGCAACGACGCGCGCGTGCTGCGCGCCTACCTGCCCTACGACATCGGCTGCTTCACCCACGCCTTCCTGCGTCATTTCCGCCCCCGCTTCGGCGTCGTGATGGAGACCGAGCTGTGGCCCAACCTGCTCGCCGCCTGTCGCCGCCGACGCATCCCGGTGATGCTGGCCAACGCCCGCCTGTCCGAGCGTTCGGCCCGCCGCTACGCGCGCCTGCCGGCCCTCACCGCGCTGACGATGAGGGCGCTGAGCGTGATCGGCGCGCAGAGCGCCGCCGATGCGGCCCGCCTGAGCCAGCTCGGGGCGCGCCGCGTCAGCGTCACCGGCAACATCAAGTTCGACATCGCGCCGCCGCAGGCGGCCCTGCAACTGGCGGCCACCCTGCGCGCGCGCATCGGCCCCCGTCCGGTCGTGCTCGCGGCGAGCACGCGCGAGGGCGAAGAGGCCTTGCTGGTCGAAGCCTTCGCCCGCCAGGCCGCGGCCGATGTACTGCTGCTGCTCGTGCCGCGCCATCCACAGCGCTTCGACGAGGTCGCCGCGGCGGTGGGCGCCGCCGGGCTCAAGCTGCAGCGCCGCAGCGCGGAGGCCGCGGTCGACGCCGAAACCCGCGTGCTGCTGGGGGACTCGATGGGGGAGATGTTCGCCTATTACGCCACGGCCGATGTGGCCCTGATTGGCGGCAGCTGGCTACCCCTGGGCGGGCAGAACCTGATCGAGGCGTGCGCCGTCGGCACGCCGGTGGTGGTGGGGCCGCACACCTTCAACTTCCAGCTGATCGCCGAAGAGGCAGTGCGCTGCGGCGCCGCCCTGCGCGCCGACGATGCCGACGCCGGCATGGCCGCCGCGCTCGCCCTGCTCGCCGACGTGCCGCGCCGCGAGGCGATGGCGGCAGCCGGTCGCAGCTTCGCCACCCTGCATCAGGGTGCGACGCGGCGGACGGTGGACATCCTGGAGGGGCTGGAGGCGTCCGAGGGCGAGCTCAGGGCGCGAGCAGGGCGTTGATGGCGCGCACGTCTTCCTCGCCCAGCGTACCGGCGGCCGCGCGCAGGCGCAGCTGGGCGAGCAGGGTGTCGTAGCGGGCGCGCGAGAGCTGCTGCAAGGTGTCGGCGAGCTGGGTCTGGGCGTTGAGCACGTCGATGTTGATGCGCACGCCCACCTCGTAGCCCAGCCGGTTGGCCTCGAGCGCCGAAGTGGACGAGACGCGCGCGGCCTCGAGCGCCTTCACCTGCGCCATGCCGCTGGTGACCCCCAGCCACGACTGCCGGGCCGCGAGCGCCGCCCTGCGGCGCGCATCCTCGAGGTCGGCATCGGCCTTCATGCGCAAGGCCGCCGCCTCGCGCGACACCGAGGACACGCGCCCGCCCGCATACAGCGGCAGGTTGAGCTGCAGGCCGATGGTGGTGGCCTCTGAACGCTCGGTTGTGGGCTGGGGCCGGTTGTTGAGGCCGTGACTGGCGACCACATCGACGGTCGGCAGGTGGCCGGCGCGCGCCCGCTCGACCTCTCGCGCGGCGATCTCGCGCGTCAGTTGCTGGGCCTGCACGCCGAAGCTGCCCGACTCGGCCGCGGCGACCCAGTCGGCAATGCTGTCGGGCTGGGGACGCTGCAGCTCCACCCCTTCGCGCAGTCCGGCGAGCGCTTCGGGCTCCTTGCCGATGATCTGCGCCAGGCTCTGGCGCGCGACCTCGAGCTGGTTCTGCGCCGCGATCTCCTGCGCCGAGGCCAGGTCGAAGCGCGACTGCGCCTCGTGCACATCGGTGATCGTCACCGTGCCGACCTCGAAGCTGGTCGCGGCCAGCTCGCGCTGCTCGGCCGCCGCGGCGCGCAACTGGCTCACGGCGGCAAGCGCATCCTGGGCGATGAGCACGTTGAAATAGGCTTCCGACACGCGCAGCACGAGATCCTGGCGCTCGATGCCGAACTGGGTCTCGGCCAGCGCCGTCTGCAGTTCGCCCTGCTTGAACTGCACCCAGTTCTGCATGCGAAACAGCGGCTGGGTGAGCTGCACGGCGTAGCCGTTGCTGTTGAAGCTGGCATTGGAAGTGCCGGGCTGCGGGGTTCGCAGCTTGATATCGGCGTCGTTCCAGGTCGTGTTCGCCGACACGCCGAGCTGCGGCAGCAGCCCGGCGCGGCCCTGCACCACGCGCTCCTGCCCGGCCTCGAGCTGCGCCCGCGCGGCGGAGAACCTGGCATCGTTGGCTAGCGCATCCTGGTACACCTGCATCAGGTCGGCCGCAGCGGCGGCGCTTGAAAACAGGCCTGCGATGCACATTGCCAACACTTTCTTCATGCCATTCTCCGCTCGTTTGCTCGGCTGACGTCAGTACTGCGGCATTCGGGGGTCGACCTGCGCGGCCCAGCCGGCCACGCCGCCGGCGAGGTTGATCACGCGGGTGAAACCCTGGTGCTCGAGGAACATGCACACCTGGGCACTACGCCCGCCGTGGTGGCAGACGACGACGATCTCAGCGTCGCGATCGAGCTCGGCGACGCGCGCCGGCACGCTCGACATCGGCATCGGCAATGACCCGTCGATGTGACAGATCTGGAATTCCCAGGGTTCGCGCACGTCGAGCAGCACGGGGGCGGGCTGCTGCGGGTCCTGCAGTCGCTGGGCAAGTTGGGTCGGGCTGATCTGGCGCATGATGGGGGTCAGAAACTGAAGTGCTCGCTGCGCGCCGTGGTCTTCAGCATCGGCACGACGGTCTCGAAGATGTCCTCGGTGCGGAAGCGGCCCTCGGCCTCGCAGGTGATGAGGCGCGCCTTCATGACCGGCGCCTCGCCGACGAAGGCAAACAGGCGCCCACCCACCTTGAGCTGCTCGAGCAGGGCCTGCGGCACGAAGGGGACCCCGCCCGACAGCACGATCGCGTCGTAGGGCGCACGCTCGGCCCAGCCGGCGAGTCCGTCGCCCTCGACGACGACCACGTTCTCGACCCCGTTGCGGGCCAGGTTGGCGCTCGCCAGCTCGACCAGGCGAGGCTCGATCTCGATCGTCCGCACCCACTCGCTGCGCGCCGCCAGCAGGGCAGCGAAGTAGCCCGAGCCCGTGCCGACCTCGAGCACCGAGTCGCCTTTGGCAATGCGCA
Source organism: Thauera sp. (assembly GCF_035444905.1). GTDB lineage: Bacteria > Pseudomonadota > Gammaproteobacteria > Burkholderiales > Rhodocyclaceae > Thauera. The sequence goes on from NZ_DAOMPS010000004.1 coordinate 66,366, forward strand.
GCGCCTGCAGCACCTTGCCTTCGATGACCGGCTTGAGCATGACCTGACCATGACCGAGCGGGATCTCGACGTCGGCAAAAGCGAGTTCGCGATGGGCAGCGGGCACGAATTCCTCGCGCTTGACCGTCATCAGGAGGTCGAGCACATTTTGATCCAGCACCTCCCAGGGGCGGATCTGCTGCTCGACCATGTTGAAGCGCGCTTTCTCGAAGTTCATCTGGGACTCCAGGCTAAATATTAGCACACGCTAATTAATAGCGTGATCCGTGAGGGCAAACTGCGTCATTCTAGCGCAGTTGCTGCACTGCGATTCGGGCTGGAGACGGGGGGGCGTCAGCGCGACTCGAGCAGCAGACGCCCGTTGAGGGGCTGGATGGGACGGCCGTTGCGCGGATAAAGGCGCGAGAACACCACAAGCTGCTCATCGGCAATCGGCAGCGGCTGCTTCATGACCACCCACAGCACATCCTCGGAGCACGGCGGGGTGGGCAGCGAGCCCATGTAAAGGAAATGACCGGGCTGCGCGGGAACCAGGGCGGCGAGGTCGAGCACGGCCTGCGGCACGAACTCCCGGCCGCGATCGAGGGGCAGGTTGTTGAACACGGTCTGCAGCACCTCGTTGCGCGCGCCGCCAGCCTCGAGCAACAGGGACAGCATCGCCACCCGGCCGTCCTCGCTACGGTGCTCCAGATAGAGCGCCATGTCATGCGCCATGCCGCCGACGCGATCCTGCGAGGGCCGGTGCAGGGTGAAGCGCTCGAGCGCATAACGCGTGCCGCGCACCTCGATGCCCATGCCCTCGCCCACCTCCACCTGCAAGGTGTTGCCGGTGTCGCGCACGCGAAAGCCGCTGCGCCGGTAGTCGAACACGACCGGCGCGAGCTCGACCGCAATGCCATCGCGCAGGTCGATCGGCGACTGCCGGCTGCCCTCGGCGCACACGCGCCACTCCGGGCGCAGCCTGCCCCAGTGCTCGGGTCCGGTATCGCCGTCGTAACTCCAGCCCGGCTCGGCCTGGCCAAGGCGGGTAATGCGGATGCCGCTCGGCGTCGCCTGCGCCGCCCGCGGCTCGTTCGTCGGCGCCGCGGTTCGCGCTTGGGCCTGAGGCCTGGCCTGGGCCTGGACAGCCGGGCGTGGCGCAGTCGGCTGCGGGGCCGCCGTCAGCGCGGCGGCGGGCGCCACGTTCGGCGCCTCGCCTCGGACCGGCCGCGCCGGCGCTGCAGTGGGCCTGGGTGACGCAGGCGGCTTTGGCGCGGCGACGCGCGCCGGCACTGCTGCGGACGCAGACGGGGTAGCCGGTGCCGGGACGCGGGCGGCGACCGGCTGCGCCGCGCGTTTGTCCACCTCCGCCGTTGGCGGGACGATGCGCGGCAGGGGCGGCAGGATCGACGTCTGCGGCTCCTGCGAAACGTCCGCAGTGCGAATGGCCCCGGCGGCGAACTTGGCGGGTATCTGCACCACAGGCGCGGGGGGGGCCGCCGACACCGATTCCGCGGTAGGCACTGGTACAGGCGCGGCCGGTGCTGGCGCTGCGAGTGCTGGCGGTGCCGGTGCCGGTGCTGCTAGCGCTGCTGGTGCCGGTGCTGCGGCAGGCGACGTTGGCGCAGCGGCGATCGCCGGCGCGGCGAGCCGTGCCGCCGGCGGGGTTGCGGAGCTCGCGGCGCGCGCGGGCGCTGCCGCCACGCGAGCGGCCTCGCTGGCCAGTTGCTGCAGGTCGGCCGCGGTGGCGGGCTTGCACACCTCGCGCCACATGCGCTCATCGACCGAGCCACGCGCGACCGACAGGGCCTCGCCCTCGACCGACTCCTCGCGGACGATGTTGTCGAAGGCGTCGACATACACGCGCTTGATCGTCGCAAACGTGTTGTTGCGGCAGTCGTAGCGGTTGAGCGCCTTGATCATCGCGTAGCCTGACCTGCGCGCCTCGTCGGTCGTGAGCACCACCCGCCCCCATCCGACCCGGGTGCCCGCATCCGAGGACAGAATGCTGTCGCGATCGATCTCGACGCGGCGATTGCGGTCGCTCAGCACCAGCTGCCAGTCGGCTGCGAAGGCGGCCTGCAGGGGCTGGGCGAGGAGCAAGGCGGCGAGCAGGAGTCGGATGGGCTTCATGGGCGTTCTGCGATATCGGCAATCACGATGCTATACGACCATTCGGGTCCGATCTTGAGTACCTTGCCACAGGCAGACGCATCCAGTATCGTGCGGCGATCTCGTTAGGGGTGCCCGCCAACCGGGGGCTGAGAAAGACCCTTAGAACCTGATCCGGCTCGCACCGGCGTAGGGAAACGTATCCATGAGTACTCGCTCCACCCCATCCAGCGCTTCAGGCGCCGCGTCCCGCATTCCCAACGTCGTCACGATCGCGGGCGTCGACCCGTCCGGCGGCGCCGGCGTGTTTGCCGACCTCAAGGCCTTTTCGGCGCTGGGCGCCTACGGCTGCGGCGTGATCGCCGCACTGACCGCACAGAACACCCAGGGCGTCACCGGCGTGCATGTGCCGCCGACCGACTTCCTGCGCCTGCAGATCGACACCCTGTTTGCGGATGTGCATCTGGCCGCGACCAAGATCGGCATGCTCGGCAGCGCCGAGGTCACCGCCACCGTGGCCGAGCGCCTCGCCCACTGGCAGGCCGCCAACGTCGTCCTCGACCCGGTGATGGTGGCCAAGAGCGGTGACAGCCTGCTGGCGAAGAGCGCCATTTCGATGATGCGCGAGGCGCTGTTTCCGCAGGCTTTCCTGATCACGCCCAACCTGCCCGAGGCCGGCGTGCTGCTCGAGCAGCGCGCGCCGGACACGGTCAAGGAGATGTACCGCGCCGCCGAGCGCCTGCGCGAGCTGCTGCCACTGTCCTCCGAGCGCTGGGTGCTGTTGAAGGGCGGCCATCTGCCCGGCAACGAGCTGGTCGACCTGCTGTTCGACGGCGACCGCATGGTGGAACTGCCGGCGCCGCGCATCGACACCAAGAACACCCACGGCACCGGCTGCACGCTCAGCTCGGCCATTGCCGCCCTGCTGCCGCAGGCCGAAGGCCAGTTACGCCCGGTCGAGGCCGCCGTGCGTCATGCGCGCCAGTGGCTGCTCGGCGCAATCGCCCATGCCGACGAGCTCGCGGTCGGCAGCGGCCACGGCCCGGTCCATCACTTCCACGCGCTGTGGCGCAGATGAGAACCCACACAGAACCCCCCAAGGAGAGTCCATGAACGCCAACGAAAAATTCATCGCCGCCACGGCCCACGTGGATGAAGCCGCGATCGCCCCGCTGCCCAACTCGCGCAAGATCTACGTCGAAGGCTCGCGCCCGGACCTGCGCGTGCCGATGCGCGAGATCTCCCAGGCCGACACCCCGGGCTCCTTCGGCGCCGAGCCCAACCCGCCGGTCTTCGTCTACGACTGCTCCGGTCCCTACTCCGACCCTCAAGCCAAGATCGACATCCGCTCCGGCCTGCCCGCGCTGCGCCAGCCGTGGATCGAGGAGCGCGGCGACACCGAGGTGCTGCCCGACCTGTCCTCCGAATTCGGCCGCCAGCGCGCCGCCGACACGGCGCTCGACGAGCTGCGCTTCCCCGGCCTGCACCGCAAGCCGCGCCGCGCCAGGGCCGGCGCCAACGTCACGCAGATGCACTACGCGCGCCGCGGCATCGTCACCCCCGAGATGGAATACATCGCCATCCGCGAGAACCTCAACCGCGAGCAGTACATCGCCTCGCTGCGCGCCAGCGGCGGCCTCAAGGGCCAGAAGATGGCCGACATGATGCTGCGCCAGCACCCCGGGCAGAACTTCGGCGCCAGCCTGCCGGCGACGATCACCCCCGAGTTCGTGCGCGACGAGATCGCCCGCGGCCGCGCCATCATCCCCAACAACATCAACCACCCCGAGTCCGAGCCGATGATCATCGGCCGCAACTTCCTGGTGAAGATCAACGCCAACATCGGCAACTCGGCGGTCACCTCCAGCATCGCCGAGGAAGTCGACAAGATGACCTGGGCGATCCGCTGGGGCGGCGACACGGTGATGGACCTGTCCACCGGCAAGAACATCCACGAGACACGCGAGTGGATCATCCGCAACAGCCCGGTGCCGATCGGCACGGTGCCGATCTACCAGGCCCTGGAGAAGGTCAACGGTAAGGCCGAGGAGCTGACCTGGGAGATCTTCCGCGACACCCTGATCGAGCAGGCCGAACAGGGCGTGGACTACTTCACCATCCATGCCGGGGTGCTGCTGCGCTACGTGCCGCTGACTGCCAACCGCATGACCGGCATCGTGTCGCGCGGCGGCTCGATCATGGCCAAGTGGTGCCTGGCGCACCACAAGGAGAGCTTCCTCTACGAGCACTTCGAGGACATCTGCGAAATCATGAAGGCCTATGACGTGGCCTTCAGCCTGGGCGACGGCCTGCGCCCGGGCTCGATCTACGATGCCAACGACGAGGCCCAGCTGGGCGAGCTGAAGACGCTGGGCGAACTCACCCAGATCGCCTGGCGCCACGACGTGCAGGTGATGATCGAGGGCCCCGGCCACGTGCCGCTGCACCTGATCAAGGAGAACATGGACCTGCAGCTCGAGCAGTGCCATGAGGCGCCCTTCTACACCCTGGGGCCGCTCACCACCGACATCGCGCCGGGCTACGACCACATCACCAGCGGCATCGGCGCCGCCACCATCGGCTGGTACGGCACCGCGATGCTGTGCTACGTGACGCCCAAGGAGCACCTGGGCCTGCCCAACAAGCAGGACGTCAAGGAAGGCATCATCACCTACAAGCTCGCGGCGCATGCCGCCGACCTCGCCAAGGGCCACCCGGGCGCGCAGATCCGCGACAACGCGCTCTCCAAGGCGCGCTTCGAGTTCCGCTGGGAAGACCAGTTCAACCTCGGCCTCGACCCGGACAAGGCGAAGGAATTCCACGACGAGACCCTGCCCAAGGACTCGGCCAAGGTGGCGCACTTCTGCTCGATGTGCGGCCCGCACTTCTGCTCGATGAAGATCACCCAGGACGTGCGTGACTTCGCCGCCCAGCAGGGCCTCGACGAGGCCGAGGCGCTGAAGAAGGGCATGGAGGTGAAGGCGGTGGAATTCGTCAAGAGCGGTGCTGAGGTGTATCGGAACGTGTGATGCCGCACGCCAGCGCTTGAGCACCGACGGGCCGCACATGCGGCCCGTTTCCTTTGCGCCCGCATCCGTGCGCAAGCGATCCGGCGCGCGGGGCCAGACAGCCCCCGGCGCAGGCGTGTAAACTGACGGGTTTCCCGCTCGCGCCCGTCCCGGGCACACCATCCGCCCATGACGCCGCTCGACCGCTTCACCCAGGATGACCTGATCGCCCAGCTCGGCATGGAGACCGTGGCCAAGGGCCTGGGCTACCTGAGCCGGGTGAGCGCGATGTCGACCGAGGGCAGCGAGGTGTCGGCCCTGGTGAAGGGCCGGCAGCGCACGCCCTATGACGTGTTCGCCAACGTCGTCGAGGAGGACGGGCGCCCCGCACTGGTCAGCGCCTGCAGCTGCCCGATGGGCTACGACTGCAAGCACGTGGCGGCCATGATGCTGTTGTGGCTGCATCAGCGTCGCCGGCCCGACCGCCCGCGCCAGCAGGTGCTGGCCTGGGTCGAGGGCTTCCGCCATGCCGCCAGCGCGCTCGACCCCAGCGCCGCACGCAAGCGCAAGTCGACTGCCAGCACGCACGCCCTGCGCTATGTGATCGAACCCGACAGCGAGCATGGCGAGGACACCATCGCCTGCTACAAGGTCCGCCTCGACCAGCAAGGCCAGATCCGCCAGCGCGAGAGCTGGAGCAACTTCGAGCGCGCCCTGCAGGCCCCGCCCGCCTTCGTGGACGAGACCGATCTCGAGATCCTGCGCCTGCTGTGGGCGCACCGGCCGCGCGGACGCACCGTCGTCAGCGCCGGCCTGCCGCTCGATGGGCGCAACAGCAATGAGCTGCTGAGCAAGCTGCTCGCCAGCCAACGCCTGCATTTCGCCAGCCTCGCCAACCCCGCGCTCAGCGCCGGCGAACCGCGTCCGGGGCATCCGGACTGGACACTGACCGCCGACGGCCTGCGTGCGCCGGTACTCACGGTGGAGCCCGCCGCCGAGCGCATCCTGCCCCTGCTGCCGCCCTGGTATGTGGATATCGCCCGCGCCGAGGCCGGCCCGATAGTGCTCACGGTGCCGGCCGAGCTCGTGCAACGCCTGCTCTGGCTGCCCCCGCTGACCCAGGCGGAATCCGAGCTCGTTGCCGAAACCCTGGCCGAGGTCGCGCCCTCCCTGCCCGCGCCGACCCTGCGCGGCGAGCCGCCGATCGAAGTCGGCGGCGTGCCGGTGCCGGTGCTGCGCCTCGACACGCGGCCCGTGCATCACGTGCGCTTTCGCAGCTACGCCGCCTATGGCACCTACGAGTTCGATTTCGCCGTGCTCGCCTTCCGCTACGGGCCGGTCACCGTCGATGCCGAGGACGGACGGCTCTTCCACCCCCTGCCCGACGGCCGCAGCGCGCGCCTGAGACGCGACGAGGCCGCCGAGCGCGCCGCGGCCCAGCGGCTGAGCGCGGCCGGCTTCAGCCGCGTACCGCCGGGTGCAATCCAGGCGAGCTTCGGCACGCTGCCGCCCGAAGCCCTCGGCCTGGCGAACGAGTCCGCATGGCCGGGCTTCATGGCCGACACCGTGCCGACGCTGCGCGAAGAGGGCTGGGAGGTGGCGTTTCCCGCCGACTTCCGTCACCACGCGATCGACATCGACCGCCTGATGCTCGACATCGACGAGAGCGAGGACGGCTGGCTGGGCCTGTCGCCCGGCATCGAGGTCGATGGCAAGGCGCTGCCGCTGGCGCCGCTGCTCGCCGGCCTGTTCGCCCAGGATGCGCGCTGGCTGTCGGGCCGGCTCGACGACATCGCCGACAACGAGGCGCTGATCCTCGAACACGAGGAGCTCGGCCGCCTGCGCATCAGCGCCGCCCGCATCAAGCCGCTGGTGCGTGCATTGGTGGACCTGTTCGATCACCCCGATCACGACTGGCGGCTGTCGAGGCTGGACGCCACGCGCCTGGCCGATCTCGATCTGCCGGGACGCGGCAGCGAGCGCATCGCCGAGATCGCCGCCCGCCTGCGCAACACCGAAGGCATCCGGGCCGTCACTGCGCCCCAGGGCTTCCGCGCAGAGCTGCGCCCCTACCAGCTCGAAGGCCTGGCCTGGCTACAGCACCTGGTACGCCACGACCTCGCCGGCATCCTCGCCGACGACATGGGCCTGGGAAAGACCGCGCAGGCCCTCGCCCACCTGCTCACCGAGAAGCAGGCCGGTCGCCTCGACCTGCCGGCGCTGGTGATCCTGCCGACCTCGCTGGTGTTCAACTGGCAGGCCGAGGCCGAGCGTTTCGCTCCCGACCTGAAGGTGCTGAACCTGCACGGTGCCGATCGCCACGCCCGCTTCGACGAGCTCGGCGCAGGCGACACCGTTGGCGACAAGGTGGACGTGGCGCTCACCACCTACCCCCTGCTGTGGCGCGACGCCGAGCAACTGCAGGCGCGCGAGTGGAGCCTGTTGATCCTGGACGAGGCGCAGACGGTGAAGAACGTCGCCAGCAAGGGCGCGCAGGTGATCCGCCAGTTGAAAGCGCGCCACCGGCTGGGCCTCACCGGTACGCCGCTGGAGAACCACCTCGGCGAACTGTGGGCGCAGTTCGACTTCCTGCTGCCCGGCTTCCTGGGCAGCCACAAGCAGTTCACGGCGATCTGGCGCACGCCGATCGAGAAGCACGGCGACGGCGATCGGCGCGACCTCCTGGCCGCCCGCCTGCGCCCCTTCATCCTGCGCCGGCGCAAGGAGGACGTCGCCACCGAGCTGCCGCCCAAGACCATCATCGTGCGTAGCGTCGGCCTCGAGGGCGGCCAGCGCGACCTCTACGAGACGGTACGCGCGGCGATGGACGAGAAGGTGCGCGCCGAGATCGCCGGCAAGGGCTTCGCGCGCAGCCAGATCGTGATCCTCGACGCACTGTTGAAGCTGCGCCAAGTGTGCTGCGACCCGCGCCTGCTGAAGTCGCCGGCAGCCGCGCGCGTCAAGGAGCGCGCCAAGCTCGACCTGCTGATGGACATGCTGCCCGAGCTGATCGACGAGGGCCGGCGCATCCTGGTGTTCTCGCAGTTCACCACCATGCTCGGCCTGATCGCCGCCGAACTGGACAAGGCGAAGATCGGCTGGGTGGCGCTGACCGGCGACACGCGCGACCGCCGCGTGCCGGTCGAGGACTTCCAGAAGGGCCGCGTGCCGGTGTTCCTGATCAGCCTGAAGGCCGGCGGCGTGGGCCTCAACCTGACCGCGGCCGACACAGTGATCCATTACGACCCGTGGTGGAACCCGGCGGCCGAGAACCAGGCCACCGACCGCGCCCACCGCATCGGTCAGGACAAGCCGGTGTTCGTGTTCAAGCTGGTATGCGCCGGCAGCATCGAGGAGAAGATCCTCGCCCTGCAGGAGAAGAAGGCCGCGCTGGCCGAGGGCGTGCTGTCCGAGGATGCGGATGCGCTGGCAAAGTTCGGCGAGTCGGACATCGCTGCGCTGCTGGCGCCGCTACCGTCCGCAACACGCTGATCCAGCCGAAGAAAGGCCTGCAGGCACAGTCGAGCATCTTGCCCAGCTGGCATGCAGGCTCTGAATGGAGTCCATCTGGGAGGCTTTCCAGCAAGCCTCGACGGACTCAGCCCTACCGACCCTGGAAGCGGTCGGCCGGGCTGTCGGTGATTCAACGTGCCGGTTCGGCGATGAAGACCTCCACCCGGCGGTTCATCGCTCGGCCGGCGGCAGTGGCGTTGTCCGCAATCGGCTGATACGAGCCGCGACCATCGATCGCAATCCGCTGCGCCGACACGCCGCGCATGACCAGGTAGTCACGCACGGCGGCCGCACGATTGACCGACAGCGGGTTGTTGACCGCATCGCTACCCGTGCTGTCGGTGTGGCCGATGATGGTCACGGTCGTGACCGGGTGCTGGTTCAGCGTCGAGGCCAGGCTGTCGAGCACTGCCCGCATGTTCGGCTTGATGTCGTAGCGACCGACGTCGAAGGAGACGTCGGACGGGATCTGCACCTTCAACTGGTTGTCCGCCGTCTGGCTCACGCCAATACCGGTGCCGGCCGTGGCCTGCTCCATCTGTGCCTTCTGCTGCTGCATGTTCTGCGACCACAGATAGCCGCCCGCAGCGCCAAGCGCTGCGCCGATGGCTGCACCAGTCGCAGTGCTGCGTCCCTTGTTGCCGCCCGCCGTCGCACGCCCGATGATGGCACCGGTCACCGCACCGATGCCGGCACCGACTCCGGTATCACGCTGCGTCTCGGTCATGTTGGCGCAGCCGCTGAGACCGCCCATCGCCAGGGTCAGCGCGGAAAGGGTGATGACGAGTTTCTTCATGTCGTTTTGCCTCCGTTGTGTTGCTTGTTGCGGAATTATGCTCGTGCTGCCGCTTCACTCTAGCCCATTCGAGTGCAACATAAAATGACGCGGAAACGCGCTGCTGGCCGCGCTCAGGCGCGCAGGGCATTGAAGAATGCATAGCCGGCCCAGGTCATCAGCACCGAGCCGACCACATGCACCGAAAGGTGCAGCCCGAGCCAGCCGAGCGCACCGCGCTGCAGCAGGTGAAAGGCCTCGGCCGAGAAGGTGGAAAACGTCGTCAGTCCGCCGAGCAGACCGGTGGTGAGCAGCAGCTTCAAGGCCGGCGCCATGCCCGGCCAGGCCTTCACCGCCGCGAGCGTGAAACCCATCGCCAGGCCGCCGACCAGATTCGCGACCAGGGTGCCGAGCGGGATCAGAGCGAACGCCGGGTTGAGCCACATGCCCAAGCCCCAGCGCAGCCAGGCGCCGAGCGCCGCACCCATGCCCACTGCAGCGAAAGTGGCCAGATTCAACGCCACCACCCCAACGAGACGACCCGGAACATGGAATCCGCCACCCATCCAGAATGAACTGAAGCCCGATTCTACCCGCTGCCCCGGGTGCAGCCGAGCGCACAAGGCGGATCGGCTACAATTGCGCCAACCCGCATCCCGGCCACCGGGCCGACCTTCCAGATCCTCCGTGTGATGAAACCCGAAAAGAACTCCGCCACCGAAGTCCCCGTCGCCTCCAACTTCATCCGCAACATCATCGACGAGGACATCCGCACGGCGAAATGGGGCGGCCGCGTCGAGACGCGCTTCCCGCCCGAACCCAACGGCTACCTGCACTACGGCCATGCCAAGTCGATCTGCCTGAACTTCGGCCTCGCCGAAGCCTACGGCGGCGTGTGCCACATGCGCTTCGACGACACCAACCCGGAGAAGGAAGAGCAGGAATACGTCGACGCCATCCTCGAGGCGGTGCAGTGGCTCGGCTTCGAATGGGGCGAGCACCTGTACTTCGCGTCGGACTACTTCGACAAGATGTATGCCTGCGCGGTGAGCCTGATCAAGGCCGGCAAGGCCTATGTGGACTCGCAGTCGGCCGAGGAAATGCGCGCCAACCGCGGCACGCTGACCGAGCCGGGCAAGGACAGCCCCTGGCGCGCGCGCAGCGTCGAGGAGAACCTCGCGCTCTTCGCCGCCATGCGCGCCGGCGAGTTCGCCGAGGGCAGCCACGTGCTGCGCGCCAGGATCGACATGGCCCACCCCAACATCAACCTGCGCGACCCGGCGATCTACCGCATCCGCCACGCCGCCCACCACCGCACCGGCGACGCCTGGCACATCTACCCGATGTACACCTTCGCCCACCCGATCGAGGACGCGATCGAGAACATCACCCACTCGGTGTGCACGCTCGAGTTCGAGGACCAGCGCCCCTTCTACGACTGGCTGCTCGATGCGCTCGCCACCGAAGGCCACTTCCCGCGCCCGCTGCCGCAGCAGATCGAGTTCGCCCGCCTCAACCTGACCTACGTCGTGCTGTCCAAGCGCAAGCTGATCCAGCTCGTCAATGAAGGCCATGTCGATGGCTGGGACGACCCGCGCCTGCCGACGCTGATCGGCGCCCGCCGCCGCGGCTTCACCGCCGCCGGCTTCCGCCGCTTCGCCGAGCGCATCGGCGTCTCCAAGGCCGATTCTTGGATCGACATGAGCGTGCTCGAAGAGTGCATGCGCGACGACCTCAACGAGGCCGCCGAGCGCCGCGTCGCAGTGCTCGATCCGCTGAAGCTCGTCATCACCAACTACGTCGAAGGCGCCTCCGAGTTGTGCCAGGCGCCCAACCATCCGCTCAAGCCCGAGCTCGGCAAGCGCGACATGCCGTTCTCGCGCGAGCTGTGGATCGAGCGCGAGGACTTCATGGAGGAGCCAGTGAAGGGCTTCCACCGCCTCTACCCCGGAAACATGGTGCGGCTGCGCTATGGCTTCGTGGTGAAATGCACCGGCTGCGAGAAGGACGCCGCCGGCAAGCTCACCGCGGTGCTCGCCGAGTACATGCCCGACTCCAAGTCCGGCACCCCCGGCGCCGACAACTACAAGGTCAAGGGCAACCTGCACTGGGTCTCAGCCGCGCACGGCTACGAGGCCGAAGTCCGCATCTACGACCGCCTGTTCGCCCACCCCCACCCCGGCCAGCGCCGCGAGGGCGACGCGCCGGATGCCGAGCGCGACTTCCTGACCGACATCAACCCGGACAGCAAGCGCGTCATCACCGCGTACCTGGAACCGGCACTCAAGGACGCCCGCCCGGAAGAGCACTTCCAGTTCGAACGCCACGGCTACTTCGTCGCCGACCGCGTGGATTCGAAACCCGGCGCACCGGTGTTCAACCGCACGGTGACCTTGAAGGATTCGTGGGCGAAGGGCGGGAAGTAAGGCCGATCGGAAAGGAGCATGGCAATGATCAGCAGGGCGACCGACACGGACTTTTTCGACGACCTCTGACATCGATACGCCATGAAAGCCCTCCGCCGCCTGCTGACCGTACTCATCATCCTTGCTCTGGTTGGGGCGGCGGGCTGGTGGCTCACACGGCCCAAGCCCGTCGACGTCGTGGTGCACGAGGTCGGCCGCGGGCTGGTCGAGGCGACGCTGTCGAACACTCGCGCGGGCGAAATCGAAGCCTGCCAGCGCACCAGGATGGCGACTATCGTCGGCGGGCGCATCGAGTGGCTCGGCGTCAGGGAAGGCGACCGCGTCGATGCCGGACAGGTGCTGATGCGGCTGTGGCACGGCGACCTGGAGGCGCGCCTGGCGATCAACCAGGCGCAGCTCGCCAGCGCGCGCCAGCGCGTGCAGGAGGCCTGCACCGTTGCCGACAACGCCGAGCGCGAGGCGGCGCGCCAGGCGCAACTGGTCAAGCGCGGTTTCGTCTCCGCCAGCGCCGAGGAGAAGGCCCGCACCGAGGCCCGCGCCCGCCGCGCCGCCTGCGACACCGCGCGCGCCGACATCGCCACCGTGCAGGCACAGGTCGCCGCCACCGAAACCGACCGCCAGCGCCTGGTGCTGGTCGCGCCCTTCGCCGGCACCGTGGCCAGCATCAGCGGCGAACTCGGCGAGATCTCCATCCCCTCGCCGCCCGGCGTGCCGACGCCGCCGGCGATCGATCTGATCGATGATTCCTGCCTGTATGTGAAGGCGCCGATGGACGAGATCGACGCGCCGAAGATCCGCCCCGGGCTGCCGGTGCGAATCACACTGGAGGCGATGGCGGGCAAGGTGTTCGAGGGCACGGTCAAGCGCGTGGCACCCTACATCACCGCGGTGGAGAAGCAGGCGCGCACCGTTGCGGTGGATGTCGACTTCGTCCGCCCGGACGAGGCGCGCGGCATGCTGGTCGGCTACAGCGCCGACGTGGAGATCGTGCTCGACAGCCGCACCGAGGTCTTGCGCATCCCGACCGCGGCATTGCGCGAAGGTGGTCGGGTGCTGGTGGTCGAAGGCGACACCTTGGTCGAGCGTAGGCTGGAGACAGGGGTGGCGAATTGGGAGTTTTCGGAGGTGCTGTCCGGGGTTGTGGAAGGCGAACGGGTGGTGACGTCTCTCGAGCGTCAGGGGGTGGTGGCAGGGGCTCGCGTGACGACGCAGCCCGCAGAGGCGCATTGATCGCGCGCAGACGGCGACCAGCCGGGGACGCTCGGGGTGTTCCTGAAGGGGCGAGGACTGTCCGAGCCCGAAGGGCGCTCATTTGCGTAGCCTCCGCAAAGCACCGCGCAGCGTTGCAGCCCCGGAAGGAACACCCCGCGCGTCCCCGCAACGAGCCGTTGAGCAGCAACGTTTTTCACTCGGCAACCCAGCAAAACAGAAGCCAGCAAAACCATCCAGACCAGCCGGCACCAGCCCGATCAACAAAGACCCCATGGCCCAGATCGAACTCGACGCCATCAACCGCCTCTTCCAGCTCGGCGACAGCCAGGTGCATGCGCTGCGTGACGTGTCACTGCGCATCGAGGCCGGCGAATACGTCGCGGTGATGGGCCCGTCCGGCTCGGGCAAATCCACCCTGCTCAACCTGCTTGGCCTGCTCGACCGCCCCAACGCCGGCCACTACCGCCTGGAAGGCCGCGACGTCACCACGCTGTCGGCCGACGAACAGGCCGCGGTGCGCAGCGCACGCATCGGCTTCGTGTTCCAGAGCTTCCACCTCGTGCCCCGCCTCACCGCCGCCGAGAACGTCGCCCTGCCGCTGATGCTCGCCGGCATCCCGCCCCACGAGCGTACCCAACGGGTAACGGCGGCACTGAAGGACTTCGGCCTGGAACCGCGCGCCCATCACCGCCCCGAAGAGCTCTCCGGCGGCCAGCGCCAGCGCGTGGCGATCGCGCGCGCCACCATCATGCGGCCGGCGATGCTGCTGGCCGACGAGCCCACCGGCAACCTCGACCGCGCCACTGGGCAGGACGTCACCGCCCTGCTCGAAGCGCTCAACGCCGCCGGCATGACGCTGATCGTGGTCACGCACGACCCCACCATGGGCGAACGTGCCCGCCGCCGCGTGCTGATGGAAGACGGCGCAATCCGCGAGGACCTGCGCCGGGCCCCGGAGCCGGCATGAGCCCCGCCGACACCCTGCGCTTCGCCAGCCGCGCCGCGCTCGGCTACCCGCTGCGCAGCGCGCTGATGGTGCTGGCGATGTCGATCGGGGTGGCCGCGGTGGTCATGCTCACCGCGCTCGGCGACGGCGCCCGGCGCTATGTGGTGGAGGAATTCTCCGCGCTCGGCGCCAACCTGTTGATCGTGCTCCCGGGACGCACCGAAACTGGCGGCGTCAACCCGGGCAGCTTCGTCAGCAGCACGCCGCGCGACCTTACCAACGACGACGCCGCCGCGCTGCAGCGCCTGGCGCTGGTGCAGCGCGTCGCGCCACTGACCGTGGGCAACTCCGAGATCTCGGTGAGCGGGCGGCTGCGCGAAGTGCTGGTAGTCGGCACCAGTGCCGACTACCTCGATATCCGTGGCTTCAAGGTCGCCAGCGGCCAGTTCCTGCCGCGTGAAGACTTCGGCCGCGCCTCGGCGGTGGCGGTGATCGGCGAGACCATCCGCGCCGAGCTGTTCGGCAGCCAGAACGCCATCGGCCGCATGATCCGCCTCGGCGACCGCCGCCTGCGCGTGATCGGCATCATGGGCCCGGCCGGGCGCGGCCTGGGGATGAACTCCGACGAGCTGGTGCTGGTGCCGGTGGCCACCGCGCAGGCCATGTTCAACACCAACGCGCTGTTTCGCATCATGGTCGAGACCCGCGGCCGCGAAGCGCTGGCGCCGGCGCAGGGTCAGGTCGAGGCTTTGCTGCAGGCGCGGCGCGAGGGCGAGTTCGACTTCACCGTCATCACCCAGGACGCGGTGCTCGGCACCTTCGACCGCATCCTCGGCGCGCTCACCCTGGGCGTGGCCGGCATCGCCGCGATCAGCCTGGCGGTGGCCGGCATCCTGGTCATGAACGTGATGCTGGTCGCCGTCACCCAGCGCACTGGCGAGATCGGCCTGCTCAAGGCGCTCGGTGCCAGTGCACGCGCGATCCGCCTCGGCTTCCTCACCGAGGCTGGGCTGCTGTCGCTGGCCGGAGCGGCCGCAGGCTTCGTCCTCGGCCACGCCGGCGCCTGGGCCATCCGGCTGGCCTTCCCCGCCCTGCCCGCGTGGCCGCCCGACTGGGCGGTTGCGGCCGCGGTCGGCACAGCGCTCGTCACCGGGCTGCTGTTCGGGGTGATGCCGGCGCGGCGCGCCGCCGCCCTGGACCCGGTGCAGGCGCTGATGAAGCACTGACGCCATGCGCTGGGCCGACTTCCTGCAGCTCGCGCTGCGCTCGATCACCGCTCACCGCATGCGCAGCGCACTCACGCTCGGCGGCATCGCGGTCGGCATCGCCGCGGTGATCCTGCTGACCTCGATCGGCGAAGGCCTGCACCGCTTCGTGTTGCAGGAGTTCGGCCAGTTCGGCACCAACGTCATCGAGATCACGCCGGGCCGGCAGGGGCCGCGCGGCGGTCCGCCCGGGCTGCCGTCGACCGCGCGCGAACTCACCCTGGACGACGCCGCGGCCCTGGCCCGGCTGCCACACGTCCGCCATGTCACCGGCAACGTCAGCGGCAACGCCGAGGTGCGCGCCAACGGCCGCGTGCGCCGCACGATGGTGCTCGGGGTCGGGGCCCACATGCACGAGGTCTACGCGATGCGGGTTCGCGTGGGCCAGTTCCTGCCACCCGACGACAGTGACAGCGCGCGTGCCTTCGTCGTGCTCGGCCCCAAGCTCAAGCGCGAGCTGTTCGACGCCGGCAATGCGCTCGGCGAGCGGGTGCAGATCGGCGACGAACGCTACCGGGTGATCGGCATCATGGAGGAGAAGGGCCAGTTCCTCGGCATCGACCTCGACGATACCGCGTTCATCCCCAGCGCGCGCGGGCTGGCGCTGTTCAACCGCGACGGGCTGATGGAGATCGGCCTCGACTACGAGGAGCAGGTGCCGGCCGTGCGCGTGGTCGAGCAGGTCAAGCGCACCCTGATCGCCCGTCACGGCCGCGAGGACTTCACCATCCGCACCCAGGAGGACATGCTCGCCACCTTGTCGAACATCCTCGGCATCCTCACCGCCGCGGTCGGCGCGCTCGGCGGTATCTCGCTGCTGGTGGGCGGCGTGGGCATCGTCACCATCATGACCATCGCGGTCAGCGAGCGCACCAACGAGATCGGCCTGCTGGTGGCGCTCGGCGCGCGCCGGCGCACCATCCTCGCCCTCTTCCTCGGCGAGGCGGTGGTGCTGGCTGCCCTCGGCGGCCTGCTCGGCCTGCTCGCTGGTGCAGGCCTGGCGCAACTGATCGGCGCCCTGCTACCGGCGATGCCGGTAGCGACACCCTGGCATTTCGTGCTCGTCGCCGAACTACTGGCGGTCGTGATCGGCCTGGCTGCGGGCGTATTGCCGGCGCGCAGGGCCGCCGGGCTCAACGCCGTGGATGCGCTGCGTGCAGAGTGAGCCAGGCAGGCGAAACGTTGACTTTAGTCAAGCTTTATGTCGATTAACCGGAAAAAGGCCCGTCCTGGACTAGATTCAAATCAAAGGCGACCGTGTGATATGTCACAGCCGCGAACAGAAAAGCCTGAACCAGTTGCACGAATACCACACGAGGAGATCATCATGTGCACACTCGACGCCCCGATCGCACGCTGCGAAGCCGCCCACACCATGGTGTTGCTGGACGAAACGCAAGTTGAATGCGCCTGCGAACACGGATGCCCACCAGGGCGCAACTGCCCGCTCCAAGGCTGTTTCGCCAAGCTGAGCGGACTCTACGAGCCCCACCCCGAACTCAAGGCGGTCACAGCCGCGCCGATGACCCTTCATTGAGCCTGACCTGAACAAGCGCCCAGAAGAAGAGCGCAAGCTCGGAGCGTATCGCAGCCGGAGCCCTCGATCGAGGGCTCCGGCTGTTTTCATTTTCAGGATTCAGGAACCCGCGGCGATCCACGTGGTCATTTTTCGGCAAACAGAACCATAAACGACGGGTGCCGCAGCGCTGGCGGCCGCCGGTCAGGGAGACCAACACCATGCAGATGCAAGAGGGGCCGTCGTGTTCGCGGGCATAGCGCTGATCGCCTTCGCGATGCTGATCGCGCCGCTGCTCGCGCGCCCGCTCGACGATCGCGCCGGGTGGGTGCTCGCGATCGCGCCCTTGACCGCATTCGGCTACTTCCTGTCGCTCGTGCCCGAGGTGGCGCTGGGCGAGGTGGTGACACAGCGCTTCGTCTGGGTCGCGGCCCTCGACGTCGAGCTCGCCTTCCGCGTCGATGGCCTGTCGTTGCTGTTCGCGCTGCTGATCAGCGGCATCGGCACCCTGATCGTGCTGTACGCGGGCGCCTACCTGTCCGACCACCACCATCTCGGCCGCTTCTACGCCTATCTGCTGGGCTTCATGGCGGCGATGCTGGGCCTGGTGCTGGCCGACGACCTGATCGCGATGTTCGTGTTCTGGGAGCTGACCAGCGTCACCTCCTTCCTGCTCATCAGCTTCCAGCACGACAAGGCCGACTCGCGCCGCTCGGCGCTGCAGGCGCTGCTCATTACCGGCGGCGGTGGCCTTGCCCTGCTCGCCGGCCTGATCCTGCTCGGCAGCGTCGGCGGCAGCTGGCAGTTCTCCGGGCTGTCGGCCGAAGCCATCGCGCAGCACGCGGCCTACCCGGCCATCCTCACCCTGGTGCTGATCGGCGCCTTCACCAAGTCGGCACAGATCCCCTTCCATCTCTGGCTGCCCAACGCGATGGCCGCGCCGACGCCGGTGTCGGCCTACCTGCACTCGGCAACCATGGTGAAGGCCGGCGTGTACCTGCTCGCCCGCCTGAACCCCGCGCTCGGCGGCTCGGCAAGCTGGAGCACCATCCTGATCACCATCGGTGCCGCCACCGCACTGGTGGGTGCGGTGCTGGCGATCCGCCAGACCGACCTCAAGCGCGTGCTGGCCTACACCACGGTCACCGTGCTCGGCCAGCTCACCATGCTGCTCGGCACCAACACCCACTACGGCCTGCAGGCCTTCGCCATCTACCTGGTGGCGCACGCCTTCTACAAGGCGGCGCTGTTCATGGCGGTCGGCGCGGTCGACCACGCCACCGGCACGCGCCAGATCTCCAACCTCGGAGGGCTGTTGCGCTACATGCCGCTCACCGGCTTTGCCGTCGCCCTGGCCGCCTTCTCCAACGCCGGACTGCCGCCCTTCTTCGGCTTCATCGCCAAGGAGTTCAAGTATGCGGGCCTGATCGAGCTGGGCCTCGCGGGCTGGGTCACGACGGCGGTGATGATCCTCACCAACGCGCTCTTGCTGACCGCGGCGGGCCTGGTGTTCGTGCGCACCTTCCTCGGCAAGGAGGGCCGCTATCCGCGCAAGCCACATGAGGTGAGCCTGCTGATGTGGATCGGGCCGATGCTGCTGGCGGTCGGCGGTTTCGTGTTCGGCGCCTTCAACAACCTCGCCGAGGTGTGGCTGATCGACGCCGCCGTGCAGGCGGTCTCGAGCTCGGCGGTGCCGGTGGACCTCTACCTGTGGGGCGGCTTCACCCCCGCCCTGCTGGCCAGCGCCATCACGGTGGCGCTCGGCGTGTTCTTCTACCTGCAACGCACCCGGCTGCGCCGGCGCCTGTCGCTGTGGCGCGTGCTGTGGCGCGTGAGCGGCGACATGCTCTGGGATCGCCTGCTCAAGCGCGTCTTCCTCTTCGCCGGCGGCATCGCCGACCGCTTCCAGCATGGCTCGCTGCGCCAGCACATCAGCGCGCTGGTGATCGCCATCGCCGGCTTCGCCCTCATCGGGCTGTTCGCCTCCACCGGCGAAGACCTCGCCTGGCCGGACGTGAGCAGCCCGCTCAACCTTGCCGCCGTGGTCGGCTGCGCGCTCGCGGTGGCCGGCGCCGCTGCGGCGGCCGTCATGCCGGGGCGGGTGGCGCTGATCGCCACCCTGGGGGCGAGCGGCCTCGGGCTGGCGATGTTCTTCCTCGCCTCGCGTGCGCCGGACGTGGCCATCACCCAGCTGATGGTCGAGACCCTGACCGTGATCTTCCTCGCCCTCGTGCTTCGCAACCTGCCGCCCACGCGCATGGTCGGTTCGCGCAAGCCCGCTGCCAAGCGCTTCCATGCCATCGTCGCGCTGGTCATCGGTGCGGTCGTCACCGCGATGATGCTGATGACGGTCAGCCAGCCGCTGCCGGGCGACATCGCGCGCTGGTATCTCGACAACAGCCTGCCCGGCGGCCATGGCGCCAACGTGGTCAACGTGATCCTGGTGGACTTCCGCGCGCTCGACACCCTGGGCGAGATCCTCGTCGTCGGCCTGGCCGCGCTGGCTGCGGCCAACCTGCTCGGCAGTGGCAAGCCGGGCAAGACCGCGAGCGAGGGCAGCTCGGACTTCGCCTCGGTGCTGCTGCGCCAGGGCATCCGGCCGCTCTCTGCACTGCTCGCGCTGATCTCGCTGATGCTGCTGTGGCGCGGCCACAACCTGCCCGGTGGCGGATTCATCGGCGGCCTGGTGGGCGCCACCGCGGCAGTGCTGCTGGCGCTGGCCTTTGGCGTCAACCGCGCGCGCGCCGTGCTGCGCGTGCCGCCCGCGATCATTCTGGCGCTCGGTCTCGCCTGCGCCGCCGGTGCCGGCGTGATCGGCCTGCTGCAGGGCCAGCCCTTCCTCACCGGCGGCTGGATCTTCCCCGGCGGGCTGCCACTGGGGACCCCGCTGCTGTTCGACGTCGGCGTCTTCCTCACCGTCGTCGGCGCGGTCCTGCACATGTTGTTCCGTCTGCTCGAGCGCGAGGCCTGAACATGGAAATCATCGCTTCGATCACGGTCGGCCTGCTCGTGGCCATCGGCATCTGGATGCTGCTCGATCGCAGCTTGTTGCGCGTGGTGCTCGGCGTCATCGTGCTGGGCAACGGGGTCAACCTGGCGGTTTTCGTCGCCGGTCGCCTCGACGGTCGCGCCGCCGCCTTCGTCACCGAGGCCGGCGCCCCGGCGATGGCCGCCAACCCGCTGCCGCAGGCGCTGGTGCTGACCGCCATCGTCATCGGCTTCGCCCTGTTCGTGTTCGCGCTGGCCGTACTCAAGCGCACCTGGGAGGTGCACGACAACATCGAGACCGACCGCATCACCGCCGTCGCCGAGGAGCCGGCGCCCGATCTGCCCCACTGCGGGCAGCCTCGACCGAGCATGCCCGGCACGGGTCCGGGCCAGCCCGGCCACGGCGCCGAGCGCGCGCCGCCCGCTGCGGCCGAGGGAGGTCGTGCATGAACGCGCTCATCATCGCACCGATCCTGATTCCGCTCGCCACGCTGATCTTCACCCTGCTCGCGCGCCGGAACGCAGCCCTCGTCGCCTCGATCAGCCTGGCCGGGGCGCTGGCACTGAGCGCGGCCGGCCTGGTCCTGGTCGGTCTCGCCGCCGAGGGCCGCATCCTCGCCGCGCAGGCCGGCGGCTGGGCGGCACCCTACGGCATCAGCGTGGTCATCGACCGCCTGGCGGCAGCGATGGTCGCCATCTCCGGCATCGTCGGCACCGCCACCATCGTGTTTGCGATGGCGCGCGACGAGGACGCGGCGCGCAGCCGCGAATTTCACCCCCTGGTGCATGGCTTGCTGGTCGGCGTGTGCGGCGCCTTCATCACCGGTGACGTGTTCAACCTCTACGTCTGGTTCGAGGTGCTGCTGGTGGGCTCCTTCGCACTGCTGGTGCTCGGTGGCGGGAAGCGCCGGCTGGCGGGCACGGTGGTGTACGTGGTGCTCAACCTGGTGGCGACGCTGATGTTCCTGCTCGCCGCCGGCATGCTGTATGGCGCCAGCGGCAGCCTCAACATGGCCTTGCTGGCGCAGCAGTTCGCGGCCGGCGAGGTGCCGGCCACCGCCCATGCGGCGGTGGTGCTGATGCTCACCGCGTTCTCGATCAAGGCCGCGCTGTTTCCGGTGTTCGGCTGGTTGCCGGCCTCCTACCACGTGGCGTGGACGCCGATCTCGGCGCTGTTCGCCGGCCTGCTGACCAAGGTCGGCGTGTATGCACTGATCCGCATCGTGACGCTGTTCTGGCCCGACGCCGGCGCCGCCCATGACGTGCTGCTGTGGGTGGCCTGCGCCACCATGCTGATCGGCGTGCTCGGCGCCGCGGCCCAGGTCGAGGTGCGCCGCATCCTGTCCTTCCACATCGTCAGCCAGGTCGGCTACATGATCCTCGGCCTGGCACTGGCCACGCCGCTGGCGCTCGCCGGCGCGGTGTTCTACCTGATCCACCACATCGTGGTGAAGGCCAACCTGTTCTTCATCGGCGGCATCGCCGCCCGCCTGACCGGCTCGGAACGGCTCGCGGCGATGGGCGGGCTGTATGCGCGCGCGCCCTGGCTGGCGATCCTGTTCGCGATTCCGGCGCTGTCGCTGGCGGGCATTCCGCCGCTGTCCGGCTTCTGGGCCAAGTTCGTGCTGGTCAAGGCCAGCCTCGACGCCAGTGCCTGGATCGCCGCCGCGGTGGCACTGGTCACCGGCATCTTCACGCTGCTGTCGATGAGCAAGATCTGGAACGAGGCCTTCCTCAAGCCGCATCCGGCCGGCGCCACCGGCGAGCGCAGCAGCGCCGGCCTGCAGCCGGCGATCTGGGCGGTCAGCGTGCTCGCGGCGATGACGGTCGCGATCGGCCTCGGGGCCGGTCCGGTGATGGACTACGCGATCGCCGCCGCCGAGCAGCTGGCGGCACCGCAGGCCTACATCCAGGCCGTGACCCATGCTGGAGGGCTGTGAACATGCTCGGCGTACACATCCTGCTCGCGGTCGGCCTGGCGGCCTTCGTCGATGCGCTGAGCCCGCTCGGCGTGCTCGCCGCCTTCGTCGTCATCCACTTCGCGCTGCGTCTGGGCAGCGACCTGCTCGGCCTGCGCCGCTACGTGCGCCGCCTGGAGTACGGGACCCGCTTCGCCTTCTGGTTTGCCGCCGAGATCTTCAAGGCCAGCATCGACGTCGCCCGCATCGTGCTGGGGCGCACGGTCGCTCCGCAGCCGGCGATCATCCGCATGAGGCTGGCCCGGCGCGACGAGCGCGTCGCCACGCTGCTCGGCTGCCTGCTCACGCTCACACCCGGCACGCTGGCGATGGACTATGCCCCCGAGACCGGCGTGATGTACATCCACGCCATCGACGCCGACGATGCGGACGAGGTCGAAGCGGGCGTGCGCGAAATCGAACGCCGCCTGCTCGCCTGGCTGGATGCGGGCGAGCCCCGGCCCACCACGACGACCGACGGAGACCAAGCATGATGAGCGAAATTGCCGGCGCAGCCTGGGTGCTGCCGCTGACCTTCGCGCTGCAGGGGATCGGCGCCGTGCTCGTGCTGGTGCGCCTGGTGCGTGGCCCGCACGCCACCGATCGGGTGGTGGCAATCGACGCCCTGACCCTGCTCGGCATCGGCGTCATCGCCCTGCTCGCGCTGTCGACCGGCGAAGCGATGCTGCTCGACGCCGCGGTGGTGCTCGCCCTGGTGTCCTTCCTCGGCACCACCGCCTTCATCCTGATGTTCCGTCGCCGCGGCCGCGGCGCCGACGAGAGCGTGACCTGGGTCGATCGCCCGCCCGCGGACGAGCCCGCCGCCCTCAACCCCAAACCGCTGGAGGACAAGGCATGACCGAAGGCTTCCTCGCCTGGCTGGCATCGGCCCTGCTGCTGCTCGGCAGCCTGATCGGACTGGTGGGCGCGATCGGCGTGCTGCGCCTGCCCGACAGCTACACCCGCATGCACGCCGCAAGCAAGGCCGGCGCGCTGGGTGCCGCGCTGATCCTGGGTGGGGTGGCGGCCGCGAGCAGCGGTGCCTTCGCGCTCGCGGCGATGTTTGCGCTCGTCATCGTACTCGCCACCGCACCGCTCGCCGCGCATGCCATGGGGCGCGCCGCGCACCGTTCCGGGCTGACACCGCGAACCGGCGCGCTTGGCGACGAGATGGCGCGCGACCGCGATGAGGAACTCGCGAAGAGGCCGCGCCCGGCCACGCCCGGCGCGGCCTCAACCGAGGCGGACCGAGGCTGAGGCCGCGCCGGGCGTGGCGCGGCCTCGTGCTGCGGGGCGGCGCCCTCCCACGAAAACGCACTACAAGCTATCGCTTTCCTTAAGAGCGCCTGCCAGCGCGCGCGGAGGATGGGATGCTCAGAAGCGCTCGTCGTCGCGCAGAAAGCGCCACTGCCCGAGCGGCAGGTCGCCCAGCTTGACGTGGCCGATGCGCACGCGCTTGAGACCCACCACCTTCAGGCCCACCAGCTCGCACATGCGCCGGATCTGGCGCTTGCGGCCCTCGCGCAACACGAAGCGCAACTGATCGTCGTTGATCCATTCGACCTGTGCCGGCCGCAGCGGGCGATCGTCCAGCCACAAGCCGTGGTTCAGCAGGGCGAGGCCGTTCTCGGCCAGCTCGCCTTCCACCCGCACCAGGTATTCCTTGTCCACCTTGGAGTCATCGCCGATCAACTGGCGCGCGACGCGGCCATCCTGGGTGAGCACCAGCAGGCCGGTGGAGTCGATGTCCAGCCG
The DNA here is from genome assembly GCF_035444905.1 of Thauera sp. Taxonomy (GTDB): domain Bacteria; phylum Pseudomonadota; class Gammaproteobacteria; order Burkholderiales; family Rhodocyclaceae; genus Thauera. The sequence continues at coordinate 89,819 of NZ_DAOMPS010000004.1, forward strand.
CCCGGCGGGGGCGAGGTTCTTGAGGTGGCTGGGGTGGAAGCGCTGCGCGCTGTCGCGGTCGAACTGGTTGTCGGCGCCGATCAGGCTCACCGCCGGCGCGTAGCCCGGCTCGGGCTGGCCCGACACGTAGCCGACCGGCTTGTTCAGCAGTACGGTGACGCGTTGTTGCTGCTGGCGCGTGGCCTCGGGCGCGAGCGTGACGCGCGCATCGGGGTCGATGCGGGTGCCCAGCTCGGACACGCGGCGGCCCTCGACGAAGACCCAGCCACGCTCGATGTATTCGTCGGCCTCGCGCCGCGAGCACAGGCCGCGCTCGGCCATCACCTTGGACAGGCGCACGCCCTCGGGGGGCGGGCTCGCGGGGGCAGCCGGGACATCCGGCACCGCCTGCGCGCCAGAGGCCGCGGCCGCGGCACGCCCGGCGGGCGCGGCGCGGCGCGCGCGTGCGGCCTCGTTGCTGCGCGTGGGCTTCGCCTTCGGCGCGGTGCGGGCCGGCTCGGCGCCGTCGTCGCCGCTGCGCGGGCGCAGCTTGAGGGTGCCGTCGATGCGGGAAGGTGCGGGGGTGGGGGGGGTTCTGCGTACGGCGTTCAAGAGCGTTCCTCGGTCCGTTTGGCGGACGGACGATTGCCAGTGGTGGAAGCAGCGGCGGGACCAGGCGCAAGACCAGAGGCGCGCGCTGCCTCACCGGCCGGGACCCCGTCATCGCCCTCCGGCATGCCATCGAAGGTGCTCCAGCCCTGCTCGCGGCCGGTGGGCGGCAGCGCGTCACGCAAGGCGACGTGTTCGTGCAGGTGGGCCTTGGCGATGAAGTGCGCGGTGATCGGCGCGGTCAGGAACAGGAACACGCTGATCAGGACCTCGTGGATCGACAGCCTACCCTCGATGCCGAGAAAGTACAGCATCGAGGCGAGCAGCGCGCCGCCCACGCCCAGCGTGGTCGCCTTGGTCGGTCCATGCAGGCGGGTGAGCAGGTCGGGCAGCTTGACCAGGCCGATCGAGCCCACCAGCGCGAAGAGGCCGCCGAGCACGATCAGTGCCGAAATCAGCAGTTCGAGCAGGAATGTCATGGCCGCCTCACTCGATGACGTCGCCGCGCAGGATGAAGCGGCAGTAGGCGACGGTGGAGATGAAGCCGAACATCGCGAACAGCAGCGCGGCCTCGAAGAACACCGTGGTGCGCTGCTGGATCCCGAACAGGATGATCAGCGCAATGACGTTGATCACCATCGTGTCGACCGCCAGCACACGGTCCATCAGCGAGGGCCCGCGCAGCAGGCGCCACAGGTTGAGCAGCAGGGCGACCGAAACCGCGGCATAACCGAAGTTGAGGGCATGTTCGATCACGGGAAGATCTCCTTCAGGCGCGCCTCGTAGCGCGCCTTCATCTGGCGCACGGCCTCTTCGGCATCGGGCGCATCGAGACAATGCACCAGCAGGCTGCGGCCGTCGGCCGACAGGTCGCAGGACACGGTGCCGGGGGTCATCGTGATGGTGCCGGCGAGCACGGTGATCGCCTCGGGCGAGCGCAGCTCCAGCGGCAGCGTGACCCAGCGCACATGCAACTGGTCGGCGCGCCGGAACAGGATCAGGCGCGCGACCTGGACGTTGGCCACGACCACGTCCCAGGCCACCAGGGCCATGTACGAGAAGGCCTTGCCATAGGCCTTCACCGGCGGCCGTTCGGGCCAGAAGCTGCTGGTGGCGATCGGGATGATCAGACCCAGCAGCAGGCCCATCACCAGGCCACCGACGCTGAGGCTGTTGAGCAGCAGCATCCACAGGGTGAGGAGCACCAGCGTCAGCAGCGGGTGCGGCAGCCAGCGCTGGACGAAGCTGCGCGTGTCCGTATCGGGTCTGTCGGCCATCAGTGCACCCCTCCTGTCGTGCCGAGCACCGCGTCGATATAGCCTGCAGGCGTAAACACCTGTGCCGAGGCGAGTTCGAGCCAGGCGTGGACCGGGCCGGCGAACACCGTCAGCGCCGCCAGCCCGGCCAGCAGTCCGCCAACGGCGACGAAGGGCAACACCGGCGCCGGCCGGCGCAGCGGCGATGCCGGCGCCTCGAGCGCATGACTCTTCCAGAACACCAGGCTGCCGCCACGCGCGAAGCCGATGATGGCGAGCAGCGAGGTCGCCAGGATCAGCGCCCAGAACCAGTTCGCCTGCGGATGGCTGCGCACCGCGTCGAGGACCAGCAGCTTGCCGAGGAAGCCCGACAGCGGCGGCATGCCGGTGACGGCGATCGCGGCGGCGAAGAACAGTCCGGCGATCAGCGTGCCCTGGGCGAAGCGCGGCGCCTGCGCGAGGCGGTCCCGATGCACGCCGCGGCGCTCGGCGACGAGGTCCGCGATCAGGAACAGGGCTGCCGCGCCGAGGGTGGAATGCAGCAGGTAGTACAGCGCCGCGCTCATCGCCTGCGGGGTGAACACCGACACCGTGGCCAGCAGCATGCCCATCGAGCCGATCACCGCGAAGCTCGCCATCTGCCCCAGGCTGCGCGCGGCGAACACGCCGGTCATGCCCAGCACCAGGGTCAGCAGGCCGGCCGGCAGCAGCCAGGGCGCGGCTAGCCAGGCCGCCTCGCCGGCGTCGGCGCCGAAGGCGAGCACATACAGCCGGATGATCGAATAGGCGCCGACCTTGGTCATGATGGCAAACAGCGCCGCCACCGGGCCCGGCGCATTGGCATAGGTGCCAGGGAGCCAGAAATGCAGCGGCACCAGTGCCGCCTTGACGCCGAACACCAGCAGCAGCAGCACCGCGCCGGTCTGCAGCAGGGCCTGGTCGGCCGGGGCCACCTGCGGCACCTTGAGCGCCAGGTCGGCCATGTTGAGCGTGCCGGTGACGCTGTAGATGAGGCCGACGCCGATCAGGAACAGCGAGGAGCCGACGAGGTTGGTCACCACATACTGCACGCCGGCCTTCATCCGCAGGCCGCCGCCGCCATGCACCATCAGCCCGTAGGAGGCGATGAGCAGGATCTCGAAGAATACGAACAGGTTGAAGAAGTCGCCGGTCAGGAAAGCGCCGTTGAGGCCCATGAGCTGGAACTGGAACAGCGGGTGGAAATGCTTGCCGCGCTCGTCCCAGCCGCCGATGGCATACACCAGCACGCCCAGGCCGAGGGTCGCGGTCAGCACCAGCATCAGGGCCGCCAGGCGGTCGAGCACCAGCACGATGCCGAAGGGCGCCATCCATTCGCCGAGCGCGTAGGAGCGGATGGCGCCGTCGCTCGCCATCGCCAGCAGCACCAGGCCCACCATCAGCAGCAGCACGGTGGACAGCACCGAGAACACGCGCGACAACAGGCTGTCGTGGCGGGCGGCGACGACCAGCAGCGCGCCGAGCACGGCCGGCAGCAGGATGGGCAGGATCAGCCAGTGGTTCATGCGCTCTCCTCGACGGCGGCGGCGGGGCGGACTGCATCGCCCTGCTTGCGGCCAAGCAGCTTCCAGTCGTCGTCACGCGCCTCGGGCGACGCATCGCCCGGCAGGTCGACGTGGTCGTTGCCGGTCTCGAGGTAGGCGCGCAGCGCCATCACCACGATCACCGCGGTCATGCCGAAGGAGATCACGATCGCGGTCAGCACCAGGGCCTGCGGCAGCGGATCGGTATAGGCCAGCGCATCGGCGCTGATCACGGGTGGCCGATTCACCACCAGGCGGCCGGTGGCGAACAGGAACAGGTTGGTTGCATAGGTCAGCAGGGTCAGGCCGATCACGACCGGGAAGGTGCGCGCGCGCAGCACCAGATAGACGCCGGCGGCAGTCATTGCGCCGATCGCAGTGGCGATGAGGAACTCCATCAGCGGTACTCCTTGGCCGCGGGGGCGCTCGGGTCGACGTCCATCGCCATCTTGTTGACCGGGCGCTGGCCGGTCCAGCGCCCCATGCGGGACAGGTTGGCGAGCGCCAGCATCACTGCGCCGACGACGGTCAGGAACACCCCGGTATCGAAGGCCATCGCGCTCGCCAGCTCGAACTCACCGACCAGCGGCAGGTGCACATGGGTGAAGGCCGAGGTCAGGAAGGGGCGGTCGAGCACCATGGCGGCGATGCCGGTCGCCGCCGCGACCAGCACGCCCGCCCCGATCATGGCGTGGTACTTCACCCGCACCCGCTTCGCCGCCCAGCCGAAACCGCTCGCCATGTACTGCATGATCAGCGCGATCGACACCACCAGCGCGGCGATGAAGCCGCCACCGGGCTGGTTGTGGCCGCGCAGGAAGATGTAGGCGCCTACCAGCAGCGCCAGCGGCAGCATCACGCGGGTGGCGACCACCATGATGATCGGGTGGCGGTCGACCGACACCGGCAGATCCGGCGTCCACGCGCTGAGACGGCGGGCGACGCGGCCATGCAGCGCCCCATCGAGGAGCGCGTAGATGGTGAGCGCAGCGATGCCGAGCACGATGATCTCGCCGAAGGTGTCGAAGCCGCGGAAGTCGACCAGGATCACGTTCACCACGTTGGTGCCACCCCCGCCGCCGACCGAGTTCTCGAGGTAGTAGGACGACAGCGAGTTGCCGTCGCGGGTCATCATCGCCCAGCTCACGCCCGCCATGCCCACACCCGCGACCAGCGCCAGCACCCCATCACGCAGGTGGCGCAGGGGGTCGGCGCGCACGGTGGAGCTGATCGGGCTCTCCTTGGGCAGGAAGTAGAGCGCGAGCAGGATCAGGATGACGGTGGTGACCTCGACCGAAATCTGCGTCAATGCCAGGTCAGGCGCGGACAGGTAGATGAAGGCCAGGCACACGATCAGCCCCACCGTGCCCACCACCAGCACCGACAGCAGGCGCTTGCGGAAGAACACCACGGTCAGCACGCAGCCGCCGAGCAACAGCGCCCAGGCCACCACCGCCACCGGCTGCGCCGGCAGCAGCGTGCGCGTGCCGGCCTCGTGCGGTGCGCCGGCAAAGGCGATGAAGCCGGCCACGGCCATCGCCCCGATCGCAAACGCCAGGTAGCGCTGCAGCGACCCGTTGTGCAGGCCGTGGGTGAGGCGCTGCGCCAGCGCCAGCGCGCCACCGATCGCCGCGTCGAACATCGCCTTCGCCTCGGGGTGCGGGCCAGCCTGCCACAGGGCTCGCAGGCGCGGGTAGTAGTGCAGCGCCGTGAGGCCCACCACCAGCGCGATCCCCGACAAGGCGAGCGCCGGCGTGAAGCCGTGCCACAGCGCGAGGTGATAGTCCATCAGCTCGCCCCCCGTCACCGCGCGCGACACGATCGCCACCAGCGGGCCGGCCATGGTGTCGGGGAACAGCCCGATCAGCACCACCAGCACCACCAGCAGGGCCGGCGGCAGCCACATGCCGGCCGGCGGGTCATGCGGGGTGTGCGGGCAGTCGCTGCGCGGTGGGCCGAAGAACACATGCACGATGTAGCGGAAGGAATACGCCACCGAGAAGCAGGCCGCGAGCGTCGCCAGCGCCGGCACCAGCCAGGCCTGGCCGAGCCAGGCGGTGTCGACCGCCTCGTGCAGCATCATCTCCTTCGACAGGAAGCCGTTGAGCGGCGGCAGGCCGGCCATCGAGGCCGCGGCGACCATCGCCAGCGTCGCGGTGAGCGGCATCAGGTGCAGCAGCCCGCCGAGGCGCTGGATGTCACGCGTGCCCGCCTCGTGGTCGACGATGCCGGCGTTCATGAACAGGGCGGCCTTGAAGGTGGCGTGGTTGAGGATGTGGAACACTGCCGCCACCGCCGCCAGCGGCGTGCCGAAGCCGAGCAGCATGGTCACCAGGCCGAGGTGGCTGACGGTGGAGTAAGCGAGCAGGCCCTTGAGGTCGTCCTTGAACAGCGCGATCACCGCGCCGAGCAGCATGGTGACCAGGCCAATGGTGGCGACGATGTAGAACCACTCGGTGGTGCCGGCCAGCACCGGCCACATGCGCGCCAGCAGGAAGATGCCCGCCTTCACCATGGTCGCCGAATGCAGGTAGGCCGAGACCGGCGTCGGTGCCGCCATCGCATGGGGCAGCCAGAAGTGGAAGGGGAACTGGGCGCTCTTGGTGAAGCAGCCGGCGAGGATCAGCAGCAGCGCCGGCAGATAGAGCGGCGAGGCCTGGATCGCCTCCTTCTGGCGCAGGATGTCGGTCAGGTTGTAGGAGCCGGCGATGTCGCCCAGGATCAGCATGCCGGCGATCATCGCCAGCCCGCCCGCGCCGGTGACCGTGAGCGCCATGCGCGCGCCCTGTCGGCCCTCGGGCAGGTGCTTCCAGTAGCCGATGAGGAGGAAGGACGACAGGCTGGTCAGTTCCCAGAACACCAGCAGCAGCAGGACGTTGTCCGACAGCACGATGCCCACCATCGCGCCCTGGAACAGCAGCAGATAGCTGTAGAAGCTGCCCATCGGGTCGTCCTTGGCGAGGTAGAAGCGCGCATAGACGATGATCAGCAGGCCGATGCCCAGGATCAGGCCGGCGAAGAAGAAGCCCAGGCCGTCGAGGAAGAAGCTCGCGCTCAGGCCCAGCGCGGGCAGCCAGTCCCAGGACGCGGTCACCACCTCGCCGCGGAACACCGCCGGCGCATGGGACAGCAGCAGGGTGAAGGCGAGCAGGGAGAAGCTGAAGGTGCTGGTCGCGCAGGCATTACGGCCGGCACGCATCATCAACGCAGGAAACAGCGCGCCGATGAAGGGCAGCAGCACGATCAGGGCAAGGCTCATCTGGGCGTCCGGCGGGGAAGGAGAGAAAAAGGGATGCGAGGGTAACAGGCGGCGGGTCCGGCGCCGAGCGGGAAAGGTGCGCAAATACGCCTGGACAGGCCAGATCCGGCAGGAAGCCGCTGTGTTTCGGCGAAAGTATATATTCGAAGTGGGCCCGTCACCACACGGCACGGTATTTCACTAGGCGAAATCATCCCGCCCGGTTACCATTCTCCCGTCGTGCAGGCCGACCCCGCAGAAGGGGCACACCACCGCCTCCACGGCCTGCTCCGCAGCATTCCGAGTCGTCCATCGTTTTACCGAGTCCCGCCGTGTCCGCCACCAAGTCCGATCCTGCCGCCGCCCCGGATGGCAAAGCCTCGATCCAGGTCATCGAGCGCATGATGAAGCTGCTCGACGTGCTCGCCCAGCACGCCGATCCCGTGCCGCTCAAGCAGCTCGCACTGGAGACCGGGCTGCACCCGTCGACCGCGCACCGCATCCTGGCCGCCATGACGCACACCGGCTTCGTCGAACGCTCCGAGGCCGGCGTCTATCGCCTCGGCATCCGTCTGCTCGAACTGGGCAGCCTGGTGAAGTCGCGCATCTCGCTGCGCGAGACGGCCATGCCCTACATGCTGAAGCTTCACGCCACCACCGGCGAGAGCGTCAACCTGGGGGTGCGGGCAGGCGACGAGATCGTCTATGTCGAACGCACCTCGAGCGGACGTTCCTCGGTGCGCGTGGTGCATATCGTCGGCGCGCGCGCGCCCCTGCACACGACCGCGACCGGCAAGCTCTTTCTCGTCGAGGACGGCCTTGAGCGCATTCGCGACTATGCCCGCCGCACCGGCCTGCCTCCGTCCACCTCGGCCTCGATCACGACCCTGCCGGCGCTGGAGAAGGAGCTCGACCGCGTACGCCGCCACGGCGTGGCCTTCGACCTCGACGAGGTCGAAGCCGGCGTGCGCTGCATCGCCGCGGGCATCCACGACGACAGCGGCGAGCTGATCGCCGGACTGTCGCTGTCGACGCCTTCCGAGCGCTTCAACCCCGACTGGGCGCCGCTGGTGCGCGACACCGCCGAGGAAATCTCGCGCGCGCTCGGCTACCTGCCGGCGCGCAAGGAAGCCTGACGCGCTGGCCGCCTCAGCCGCCGGCGCGTTGCGGCGCGATCGCCACGCGCTGGGCCGTACTCTGCTCGAGCCACTTGCGCACGCGCTTGGCGTCGGCCGTGCGGGTATAGCGGCCGCTCGAATCCATCAGCACCATCACCACCGGCTGCTGGTGCAGCCAGGTCTGCATGACCAGGCAGCGCCCGGCCTCGGAGATGTAACCCGTTTTTGACACGCTGATCGCCCACTCCGGACTGCGCACCAGGCCATTGGTGTTGCCGAAACGCAGCGAGCGCCCGCGCACATCCACATAGCGCTCATGCGAGGTCGAGAATTCGCGGATCAGCGGGTAGGACGCCGACGCCGCGACGAGCTTGGCCAGATCCTGCGGGCTGGAGACGTTGGCCGGGTTGAGGCCGGTGCTGTCGTGGAAGCGCGTGTTCCACAGCCCGAGCAGCCTCGCCTTGACGTTCATCGCCGACACGAAGGCCTGCTCGCCGCCGGGGTAGTTGCGCCCGAGCGCGGAGGCGGCGCGGTTTTCCGACGACATCAGCGCCAGGTGCAGCATCTGCTCGCGCGTCAGCGTGGTACCCAGCCCAAGACGCGACCCCGTGCCCTTCAGGCGGTCGATATCGCCCTCGGTGATGGTGAGCGGCTCGCTCAGGCTCTGCCCGGCCTCGAGCACCACGATCGCGGTCATCAGCTTGGTGATCGAGGCGATCGGCAGCACCGTGGCGGCATTGCGCTCGAGCAGCACCTCGCCGGTGTTCTGGTTGATCACGTAGAAGGCGCTCGAGCCGAGCACCGGGAGACCGTTTGCATCGAGGGTGAGCGGGCTGTCCTGCTCCTCGCCCAGCGCGGCGGCAGGCGCTGCGGCCGCCGCGGCCGCGCCCGGCTTGCGCAGATTGACCTTCATCTGCTTGGCCACGGCCTTCTTGGCGACAGCCTTGTTTGCAGTCGCCTTCTTCGGCGCCGGCTTGGCCGCGGCCCTGGGCTTGACCGCCGCCTTCGGCTTCGTCGCGGTGCTCGCCTTGGCCGTCGCTGCGGGCTTCGTTGCCGCCGCCTTGGTGGTGGTTTGTGGTTTGCTGGGTGCGGCGCCGACGCCCCCCGCCTGCAGCGCGAACAGCGCGGCAAGGGTGGCAACGAGGATTCTGGGCTTCATGATGGGCGGCAAGCTCGAAAGTTGCGACGAACGGACTGGCGTTTTGATTTAAAAATAAGCAGATACAAAATGGATTTCAAGTAGTTTCGAAATCTTCTGTGGCATTTTCCCATATCGTGCGCGGCGCCGCCCGTCCTCACCACGGAAATTCTCACGCCCGACCTCAGACGATGCGCAGGAAGGCCTTCAATTCCGCCCTGCGCGCCATCGCGTCGTGGTAGCCGAGCTCGATCAGCGCGCGCGTGAATCCCGGCTCGAACAGCAGGTAGGACAGCAGGGTCGAGCCCTCGCGCCGCATCGTGCCCAGTCCGCGCAGCACGGTGCGCAGCAGGCGAGGCAGGCTGCCGCCATGGCGCCCGGCAATCGTGTCGAGACGTTGCGAAGGCTGGATCACCAGGGTCTCGATCTGGCGCAAGGGCATGCCCGCCGCCCGGCGCTGCGCCGGGTCGAGAAGGCCGAGGGTGTCGTTGATGCGCGCCAGGCGCTCGAGATCGACTGCGAGGGTGTCGAGGAAGATGCTCGACAGCGCATGACCGGCAATCTGCGCCGGCGAAGGGTAGCGTTCGGCGCGCTGGCGCCCTTCTTCGGCGGTGCGCCCGGCGCCGATCACCAGGATGCGCTCGGCGCCGAGATGGATGGCCGGGCTCACCGGCGCGAGCTGGCGCATCGAGCCGTCGCCGAAGTACTCGCGATGGATCTTGACCGCCGGAAACACGAAGGGCAGCGCGCTGCTCGCCATCAGGTGCTCGAGCTGCAACTGGGTGCGCACGCCCATGCGCTGCTCGCGTCGCCACGGATGGATGTCGAGCGAGCCCTGGAAGAAGGCCAGGCTCTCGCCGCTCGAATAGCCCGACGCAGTGACGCTGAGCGCATACAGCTCGCCGCGCTTGATGGACTGATCGATGGCGTGGAAGTCGAGCACGCGCTCGAGCAGCACCCGCAGCGGCGCATTGTCGAGCAGCGAGCGCGGGGTCTGCCGCAGCAGCCAGCCCCCGAACAGCGCCGAGCCCCAATGCAGTCCGCTGCCCAGCAAGGCCGGCGCATCGACCCGATACACCTGATCGACGTGCAGGTTGCGCCAGATGCGCTCGATGTGCTTGACCGCGCGATTGAAATCGACGACGTGCGAGGCGAGTGCGGCGGCATTGATGGCGCCGGCCGAGGTCCCGCACAGGATGGGAAAGGGATTGCCGGCACGCGCGCCACGCAGTTCGCGGATGGCACTGAGCACGCCCACCTGGTAGGCGGCACGCGCGCCGCCACCGGTCAGCACCAGCGCCGCCCGCCCCTCATGCATCGCCATCCGCCCTGCCCCCGGTCACGTCCTGCCACCAGCATGGGGCAGGACGTGACCGGCAGGCAAGGGCCTGGGCGATGCTCAGCCGGCCGAGCCCGCCTGCCCGGCCTCGACCACGGTGAGCGCGGTCATGTTGATGATGCGGCGCACGGTGGCCGAGGGCGTCAGGATGTGCACCGGCTTGGCCGCACCGAGCAGGATCGGGCCCACTGTCATGCCCTCGCCCGCCGCGTTCTTGAGCAGGTTGAAGGCGATGTTGGCCGCGTCCAGCGTCGGGAAGATCAGCAGGTTGGCGTCCTCGCGCATCTTGGCGTTGGGGAAGATCTGCAGGCGGTGCTTGGCGTCGAGCGCAGAATCGCCGTGCATCTCGCCCTCGACGGCCAGCTCCGGGTGCTGCTCGTGCAGCATGCGCAGCGCGGTGCGCATCTTGTCGGCGGTCGGCGAATCGGCCGAACCGAAGGACGAATGCGACAGCAGCGCGACGCGCGGCTCGATGCCGAAGCGCTTCATCTCCTCGGCCGCCAGCAGCGTCATCTCCACGATCTGCACCGGCGTCGGGTCGTAATTCACGTAGGTATCGGCAAGGAACAGCGTACGCCCGGGCAGGTTCAACAGGTTCACCGTGTACAGGTTGTCGACGCCCTCGGCGCGGCCGAGCACGGTCTCGACGAATTCGCGATGCAGCCGGTGCATGCCGTAAGTGCCGCAGATGAGGCCGTCGCCGTAGCCGAACTTGAGCAGCAGCGTGCCGATCAGCGTGGTGCGGCGGCGCACTTCCTTCTTCGCGTACTCGACTGACACGCCGCGGCGCTCCATCAGGGCGTGATAGTGCTGCCACAGCTCGTTGAAGCGCGGATCCGAGTCCGGGTTCACCAGCTCGTAGTCGCGCTCGGCCGCCATGCGCAGGCCGAAGCGTTCGATATTGCCCTTCACGATGTCGGGGCGGCCGATCAGGATCGGACGCGCCAGGCCCTCGTCCACCACCTGCTGCACCGCGCGCAACACCTTCTCGGATTCGCCCTCGGAGAAGATGATGCGCTTGGGCGCCATCTTCGCCGCGGCGAACACCGGCTTCATGATCAGGCCGGAATGCCACACGAAGTTGTTGAGCTGGCCGCGGTAGGCGTCCCAGTCGGTGATCGGGCGCGTGGCCACGCCCGAGCTCATGCCCGCCTCGGCCACCGCGGGCGCGATCTTGACGATCAGGCGCGGGTCGAAGGGGCGCGGGATGATGTATTCGGGACCGAAGCCGCCGACCTTCTCACCGTAGGCGGCGGCGACGATGTCGCTCTGCTCGACGCGTGCGAGCTCGGCGATCGCCTTCACCGCGGCGAGCTGCATCTCGTCGGTGATCGTGGTCGCGCCGACGTCGAGCGCACCGCGGAAGATGAAGGGGAAGCACAGCACGTTATTGACCTGGTTCGGATAGTCCGAACGGCCGGTGGCGATGATGGCGTCGCTGCGTACCTTCTTCACTTCCTCGGGCAGGATCTCGGGCGTGGGGTTGGCAAGCGCGAGGATCATCGGGTTGGGCGCCATCTTCGCGACCATCTCGGGCTTGAGCACGCCGCCGGCCGACAGCCCCAGGAACACGTCCGCCCCCTCGATGATCTCGGCGAGCTTGCGTGCATCGGTCTTCTTGGCATAGCGCGCCTTGATCGGATCCATCAACGCAGTGCGGCCCTCATAGACCACGCCCTCGATGTCGGTGACCCAGATGTTCTCGACCGGAATGCCGAGCTTGACCAGCAAGCCCAGGCAGGCCAGCGCCGCAGCACCCGCGCCCGAGGTCACCAGCTTGACCTTGTCCAGCGCCTTGCCCTGCAGGTGCAGGCCGTTGAGCAGTGCGGCGCCGACCACGATGGCGGTGCCGTGCTGGTCGTCGTGGAAGACCGGGATCTTCATGCGCTCGCGCAGCTTCTGCTCGATGTAGAAGCACTCGGGGGCCTTGATGTCCTCGAGGTTGATGCCGCCAAAGGTGGGCTCGAGCGCGGCGATCATGTCGATCAGCTTGTCGGCGTCGGGCTCGTCGATCTCGAGGTCGAAGACGTCGATGCCGGCGAACTTCTTGAACAGCACGCCCTTGCCTTCCATCACCGGCTTGGCGGCGAGCGGGCCGATGTTGCCCAGGCCGAGCACCGCGGTGCCGTTGGTGACCACGCCGATCAGGTTCGAGCGCGCGGTGAGCTCGGCCGCCTGCGCCGGATCCTCGACGATGGCGTCGCAGGCCGCGGCCACGCCCGGCGAGTAGGCGAGCGACAGGTCGCGCTGGTTGGACAGCACCTTGGTGGGCGTGACCGAGATCTTGCCCGGGCGCGGATAGCGGTGATAGTCGAGCGCAGCCGCGCGGATCAGTTCGTCCATTCTTGTCTTCCCCTCTCGTCTGGTAATGATGTTGCCCTCGTGCGCCGGCCATGGCGCCTCGGCGCCCGAGAGCATACCGCGAAACGTGACTTTACCGCATTGCGAAAACAAAAACTGCGATGTGAAAAATACGTATATTCGCCCCGTCAATCTTCATGATAGACACCCAGGCCCTGATCGGAAGCAGCCGGCCATGGCATAATTATGAGCTTTCGCAGCCCGCCGGCCAGGCAGCACCCTGCATCGCGATGGCCGACCGACGGGGATGGTTTCGCATCACAGCACGGGAGAGCTGTACACATGTCTCAGAACCACGCCCAGGCGGCCATTGCGGCCGCCCCTGACTACGTCCGCCACGAAGGCCTCAAGAAGTGGGTCGGCGAAATCGCTGCGCTGACCGAGCCCGACCGCGTGGTCTGGTGCGACGGCTCGCAGGAAGAGTACGACCGCCTGTGCGCCGAGATGGTCGAGTCCGGCATGCTGATCAAGCTCAACCCGGAAAAGCGCAAGAACTCCTACCTGGCCTGGTCCGACCCCTCCGACGTCGCCCGCGTCGAGGACCGCACCTTCATCTGCTCGCAGGACAAGGCCGACGCCGGCCCGACCAACAACTGGGAAGACCCGGCCGTGATGCGCGAGACGCTCAACGGCCTGTTCAAGGCCTCGATGCACGGCCGCACCATGTACGTGATCCCGTTCTCGATGGGCCCGCTCGGCAGCCCGATCGCCCACATCGGCGTCGAGATCTCGGACAGCCCCTACGTCGTCACCAACATGCGCACGATGACGCGCATGGGCCGTGGCGCGATCGAGGTGCTCGGCAGCGACGGCGAGTTCGTGCCCTGCGTGCACACCGTCGGCGCCCCGCTCGCCCACGGCGAGAAGGACAGCCGCTGGCCGTGCAACCCGACCACCAAGTACATCGTGCATTACCCCGAGACGCGCGAGATCTGGTCCTACGGCTCGGGCTACGGCGGCAACGCCCTGCTCGGCAAGAAGTGCTTCGCGCTGCGCATCGCCTCCACCATGGCGCGTGACGAAGGCTGGCTGGCCGAGCACATGCTGATCCTCGGCGTCGAATCGCCACAGGGCGAGAAGACCTACGTCGCCGCCGCCTTCCCGTCGGCCTGCGGCAAGACCAACTTCGCCATGCTGATCCCGCCGAAGAGCTTCGACGGCTGGAAGATCACCACGGTCGGCGACGACATCGCCTGGATCAAGCCCGGCCCCGACGGCAAGTTCCGCGCCATCAACCCCGAGCACGGCTACTTCGGCGTCGCCCCCGGCACCTCCGAGAAGACCAACTTCAACGCCATGGCGACGTTGAAGGAAAACATCATCTTCACCAACGTGGCGCTCACCGACGACGGCGACGTGTGGTGGGAAGGCATGAGCAAGCAGGCCCCGTCCCACCTGGTCGACTGGCAGGGCAAGGACTGGACGCCCGAGATCGCCGCCGAGACCGGGCGCAAGGCCGCCCACCCCAACGCGCGCTTCACCGCTCCGGCCAGCCAGTGCCCATCGATCGACCCGGCCTGGGAAGACCCCGCCGGCGTGCCGATCTCGGCCTTCATCTTCGGCGGCCGCCGCGCCACCACCGTGCCGCTGGTGTACCAGGCCTTCAACTGGAACTTCGGCGTGTACATGGCCTCGACGCTCGGTTCCGAGACCACCGCCGCCGCCTTCGGCGCGCAGGGCGTGGTGCGCCGCGACCCCTTCGCGATGCTGCCCTTCTGCGGCTACCACATGGGCGACTACTTCAACCACTGGCTGCGCATGGGCCACGTCGTCGAGGACACGCCCAAGATCTTCTGCGTGAACTGGTTCCGCATGAACGACAAGGGCGAATTCATGTGGCCCGGCTTCGGCGAGAATATGCGCGTGCTGAAGTGGATCGTCGAACGCTGCCAGGGCAAGGTCCAGGCCAAGGAGACGGCACTCGGCTGGATGCCGCGCTTCGAGGATCTGGACTGGACCGGCGCCGACATCAGCCGCGAGGCGTTCGAGGCCCTGACCAAGGTCGACGCCGACGCCTGGCGCACCGAGCTCAATTCGCACAAGGAGTGGTTCGACAAGCTGCAGGACCGCCTGCCGCGTCAGCTCGTGTTGAAACGCGAGCTGTTCGAACTGGCGCTCAACTCCGACTGAGCCCTGCCCCTCGCCCGACCGAAAAAGCGCCGCCGGTCGGCGCTTTTCCTTTTCAACCCCGTATCCTTGCGCACACCGCCGCCAAGCTCCAAGGAGCCCGCCATGCACACGCTTTCCCGCCGCGCCACCGAGATCCAGCCCTTCCACGTCATGGAGCTGCTGCGCCGGGCGCGCGAGCTCGAGGCGCAGGGGCGGGACATCATCCACATGGAGGTCGGCGAGCCGGACTTCGCCACGCCGCAACCCATCATCGAGGCGGCGACGCGCTTCATTGCCGCTGGAGACGTGCATTACACCCCGGCGCTCGGCCTGCCTGCGCTGCGCGAGGCCATCGCGCGCTTCTACCACGACCACCTCGATGCCGAGGTCGCGCCCGAGCGCATCATCGTCACCGCCGGCGCCTCGGGCGCGCTGATGCTGGCCCTGGCGGCGACCACCGACCCCGGCGACGAATGGCTGTTGCCCGACCCCGGCTACCCCTCCAACCGCCACCTGGTGCGCGCCTACGAAGGGGTGGCTCGCGCGCTGCCGGTGGATGCGCAGACGCGCTACCAGCCCACCGCCGCCCAGGTCGACGCCGCCTGGGGCACACGCAGCCGCGGGCTGATGGTGGCCACGCCCTCCAACCCGACCGGCACGCTGCTCGATATCGACGAGATTGCTGCACTGCACCAGGTCACCCACCGGCGCGGCGGGCTGCTGCTGGTGGACGAGATCTACCAGGGCCTGAGCTATGGCGTGGACGCGGCCACGGCGCTGTCGAATCCCGTCCTCAATGCGGCGGACGACGTCTTCGTGGTCAACAGCTTCTCCAAGTATTTCGGCATGACCGGCTGGCGCCTGGGCTGGCTGGTGGCCCCGCCCGCCTATGTGCGCGAGATCGAGAAGCTGGCGCAGCACTTCTTCATCTCGCCCTCCTCACCGGCGCAGCACGCCGCGCTGGCCGCCTTCGCGCCGGCCACGCTGGAGATCCTGGAAGCGCGGCGGGCAGAGTTCGCGGCAAGGCGCAACACCTTGCTGCCGGCCCTGCGCGACATCGGCTTCACCATCGCCACCGAGCCGCAAGGCGCGTTCTACATCTACGCCGACGTCTCGCCGCTGGCGAACGACTCCGAAGCCCTGGCGCGGCGCCTGATCGAGGAAGCGGGCGTCGCAGCCACGCCGGGCCTCGACTTTGGCCACCATCTGCCGCGACGCCACCTGCGCATCGCCTACACGACGCGCAAGGAACGCCTGCTCGAGGCGGTCGAACGGATCAGCGCCCTGCGCGCCTGAAGCGGCGCAGGGCGCCGAGCCGGTGTGCTGAAGTGCGCGCGGGCGCGCCGCGCGGCAAGAGTCAGCCCGCCTGTTCCAGGCTGGTGCGCGCGGTGTCGCGGCCGGCGATCGTCATCAGGCGCTTCTTCAGCGCCATGACCTTGCGCGTATACCGTGCCTGCGGGTCCTTCAGCGCGCCGTTGTAGTACTGCAGCGCGCGCTGCAGGCTGCCGTAGCGCTGCAAGCCCTCGTGCAGCACCAGCGTGCCGACGCGGACATTGACCTCGGGGTCGAACAGCACGTTCTTGCCGCGATGGGGCGCAATCTTGTCCTGGTGGTAACGCGGGATCACCTGCATCAGGCCTTGTGCACCCATGTTGCTGACCGCACGCGGATTGAAGCTGGACTCGACGGCCATGATGGCGACGATCAGCAGCGGGTCGAAGCCGAGCTCCTGCGCCGAGGCCTCGGCCGCGGCCAGGGCGGGCACGATCGCCGTCTCGGAGACGCGATAGGTGTCGGTGATCCAGTCACGCACCTTGGCCATCTCGAGCGACAGTTCACCCTCTTCCTGGGCGAAGGGATCCTCCGCCAGCGCGGCCAGGCCCTTGACCTCGAGCCTCACCGGGCTGTGCACGATGCGCGGTGCCGGCTCGACCGGGGTGAGCGCGCTCACCGGCGGCACCACACGGTCGCTGGCCGTCGCCGCCATCGCGAGCTCGGCCGCCGTGGGCGTGATCGCGGTCGGCTCTTGAGCCGCAAGCGAGAAGGTTTGTTCGAACTGCAGGCCCGTCCAGTCGCCATCGGTCGCCACATGGGCCATGCCCATCAGACCGAGTGAAAGAACCCCTGCATGTGCCACGCTGAGCGCGACACCGCCCGCCTGACGCGCGAGCGCGTTGAATCGAGTTGCGTGTTTCATGGTGTCCTCCGTGCTGTGGCCTGAGCTGCTGCCATGACCTCGCCCGCTTGGGGCTCAGATCGACGCTGCCGGTTGGGACAGCGCGCACGTCGCGCGGCGGATAGGCCACGTCAGCGGGCAAGCAGGCTCGGTCGCCAGTAGGTGTTCAAGCCCATCGCCGCAACCAGACGACGGACCCCGCGGTGCGAGCGTCCATGAAACTGTCACCAACCCTCAGGAGGGCGGCGCCGCACCGTGATTAATAAAAATGTTGCAACGCAACACCGGGCGAATTCTATGCGCGGACAAACATTTTGTCAAAACTTGACATGGGAATGCGCGCCTGCCCGTCTGTCATTGCCGCCGGAAAGCAGGCTTTCGAGCCGCTCCCAGTCGAAGAAAGGACCGGGATCGGTCTTGCGCCCGGGGGCGATATCGGAGTGCCCGACCACGTCGGCGATCGGGTAACGCGCCCGCAGGGCATCGATCAACCGCGCCAGGGCGGCATACTGTGCCGGCTCGAAGGGCTGCGTGTCACAGCCCTCCAGCTCGATGCCGATCGAGAAGTCGTTGCAGACCTCGCGCCCCTGCCAGCACGACACGCCGGCATGCCACGCACGGCGCTCGGGATCGACGAAACACAGCGTCTCGCCATCGCGGCGGATGAAGTAATGCGCCGACACACGCAGCTGGTGGATGGTGGCGTAATAGGGATGGGCGTCGGGGTCGAGCGTGTTGGTGAACAGCTGCTCGACGCCCGGCCCGCCGAACTCGTCCGGTGGCAGGCTGATCGCATGCACCACGATCAGGCTCACGGCCACGCCGGCCGGGCGCGCATCGTGGTTGGGCGACGCGCACGTGCGCAACGCCAGCTGCGCCAGTTCCTCGACCGGCGCCGGCCCCGTCTCCTGAAGATCTCGAATCACGCCACGCTCAGCCTTTCACACGCTCAGCGCCGGGTATCGACATAGCCGATGCTGGCCTGCGGCGCATTGTTGATCACATCCCAGCCCACCGTCGCCGCACCGTTCTGGAAGGTACGCCCGACGCCGAGGTCGAGGCCGACACGGTTCATCATCGGGTAGTAGTTCGCCCCCACCGAGGCCACGGTACGGTCTTCGCGGTCGCTCGACAGCACCTTGACGGACAGGCCCGGGCCACCGCCGCCGAAATTGTAGTTGATGCCGAACATCACGGCGGGGTCGGCCTGCGCGGTGGTGGCGGCAAGGGCGAGGATCGAGGCGGTGAGCAGCTTCTGCATCGGGATCGTCTCCGGATCGGGTTTCGGAAAGGCTGCGCCGTAGGCGCGCGCCGAAGGATGACCACGGTGACGGTGAAAAGTTGGCTACGAACGGGGGACTGAGGCCACACCTCGATGCCAGCAGCCCCTCGGTTAGCAAACGACAGGCCTTCCCTTCGCTACCGCCATGCCTTATGGCCGGAACACCTCGATGCCGAGTTGCTCGACATGGCGGTAGCGACGATCGTTGGCCGTCAGTAGATCGAGTCCACGTTCGAGCGCCTCGGGGTAGGACGCGCACGGGATACTCCTTCCGAGGCTGCACCGCTGCGCGGTGCTTTGCTGAGGGTACGCAAATGAGCGCCATCGCTGCGCTCGGCTCGGACAGTCCTCGCCTCTCCAGGAACACCGCGCACGCATCCTGGAATCGTTGTCGCCGCTCAACGCGGGGAAGAGTTGGGTCTGTCCCCTGTTTCCTATTTCCCTAGTTATCGAGCGGCACCATGCCCCGTCCGTTGAGAACGTAGTAAACGACGAAACGGGCCCGAAGGCCCGTTTCTCTTCAAACCTGTCGAGGAGACAGATTAGAAGGTGTGACGGATGCCAGCCACGAACAGGTCGGAATCTTGACCCAGGTTACCAACAGTCGGAGCCGCGACAAGGCCATAAGCCTTAGTAGCGCTTTCGTTCTCGGTGCTGTTGTAGCCAACGTAGGCGGTGGTGCGCTTCGACAGGGCGTGCGTGTAAGCCACGGTCCAGCTTTCGGCGCCACGGTTGTTGTCGAGATCGACTTCGCCGTAGCCGACATGGACGTTGCCAGCCGCGCCAACCGGCACGATCACACCAACTTGCCACAGGTCACCGTCAATGTTTGTGGTGCCGAGGCCCTCAGCGTCCTGGTACGAACCAGCCACGGTCAGGAAGCCGAAGTCGTAGCTGGCGCCAAGGCCCCATTCCTTCTGGTCATCAGTGGTCTTCTGCACCACCTGATAAACGGCACCCACCTTCAGCGGGCCGTTGGAATAGTCGAGGCTCAGGCCATAGGCGTCGTCATCTTCCGGGTTCATGCTGGTTTCAACCGTATTGGCCGAGTAGATGCCACGAACGGTCAGACCCGAGAAGCTGCCGGTGTAGGCCAGCGAGTTGTTCCAGCGCGCAGCGCTGTTCGGGGTGATGGTCATGCCGGCGCCGTTCGACAGGATCGACTGCGGCGACACCAGGGCGCCGAGGACGGCGTCGTAGTTGAAGAAGTAGCCAGGAGCATACTGACGGCCGAGGCTGACGGTACCGAAGGCGCCGCCGACACCGACGTAAGCCTGACGCGAGAAGACCGAGTCACGGTCGCCGGCGTTCGTACCCTCGGTAGCGGACACCGACGGGCTCGCAACGCCATTACCGATGTCGAAACCCTGCTCCAGCACGAAAACAGCCTTCAGGCCGTTGCCCAGATCTTCGGTGCCGCGGAAGCCGATGCGGCTGCCCGACAGGACGCCATTAACCACGCCCTGGAAGTCGTTGTCGCCGTGCTCACCGATACCGATGGCAGCGTCAGCCACACCGTAGATGGTCACGTTCGACTGAGCGAAGGCCGGGGCCGAAACGAGGCCAGCAACAGCCAGCGCGATCAGTTTCTTCTGCATATGTTTCTCCTCAAATTTGAAGTTGAGACCGCGGCACCTGCCTCGGCCCTACTCACCTCTCTGGCGAGAAGTTGAGGCGATTCTGCAAACCTGCCGCCAGCCTTGCAAGCGCCATAGCGCGAAAACACCACATTCCAGACTTTCTTGTTGCGGACGTGCAACAGAACGCCCGTTCAGCGCCGCGCGTCGAGCCGCGACGGGTCCGCCTTCCATGCCAACAGCTTTTCGTCCGCCGTCACCAGCGTCGCGTTGCGCACGACTGCAGAGGCGACGATGAAGCGGTCCGCGGGGTCGCGATGCAGGTCGGCGAACCCTGCGGCCGCGAGCGTAATGCGGCCATCGAGCGGAATCTCGAGCAGCCCCGCGCGGAGCAGGCCTGCTCGCCAGCCCTCGACCGCAAGCGACAGGACAATGTGGCCCTTCTCCACAAGCATCGCGCATTCCCTGAGGCTGATCGCGCTCACCGCGAGCTCGCCCGCGCGCCAGGCCTGCTCGATGCGCACACGCCCCGATGAGGGTGTAGTTCGGCGAACAGCTTGCCGTTCTTGGGGATGACAAGGATCTCGGCGGAGGACACCACCTCGAGCACAGACGCTTGCCGCGCCGCCTAAAGTAGCTACTATGGATCTATCTCAACACTAATCAGGACACTGATCATGAAAGTCATGACCGCACGCGAAGCAAAGAACCGGTTCGGCGAATTCCTTGATGCATCGCGCCGGGAGCCGGTCGTCATCACCAAGAACGATCGCCCCGTCGGCATCATGGTGTCGATCGAGGATGCAGCAGACACACTGTTGCCCGAATTCCTGCTCGACAAGACCCCCGGTTACGACGGCTGGCTCTTCGAGAAGCTTACGACCACGCTCGAACGCCTGGAGGCAGGCCAGACCAAGCTGCATGATCACGACGAAGCCATGGCCATGCTGCGCGAACGTGTGGCGGCGCGGAATCGTCGTGCATGAACCTCCTATGGACCGACGAGGCGCTGGACGACCTCGAGGAAATTCTCGCCTATTACCACGCGGAGGCGGGCCCCTTGACTGCAGCATCCGTCCAGTCGCGCATCATTGCCGAAGTCGAAGCCTTGCGCGTCTTCCCGGACCGTATCCGGGCAAGTGCGCGGATCCCGGCCGCACGCGAACTCGTCGTTCGCCGACTGCCCTACATTGCCTTCGTGAAAGTGACGGATGACTCGGTGATCGTGCTCAACGTCGTTCACACCGCACGGGAATTTCCTGCGCGCCGGTGACATGCCACGTAAGGGGTAGCGAAGGTTTGCCGTGCTATCTACAGGGACTAAAATACACACATTGCCGTAATTACACGAGGAGGCATGCTGGAAACGCTGACCAGCCGTATCTTCAACAACGGCAACAGCCAGGCTGTGCGCATACCCGCAGAGTTCCGCCTCGACACCGACCGCGTCAGCATCACGCGCAACGACGCGGGCGATCTGGTGATCCACCCCTTGCGCGTACAGCGTGGCACCGCCCTGATGCAGGCCCTGAAGGCGCTGGGCGAAGTGGACGACGACTTCGTCGCCGCGCTCTAGGCCGAGCAGGAAGCGCCGCTGCGGGTGCAGGAGCGCGAGGCGCTGTGATCTACCTGCTCGACACCAACATCCTGATCTACCTGATCAAGAACCAGCCGTCCGGCATCGCGCAGCGCATCGACGCTCTGCCGGAGACCGACACCCTGTGCATGTCTTTCGTGACCTGGGCCGAGCTGCTGAAGGGCGCCGAGCGCAGCCCCCGCAGAACGGAGGTGCTGCGGCGGCTGAACGCCCTGGCGCGCCAGGTACCGGTGTGCTATCCCGCCGACCCCGCCATCTGCCGACATTACGCGGAACAGGCCACCCGCCTCAGGGAGGCAGGCACACCGATCGGCGCGAACGAGCTGTGGATCGCCTGCCATGCACTGGCCGAAGACGCCACTCTGGTAACCCACAATACGCGCGAGTTCAGGCGCATTGCTGCTTTGCGCATCGAGGACTGGGTGTCCTCCGAAAGGACTGAAGAGGCCCACCCCGGAACTCCCTCCACCCCTTAGCACTCTCACGCCGCGAGTGCTAATATCGCAGCACAAGGAGAGCCCAAGCCCATGTCAAACGCCCTGACCTTCCCCGTTCCCGCCGCCGGCAGCCTGGACCAGTACATCCAGAGCGTGAATCGCATGCCGATGCTGAGCGAACAGCAGGAGGTGGAACTGGCGACGCGGCTGCGTGACGAGGGCGACGTGGATGCCGCACGGCAACTGGTGATGTCGCATCTGCGCGTCGTCGTCGCCATCGCGCGCGGCTATCTCGGCTACGGCCTGCCGCATGCCGACCTGATCCAGGAAGGCAACGTCGGCCTGATGAAGGCGGTCAAGCGCTTCGACCCGAGCCGCGGCGTGCGGCTGGTGTCGTTCGCGATCCACTGGATCAAGGCCGAGATCCACGAATACATCCTCAAGAACTGGCGCCTGGTGAAGATCGCCACCACCAAGGCGCAGCGCAAACTGTTCTTCAACCTGCGCGGCATGAAGAAGGACAGCGCCACGCTGAACCCAAGCGAGGTCCGGGCGATCGCCGCCCAGCTCGACGTCAAACCGGAAGAGGTGGTCGAGATGGAAACCCGCCTCGGTGGTCGCGACATCCCGCTCGACGCCGGCAGCGACGACGAGGACGAGCGCTTTTCCCCGATTTCCTACCTGCCCGACCCGCACGCCGAGCCGTCCGAGGTCATCGAGCAGGCCGAGCTCGCCCACCTGCAGGACAGCGGCCTGCGCAACGCGCTCTCCAGCCTGGACGAGCGCAGCCGCGCGATCGTGCAACGCCGCTGGCTGACCGAAGGCGACAGCGCCACGCTGCACGAGCTGGCGGCCGAATACGGCGTGTCGGCCGAGCGCATCCGCCAGATCGAGGCGAAGGCAATGCAGAAGATGCGCGGGCTGCTGGCCGCGGTTGCCTGAGCGTCACGCGCCCCGCCACGTTGCAGGACGGCAGCGACACGCTGCCGTTTTCCGTTCACGCCGGCGGCGCATGCGCTGCGCCCTACTTCCCCTCCAGCAGCGCCTTGATGTCCGCCGCGACCACCTGCGGAGCTTCGCCGTGCCTCATGTAAAGCCGCAGCCGGCCGTCCGGCCCGAACACGTAGGTGCCGGCCGAATGGTCGATGGTGTAGTGGCCCTCGAGGTCGCCGCTCTTGCGGTAGAAGACGCGGAAGTCCTTGGCGACGGCGGCGATCTGTTCGGGCGTGCCATGCAGGCCGAGGAAGCGCGCATCGAACACCGGCACGTATTCGGCCAGCAGGGCCTGGGTGTCGCGCTCGGGGTCGACGGTGATGAAGATCACCTGCACGCGATCGCTGTCCGGGCCGAGCAGGCCCATCACCTCGCTCATGCCGACCAGCGCCGTGGGACACACGTCCGGGCACTGCGTGTAGCCGAAGAAGATGGTGACGACCTTGCCGCGGAAGTCGGCGAGCGTGCGTTGCTGGCCGTGATGGTCTGTCAGGCGCAGGTTCTTGCCGTACTCGGCGCCGCTGATGTCGGTGCTGCGGAACACCGGCTCGGCCGGCGCGCAGCCTGCGAGCGCGCCAAGGGCAAGCACGGAGAGGACGAACGCGCGCAGGCGCGCGACGAGGACGGACGACATGGGGGACAACGACATGGGCTTGCCTGTGTGACGGGTGAATCAGCGCCCGATGATAGACCCATCGACGGCGCGCCGGAACCCGATGCGGCAAACGGCCGCAGCCGCCTCAGCGGCTTGTCCGGCATCAAGGCGCACGGGCGTTGGAGCCCACCCGAACGCAGGCGCCCAGCCGGAACCGTGCGCCGGCCACGTGCACTCAAACGCCTCGCAGCCAGGCCTCAGTCTGCCGACAGCCGCCTGCGCAGTGCGCGCATCAAGGTGCCCAGCAGCGGCAGCTTCTCGTACAGTTCCTCGGCGGCGTCCCAATAATCGCGGTGCAGCACCACCCGCCCGCCGGCGTCGAAGCGCAGGTGGGTCACGCCGTGGACCACCACCGGCCGGCCGCGCAGCACGAAGTGGAAGTCCCAGCCCAGCATGGCCTGCGCGCCCTGCTCGATGCGCTCGGTGACGACGAAGCGCGGCGCGTCCACGGTGTCGAACATGTGCGCGAAGATGCGGCGGATCGCCGCCGTGCCGACGACCTCGTTGAAGGGGTCCTTGAAGCGCGCGTCGGCGGCGTAGAGCGCGTCGAGCCCGGCCAGCGTGTGCGGCGCGAGCGTCTCGTAGAAGCGCGCCACGGCCTCGGCCGCGCTTGCCCCAGGCCCCGTGCCGCCGAGGTCCGTGCCATCGAGGCCCATGTGCTTCACCCTCATAGTCCGGTCGCCCGCCGCACGAGCGGGAAGTAGAAGCGCCGCGGCAGCCACTGCAGGAGCTTGAGCACGCGGGTGAAGCGCTTCGGAAAGTGGATCTCGAAGTCGCCCCGCGCGAAGCCGTCGACGATGGCCTGCGCGGCCTGCGCCGGCGTCTGCAGGGCCGGCATGTGGAAGTCATTGGCGGCGGTGAGCGGGGTGGCGACGAAGCCGGGGTCGATCAGGAAGACGTCGATGCCGCGCGGCGACAGGTCCAGGTAGAGCGTCTCGGCGAGGTTGATCAGCGCCGCCTTGGTCGGCCCATAGACGGTGGCCTTGGGCAGACCGCCGTAGCCCGCCACGCTGCCGACCAGGGCGATCGCCCCGCTGCCCTGGCGCAGCAGCGCGGGCACCAGCTCACCGACGCCGCACAGCGTACCCACCAGGTTGAGCGCCACCGTCTCGCGCACGGCCTCGGCGCTCAGCTCCCAGGCCCGCAGCGGGCGATAGGTGCCGGCGTTGAACACCACCAGGTCCACGCCGCCCCAGCGCGCCAGCAGCGCGCCCTGGGCGCGCGCGAAGTCGCCATCGCGGGCGAGGTCGAGCGCTTCGATCACGCAGTCGGACTCCGCCACCCCACGCTCGACGCAGGCCGCGCGCACCGCCTGCAGCCGCTGCACACTGCGCGCCGACAGCGCCAGGCGGGCGCCGCGCGCGGCCAGCGCCAGCGCCAGCGCCTCGCCGATGCCGGTGGAGGCGCCGACGATCCACACCCGTCGCCCCTGCCAGTCGCGGATCGGGGTGTTGAGCGGGGAAAAGAGCCCGCGCGTTGCCCGGATCACCGTCGTCGCCGTCATTGCCGCCGCCCTCGGAGCTCCATGCTCCCCGTCACTCGCCACCCCCGCCTCACTCGCCGCTCAGTCCGCACGCTTGAAGAAGGACAGCGTGACCTCGCCGAGGCGAAAACCCCACTTGCTCATCAGCGAACGGTTGAGCATCACCTTGTCGTCCATCAGGAACATCCAGTCGTCGAAATCGACGTTGTACACCTTGTCGCCGACCGGCAGCGCCAGCACGTAGCGCCAGCGCAGCGCGTTGCCCGCCGCCTCCCCGCTGGCCTCGCCGACGACGTCGTCCGCGCGCCCGCTATAGCGCCCCTGGCCGAGGCGGGTGATGGTCCACACGCGGCGCTGGGTGCTGCCGTCGGAGTAGGTGAAGTGCTCGTCCAGGGTGCCGACTTCGCCCTCCCAGCTCGCCTCGATCAACACGTGAAAGCGCTTGACCACCTTGCCCGAGCGGTCCTGGAACATGCCATAGGCGTCGAGCGTGCCGTTGAAGTAATCGCGTAGTTCGAGCACTGGCTGCTCGGCGCGGTAATGATCGACATTCACCGTACTACACCCCCACAGGCCGAACACGGCCACGACCCACAACAAGAGACGTCTCACGATTGCGCTCCCCCACATGCAGGAGCCTTGCGCAGGCCGTCGGCAGACGGCACGCCCGGCTCGATCCAGGCGCGCCAGCGCCACAGCAGCACGATCGCGCCCAGCTTGAGCACGACCGGCACGAAGCCATACACCGCCGCCAGCGCCGCCACCGCGCCCGGCTCGCGCGCACCGGGCGCGTAGCCGAGCAGCGCGAGCAGCGGCAAGGCGAGCCCCGCAGCCAGCGCGAGATTGGCCTTGGTGACGAAGTTCCACCAGCCAAAGCACGCCCCTGCCTGCAGCGGCGGCCGCGCCCGACCGGCCGCGCTGCGCGCGACGAGGTCGGCGAGCAGCGAGGGCGGCAGACTGAGGTCTGCGCCGAGCGCGAGCCCCGACAACACGCAGATCAGCGCGTAGGTGAGCACATCCCCCTCGCCGAGCAGCCCGGCCCAAGCGAACACGACCACCGCCAGCACCATGCCGGCGAGCCAGGCGCGCAGCTTGCCGATGCGCTGCGACACCCGCACCCACAGCGGCAGGCTGGCCGCCGCGGCGGCGAAGTACAGCACCAGGAAGAGCCCGGCGAGCTGGGCCGCGCCGAGCACGTCGGCGACGAAGAACAGCACCGTCGCCGACGGGATCGCCGCGGCGATGCCATTGGCGGCGAACACCGCGAGCAGGCGGCCGAAGCGGACGTCGCGCACGGTGGCGCGCAGGCCGGCCCACAGCGGCATCGCCTGCCCGGGCCGATCCGCGCTGCGCTGGCCAGCGCCCGCAACGACCTTCCGGCCGCTGTCACCGGCCGCCACCGTTTTCTCCGCCCTGCCCTCGACGGTTGCCGCTGCACCGACCGCGGGCGTGCGGGCGGGCGGCGCCGGCGCACGCCACAACGTCCACAGCCCGAAGCCCGCCAGCAGCGGCAGAAACAGCCAGGCCAGGCGCGCCAGCCCGGTCGCCTCGTCAGCGCCCAGCGCCAGCACCGCCGGCAAGGCGGCCGCCAGCACCACGCCGGCCAGCCCGAAGGCCTCGCGGCTGGCGACGTAGCGCGTGCGCAGCAGCGGCGTGTGCGCCACCTCCGCGCCCCAGGCGTTGTAGGCGATGGTCGCCACCGACCACGCCAGCGAGACACCGACCAGCAGCAGGAACAGCCACCCGAGGCCGGCTTCCGCGGGCGGCACGAGCAGGCCGAGCATGCCGGCGCCCAGCGCCGGCAGCGCCAGCGCGATCCACAGCCGGCGCCGCGGCAGGCGGTCGTTGGCCCAGCCGATCAGCGGGTCGGTGAGCGCGTCGACGATGCGCGCGGCGAGCAGCACCGCGCCCACCAGCGCCAGCGACAGGCCGAGCCCTTCGGCGTAGAGGCGCGGCACATGGACGTAGATCGGCAGCGCGGCGAAGGCCAGCGGCAGGCCGAGCGCGCCATAGGCCAGCAGCGCCCGGCGCGAATCGGTGCCTGCGCCCGGGTCTGGTACAGCGCCGGCGGCGGCGCTCATCGCCCGCGCTCCGCCAGGCCGAGCAGTTGCGCGCGCAGCCGCGGTTCGCGCGTGCGCGGATCGAGCCAGATCGCGAAGAAGGCCGCCGCCAGTTCGGCGTCGTCGAGCGCGGCGGTGGGCTGGCCCTGGTGCCAGAACTGCGCGCCCTCGCCCGGCCGGTGCAGGCCGACCAGGGTCTCGCCCGCCTCCACCGAGGGCAAGGCGCGCGCCAGCGCCTGCCCCCAGCGCGCCAGCTGTGCCTCGTCATCGAAGCCAAGGCGACGCATCTCGCCCAGGCTGAGTTCGACCAGGCGATCGGACGACACCGCGCGTGCGTAGCGGATCGACAGCGCATGCTCGGCGCCCAGCACCTGCGCCGCCTCGGCCTCGTTGTCAGGCGGTACGGCCACCACCTCGGGCCTCGCCCACAGTGCCGCGTCATAGAGCTTGAAGCCGAGCCAGCGCAGCTCGCCCTCGCCGATGCGCTGCAGCTCGCCCTCGCCGATGCGCTGCAGCTCGCCCTGCAAGGCGGGCGGCAGCTCGCGCGCGAGGGAGGGCGGCGCGGCCAGCATGGCGGCGGCGACGAGCACCGGCGCCAGCAGGCGGCAGAAGACTGCAGCCCGGCCCGGCATCAGCGGCTCCCGCCAGCGCCGTCCGCATGCACGAACACGTAGTGGTGCACGTCGATGTCGCCGGTCTCGAAGCCGGCCTCGCAGTAGGACAGGTAGAAGCGCCACATGCGCAGGAAGCGCTCCGGGAAGCCCTGCGCGCGCACCGCGGCGGCCTGGACCTCGAAGCTGCGCTGCCAGTGGGCGAGCGTGCGCGCATAGTCGCGGCCGAAGGCGAAGTCGCCGACGGTCGCCAGCCCGGCGCGCCGCGCCTGCTGCGCCACCGCGCCCGGGCTGGGCAACATGCCGCCGGGGAAGACGTGGCGCTGGATGAAGTCGGTGCCGCGCCGATAGCGCGCGAACAGGGCGTCGTCGATGGTGATCGCCTGCACCACGCAGCGACCGCCCGGCTTGAGCAGCGCGCCGAGCTGGCCGAAGTAGGTCGGCCAGAAGCGCTCGCCGACGGCCTCGATCATCTCGATCGACACGATGTGGTCGTACTGGCCACGCACGTCGCGGTAGTCGCACAGCGCGAAATCCACCCGATCGGCAAAGCCGCCACGCTCGGCGCGCTCACGGGCGAAGGCGAGCTGGGACGGCGACAGCGTGATGCCGAGCACCTTGCAGCCGAACTCGGTGGCGGCGACCTCGGCAAAGCCGCCCCAGCCACAGCCGACCTCAAGGAGGGTCTGCCCCGGCTGGGCACCGAGCTCGTCGAGGATGCGGCGGTACTTGCGCAGCTGGGCCTCGACCAGCGACTCCTCGGGCGAGGCGAACACCGCCGCCGAATAGGTCATGGTCGGGTCCAGCCATAGCGCGTAGAAGTCGTTGCCGAGGTCGTAATGGGCCTCGATGTTGCGCCGCGAGCCGCTGCGGGTGTTGGCGCGCAGCAGGTGCTGCAGGCGATGACCGAGCAGGCGGAGCAGGCGGCCGTAGATCGCGTCCTGCAGGCGGTGGCGGTTGGCCGACAGCAGGCGCAGCAGCGCGCTGAGATCCTCCGTGTCCCACAGGCCGTCCATCCAGGCTTCGCCGAAGCCGATGTCGCCGCGGGCGAGCACCTCGTCGAACACCGCATGGTCGCGCACGCGCAGATGGGCGACGAGCGGGCCGTGGCCGGCGCGCAGGCGCAGCCCATCGGGCAGCTCCACCGCGAGCGCGCCGCCGTCGAGGCGATCGAGCATCTCCAGGCACAGCCGGGTGGCGCGCGGCATGCGGGTGAGGCGCACACCGGCGATCGGCTGCAGGGCATGGTCCAGGGCGTTCATCAGGTGGTCTCCTCGATCGGGGGTGGCGGCTTGCGGAAGAAGCGCACCCGCCGCAGTGCAAGGCGCAGGGCCTGCCAATGAATACGTGCAACGACGCCCAGGGTCATGAAGGGCTGGCGCGCGAGCCATTTCGCCATCGCACGCCCGTCGAGCGCCTCGGCGCGGCCCGACAGGCGGGTGGAGAGCTGCAGCGCAGCGCCGTCCCACAGGTCGACCGACACCGCATGCACCGCGCCGCGCTGCTCGAAGCGGAAGCGGTACTCCCCGCGCACCGGGAAGAAGGGCGAGACGTGGAAGCACTTGCGCGCGCGCAGTTCGTCGCCGGAGACGATCGGGCGCAGGTCGCCGTGGTGCACCAGATAGTTGTGGCGTTCGCCGAAGGTGTTGCTGACTTCGGCCAGCACCGCCCGCAACGCGCCATCACGGTCGTGGCAGAACCAGAAACTGACCGGGTTGAAGACGAAGCCGAAGAGGCGCGGCATGGTCTGCAGCACGACCTCGCCATCGCACACGGCCTCGATGCCGCGCGTGCGCAACAGGCCGCGCAGCCAGGGCAGCAGGGGCGAGCCGTCGCGCGCGCCGTGATCGCGGTTGCGGAAGGTGAAGACGTTAGCGCGCTCGATCCCGAGCAGCGGCACCCGCAGCCGCTCGAGCTGCGACAGCGGCAGGCGCAGGAAGGCGGTGGGATAGACGAAGCGGTTGTGCGCCTCGACGTGGCGCTCGTGCATCACCGCGCCGAAGCACACGGCGGCGCGCATCAGACTGCCGCCTCCAGCACCGGCCCCGCGACAGCGCGACCGCGCCGCCACGGCACTTCCACGCCCATCGCCTCGACCACGGCGATGGCGGACTTGAGGCCGTCCTCATGAAAGCCGTAGCCGGTCCAGGCGCCGGCGAACCAGCTCCGATTACGCCCCTGGATGCCGGGCAGCGCGGCCTGGGCGTCGATCGCGCCCTGGTCGAACACCGGGTGGGCGTACTCGATGCGACGGATCAGCTTGTCGGCGGCCGGCTCGACAAAGGGGTTGAGCGAGACCACGACCGGCGTCTCGAAGGGCAGCGCCTGCAGCCGGTTGATCAGGTAGCTGACCGACACCGGTCGCGCATCGGGCGCACCCTCGCCGGCCATGTAGTTCCACGCCGACCACACCTTCTGCCGCCGCGGCAGCAGCGCGGTATCGGTGTGCAGCAGCGCGACATTCGGCTGGTAGCGCACCGCGCCGAGGATGCGGCGCTCCTCGGCCGTGGCCTCGCTGCCGAGGATGGTCAGGGTCTGGTCGCTGTGGCAGGCGAAGACGAGCTCGTCGAAGCGCTCCGGCCCCTGCGCGGTGTGCACCCAGACGCCATCGGCATTGCGCACCACGCGCTGCACCGGGGCATTCATGCGCACGTCGTCCAGGCGCGCGAGCATATTCCTGACATAGCTGCGTCCGCCACCCTTCACCGTCATCCAGGTCGGCCGATCGAACACCTGGAGCAGGCCGTGGTTGTGGCAGAACTGGACGAAGGTCGCGAGCGGATAGTCGAGCATCGCCTGCGTCGGGCAGGACCAGATCGCCGCCGCCATCGGCAGCAGGTACCAGTCGCTGAAGGACTCGGCATAGCCCTCGAGCTCGAGGTAATCGCCCAGCGACAGCGCCGGCATCGTGCCCTCTCGGGCCATGCGGGTGGTGTCGCGGTTGAAGCGCAGGATGTCGCGCAGCATGCCGAGGAAGGCCGGACGCACCAGGTTGCGGCGCTGCGCGAACACGCTGCCCAGATCGCTGCCCGCCCACTCGATGTCGGGCTGGGACAGGCTGAGGCCGAAGCTCATCTCGGTTTCCACCGCCTCGACCTGCAGCAGGGCGAACAGCGCGCACAGGTTGGGGTAGGTGCGGCGGTTGAACACCAGAAAGCCGGTATCGACCGGATGGGTGAGCCCATCGACGGTGACGTCGACGGTGTTGGTATGGCCACCGACGTAGCTGCCCGCCTCGAACAGCGTGACCGCGTCGCGCTGCGCCAGCAGCCAGGCGCTCGCCAGGCCGGCGATGCCGCCGCCGATCACCGCCACGCGGCGGCCTGCGGTGCCGAGACGCTCGAGCTCACCCAGCTTCATGGTCTCACTCCGCCGCGTTCTCGCCCTCGATCAGGGCGTACGCGGAATGGTTGTGGATGGATTCGAAGTTCTCCGACTGCACCGACCAGGCGGCGATGCGGGCATCGGCGCGCAGACGCAGGGCGATGTCGCGCACCAGATCCTCGACGAACTTGGGGTTGTCGTAGGCGCGCTCGGTCACCCACTTCTCGTCCGGGCGCTTGAGCAGGCCGAAGACCTCGCACGAGGCCTCCTCTTCCGCCATGCGCACCAGCTCGCGCAGGCCGAGGTCGCCGCGCAGGGTGGCGCTGAGCGTGATGTGCGAGCGCTGGTTGTGCGCACCGTAATCCGAGATCTTCTTCGAGCACGGGCACAGGCTGGTCACCGGCACCACCGCCTGCAGCGTGGTCCTCGCCTCGCCGCCCGCGGCCTTGTCGACGATCACGCAGGCGTCCATGTCGAGCAGGCTGTCGACGCCGGACACCGGCGCCGTCTTCTTCATGAACCACGGAAAGCGCGCCTCGATGCGCCCGCTGCTGGCCTCGAGCCGCTCCAGCATGGCCGCGAACAGGCCGCGCAGGCCGTCGAGATCGAGCGCTTCGCGCTCGGCCTCGAGCAGCTCGACGAAGCGCGACATGTGCGTGCCCTTGACCTCGGCGGGCAGGCCGACGGTCATCTCGAGGGTGGCGACCGTGTGCTGAACGCTGCCGTCGACGTCACGGATCGACATCGGGTAGCGCAGACCGCGCACGCCGACGCGCTGGATGGCGAGCGCACGGTGGTCGGCGCTGGCCTGGACGTCGGCAGGAAGAACTTTTCCGGGGCATTCATGAGTTGTCCTTTTGCTTGCTGGGGAGGGGGCGGAGGGGCAGGTCGGCGCGATGCATGAAGAGCATCAGGTCAAGAGGGGCGCCTGCCTGCGTGTCCACGACGAAGTCAGGCGCCTGCGCCACAGGCTTGCCTTGCGCCGCTTCGACCTGCGCGGCAGAACCGGCGTGGATCGGGAATGTAGCGGCTGCCGCAACAGCGAAAAGCACGCCGGCGCGCCTCGTAAGCAGTGTGGCATTCATGGCTGTGTCCTGGACAAGCGTTAATAACGATTGAACGATAGGCCAGGTCGCAGCCGCTGTCAATGTTTTGTCCAGGACAAACTCGAAGTTGCTTTGAGCTCCGGCGCAACTCGTCCCTTGTTCGCCCCTGCCAACAATCCCCTCCCCAAGCCGCCGCCGCGGGTTTAGGCTTGCAGGCCTTCGCCTCCCGAGGAGCCTCCCCTGGACACCCAAGCGCTCACCCCTTTCGCGGTCTTCGCCGGCCTGGCCGGTGGCATCGGCCTGTTCCTGATCGGCATGCACATGCTGACCGAAGGCCTCAAGCTCGCCGCCGGTCGCGCGCTCGAGGGCCTGCTCGAGCGCGGCACCGCCACGCCGCTGCGCGGCCTTGGCGCCGGCATGACGATGACGGCGCTGGTGCAGTCCTCGACCGCAGTCACGGTCGCCAGCATCGGCTTCGTCAATACCGGCCTGCTGTCGCTGCAGAACGCGATGTGGGTGATCTTCGGCTCCAACGTCGGCACCACGCTCAACGCCTGGCTGGTCGCGGCACTGGGCTTCAGCTTCAAGATCGACACCTTCGCGCTGCCCTTCGTCGGCGTCGGCGCGCTGCTGATGCTGGCCGGGCGCACGGTGCGCCAGCGCGCGCTCGGCCAGGCGCTGGCCGGCTTCGGCGTGCTGTTCCTCGGCATCGACGTGCTCAAGGACACCTTCTCGGGCTTCGGCGCGACGATGAACCTGCAGGACCACATCGCTCCCGGCTTCACCGGCTGGCTGGTCCTGGTCGGCATCGGCACCCTGCTGACCGTGCTGATGCAGGCCTCGGGCGCCGTCATCGCCGTCATCATCACCGCCGCCCAGGGCGGGCTGATGTCGATCGAGGCCGCCTGCGCGATGGTGATCGGCACCAACATCGGCACCACCTCCACCGCCATCCTGTCGGCAATCGGCGCCACCTCCAACGCCCGCCGGCTGGCGGCCGCGCACGTGATGTTCAACCTGCTCACCGGCACCGTGGCGATCCTGATGCTGCCGCTGCTGATCGCGCTGCTCGGCGTGCTGCGCGAATGGCTCGAGCAACCGGCGACGCCGGCGGTGACGATCGCGATGTTCCACACCGCCTTCAACCTGCTCGGCGTGCTGCTGATGATCCCGCTGGCGCGCATGATGCTGCGCTTTCTGGCCGGACGCTTCCGCAGCCGCGAAGAAGAGATCGCCCGCCCCCGCCACCTCGACGCCACCTCGCTCGCCGTGCCCGACCTCGCCCTGCGCGCGCTGCGCATGGAGCTGGGGCGCACGCAGTCGTTCGCGGTGACCGCGCTCACCGCGGTGAGCCGGGTGCCGCCCGACGAGCCCTGGATCGAGCGCCAGGCCAGCACGCTCGACGCCCTCGCCCCGGCCATCTCCAACTACGTGCGCAAACTCAGCGCGAGCACCCTGCCACCCGCGCTGGTGGAAGCGCTGGCGCACAGCCTGCGCGCACTGCAGTACCAGGAAAGCGCAGTCATCGCGGTGCGCCAGGCCTGCGCCCTGGCGACCGTGCTCGGGCACCCCCCGGGCACGGAACTCGAAGCCGCGGCAAAGGCCTTTCACCAGGCCACGGCGAACCTGGCCGCCAACGCCGACGGCGGCCGCGACGACTTCAGCGCAGCGGCGGTGGAAGTGCGCCTGCAGGAGGCCGAGACCCGTTACCAGGCCTTCAAGGAGGCGCTGCTGCTCGAGGGCGCCCACGCCCGCATCGACATCCGCAGCATGCAGGACTGGCTGCGCCTGGCGAGTCTGGAGCGGCGCGCCGTCGAGCAGGTGGCGAAGGCGGCACGCATGCTCGCGGTGCTGGATGGCGACCTGACGCCGCAGCAGGCGATCGAGGCCGAGACGCCGGGCGCCGAGACGGTGAACGCGCACTGAGAGCGGCCACGGGTCACCCCTTTACCGACCACGCCTGCCGAGCGCGACGCGGCTGCACGCCGAAGCGGGGCTCAGGCGTGGGCGGCGCGCCACTCCCGCAAGGCGGCGAGGGTGTCGTCGAGATCGCCCACCACGCGGATGCCCGGCAGGCGCTTGTGCTTGTCGCGCACCGCCGCGCCGCCCGCCCAGATGGCGACCGCGGGGGGCAGGCTGGCGCGCAGCTCGAGCAGGCCGTCGATGGCCTGGCGGGCCGGGTAGGCGATGCTGAAGGACAGACCGACGATGTCGAAGCCACCTGCCACCGCCGCAGTGCGGATGTCCGCCAGCGGCGTGCGCGTGCCGAGCGACAGGCAGCTCGCGCCCTCGGGCACGAGCATGGCCTCGGCCATCAGCAGGCCGAGGATGTGCTCCTCCTCGGGAAAGGTGGTCAGCAGCACCCGCGGGCGGGCGCCGGCGACCGCATGGGCGCTGATCGCGCTGCGCAGCACGTTTTGCACCTGCTCGGTGAACAGATGCTCCTCGGGCACATCCACCTCGCCGCGCATCCAGGCCTCGCCCACCGCGGCCGCGAGCGGCGCCACGGTATCAGCGACGAAGCGCTGCAGGCCCTGCTTCATCAGCGCCTGGCGCAAGGCGGCGTTGAGCTCCAGGCTGCGATGCAGGCGCACCAGCTGCAGCAGGCTGTCGTCGCGCTCGGCCGCTGCGCCGTCGCCCGGGCACAGGCAGTCCTCGAGCATGCGTGACAGCTCCGCGGTGCTGGCGCCGACAATGCCTGCCGGACGCCGGCCGTGGTCGATGAGGCGGCGGATCAGGCGCAGCTTCTCGACCTGCTCGGGCGGGTAGAGGCGCTCGCCGTTGGCGTCGCGCGCCGGGGCGGGAAAGCCGTAGCGGCGCTCCCACACGCGCAGGGTGTCCTTGGGCAGCCCGGTGTCGCGTTCGACGGCGGCGATGCTGGAGGCGGCTTCGAAGCGGGCGGCGTCGTTCATGGCGGTCGGCACGGGCCTTGGGCAGAGGGAATGAGGGCGCGCATTCGACCCGGGAGGGCGAAGCGCAGACTTGCGCGAATATTAGGCAGCGGAACTCAGTTTGTCCACGACAAACGATTTTCTTGTCCAGGCGCGCACGCCGCGTCCTGCGACCGCGTCCCGCCAAACCGCGGCCCTGCCCAAGCTGCGGGAGCAGTAAAATGGCGCCCATGTTTGCCGCCTCCCCCCTCTCGCCCCCCACGCCCGACCACGACCTGGCGCAGGCCGCGCCGCCCGGCTCAGGCGAGGCGCTGCGGGTGCTCGAGCACGTGTTCGGCTACGCCGCCTTCCGCGGCGAACAGCAGGCCATCGTCGAGCATGTGGCGGCCGGCGGAGACGCTCTGGTGCTGATGCCCACCGGCGGCGGCAAGTCGCTGTGCTACCAGATCCCGGCGCTGCTGCGCCATGGCACCGCGATCGTGGTATCGCCGCTGATCGCCTTGATGCAGGACCAGGTCAGCGCGCTGGTCGAGGCCGGCGTCAATGCCGCGTTCCTCAACTCCAGCCTGGATGCCGAGCGCGCCCGCGCCGTGGAGCGCGCACTGTGGGACGGCACGCTCGAGCTGCTCTACGTCGCCCCCGAGCGGCTGATGACACCGCGCTTCCTCGACCAGCTCGACCACCTGCGCGACACCGGCCGGCTGGCGCTGTTCGCGATCGACGAGGCGCACTGCGTGTCGCAGTGGGGCCACGACTTCAGGCCCGAGTACCTGCAGCTCTCTATCCTGCCCGAGCGCTACCCGGCCATCCCGCGCATCGCGCTCACCGCCACCGCCGACCGCCAGACCCGCGAGGAGATCGCCGAGCGCCTCAAGCTCGCCCACGCGCAGCGTTTCGTCGCCAGCTTCGACCGCCCCAACATCCGCTACACCATCGTCGACAAGGACGACGCGCGCCGCCAGCTTCTCAACTTCATCCGCGAGGAATGCCCTTCTGAGGCCGGCATCGTCTATTGCCTGTCACGGCGCAAGGTGGAAGAGACCGCCGCCTGGCTGCAGGAGCAGGGCCTGAATGCCCTGCCCTACCACGCCGGCATGACGCAGGAGATGCGCGCCGAGCACCAGACCCGCTTCCTGCGCGAGGACGGCCTGATCATGGTGGCGACGATCGCCTTCGGCATGGGCATCGACAAGCCCGACGTGCGCTTCGTCGCGCATCTGGATCTGCCGCGCTCGATCGAGGGCTATTACCAGGAAACCGGCCGCGCCGGGCGCGACGGCCTGCCGGCGCAGGCGTGGATGGCCTGGGGCGCGCAGGACGTCGTGCAGCAGCGGCGGATGATCGACGAGTCCGAAGCGAGCGAGGAGTTCAAGCGCCTCGCGCGCAACCGGCTCGACGTGCTGGTCGGCCTGGTCGAGGCCACCACCTGCCGCCGCCAGCACCTGCTCGCCTACTTCGGCGAAGATTCCGCCCCCTGCGGCAACTGTGACAACTGCCTGCACCCGCCGCAGACCTGGAACGCCACCGAGGCCGCGCGCAAAGCCTTGAGCTGCGTCTATCGCACCGGTCAGCGCTACGGCGCCGGCCACCTGATCGACGTGCTGCGCGGCGAACTCACCGACAAGGTGATCGAGCGCAAGCATCAGGACATCACCACCTTCGGCATCGGCAGCGATCTCGACGAGAAGCGCTGGCGCACGATCTTCCGCCAGTTGGTGGCGCGCGAATTCATCGCCGTGGACCACGAGCGCTACAACGCGCTGCGCCTGACCGACGCCGCCCGCCCGCTGCTGCGCGGCGAGGCCGAGTTCCACCTGCGTCTCGAGCGCGAACGCGGCCGCAGTCGCGCAAAGCGGCGCAGCGGCGCAGCGCTCGAGATCCCGGACGGCCTCCCCACCACGCTCTTCGACCGCCTGCGCGCGTGGCGCTTCGCCACCGCCAAGGAGCGCAACGTGCCCGCCTACGTGGTGTTCCAGGACGCCACCCTGCGCGAGATCGCGATCAGCCGGCCACAGACGCTGGCAGAGCTCGCCGGCATCAGCGGCGTCGGTGACCGCAAGCTGGAGCACTACGGCGCGGCGATCCTAGAGATTGTGGCCGACGCGGGCTGAGCCGCGAAGTCCGTCCTCAATAGCAGCGCGGCCCACTCCGCGCTGCGGGGTGGGCCGCGCCGATCTGCCGCTCAAGACATGCAGCCCTCGCCTGATCGACGCCAACCTCATGGGACGTCGGGAAGTTTTACACCTCCACTCGCCGAAAACCTCCATAATCATCACAAGACCTTGTTTTTTATTGCATTATTACTAATGGCATCTCTCTTGCTTGAACAGGCATAGGAAACAAATTGTGGTCGTTTCCAAACTTTTGATCGCTTGCAAGAACAAGGAGAGGAAATCATGAAATTGAAGAAAATCGTACTCGCATGCGCAATTGCGACCGGGGTCTTCGGCGCCGCCTCCTCGGCGCACGCAGCCCCCGTGGCACTCGAGCTCGCCCTGCTGATCGATGTGTCGGGCAGCGTCGACGCTAACGAGTACGCCCTGCAGAAGACCGGCTACGTCAACGCCTTCAACGACGCCTTCATCCAGAGCCGTATCGCCAGCCTCGCGGGTGGCATCGCCGTTACCTACATCGAATGGGCCAGCCAGAATCAGCAGGCCCAGCTCGTCGGCTGGACACACCTCACCGATGCAGCCAGTTCGAGCGCCTTCGCGACTGCCATCCAGGGTACGGCTCGCGCTTTCAGTGGCAGCACGGCACCGGGCAGCGCGATCAATTTCGCCACCCCCCTGTTCAGCAACAACGGCTTCGAAGGCGATCGCTGGGTGATCGACGTGTCAGGCGACGGATCGTCGAACCAAGGCGCGAGCACCTCGGCGGCACGCGACGCCTTCCTGAATGCGGCAGGCCTTGCGAGCGTGACTGGCACGATCAACGGCCTGGCGATCGGCGATGCGACGCTCCTGGCCTGGTACAACGCCAACATCGTCGGCGGGACCAATGGCTTCGCCCTTCAGGCCGCCACGTTCGCCGACTTCGATGGTGCTATCCGGACCAAACTGGGTCGCGAGATCAACCCGGTTCCCGAACCCGCCACCCTGGCGCTGCTTGGCATCGGCATGGCGGGACTGGGCGCGCTGCGCCGCCGTCAGCAGAAGGCCTGAGTCAAAGCCTGGACCTGCCCCATCGGTTCAGCAAGACGGCGCCTGCGGCGCCGTTTCTTTGCCCACCCCTGGCGACAGCCACTCACCCCAACGACCACGCCGAATAGTGATCCACCAGCAGCAGCAGGAAGAGCAGCATCAGGTGGGTGATGGAGAAGCGGAATGTGCGGATCGCGGTGTCCGGCCGCGCGGCAAACTTGAGCCGCCAGGCATGGCGCAGGAACTGCAGGTTCAGCGCGAGGCTGCCCGCCAGGTAGAGCACCCCGCTCATGCCCACCAGATAGGGCAGCAGGCACACCGCCAGCAGCAGGCAGGTATAGAGCAGCACCAGGGTCTTGGTGAAATCGATGCCGTGGGTCACCGGCAGCATCGGGAGGCCGGCGCGCGCGTAGTCATCCACGCGGTGGATGGCGAGCGCCCAGAAGTGCGGCGGCGTCCACGTGAAGATGATCATCATCAGCAGCCAGGCCTCGGCGCCCACCGTGCCGGTGACCGCCGCCCAGCCCAGCACCGGCGGCAGCGCGCCCGCCACCCCGCCAATGACGATGTTCTGCGGCGTGGCCCGCTTCAGCAGCACGGTGTAGATCACCGCATAGCCGAACAGCCCGGCGAGCGTCAGCACCGCGGTAAGGGGATTGACCGCGACCAGCAGCAGCACGAAGCCCGAGGCCGCCAGCGTGAAGGCGAAGCTGAGCGCCTGCGCGCTGCTCAGACGCCCATCGGGCAAGGGACGCAGGCGGGTGCGCGCCATACGGGCGTCGATCTTCTGGTCGAGCACATGGTTGAAGGCCGCTGCCGCGCCCGACACCATGGCGATGCCCAGGCTGGCCACCAGGATCAGGCCGAGATCGGGCACGCCTTCGCTCGCCAGCATCATGCCCACCCAGGCGGTGAGCACCAGCAGGGCCACCACCCTGGGCTTGGTGAGCTGGTAGAAGGCGCGCGCGCTGCCCGCCAAGTCTGCACACGCACCGATCGCCACCCGTTCGCGCTTGCTGCCGTCCATGCTCGTCTCCCCGTTCGTTCTCATCGTCGTCGCACCCCTCGGCCCGCCCCTCGCCCGCCGCGCCGGCCCGGGATCAGCGCTGCGCGGCGAGCCGCGCCGGCGCGCTCGCCGCCGCCCTCGGCGCCACACGCCGCAACTGGATCTGGCGCACCAGCACCCCCAGCACCGCGAGCAGGCAGGCGCCGACCACGTTGTGCGCCACCGCATTGGCCAAGGGCACCTGGGCGATGACGTTGACCAGGCCCAGCGTCACCTGCAACGCCAGCAGGCCGGCGAGCGCGAGGGCCAGGCCGCGCACTGCAGCCGCCTGGGCGCGCCGCCAGCACAGCAGGGCGAAGCTGCCGATCACCAGCAGTGCGGCCATGGCGCCGAGGCGGTGCAGCACATGGATGCTCATGCGGGCTTCGTGCTCGAGCACGCCGAACTCGTAGGTCTCCTGACCGAGCGGCAGGCTGAAGGCGGCGCGCAGCGAGAAATGCGAGGTCCAGCCGCTCTCGCACAGCGGCAGTTGATGGCACACCAGCGCCGCATAGTTGGCCGAGGTCCAGCCGCCGAGCGCGATCTGCGCCAGCGCCACGCCGAATGCGACGCAGGCGAAGGGAAACAGCGCGCCGAGTCGGGGCTCTGCCGTCGGCAGTGCGACCGGTACAGGCTCGGCCACCGCTCGTGCCGACGTACCCCCGTCCGCCGCCGACTCGCGGCCGAGCTCGACGCGCAGCAGCGCAAGCAGGGACAGCAGCGCGAAGCCGCCCAGCAGATGCGCCACCACCACCACCGGCATCAGGTTCATCGTCACCGTCCACATGCCGAGCGCGGCCTGGAACAGCACCAGCGCCAACAGCACGCTGCTCAGGCCTCGGGCGCGGCGCAGGCGCTGGGCGAAAACGAAGATCGCCAGTACGCACAGGCCGAGCAGGCCGGCGATGTAGCGGTGCACCATCTCGTTGCGGGCCTTGAAGGGGTCGACCTGGGCGTCGGGGAAGCGCGCCTGCACGGCCTCGATGTGAACATCCTTCATCGGCGGCGTGAGGCGGCCATAGCAGCCCGGCCAGTCGGGGCAGCCGAGGCCGGCGTCGGTGAGCCGGGTGTAGGCGCCGAGCGCGATCACCATCAGGGTCAGCACCAGGGTGAGATTGACCAGCCAGGTGAAGCGCCTCATACCCCACTCCTGTCGTAGTTGAGCAGACGCAGCAGGTCGCTGCGGATGTCGGTGGCGACCTGCACCGCGTGCGCGCGGTCGCCGTCCACCGCATAGCGCAGCAAGGCCAGGCCTTCGCGATTGACGATCACGATGTGGCGCGTGAGGGCCGCATCGGCGAGCGCGGCCACCTGCCCACCCGCGCCGGCCGCGCCCGCCTCCCAGCGCACGCTCGGGAAGCGTTCGAGCACCGTCGGACTGGCGGTGGCGACCACCACCGGGCGTACCTGCTCCTGCTTGCGGCCGAGGCCGGCATGCAGCTGCTGCAGGATGTGCAGGGCCGCTTCGGCGGCGGCCTCGCAGGCGGCATCGCAATCGCGCGGCTGCACATAGGCGAGGCGCCAGTGGGCATCGGCCGCCGGCGCAGCCGGCAGCACCTGCACCTCGTGGTCCAGCCATTGGCCGCGATTGGTGGCGTGGCCGGCGAACCAGCCCTGCTCGAGCGCCAGCCAGGCCGCGGCCAGCGGCAGCAAGGCACACAGCAGGAACAGGGCCATGAACTTACGGCTGCTCATGCGGACGCTCCCTGCGCTGGCTGGCCGCCAGCGCGACGACGATCACCGCCAGCGCCAGCAGCGCCCACTGCAGGGCATAGGCGCGATGGCGCTCGGCAGGCAGCACCACCGGCCGGTAGTGGATATGGAAAGGCGAGCCCTGCTGCTGATGCACCACGCCGCGCACGAGCGGCACCGACACGAACGGGGCCAGCGCGTCGACATCGACCTGCTGGATGCGCATCGGCCAGCTGTCGCGGTCCTCGAGGTTGGTGCCGAGCAGCAGGCCGCCGACCTCGGTGCGGAAGACGCCCTGCACGCGCAGTTGCGTCGGGATGGGCGGCAGCGGCAGGGCGTCGCGCGCGGCCGGCGCCTCGACCCAGCCGAGGTTGAGCAGCACAGCCAGCCCCGCGGCACGCGGGTCGCTGCGATCGACGACCGCAATCAGGACGTCGTAGCCCGCCCGGCCATCGACGATGCGGTTGTCGATCAGCCACACGGCCGGCGCCAGCCAGTGTGCCTCGAAGTCGAGCTGCAGGCCGTCGACCGCGCCTTCGTCCCCCCCATGGCCGGCCTGCAGCAGTTGCGCCAGCCGCGCCAGGCCGACCGCGCCCTGCTCCTGCCACGCCGCGATGCGCGCCAGCGTTTGCGTCTTCTCGGTGGCGCGCTGCAGCTGCCACAGCGACAGGCTCGCCAGCAGCGCGCTCGCCGCCAGGCTGATCAGGGCCCAGTGCCAGCGAATGACCCAGCAGCGCCGGAAGGCTGTAATCTTCATCGCCATCCCGCCGGAGCCTCGCCATGTTCATCAAGATCCTGCTCGTCATCCTGCTCGCCGTGGTGATCATCAGCCTGTTCCAGGCGCTCTACGTGATGCTGAAGAACGACGGCTCGCATACCCGCATGTCGCGTTACCTGGGCCGCCGGGTGTATTTCTCGGTGGCGGTTATGGCGCTGCTCATCGTGCTGCTCGCCACCGGCGTGCTGACCCCCAACCCGCGCCCCTACTGAAGAACCGCGCCCTGCCATCCGCCACCCGTTCAGAGCACGTACACGAAGATGAACAGGTTCAGCCACACCACATCGACGAAGTGCCAGTACCAGGCCGCGGCCTGAAAGCCAAAGTGCTTGTCGGCGGTGAAGTGGTCCTTGATCACGATGCGCAGCCAGATCACCAGCAACAGGATGGCGCCGATGGTGACGTGCAGGCCGTGGAAGCCGGTGAGCAGAAAGAAGGTGTTGCCGTAGATGCCCGAGTCCAGGCGCAGGCCGAGGTCGCGGTAGGCGTGGACGTACTCGTAGACCTGGAAGCCGAGGAAGACCACGCCGAGCACGATGGTGAGCCCGAGGAAGAGCTTCAGGCGCGCGCGATTGCCGTGCTCGATGGCGGTGTGGGCGACCTGCAGCGTCACCGACGAGGCGAGCAGGATCAGCGTGTTGATGAGCGGGATGCCCGACCACGGCATGTGCTGGGTCTCGGTGCCGCCCGGCGTCTTCAGCACCGGCCACACCGCGTCGAACTGCGGCCACAACAGCTCGCCGGTCATCGCGTTGTTGCCGGCGCCGCCAAGCCAGGGCACGGCCAGCACGCGCGCATAGAACAGCGCGCCGAAGAAGGCGAGGAAGAACATCACCTCGGAGAAGATGAACCAGGCCATGCACTGGCGGAAGGACCGGTCGAGCTGATCGCTGTACAGGCCGCTGGTCGATTCGCGGATGACGGTGCCGAACCAGCCGAACAGCATCACCACCAGCAACGCGATGCCGACCCAGAAGATGTAGACACCACCGCTACCATGGGCCTGCGTCAGCCAGGACGCGGCGCCGTAGCCGATCAGCAGCAGCGCCAGCGCGCCGAAGATCGGCCAGCCGCTGTCGTGCGGCACGTAATACCTCTCGTGCGTGGTACTCATGCTCATCCCTCCGTGGGTGCGTGGGCTGCGGTGCGCGCGAGCCTTCGTGGGTGCGGGCCTCTCAGCGGCTGGCGGTGTGGGTGCTCTTGTACAGGCGATAAGACAAAGTCATGTTCTTGAAGCGTTCTGGCAACTCGGGGTCGATGTAGAACTGCACCGGCATGGCGCGCGTCTCGCCGGCCGCCAGTGCCTGCTCCTCGAAGCAGAAGCATTCGATCTTCTTGAAGTAGCGCGCCGCCTCGCCCGGCGACACCGAGGGCACGGCGGTCGCGACCACGGCCTCGCCGCTGAGGTTGTGGACCTGGAACTCGACGATCTGCAGATCTCCCGGGTGGATGCGCACGCGCTCGGTGAGCGGCTCGAAGGTCCACGGCATGTCGGCATCGCTGCGCGCGAGGAAGTCGACGCTGACCTCGCGCGACAGGTCGATGCCGGTGGGCTTGGCCGCGGCTACGCCCTCGGTCTTGCCGTTGATGCCGGTGATGCGGCAGAACACGTCGTACAGCGGCACCATCGCAAAGCCGAAGCCGAACATCGCGACACACACCAGCAGCAGTCGGCGCACCAGGCTTGCATTGCTCGTCATGGCCATTCCTCCTGGCGCTGCACGCTCACTTGACGACCGGCGGCGTGTCGAAGGTGTGGTAGGGCGCGGGCGACGGGATCTCCCATTCCAGCCCGTGCGCGCCTTCCCACACGCGATCGCTCGCCTTCTCTCCAATACCGCGCATGCTGCGCACCACGCCCCACACGAAGAGCAGTTGCGACAGGCCGAACAGCAGGCCGCCGATGCTCATCAGGGCGTTGAGGTCGGCGAACTGCAGCGCGTAATCGGGAATGCGGCGCGGCATGCCGGCCAGGCCGACGAAGTGCATCGGGAAGAACAGGATGTTGACCGACACCAGCGAGCACCAGAAGTGGGTCTGGGCCAGGCGCTCGCTGTACATCACGCCGGTCCACTTCGGCAGCCAGTAGTAGACGCCGGCGATGATGCCGAA
Source organism: Thauera sp. (assembly GCF_035444905.1). Classification (GTDB taxonomy): domain Bacteria; phylum Pseudomonadota; class Gammaproteobacteria; order Burkholderiales; family Rhodocyclaceae; genus Thauera. The sequence goes on from NZ_DAOMPS010000004.1 coordinate 133,430, forward strand.
CACCGCGCCGGTCACCAGCACGTAGTGGAAGTGGGCGACGACGAAGTAGGTGTCCTGGTACTGGAAGTCGGCCGGCGTGATCGCCAACATCAGCCCGGACAGGCCGCCGATGGTGAACAGCACGATGAAGGCGAGCGCGAACATCATCGGCACTTCGAAGGTCATCGAGCCGCGCCACATGGTCGCCACCCAGTTGAACACCTTCACCCCGGTGGGCACGGCGATCAGCATGGTGGCGTACATGAAGAACAGCTCCGCCGCCACCGGCATCCCCACCGTGAACATGTGGTGGCCCCACACCAGGAAGGACAGGATGGCAATGCTGGCGGTGGCCACCACCATCGACTCGTAGCCGAACAGCGGCTTGCGCGCGAAGGTCGGGATGATCGCCGAGACGATGCCGAAGGCCGGCAGGATCATGATGTAGACTTCGGGGTGGCCGAAGAACCAGAAGATGTGCTGGAACATCACCGGGTCGCCGCCACCGGCGGCGTCGAAGAAGCTGGTGCCGAAGTACTTGTCGGTCAACACCATGGTCACCACCCCGGCCAGCACCGGCATCACCGCGATGAGCAGGAAGGCGGTGATGAGCCAGGTCCACACGAACAGCGGCAGCTTCATCCAGGTCATGCCCGGTGCGCGCATGTTGAAGATGGTGACGATGATGTTGATCGCGCCCATGATCGAGGACACGCCCATCAGGTGCACCGACAGCACGAAGAAGGCGGTGGAGTCGCTGCTGTAGGTGGTCGACAGCGGCGCATAGAAGGTCCACCCGGCCGCCGGCGCCCCTCCCTCCATGAACAGCGTGGACAGCAGGATGGTGAAGGCGCAGGGCAGGATCCAGAAGCTCCAGTTATTGACCCGCGGCAGCGCCATGTCGGGCGCGCCGATCATCAGCGGCACCATCCAGTTGGCCAGGCCGACGAAGGCCGGCATCACCGCGCCGAACACCATCACCAGGCCATGCACGGTGGTCATCTGGTTGAAGAAGTGCGGATCGACGAACTGCAGCCCGGGCTGGAACAGCTCGGCGCGGATCACCATCGCCAGGCTGCCGCCGATGAACAGCATCGCCAGCGAGAACAGCAGGTAGAGCGTGCCGATGTCCTTGTGGTTGGTGCTGTACAGCCAGCGCGTGATGCCGCGCGGCTTGTGCTCGTGCTCAAGATGCTGGCCGGGGTGCAGCGCGCCGGTGTGTTCTGTGCTCATTGCTCACTCCCCTTTCTGGATGGCGGCTGCCACATCGGCCGGCTGCACCATGTCGCCGGTGTTGTTGCCCCAGGCATTGCGCTCGTAGGTGATCACCGCGGCCAGCTCGCTGCTGCTCAACTGGCGGCCGAAGGCCTGCATCGCCGTGCCGGCCTTGCCGAAGACGACGATGTGGATGTGGGCGGGGATGTCGGTGGTGACCATCGCGCTGCCCTTGAGGCCGGGGAACACGCCGGGCAAGCCCTCGCCGGACGGCTGGTGGCACACCGCGCAGGCCGTGCCGTAGACCTTCTCGCCGAGCGCCATCAGCTCTTCCATGCTCATCGGCGCCGCCGCCGCATCGGCCGCCCGCGCCGCCTCCTGCAGCGCGACCTGCTCGGCCGTCCAGGCCTCGAAGTCGGCCTCGCTCTTGACCTCGACCGCGATCGGCATGAAGCCGTGGTCGCGCCCGCACAGCTCGGCGCACTTGCCGTGATAGAGGCCGGGCTTGTCGACCCGCGTCCAGGTCTCGTTGATGAAGCCCGGGATCGCGTCCTTCTTGATCGCGAAGGCCGGCACCCACCAGGAGTGGATCACGTCGTCGGCGGTGAGCAGGAAGCGCACCTTCTTGCCGGTGGGGATCACCAGCGGCTTGTCCACCTCGAGCAGGTAGAGCGGATCCTTTTCCGCCTCGTTGGCGATCTGCGCGCGCGGGGTGGCGAGCACCGAGAAGTACTCGATCGGGTAGTCGAGGTACTTGTAGTGCCACTTCCACTGCGAGCCGGTGACCAGCACGGTGAGATCGGACTCCGAGGCGTCCTCCATCGCGATCAGGGCCTGGGTGGCGGGGATGGCCATGACGACGAGGATGACCACCGGGATCGCGGTCCACAGCAACTCGATCTTCATGCTGCCGTGGAACTGGGCGGGCACGGCGCCGGCCGACTTGCGGTGGCGCACGATGGACCAGAACATCAGCCCGAACACGATGATGGCGATCACCACGCAGATGTAGAAGATCGTCATGTGCAGGCCATATACGCGCTGGCTGATCTCGGTCACGCCACGCGTCATGTTGTATCTGCTCTCCTGGGCAAATACCGCCTGACTCAACAACAGAAACAGACCACCAAGACAGAACCGCGAATACCTTGCCGAATACAACATGCCCAGGATGTGGTGTCTCACTGCACGACTCCTATTTATCGTTTGCGGGGTCCCGGCGACCCTGTAAGCGGAGGTCTGCTGCAAGCTGCGAAGCCCTTGTCGGACGCGTCGTGCGCGCGACCTGACGATTCACTATAAGCGGGGAATCAGGAAACGCAAGAATCAGCGAGAACCTGAAGAAGAATTAGTCCAAGTCGAGAAAAAGCCCAAAAACAAGGACCCGTGGTCAATTGGGGGTTTCCTTGATGCGCTGAAGGATTCAGCCCGGCACTTCTCGTCGGCGCCAGCGAAGACGATCGACTTCAGCAAAAACGTCGGAATTTCTTACATCGCTGTCGATGATTCCCGACACGAATGCCGCTCTGGCATGGCCAATCAATGCCAAACGGATGAAACTGGCGCAAGCCCTAGCATCGAGGCGACAGGCATCGACGTGATCCACTTCACGAGGCGGGACCGAAACCGGGACGACGGCATTCGTTCTCATGAGAAGCTGCGGACAGCTTGTCGATGCGCTTTACAGTCACACGCCCGATTCACCGCAGAGCGAAGTGGGCGGCCCACGGCAAGGATCGCAATACGACAAATTTACATATAATTCAGTCTCTTAAATTAGCAGGCACGGTACATGCTTTAGTCGATTGCAGGCCTCGTTGAAGCGGAACATCATCCCGAGGAACCGACTCGTGACTGCACGCCCGCACAGCCGCGCGCCGCTCACGAGCAAACTGACAATCAAGGATTCCACATGAACAAGAACGCAATCGCTCTCGGGCTCGCCACCCTCCTCCTGTCCGGAACAGCGTTCGCTGCGCCGGTTTTCAGCGACGACTTCAATCGCAAGAACTCCAACCATGTCGGCGCCGCATGGAGCGAAATCGAGCGTAATGGCAAAGATGTCGCAATCAGCAACAACGCCCTGCAGCTGCGCGACGTCCACCAGCATTCGAATAGCACCGCGTCCTCGCCGGATGCGGCAGCCACCTTCTCGGTATCGACGCTGGGACTGGACAACCTCCTCCTCTCCTTCGCCTGGGCGCCGCTGACCGCCTCCGAAGCGGGCGACACCCTCAACCTGAGCTGGCGCGTTGCCGGTGGCAGCTGGATGGACCTGTGGTCGACCGGCCTGGGTGGCAACGGAGCATGGAGCACGGCGAACGTCGGGCTTGGCGCTGCGGCGGCTGACCAGCAAAGCATCGACATCCGCTTCTGGACGGACGTCGGCTATTCGGGGCTTCTCGGATTCTTGCTTGACAGGCCGAGGAGCGAGGGCGCACGGATCGATTGGGTCACCCTGACCGGTGACGCCATCCCGGTCGCCGTCACCCCCCCGGCTCCCGAGCCGACCCCTGAACCCGCCGGGCCTGGGGCTGCTCAAGCCGTCCCCGAGCCCGCGTCCCTCGCCCTGCTCGGCCTCGGCCTCGCCGGCCTGGGTGCGATGCGCTGCAGGCAGCGTGCAGCCTGACGCGGCTGTTCAGCTGAAATGAAAAACGGCGACCCGCGGGTCGCCGTTTTTCATGCCGCCGATCGCACGATTCAGCGCTTGAAGCGCTCCTCCGCGATCGCGTCCGCCACCTCGCCGGTCGGGCGCTCTTCCTTGCGCGCGCGCTCGAAGACCTCCATCAGGTTGTCGTGGATGCCCTCGATGTGCTTGAGCAGTGCGCTGCGGTCGAAGCCGATGCGCTCGTGATAGACGTCGATGATGCCGCCGGCGTTGATCACGTAGTCGGGCGCGTACAGGATGCCGCGCTTCATCAGTTCGACGCCGTGGCGCGGCTCGGCGAGCTGGTTGTTGGAAGCGCCGGCGACGATCTTCGCCTTCAGTTGCGGGATGGTGGTGTCGTTGAGGATGGCACCGAGCGCGCAGGGGGCGAAGACATCGACGTCGAGGCCGAAGATCTCCTCGGGCGCAACCACGGTGGCGCCCAGTTCCTTGCCGGCCTGCAGCAGCGGCTCGCGGTGGATGTCGGTGACCCACAGTTGCGCGCCCGCTTCCTTCAGCTGGCGGGCGAGGTCGAAGCCGACGTTGCCCACGCCCTGCACGGCGACGCGCAGACCCTCGAGCGAATCGCGGCCGAGCTTTTCCTTGACCGCAGCCTTGATGCCGATGAAGGTGCCGTAGGCGGTGGCGGGCGACGGATCACCGCTGCGCGTGCCTTCATCCGAGGGCTTGTCGACGATACCGGCGACGTGCTGGGTGAACTGCGCCATGTACTTCATATCGGCGACGCTGGTGCCGGAGTCCTCGGCGGCGATGTAGCGCCCGTTCAGCTGTTCGAGCGCACGGGCGAAGGCGGCCAGCAGTTCGGGCGTCTTGTGCGTGCGCGGATTGCCGATGATCACCGACTTGCCGCCGCCGAGCTTGAGGTTGGCCATCGCCGACTTGTAGGTCATGCCGCGCGACAGGCGCAGCACGTCGCGGATCGCCTCCTCCTCGGAGGCGTAGGGCCACATGCGGCAGCCGCCGAGCGCGGGGCCGAGGTTGGAATTATGGACGGCGATGATCGCCTTCAATCCGCTCTTGTCGTCGCTGACGAAGACCACCTGCTCGTGATCGGCAAAGTCGCTCAGGGAAAATACGGCCATGTTGTGTCTCCTTCCTTATGGGAACGTGGGTATGAACCGTCCCGCCGGCACCACTCGTGGCGGGCCGGTGGAACGGCGGGGGTAAGAAACGGGAGCGGGCTCAGCCCGGGATGATCGCGATCGTCTTGCGCGCCTTGGTCGCCACCGGCGCGCTCACCGGTCGGCGGTGGCGGAAGTCCTCGAGCAGCGCCGCCTGACGGCTGCGGGCGCTGGCGAGGTAGCGCTCGCGGACGTGACCGAAACCGCGGATCTGGTCGGGGATGGCCGCCAACTCGATCGCCGCCTCGTGGTTGCTGCGGTCGAGGTTCACGATGATCTCCTCGACGATGCGCTCGTAGTCGGCGATCAGCTCGCGGTCGAGCTTGCGGTCTTGGCTGCGCGCGAAGGGATCCAGCATCGAGCCGCGCAGATGGCGGAACTTCGCCAGCGTGCGCATCGCCTTCAGCATCCACGGGCCGTATTCCTTCTTCTTCAGCTCGCCGGTCTGCGGATCCTTGTCGGCCAGGGTCGGCGGCGCGAGGTGGAAGACGAGCTTGTAGTCGCCCTCGAACTGCTCCTCGACGCGCTTGAGGAAGTCGCTGTCGGTGTACAGGCGTGCGACCTCGTACTCGTCCTTGTAGGCGAGCAGCTTGTGATAGCCGCGCGCCACCGCCTCGGTGAGCAGGGTGATGCCCGGCGCGACCTTCGCTTCGGCGGCCCGCACACGCTCGACCAGCTTGATGTAGCGCTCGGCGTAGGCGGCGTTCTGGTAGTCGGTCAGATGGGCCTTGCGGCGGCCGATCACCTCGTCGACGCTGGTCGACAGCTTGTGGTGCGCGGGCGTACCGAACTGCGGCTTGGCCGCCTCGATGACGGCCTTCAGATCCACCGCGGCGCGCCGCCCCCACAGGAAGGCGGCCTTGTTGGCCTCGACCGCGGCGCCGTTGATCTCGATGGCGCGCTCGATCGCCTGCCGCGACAGCGGCACCAGGCCGCGCTGCCAGGCGTAGCCGAGCATGAACAGGTTGGTCGCGATCGAGTCGCCGAGCAGGTCGGTGGCGATGCGGGTGGCGTCGAGGAACTCGGCCTTGTCCGCGCCGACCGCGTCGACGATCTGCGCCTCCATCGAGGCCGCCGGGAACTGCGGATCGGGGTTGGCGCCGACGTTGCCGCTGCGCGCCTGGGCGGCAAAGCCGCGCACGAACTCGCTGGTGTTGGTCTGGTCGCGGTTGATGACGACGCGGGTGAGCCCGTTCTGCATCTTGGCGAGCGACTCGTCGCTGGCGGCCACCACCAGGTCGCAGCCGATCACCGCGTTGGCCTCGCCGGCGGCGACGCGGGCCGCATGCAGCTGCGCCTGGCTGTCGGCGATGCGCACATGCGACCACACCGCGCCGCCCTTCTGCGCCAGGCCGGCCATGTCGAGCACCGAGATGCCCTTGCCTTCCAGGTGCGCAGCCATGCCCAGCAGGGCGCCGATGGTGACCACGCCGGTGCCGCCGACGCCGGTGATCAGGATGCCCCAGGGCGCAGCGGTGGAGGGCAGCTGCGGCTCGGGCAGCTCACCGGCAAGGCGGCCGAGCGCGCTCGTGCCGCTCGCCTTACCCTTCCTCAGCTTGCCGCCCTCGATGGTGACGAAGCTCGGGCAGAAGCCCTTCACGCAGGAGTAGTCCTTGTTGCACGAGCTCTGGTCGATGAAGCGCTTGCGACCGAACTCGGTCTCGACCGCGCCCACCGACATGCAGTTCGACTTGTCGCTGCAGTCACCGCAGCCTTCGCACACGAGGTCGTTGATGACGACGCGCTTGGCCGGGTCGGGGAACTTGCCGCGCTTGCGACGGCGGCGCTTCTCGGCGGCGCAGGTCTGGTCGTAGATGATCGCGGTGGCGCCCGGCACGGTGCGCAGCTCGCGCTGCACGGCGTCGAGTTCGTCGCGGTGACGGATCGGCACGCCGTGCGGCAGGTCGGCCGGCCCATAGGCACGCGGCGTGCCGTCATTGACGACGATCACCGAACCCACGCCTTCGGCCAGCAGCTGGCGGGCGATGATCGGCACCGACAAGGTGCCGTCGTGCGGCTGGCCGCCGGTCATCGCCACCGCGTCGTTGTAGAGGATCTTGTAGGTGATGTTCACCTTCGCCGCCACCGCCGCGCGGATGGCGAGGATGCCCGAGTGCATGTAGGTGCCGTCGCCGAGGTTGGCGAACACGTGCGGCGTGGTCGTGAAGGGCGCCTGGCCGACCCAGGGCACGCCTTCGCCGCCCATCTGGCAGAAGGTCTGGGTGTGCTCGGGCGACAGCCAGGTGGCCATGTAGTGACAGCCGATGCCGGCGATGGCGCGCGACCCTTCCGGCACCTTGGTCGAGGTGTTGTGCGGGCAGCCCGAACAGTAGTGCGGCACGCGCTGGATGGCCAGGCGCGGCTTGGCGAGGGCGGCTTCCTTGGCCTCGATGAAGGCCAGGCGCGCCTTGATGCGGTCCGAGGTGTAGAAGCGCGCGATGCGCCCGGCGATGGCGCGGGCGATCATCGCCGGCGTCAGCTCGCCGGCGGCAGGCAGCAACCACTCGCTGTGCGGCAAGGCCCACTCGCCCTTTTCGTCGAACTTGCCGATGACGCGCGGGCGCACCTCGTCCTTCCAGTTGTAGAGCTCTTCCTTCAACTGGTATTCGAGGAACTGGCGCTTCTCCTCGATGACCAGGATCTCGTCCAGGCCGTCGGCGAACTGGCGCACGCCTTCGGCCTCGAGCGGCCATACCATGCCGACCTTGTACAGGCGCAGGCCGATGGCGGCCGCCTTCGCCTCGTCGATGCCGAGGTCGTCCAGCGCCTGGCGCACGTCGAGGTAGCTCTTGCCACTGGTGATGATGCCGAGCTTGGCGTTCGGGCTGTCGATGACGGTGCGGTTGAGCTGGTTGAGCCTGCAGTAGGCGAGCGCGGCATACAGCTTGTGGTGCAGCAGGCGCTTCTCCTGCACCAGCGGCGGGTCGGGCCAGCGCAGGTTGAGGCCGTCGTCGGGCAGCGGGAAGTCCGCAGCCGACGGAATCAGGGTCTGCACCTTGAACGGGTCGAGTTCCACCGACGAAGAGGTCTCGACCGTGTCGGTGAGCGCCTTGAACGCCACCCAGCAGCCCGAGTAGCGCGACAGCGCGAAGCCGTGCAGCCCGTATTCCAGGTATTCCTGGATGCCCGCCGGGGCCAGCACCGGCATCATCAGCGCCTTGAACACATGCTCGGTCTGGTGCGGCAGGGTGGACGACTTGGCGGCGTGGTCGTCGCCGGCGATCACCAGCACGCCACCGTGCTTCGACGTTCCCGCGGCGTTGGCGTGGCGGAAGACGTCGCCGGTGCGATCGACGCCCGGGCCCTTGCCGTACCAGATCGAGAACACGCCGTCGTACTGGGCGTTGGGGTCGAGCGTGACCTGCTGCGTACCCCACACCGAGGTCGCGGCAAGATCTTCGTTGAGGCCGGCCTGGAAGCGGATGTGCATCGGCTCGAGGTATTTCTTCGCCTTCCAGAACTCCTGGTCGACGTTGCCGAGCGGCGAGCCGCGGTAGCCGGTGACGAAGCCGGCGGTGTTCAGCCCGGCGGCTTCGTCACGCATCTTCTGCATCATCGGCAGGCGCACCAGGGCCTGGATGCCGGTCATCCAGGCGCGGCCGGTCTTGAGGGTGTATTTGTCGTCGAGGCTGACGTTGGGCAAGGTGTTCGACATGGTGATGTGAACCGTCGCCAGTCGGCATGCGAAGCGCGGTTGGCGCGGGCAGCCGACGGGCCGACGTTGTCTCCTCTGTGCGTGAGTGGGGTTGTGTTTGGTGCTGGGCCCGCAGCGCGGGTCATGGACCGGAATGCTAGAGCGCTCGCGTGGAAAGTTTTTTCGTTATAGCGGCTGGGGAGATCGATATAAGGAATATTTTTCCTCACATCAGGATTTACGATCCATGCCGTCCAAGCTGCCAGCCATGGCCGCAGACAAAACAAGGCAGGGCATGACTGGGGAAGGCAGGCAGTGCAGGCGTGTCGACATGCTTCGAGATCCACACTTGGGTCGCAGGCACCGAAACGTCTAGAATCCGCCCCTTCCACAAGCCACATGCCCACCGCGTCACAAGCGCGAAAATACTGAGGAGACAAGCATGACCCACTCTGCCGCACTGCGCGGTCGGCGGCCCATCAGGCCGGCCCGGCCCGTGCCCTACCCGCTGCCCCCCCTCCTGCTCACGAACGGGGTGCGATGACATGGCCAAGGCACATACCCATGGTCAATGGACCTCGCGGATGGGCTTCGTGCTCGCCGCCACCGGTTCCGCCGTCGGCCTCGGCAACATCTGGAAGTTCCCCTACATGATCGGCCAGAGCGGCGGGGCCGCCTTCGTGCTGGTCTACCTGCTGTGCATCGCCATGATCGGCCTGCCCATCCTGGTTGCCGAATGGATGATCGGCCGCCGCGGCCAGAAGAACCCGATCAACACCATGGGCGAGCTGGCGAAGAAGAACGGCCGCAGCGGCGCCTGGGCGCTGATCGGTGTCACCGGCGTGCTCGGCGCCTTCCTGATCCTGTCCTTCTACAGCGTGATTGGCGGCTGGGCCCTGTCCTACACCGGTGATGTGATGACGGGCGGCTTCACCGGCATGGACAAGGACGCGGTGGCCAATGCCTTCACCGCCTTTCTCGCCAACGCCGGCAGCCTGCTGACCTGGCACACGGTGTTCATGGCGCTGACCATCGGCGTCGTGGCGATGGGCGTGGCCGGTGGTCTGGAGCGCGCTTCCAAGCTGCTGATGCCCTCGCTCGGCGTACTGCTCCTCATCCTCGTCGGCTATGGCATGACCACCGGTGGCTTCGGCCAGGCCGTGGCCTATCTGTTCAACCCGGACTGGAGCAAGCTCACCGGCGAGGTGGTGCTGGCCGCCCTCGGCCATGCCTTCTTCACGCTGTCGCTGGGCATGGGCATCATGATGGCCTATGGCTCCTACCTGGGCGAGGACGTCAACCTGCTGCGCACCGCGCGCACCGTGGTGATCATGGATACGACGATCGCGATCGCCGCCGGTCTGGCGATCTTCCCCATCGTGTTCTCGAACGGCCTCGATCCGGCCGCCGGCCCGGGGCTGATCTTCGTCACCCTGCCGATCGCCTTCGGCAACATCACCGGTGGCGCGATCCTGGGCACGATGTTCTTCCTGCTGCTGACTTTCGCCGCGCTGACCTCGGCGATCTCGCTGCTCGAGCCGGTGGTGGAGCTGGTTGAAGAACGCACGCCACTGTCGCGTGCCGGTGCCACCGTGGTCGCCGGCATCGCCACCTGGGCGCTGGGCATCGCCGCGCTCCTGTCCTTCAACCTGTGGAGCGATGTGACCATCATCGGCCTCAACGTGTTCGACCTGCTCGACAAGCTCACCAGCAAGTTCATGTTGCCGCTGACCGGCCTGGGCGCGATCCTGTTCGCCGCCTGGTGCCTGGACCGCGACAGCGTGCGCAAGGAGCTCGGCCTTGGCGAGTTCGGCTTCAGCGTGTGGAACCTGGTGTCGCGCTATGTGGCACCGGTGGGCGTGTTGATCGTCTTCGTCAGCAATCTCTGACCCGGCTCGCGCCGCACAGGCGCGATGATCCGAAAAACGGCCCTGACCGCTTACAGCGGCAGGGCCGTTTCGTTCTTGATCTCGCGCAGCGCGACCGCCGAGTGGGTGACGTCGATCTCGGGGATCTTGAGCAGGAAGTCATGCATGAAGGTCGACAGCGCCTCCAGGTTCGGCAGGTAGAGCTTGAGCAGGCAGTCGGTCTCGCCCAGCAGCTCGTAGCACTCGACGACCTCCTGGCAGCCCTTGACCACCCGCTCGAAGCGGTCGAGCACGTCGGCGCTGTGCTGCTTGAGCTTGACCCGCACCCACACGCAGGTGCCCAGACCCACCTTGTGACGGTCGACCAGGGCGACATAGGCGCGGATGACCCCGGCTTCCTCCAGCTCCTTCACCCGCCGCCAGCACGGCGTCGGCGACATGCCGATGCGTTCGGCAAGGACCTGGGTGCTGAGCGTGGAGTCCTTCTGCAACAGGTTCAGGAGGTTGCGCTGCGACTGGTCGAGTTTCATGTCTGCCCCTTCAAGCCCTTGCCCGGACCGGCTGCGCCCCGGCCTGACACCCGATCCGGCAAGCCGGCGCCGGCGCCGCCGACACCGGGCCCGATCACAGCACCTTGAGCAGTTCGACCTCGAACACCAGCGTGGCGTTGGGCGGGATCACGCCGCCGGCACCGCGCGCGCCGTAGCCGAGCGCGGGCGGGATCGTCAGCTTGCGCTTGCCGCCCACCTGCATGCCCTGCACGCCCTCATCCCAGCCGCGGATGACGTGGCCGGCCCCGAGCGGGAAGTTGAAGGGGTCGTTACGGTCCTTGCTCGAGTCGAACTTGCGACCGTCGGTGAGCCAGCCGGTGTAATGCACCGACACCATCTTGCCCTTCTCGGCGGTGTCGCCGCTGCCGGCCTCGAGCTCGTCGATGACGAGGCCGCTGGCGGTGGTGGTCTGGGTCATGCGTGTCTCCTGCGTTGGATGAAAGCCGGCATTCTAACCGCCGTGGCGGCCGCGGCGCTCGGCGAGCTTGCCGCGGTACTTGGCGATCTTGGGCGCGACCACGTACTGGCAGTAGGGCTGGTCACTATGGTTCACATAGTAGTCGTGGTGCTCGATCTCGGCCGGCCAGAAGGTGGGCGCACGCTCGACCCGGGTCACAATGGCCTTCGGATACACGCGCTGCTCGCCCAGCTCCTCGATGAAGGCGAGCGCCTCATGCAGCTGCTCATCGCTGGTGACGAAGATCACCGAGCGATACTGCGGGCCGATGTCGTTGCCCTGGCGATCGACCGTGGTGGGGTCGTGGATCAGGAAGAAGGTCTCCAGCAGCTCGCGGTAGCTCACCCGCGCCGGGTCGAAGTCGACCTTCACCACCTCGGCATGGCCGGTGCCGCCGCTGCACACCTGGCGGTACTCCGGATCCGCCACATGCCCGCCGCAATAGCCGGGCACCACCGAGTCGACGCCGTCGACGAGGTCGAACACGGCCTCCAGGCACCAGAAGCAGCCGCCACCGAAAATGGCGGTCTCGAGGCCGGGGTCTTGCTTGTTTTCAGTCATTCAGCCACTCCATTGGAAAGGGGTTCCAGCGCTACAGACCATGAATGTGCGCGTTCATTCCATCGGCGCGCGCGACCATGCGGCTCCCGCCCACGTTTGCGCCATCGTACGCCCAGCGGGGCTGGACACGACGTCAGCGGAAGGAAAAACCGTAATTGAGGTCGATCGCGGTGTCGGTGCCGCCCCGCGCCACCACCGACAGCCGGCGCGACAACTGGTAGCTGAGCTTCACCAGCGTGGCGGCGCCACCCAGGCTCTGCTCGAAGGACAGGAAAAGGTCGGGGCCGAGGCGCTTGCCCAGGCTCAGCACCTGGCCGGAGACGGTCGGCCCGCTGGCGACCGTGGAGCCGCTGCCGAGCACCCGGCTGGTGCCGGTCCGGGTGGTGCTGGTGAGTTCGCCCTGGCCGATCGAGAAGGAATCGAAGCCCAGGCTGCGCGACAGTTCCTCGGTCATGCCGCCGCCTGGGCCGCCCAGCAGGCCGGCCGCGGCCGGCAGCAGCAGGCCGAGGTCGGCGCCGGACGCGGCGTCGGGCGCCCGGCCGAGCACGATCCAGGACAGCTTGGCGGGGTCCGGCACGTTGGGCTCGGACACCAGGCGCACCTGCGGGCGCTTGGCGCTGCCGGTGACCGCCACCCCCGCCTCCACCTCCAGCCCCTTGCGCAGCGCGACGATGTTGAGCCCGGGCGCATCGAGCGGGCCCTGGAAGTTCACCACCCCACGCTCGATCACCAGGTTCTGGCCATAGCCGCGGTAGCTGCCACCGACGGTGGACACCGTGCCGACCGCCATCAGCGGCCGCTCGGGCTGCAGGCGGATGCGCAGCTCGCCGGCAAGGCGCGTCTCCAGCCCCATCGCCGACAGATAGAGGGCATCGCCCAGCCCCACCCGGACGTCGGCATTGAGGGCGAAGCCACCGCCCTCGCTAACCTCGTCGCGGCCGAGGACGACGACGTCGTCCGACAGGCTGGGCGGCAGCGCCTCGGCAAACTCGATGTAGCCGGCGTCGGCGCGGAAATCCGCATCCAGCACCAGCGAGCTCCAGGTACTGCGCGCCGTGCCCTGGCCCGACAGCAGCATCCAGCGGTCGTCGCGTTGCAGCAGCGGCAGGCGGTCGGCGGCAAAACGGAAGTCACCCGCACCGCTGTCGAGCGCGAGCTCGCCGCTGGCGGTGAAACGGCCCGGCGTGGCGGTCAGCCGGGCGAGCGGGATGCGGTTCTCGCGCGGCAGCACGCGGTTGGGTGACACGAACTCGAGGCGCGTAAGGCGCACGCGGTCCTGGTCGAAGGCGAGATCGAACTCGCCACCGGACAGGATCATGCCCTGGTCGATCAGGGTGAAGCCGAGCTCGCGCCCATTCACCGTGCCGCTGGCGACCGGCGCGGCCAGCGTGCCGGTCACGCTGAAGGCCCCGTTGATGCGGCCGGCGGTCTCGACGTTCTCGCGCGCGAGCCGGCCAAGCCAGGTGATCGAGGGCATGTCGAGACGGGCCGAGGCGCTGATCGGCGTCTCCTGCGGCACGCTCCAGATGCCGTCGGCACTGCGTTGCGCGCGCAGGCCGGCCTCGCCCACCACGCTGCCGAACTCGCTGCCGCGCACGTCAAGGTTGAGATTGAGACGGTCGCCGCGCGCCACGAGCACCGCCTCGAGCCGCTCCAGGCCGAGGCGGGTGCGCAGTTCGCCCTCGATGCGTACGTCGCCCGACTCGCGGAACACCCGCGCCTCGCCGTCCAGCGTACGGCCCACGTTCAGGTCCCAGCGCGCGCCCAGCACCAGCGGGTCCGCGCCGCGGCGCAACTGCCCGTCGGCGCGACGCGGTTCGAGCTCGAGGGTGAGGCCGCTGAGATCCCCGCGCAGCACGCTCTGCGTCGGCGACCAGGCGGTCTCCTGCAGGCGGATGCGACCCTTGTCGCCGGCATTGATCTCGGCCGCGCCCAGGCGCACTGCGTCCGCCGCAAGCTCCAGCGTCGCCGGGGCGAGCAGGCGGGCGGCGACCCGCCCCGCGCTCTGCAGGGCGACGAGTCGCCCGCTCCAGCGCAGGGCCTCGCCCTCGACCAGGCCGCCCTGCAACTGTGCGCTCAGCACATCGGCCACGCCCTCGGTCGGCGGCGTGTTCAGCTCGAGCTCGATGCGGTGGGCCGCGCGCGTGCCTTCGGCCGCCAGACGGGCACTGGCGAGCCAGTCGGGCTGGGGCTCCGCGCCGGGTGCGCTGCTGCCGAGGCCAGACAGGCCCAGCGCCACCGTGAATGGGCCGTCGGCGCCGGCATCCAGCCGCGCCACGCCGTTGATGCCGGCAAGACGCACTTCGCCCGGCAGGCGCAGCGCCTCGGCAAAGAACTGCAGGGTGCCGGCAGGCGCCTCGAGCGCACCGCCGATCTCGCCCTGCACCCCTGCGCGGCCCGCCAGGCCGAGGCCTAGCGCATCCAGCGCCGGGGCGTCGAGATTCAGCGCGAGGCGGTCGGCAGCCGCGCCGAGCGCACCGTTCGCGCGCAGGCGGTTGCCCGCCAGCTGGAGCGCCAGCTCGACCTCGGGCAGGCGCTCGCCCTCGAGCCGCAGCCGCCCCTCGCCGCTGAGCGCAAGGCCTTCGAGCAGGCTGTCGACGATCGCGAAGCGCAGCTGCGCCGCCTGCGGCAGGCCGGCGGCCGGCAGTTCCCCCTCGGCCTGCAGATCGAGGTTCAGACGCGCGGCGGGCGCTTCGGGCATGAAGGCGCGCGGCTCGACGCCGCGCAAGCCGGCGCTGAGGGTGAATCGGCGCAGCGGCGCGGCGCCGTCCGGCGCCACGTTTCCGTCCGCATGGGCCTCCACCGCACCGTCCGGCGACGCACCACCGCCCTCCCCGGCGGGCTGCACCCCCGGCGCCTCCACCCGCAACGAAGCTTCGAGATCGATGCGCGCGCTGCCGACATCGACACCCACGCGGGCGTGCTGGTAGATCTCGTCCGCCTCGGCGTCGATGCGCCCGGCAAGGACTTGCTGCGGCAGGCGGGTGTCCAGCGCGCGAGTATCGATGCCCGCCAGTTCGAGCGCGGCAACCAGTTGGCCGAAACCGATGTCGGTGGCCGCCTTGCCGTGCTGCGCCGGCAAACGCTCCGCCTCCTTGCCCGGCGCCTGCGCCGCCTGGATCTGCGCCCCGTCAGCCGGCTCCTGCACCTCTTCCACCGCCTCTGCGCCCTTCTCGCCGGGCATCTCGGTCACCGGCGGGCGCCACGCGATCCGGCCCGAAACGCGCCCCTCGGCCGGCAGGCGAATGTCGAGTCCATCGATCGCCAGCTCCTGTTCGCGCCAGTCGAGCACCCCCTCCAGGCTCAGCAGCGGCAGGCCCCCAAGGTCGGCCGCTTGCGGCAGCCGATTGACGACGCGCAGCGGGCCGGCGAGCAGGCTCTGCCCGTCCGCCCCGGGCGCCAGCTCGGCCTCGAGGCTGAGCGCTGCAGTCGGCGCGCCCGCCGCGAAGGCGGCCGGGTCGAGCTCGCCGGCCCGCAGCGACAGGCGGCGCAGCGGCATCGGCGCGAAGCTCTCGGCATCGGCCTCGAGCCGCGCCTCGAGGCCTTCGCTCTGCGCGTCCACGCGCAGGCGCGGCTCGATCAGGGTATTGGTAAGGGCCAGCTGGGCCGCCAGGGCGCGCCCCTCGACCGCGCCGACGAAGCTGCCCGCACCGTCGAGCGCAAAGGGGCTACGGCCATCGAGGCCAGCGGCAAGTTCGACCCGGCCCTGTGCCACGCTCAGCGCGAGCGATTGCAGGCGGTGATGACGGCCATCGCTGTCGAGCGCCGCGCTGAAGTCCCACAGTATCAGCCCCTGCCCGGCGGCGATCTCTGCCGCCGCCTTGGCCGCGCGCTCGGGATCGGTGACGGCGTCCTCGGCGCCCTGGATGGCCTTGGCGGCCTCCTGCACCGGGCCGGCCCCGTCGACAGCGCCGTCCTCGTCGGCGACCTCATCACCGCCCCCCTCGTTGGTAGCGCCTTCATCGACGGCGGCCCCGGCCCCGGTCAGCTCGCGCAGCGCCAGGGCGCCGAGCGTGAGCGCGCGCAGCTCGACGGCAAGCGGGATCTCCAGCGACTCAGGCTGCGGCAGCGGATCCTCGCGTGGCGGCTCGTCCGACGGCGCCAGCGCGACATCGATGCGCGCCGCCGCCAGGCGCTCGATCACCAGCCGGCGCTCGAACAGCGCCCTGGGCTGCCAGTCGAAGACGAACTCGCGCACATCGACCTGCATCGCGGCCGTATGGTAGTGCAACGCAGCCGCCTCGAAGCCGCCCAGCAGGCGGCCGCGCGCCTTGTCTACCCGCAAGGCGCCGTCGGTGGCGCGCTGCCCCAGCGCCAGCGCGGCATCGAGGCCGGACTGGGTACCGAGCAGCCAGGCTGCCGCGCCGCCAACGGCGACGCCCGCCAGGGCCAAGGCCCCGGCCAGCCTCGCCAGCCAGCGGCGCGCGCGGCGCGGCGCCCTGGACTGTGGCGCGCGCGCGGGGTCGCTGTGGTCCGTCGGCGCCGTCATGCCGCGCGATCAGCCCGCGAACAAGGCCTTCAGCTCGGCGCCCGGATCGGCCGCGCGCATGAAGGCTTCGCCGACGAGGAAGGTGTGCACCCCGTTGCCCCGCATCAAGGCGACGTCCGCGGCGCGCAGGATGCCCGACTCGGTGACCACGATGCGGCCGGCCGCGCCGCTGGCGATGCGCGGCAACAGCCCGAGCGTGGTCTGCAGCGAGACCTCGAAAGTGCGCAGGTTGCGGTTGTTGATGCCGATCAGGGGCGTCTGCAACTGCAGCGCCTGCTCTAGCTCGGCACCATCGTGCACCTCGACCAGCACCGCCATGCCGAGCGCCTGGGCAAGCGCCTCCATGTCGCGCATCTGGGCCAGATCGAGGCAGGCGGCGATGAGCAGGATGGCATCGGCCCCCATCGCCCGGGCCTCGAAGACCTGGTAGGGGTCGACGAGGAAGTCCTTGCGCAGCACCGGCAGCGCGCAGGCGGCGCGGGCCGCCTGCAGGTATTCCGGGGCGCCCTGGAAGAAGCGGCGATCGGTGAGTACCGACAGGCAGGCGGCGCCGGCCGCCTCGTAGCTGGCGGCGATCTCGGCGGGATGGAAATCGGCACGGATCACGCCCTTCGACGGGCTCGCCTTCTTGATCTCGGCGATCACCGCGGACTGCCCGCCGGCGTGCTTGTTGCGAATCGCCGCGACGAAATCGCGCGCCGGTGCCTGCGCCTCGGCTTGGGCACGCAGGAGTGCGAGCGGGGTCTGCGCCGACGCAGCGGCAACCTCCTCGACCTTGACCGCGCAGATCTTGTTCAGGATGTCGCTCACGCCGCGCCTCCGAACTGGCGGGTGAAGCGCACGAACTCGTCGAGCCTGGCGCGCGCCGCACCGCTCGCGATCACCTCGCGCGCGCGCACGATGCCAGCGCCGATCGAACCGACCAGGTTGGCGGTGTAGAGGGCGGCACCGGCGTTGAAGACGACGATCTCGCGCGCCGGCCCCTCGCGGTTCTCGAGCGTGCCGAGCAGCACCGCGCGTGATTCTTCGGCGTCGGCCACACGCAGGTTGCGTGTGCCGGCCATCTGCAGGCCGAAGTCCTCGGGGTGGATCTCGTACTCGGTGACCTTGTCGTCCTTGAGTTCGCCGACCAGGGTCGCCGCGCCCAGGCTGACCTCGTCCATGCCGTCCAGGCCATGCACGACGAGCACGTGCCGGGCGCCCAGGCGCTGCATGACGCGGGCCTGGATGCCGACCAGGTCAGGGTGGAACACGCCCATCAGCGTGTTGGGCGCGCCCGCCGGGTTGGTCAGCGGGCCGAGAATGTTGAAGATCGTGCGCACACCCATCTCGCGCCGCACCGGGGCGACGTTCTTCATCGCGCTGTGATGGTTGGGCGCGTACATGAAGCCGATGCCGGTCTCCTCGACGCAGGCCGCGACCTGCTCGGGCGTCAGGTTGAGATTGACGCCGAGCGCCTCGAGCACATCGGCCGCCCCCGACTTGGACGACACACTGCGCCCGCCGTGCTTGGCCACGCGCGCACCGGCCGCCGCGGCGACGAAGACGGTGGCGGTGGAGATGTTGAAGGTGTGCGAGCCGTCGCCGCCGGTGCCGACGACGTCGAGGAAGTGCTCATGCGGCGGGCTGACGACGACCTTGGTCGACATCTCGCGCATCACGGTGGCGGCGGCGGTGATCTCGCCGATGGTCTCCTTCTTGACGCGCAGGCCGGTGAGGATGGCGGCCGTCATCACCGGCGAGATCTCGCCGGCCATGATCTGGCGCATCAAAGACAGCATCTCGTCGAAGAAGATCTCGCGATGCTCGATCGTGCGTTGCAGGGCTTGCTGGGCGGTGATTGTCATGTCGTGCTCTCTGGCCATGCGTTCAGGCTGCGGCGGGCATGCGGTCGCCACGCTCGAGGAAGTTCCGCAACAGCTCGTGGCCGCATTCGGTGAGGATGGATTCGGGGTGGAACTGCACGCCCTCGACGTCGAGCGTCCGGTGGCGCACACCCATGATCTCGCCGTCGTCCGTCCATGCAGTGATTTCGAGACAGTCGGGCAGACTGGATCGTTCAATCGCCAGTGAGTGGTAGCGCGTGCAGGTGAGCGGATTGGGCAGGCCGCGGAACACCCCGGCGTCGAGGTGATGCACCGGCGAGGTCTTGCCGTGCATGAGCTTCTGCGCATGCACGATGCGCCCGCCGAAGGCCGCACCGATGCTCTGGTGGCCGAGGCAGACGCCGAGAACCGGCAGCTTGCCGGCAAAGGCCTTGATCGCCGGCACCGAGATGCCGGCCTCGGCGGGCGAGCACGGGCCAGGCGAGATGACGAGCTGGTCGGGCCGCAGGGCGGCGATCTGCTCGAGGGTGATTTCGTCGTTGCGGAACACCTTCACCTGCGCCCCGAGCTCGCCGAAGTACTGCACGAGGTTGTAGGTGAAACTGTCGTAGTTGTCGATCATCAGCAGCATATCGCGTGTATCCTCTTGATTCTATTGGGCTTTCAGCCATTCTTTAGGGATTGATACCCGCTTGGATACCCGCAAATTTTTTCGATACCCTAGGCCGATGATCTGGAAGCGCCCGCACTAAACAGGGCATTTTCGCACGTATCGCCTTTCGTATAAACCGTCAAGCTGCCGAACACCGCCGAAGTCGGGCGAAAAAAACCCGGCACGAAGGCCGGGCAAAAGTCCCATGGCACTGGGGTTCGGTTAGAACTGAACGCGGGTCGAAGCCTTCGCGGCAAGTGTGGGGTTGTAGAAGCTGTTTCGAACGCTGTTCGCAGCCTTGGCGAACTTCGGCGCAAGTTCGGAAAGCGCAATGCTGCTAGTCATGCGCTTGTAAGCGTCGGGCAACCATTTTTCGGTCGCTTCAAAACGAAGCTTCGAATGCGTTTCGGGGTTTATGCCCACAAGGAAGCCGGGCGAATGGAAGATGACGGCGGCAACGTCCTTGCTTTCGAGCATGGCCGCACGAATCTTTGAAGGGCCGTCGGCCTTGTTCGCAAGCTCCCGAATGTAGCTGCGAATTTCGCTTTCAAGCGCGGCATGGCTGGCACGGGGCGAAAACTCCCGTTCGGCCTGCGCTACGCCGTCGCTGTACAGCAGTTCGGCCCGACGCTCGATGGCGGCTTTCGACTTTTCCAAGGCTTCCACGGTGCGCGCGGCAACAACGCCCGCGACTTCGTGCCGCTGAACTTCGTTGCGGGTTTCGTCCTTCAACAGTCGGGCGATGGTTTCGACGCCATCCCGCAGCGCGATTTGTGCGTTCAGAATGTCCGGCCCTACGTCGCTGTCGAACTTTTCGGGGTCGCCAAGGAAGGCTTTTCGGCCCGTTTCGGTTGCGGCCAGTTCAAGAAAGCCGCTTGCTTGCGGCGTCTGAACAAGGCTGTTCGTGTATGCCGGGGCTGCGGCGTTGGTCGTTTGGTTCATGGTGAAATTCCTTCGAAGGTTGCGGCGCGGAATGCGCCGACGCCTGAACGGTTCGCGTCATCAGCCCCCTTATTCGACGAATTCGCCGGTTGTGCGGTCGAAGGTGCGACCGTCTGCCAGTTCAACGAAACGCGCGCCCTTTTCGCCTTTGCGCATGGGTGCGGGCACGTCTTCGGCGATGGTGCCCACAATATCGGGCGCTTCGGTCGCCGGTTCGTTGGTGCGGCTGCGGGCCGTTGCCAACAGTTCCTTTTGCTGCCGTTCCGCCGCCGCTTCCCATTCCGCAGCCGAACCGAAGTCGGGCATAAGGGCGAACCGGCCCGCGAAGGCACCTAGCGGCCCGCTGGCGGGGTTTTCACCCTTCCGCCAGTACCCGACAACACGAACGGGCAAGTCGGCGCTTACGGGGCCGCCTGCAAGGTCGGCGGGGTTGTAGTGAAGAACCCGGTTCGGCGACGCCTTGCGACGTTGCTTTTCCAGTTTCGACAGCCGGGCTTTAAGTCCGATGCGTGCCATCAGTGCAAGCCCCCGCGTTGTTCCAAAGCTTCGATGCGCGATTCAAGTTCGCTGTCCGACAGGATGCGCGACAGAATCGAAAGCATGTTGGCAAGGCGCGAAGCGTCGGCAACGTCGATTCGACCGCTACGGGCTTCGCGGTACAGCTTGGCAAGCTCCCGGCTTACGTCGGTCGAAGTCGCCAGCTTGGCGCGGGCGTATTGCTTGGGCATGGGGGGTTCCACGTCATCTTCAACAGTGACGCGGCCTTGCCAGCCGTCGGCGTGCAAATCGGTACTATTTTTCATGGGTCTGTTCCTCAAATTTCCAGCCTTGAACTTGGCAAAGAAGCGTCGCCAGTTCGACGATGGTTTGCCGTCTTTCTTTCGCCATGCGGCCTTTGCTTATGTCTTCGATGCAGCGGCAAACGAAGTCGAAAAACTGCGACTTGCTGACGGTGTATTGGCCGCTTTCGAACCCTTCGTTCATCGCCAGCAGGTGCGCGACTACTTCGGGGTCTTTCGGCCATTCCATAGCGATATAGCGCGCGACCTTCGTTGATACGTCATACGGATACACCTTGCGCGCTGCGTTGTAGGCGGCTGCGGCTACGTCGAAGACGGTTTTACGTTCGAAGTAAAGATGCGATGCGAATTGCTTTTTCAGCGTCGGCACGCCGCCAAGTTCGCGCGCTACTGCGTCAAGGGCTTGATTCACTTCGCGCAAAAACGCTTCGTCGAGTTGGTACGCTTCGGGCTTGAACATACGATCACCTTTTGAAATTCGGTGCCCACATGGGGCGGCTGTTGGCATTTGAAAAATCGGCTATCGCATCAGCGGGACATGCGACACTCCCTAAAGGGAGTGTGTCGCTGTCGTCCCCCAACGGCAGGGATGCGACGCGGGACATGTCGCCGGTTTGTCGCTGTCCTGTCGCCTTGTCGCGTGCGGCCTTCAACACTTCGGCAATGCACTTTTCTTCAATCGGTGCGGTATCGCCTGCCAACCGATAAACGTTGTTTTCGACTTCGATACGTTGAAGTTCGATCAAGTCTTTGCGTGCGCGCTCGAAAGCCTTTTTCTTCGCTGCGTCCGAATCGGCGGGACTCATGCGGTAGAACACGGGCCGCCACTGGCTCAAATGCAGGCCGTTGAAGTTGCCTTGTTCGTCAAGACCGCCGAAGGTGCCCGCCGCTGCGCGGAACGATTCAAGCGCCATCTTCTGATTTGCGGTTAG
>NZ_DAOMPS010000005.1:0-147464 GCF_035444905.1 Thauera sp.
AGGCCGAGCTGCTCAAGGTCGGCGAGAAGATGACCGCCGAGTGGGTCGAGAAGGCGGGTCCCGACGGCCAGGCGATCCTCGACGCCTACCGCAAGCTCAAGTAATCGGTTGATGCCGCATCGGCCCCGCAGCGGCGGGGCCGTTCCTGTTCAGGAGACCGCCCATGAGAGCGTTCCTCGATTCCCTGTACCGCCTGTCCGGCGCGCTGGCCGCGATCGGCATGATCGCCACGCTGGTGCTGGTCGGCGCCGGCGTCTTCAGCCGTCCGCTCGGCATCTACCTGCCCGGCACCGACGACTATGCCGGCTACGCCATGGCGGCCTGCGGCTTCCTCGCCCTGGCCTACACCTTCAAGCACGGTGAGCACATCCGGGTGAGCCTGGTGCTCGATCGGGCCGGCCCGCGGCTGCGCGCGGCGCTGGAGTGGTTCTCGCTCGCCACCGCCACCGCAGTCGCTGCGATGCTGGCCTTCTATGCGCTGCGGCTGGTGTGGCAGTCGCACGAATTCGAGGAGATCTCGCAGGGCGTGGACGCCACGCCGCTGTGGATTCCGCAGCTGTCGATGGCGATCGGCACGGTCGTGCTGCTGATCGCGCTGATCGACGACCTGGTGATGACCACGCTGGGCCGCGCACCGGCGCGACTCGCCACCCACAGCGGCGAAGCCGCGCGCATGGAATGAGGAGCGCGCCATGGAACTGATGATTGCGGCCGTGATGATCGGCCTGATGCTGGCGCTGCTCGCCGGCGGCGTATGGATCGGGCTGGCGCTGATGGCGATCGGCATCCTCGGCATGCTCGGCTTCACCCCGCGCGCGCCCGGCGACGGCATGGCGGTGGCGATCTGGAGCCACGGCTCGAGCTGGACCCTGACCGCGCTGCCGCTGTTCCTGTGGATGGGCGAGATCCTGTTCCGCACCAAGCTGTCGGAAGACATGTTCAAGGGCCTGTCGCCCTGGCTCGAGCGCCTGCCGGGACGCCTGCTTCACACCAACATCATCGGCTGCACGCTGTTCGCCGCGGTGTCGGGCTCGTCGGCGGCGACCTGCGCCACCATCGGCAAGATCGCGCTGCCCGAGCTCGAACGCCGCGGCTATCCCGAATCCATGGCGCTCGGCACCCTCGCCGGCGCCGGCACCCTCGGACTGCTGATCCCGCCTTCGATCATCATGATCGTGTATGGGGTGGCGGCCGACGTGTCGATCTCCAAGCTCTTCATCGGCGGTGTGCTGCCCGGCATCCTGCTGGCAACGCTGTTCATGGGCTGGGTGGTGGTGTGGTCGCTGATGAATGCGGACAAGATCCCGCCCGCCGACCTCAAGACCGACTTCATGAGCAAGGTGCGCGCGTCGAAGAACCTGATCCCGGTGATCCTGCTCATCGGTGGCGTGCTCGGCTCGATCTACAGCGGCATCGCCACCGCCACCGAGGCGGCGGCGATCGGCGTGATCGGCAGCCTGATCATTGCCGCCAGCCAGCGCACCTTGAATCGCGCGAGCTTCATCGCCGCGCTGATGGGTGCCACCCGCCTGTACTGCATGATCGCGCTGATCCTCGCCGGCTCGGCCTTCCTGACCCTGGCGATGGGTTACATCGGCCTGCCGCGCCACCTCGCCGAGTGGATCGGTGCGCTCGGCCTCAGCCCGGCGATGCTGCTGGTGGCGCTGGCGATCTTCTACGTGCTGCTCGGCTGCTTCCTCGACGGCATCTCGATCGTGGTGCTGACCATGGCGGTGCTGATGCCGACCATCCAGAGCGCGGGCATCGATCCGCTGTGGTTCGGCATCTTCGTCGTCGTCACCGTGGAAATGGCGCAGGTCACGCCGCCGGTCGGATTCAACCTGTTCGTGCTGCAGGGCCTGACCGGGCGCGACATGACAGTGATCGCCCGCTACGCGCTGCCCTACTTCCTGCTGATGGTGGTGGCGGTGGTGCTGCTGTACCTCTTCCCCGGACTGGTGACGTGGCTGCCCGGGCACATGATCGGCTGACGGCGACCCGGGGCGCCGTGCGCCGACGCGTATCAGGCGTCGGCGCCGCGCGCCTCGCCCAGGATCCAGTCATGCACCGTGGCCACGCGCGGGTCGGCGAGTGCGCCGGCCGAGTACACCAGGCAGTAGCGCTTGCCGGTGGCCACCGTCTGCGCAAAGGGCGCCACCAGGCGGCCGCTGTCGAGCTCGTCGGTGATCAGCGTGCGGCGCGCGATCGCCACGCCCATGCCGGCAATCGCACACTGCATGGTGATGTGGTTGCGGTTGAACATGTAGCCGCGTCGCACTTCGACCTGGGGGGTGCCGATCGCGCGCAGATAGCGCTCCCATTCGGCGTAAGGCGGGCTGCCGCGCCAGGCGGTCATGTCGTGCAGCAGCGGGTAATGCTGCAGGGCCTCGGGCGAGTCCAGCGCCGGACGTCCTTCCAGCAGGCGCGGCGAGCACACCGGGAAGATCTCCTCCTCCAGCAGCACCGTGCTCTGGAAGCCGGGGTAGGTGCCGTCGTTGAGGTCGATCGCGAGGTCGAACTCGCCGTCGCGCAGCGAATAGGTGCTGTCCTCGGCCTCGACCTGCAGCTCGATCTGCGGAAAGCGCGCCATCAGCCGTGGCAGCCGCGGCACCAGCCAGGTGGCGAGGAAGGAGGGCAGCGTGCGCACCCGCACCACGCCGCTCAGCGCGCCGCCGCGCAGGCGACCGATGGCGAGTTCCACCGCGGCGTAGGCCGGGTCGACCGCGGCGAGCAGGCGGTTGCCGGCGTCGGTGAGTTCCAGCCGCCGCGGCAGGCGGCGAAACAGGCGCTGGCCGAGCCAGTCCTCGAGCAGCTTGATCTGCTGGCTGACCGCACCGGTGGTGATGTGCAGTTCCTCGCCCGCGCGGGTGAACGACAGATGGCGGGCGGCCGCCAGGAAGACGCGCAGGCGGGTATGGACCTGGGAGGGTGTAGCGGGGTTCATGATTTAGATTTTCTGAAGCCAGTGTGAAAAACAATCGATTGAGTCGGCTCTGGCGCCAATGGAAAATGCCTTGATGCAGTGATAAACATTTTCTAGATTAGATTCATTAAATCAACAACGGATTTTCATCAGGAGCCGTCCATGTCCATCAGCGTCCTCGATCTGTTCAAGATCGGCATCGGCCCGTCCAGCTCGCACACCGTCGGGCCAATGCGCGCCGCCCACGATTTTGCCGCCGCGCTGGCGCAGAAAGGCCTGCTCGACAGCGTGCGCCGGATCGAGGTGAAGCTCTACGGTTCGCTGTCGGCGACCGGCATCGGCCACGGTACCGATCGTGCGGTCATTGCCGGCCTGATGGGCGCGCGCCCGGACGCGGTCGATCCCGACTTCGTCATCGACGCGGTCGACCTGGTCAAGCTCGACGGCGAACTGAAGCTGATGGGCTCGCACACCGTGCCCTTCGACTGGGCGCGCGACATGCGCCTGCTGCCGGTGAGCCTGCCCTACCACCCCAACGCCATGCGCCTGATCGCCCATGGCGCTGATGGCGATGGCGGCGTGGTGTTCGAGAACACCTATTACTCGGTCGGCGGCGGTTTCGTCGTCGACGAGGCGCAGGCCCAGTCGGGCACTTCGGCGGAGGCCGAGGTCGTCGTGCCGTATCCCTTCGACACCGGCGCCGAGCTGCTCGAGCAGTGCCGCCGCCATGGCCTGCGCATCAGCGAGCTGATGCTGGCCAACGAATCCGCCTGGCGCAGCACGGACGAGACCCGCGCCGCACTCAAGCGCATCTGGGACGTGATGCGCGCCTGCGTGGATCGCGGCATCACCCAGGAAGGCGTGCTGCCGGGCGGGCTCAACGTGCGCCGCCGTGCCGCCGCACTGCACCACAAGTTGAGCGAGCGTGCCGCCGGCCGCAACCTGATCAGCGACACCATGGCCGCGCTCGACTGGGTCAACCTCTACGCGCTCGCGGTCAACGAAGAAAACGCCGGCGGCGGCCGCGTCGTCACCGCGCCCACCAACGGTGCGGCCGGGATCATCCCGGCGGTGCTGCATTACTACATGCACTTCATGCCCGGCAGCAGCGAAACCGACGTGGAGAACTTCCTCCTCGCCGCCGCCGCGGTCGGCGCGCTGTGCAAGAAGAACGCCTCGATCTCCGGCGCCGAAGTCGGCTGCCAGGGCGAGGTCGGTTCGGCCTGCGCAATGGCGGCGGCGGGCCTGGCCGAAGTGCTCGGCGGCAGCCCCGAGCAGGTCGAGAACGCGGCCGAGATCGGCCTCGAGCACAACCTCGGCCTGACCTGCGACCCGGTCGGCGGCCTGGTGCAGGTGCCCTGCATCGAGCGCAACGCGATGGCCTCGGTGAAGGCGATCAACGCCGCCCAGCTCGCCCTGCGCGGCGACGGCGCGCACGCGATCTCGCTCGACCAGGTCATCCGCACCATGCGCGACACCGGCCGCGACATGCTCGACAAGTACAAGGAGACCTCGCGCGGCGGCCTCGCCGTCAGCTTCCCCGAGTGCTGAGCGCCGCCAGACAAGCGCACCACCGACTCATCTTCGACTCACCCCCGACCCGGCGCAGCCCATCCCGCATGTGCCCGGGTCACGCCTCACCCGGCGTCCCTAACCACAACGTCATCCACGAGGAGACACCCAGATGACCACCGCAACCCCCACGGCTCTGCAGCGCGTGATGCGCATGAGCCTCATCTCCCAGATCGCCATCGGTCTGGTCCTCGGCATCGCCTTGGCGCTGATCGCACCGGGCGCCACCAAGTCGGTCGCCCTGCTCGGCGACCTCTTCATCGCCGCACTGAAGGCGGTCGCGCCCATCCTGGTCTTCGTGCTGGTGGCGGCGGCCATCGCCAACCACAAGCAGGGCCAGCCCACCCACATCCGTCCGGTGCTGATCCTCTACCTGCTCGGCACCTTCGCCGCCGCGCTGGTGGCGGTGCTCGCCAGCTTCGCCTTCCCGACCACGCTGGTGCTCGACGCACCGGCCGTCGCCGGCAACCCGCCGGGCGGCATCCTGGTGGTGATCAAGAACCTGCTGCTCAACGTGGTCGCCAACCCGGTGCGCGCGCTGATGGAGGCCAACTTCATCGGCATCCTGGCGTGGGCGATCGGCCTGGGCATCGCGCTGCGCCACGCCGGCGAGGGCACGCGCAAGGTGGTCAATGATCTGGCCGACGCGGTGTCGAAGATCGTGCATGTGGTGATCCGCTTCGCCCCGCTCGGCATCTTCGGCCTGGTCGCCGCCACCATGGGCGAGACCGGCCTGGACGCACTGCTCGGCTACGGCCGCCTGCTGCTGGTGATCGTGGGCTGCATGCTGTTCGTCGCGCTGGTCGTCAATCCGCTGTTCGTGTTCTGGAAGCTGCGCAGCAACCCCTATCCGCTGGTGCTCACCTGCCTGCGCGAGAGCGCCGTCACCGCATTCTTCACCCGCAGCTCGGCCGCCAACATCCCCATCAACCTCGAGCTGTGCCGTCGCATGGGCCTGCACGAGGACACCTACTCGATCTCCATCCCGCTCGGCGCCACCATCAACATGGCCGGCGCGGCGATCACGATCTCGGTGATGACGCTGGCCGCGGCCCACACCCTGAACATCCCGGTCGACTTCGCCACGGCGCTGCTGCTGTGCATCGTGTCCGGCCTGGCTGCAGCCGGCGTGTCGGGCGTGGCGGGCGGCTCGCTGCTACTGATCCCGATGGCGACCGCGCTGTTCGGCATCGACGCCGACGTGGCGATGCAGGTGGTGGCGATCGGCTTCGTCATCAGCGTGGTGCAGGATTCGGCCGAGACCGCGCTCAACTCCTCGACCGACGTCATCTTCACCGCCGCCGCCTGCGCCGCCGAGAGCGGCGAGCCGCTGGACCTGAACCTGAAGGACGTCGCCTGATCCCATGCAGCACTTCGCCAGCGACAACTACGCCGGTGTCTGCCCGGAGGCCATGGCGGCCTTCGCGGCGGCCAACGCCGGCCACGCACCCGCCTACGGCGAGGACGACTGGACGCGCCAGGTCTCCGACCGCCTGCGCCAGCTCTTCGACACCGATTGCGACGTCTACTTCGTCTTCAACGGCACCGCCGCCAACTCGCTCGCGCTCGCCGCGCTGTGCCAGAGCTATCACAGCGTGGTGTGCCACGAGCTGGCCCACGTCGAGACCGACGAATGCGGCGGGCCGGAGTTCTTCTCCAACGGCTCCAAGCTGCTGCCCGCGCAAGGCGAGCACGGCAAGCTCACGCCCGCCTCGGTGCTCGAGGTCATCGCCCGCCGCAGCGACATCCACTACCCCAAGCCGCGCGTGGTGACGCTGACGCAGAGCACCGAGGTCGGCACCGTGTATCGGCCCGACGAGGTCGCCGCGATCGCCGACTGCGCGCGCGCGCATGGGCTGCGGGTGCACATGGACGGCGCCCGCTTCGCCAACGCCGTGGCCTCGCTCGGCGTGGCGCCGGCCGACATCACCTGGCGCGCCGGCGTCGACGTGTTGTGCTTCGGCGGCACCAAGATGGGCCTGCCGGTCGGCGAGGCGGTCGTGTTCTTCGACCGCAAGCTGTCCGAGGACTTCGCCTGGCGCTGCAAGCAGGCCGGGCAACTGGCCTCGAAGATGCGCTTCCTGTCCGCGCCCTGGCTCGGCATCCTCGACAACGACACCTGGCTGCGCCACGCCCGCCACGCCAACGCGATGGCGCAGCGCCTGGCCAGCGGCCTGCAGCAGGTGCCGGGGGCGAAGCTGCTGTTCCCGGTCGAGGCCAACGGCGTGTTCTGCGAACTGCCTCCGCTCGTGCTTTCCGGCCTGCGCGAGCGCGGCTGGCGCTTCTACACCTTCATCGGCGCCGGCGGCGCGCGCTTCATGTGCGGCTGGGACACCCTGCCCGCCAGCGTCGACGCGCTGCTGGCGGATCTGCGCGCACTCGCTCCGGCAGCCTGAGGCAGGTCCGCGCGCCGGCGCTGCGAACGCCGGCCGGCGCCTGCCCCCAAACTAAAGGATCATCGCCGCGATCCAGCCCGCGGCCATCAGCGGCAGGTTGAAGTGCAGGAAGGTCGGCACCACCGTGTCCCAGATGTGGTCGTGCTGGCCGTCGGCGTTGAGCCCGGCGGTGGGCCCCAGCGTCGAGTCCGAGGCCGGCGAGCCCGCATCGCCCAGCGCCGCCGCCGTGCCCACCAGCGCGATCACCGCCAGCGGCGAGAAGCCGAAGCCCAGTGCCAGCGGCACGTAGATCGAGGCGATGATCGGCACGGTCGAGAAGGACGAGCCGATGCCCATCGTGATGAACAGGCCCACCAGCAGCATCACCAGGGCGGCGACGCCGCGCTGGTCGCCGATCAGCTCGACCGAGCCGCTGACCAGCGCCGGGATCTCGCCGCTCGCCTTCATCACCGCGGCGAAGCCGGCGGCGGCGATCATGATGAAGCCGACCTGCGCCATCAGGCGCATGCCCTGGGTGGTCACGTCGTCCTGGTCGCGCCAGCGCATGACGCCGCTCATCGACAGGAAGCCGAAGCCCACCAGGCCACCGAACACCATCGAGCCGGTCCACAGTTGCACCGCCAGCGCCGACACCAGTGCGGCCACGATCAGCGCGATCTGGCGGCGGGTCAGGCGGGTGTCCGCTTCCAGGCGGTGCTCGCCGGCGACCGGGCGGTCCGCGTACTGGCGCTTGCCGCGATAACTGAACAGCGCAATGGCCAGCCCCGCCACCATGCCCAGCGCCGGGATCAGCATCGCCAGCGGCGCCTGTGCGGTGCTCACCGCCAGTCCCTCGGCCGCGCCAGCCTGGTTGATGTTGCCGATCAGGATGTCGTTGAGGAAGATCGTGCCGAAGCCCACCGGCACCGCCATGTACATCATCGTGATCGAGAAGGTGAGGGCGCAGGCGGTGAGCCGGCGGTCGAGCTGCAGGCGGTTCATCACGTGCAGCAGCGGCGGCACCAGGATGGGGATGAAGGCGATGTGCACCGGCACCACCGTCTCGGCGGCGAAACCGGCCAGCACCAGGCAGCCGAGCATGCCCCACTTCACCACCGCCATCTCGCGCTGCGTGCGCCCGCTGGCGTTGACGTGGGCGACCACCCGCGCCGACAGGCGCTGCGCGATGCCGGTCTGCGACAGCGCGACGGCGAAGGCGCCCAGCGTCGCGTAGGCGAGCGCCACGCCCGCACCGCCACCGAGGCCATCGTTGAAGGCCTGCACGATCGTGTTCATCGGCATGCCGGCCGCGAGCCCGCCGACCACACTCGCCAGCACCAGCGCAAAGGCGACCGAGACCCGCATCATGGACAAGGCGACCATGACGACCACCGCCAGTACCACGGCGTTCATGTGTTTTTCCTCCTAGGCTTCGGGTTCTCGGGCATGCCGCTCAAGCCTCGCCAAGCCACTCGGCCTCGAGCACGGCGACCCAGTCGCCGAGCAGGCGGTCGAGCGGGCGCGACAGGTGCTCGAGGTAGGCCGCGCAGCAGCCCTGGAGCCTGGCCTCGTCCGCGGCGAGCCGCTCCACCTCCACCCAGTCGTTCCAGGCCAGGTACAGGCCCCAGTCGGGCAGGTGGATGTCGCAGTCGGGCAGGCGGTAGTGGAAGGTGGGCCTGGGCTTGACCAGCGGGTCGCTCACCAGCTTGCGCACGCGCGCCTCGTCCAGGTGCAGGAACAGCGGCAGCAGGTCGAGCGCGCGGTTGCGGGTCGGGTTGTCGGCGAGGTAGTCGTCGATCAGCGTGCCGAGCGCAGGCCAGTAGCCGCGCGCGATCACCTTGCGCGCATAGTCGAGCGGGAAAGGATCGACATAGCGGGTGACGCGGCGCGCGATGTCGATGTCCGCGCGCGCAAACAGCCAGTCGTACAGGCACAGGAAGGCCTTCAGGCAGGCGGTGATCGAGCGCGCGCCGGTGTCGTGCAGCTCGGGGTTGAGCTGCATGCCGAAGGCACTGATCAGGCTGTCCGAGGTACCCTTCGCCCCCGCTGCGCGCAGGTGGGCGATCAAGCCCTCGACTTCGCCGAGGCGCTCGAGCGCCAGCGGCGGGCTGATGAGCTCCACCGGCACCACCGCTTCGGCCACCCAGGCCAGCGCCTCCTCGGCCGAGCGCTCGAGCTCGCCCGCCAGCGAGTCCGCCGCACGCGCCTCGCGGCCGAGACGCTTGAGCAGGTCGAAATCGAGCTCCACCACCCAGTCGCCCGCCCGGTCGCCCTTGAGCAGCCGCTCGTAGCGCCCCCGGCTATGCACCGCGAGGCCCAGGAAGCCGGCCACGCAGGCCGCCAGCTCGTCCAGCCGCAAGCCGCTCATCTCGAGCTCGACGCCGACGCGGCGCACGCCGCCTTCGGCAGTGTGCAGCCACGGGGGCTGCTTCAGTTCCCGCACGGGATTGCGCACCACCCATCTCCCAGTGAGCGCAGACGGGGCCCACAAGACCCGCGAGCTGCGAAGGCCGGGCATCGCTCACGGCCCGATTCAGGATCATAACGAAGCGCGTCACGTCATGCGTCTGCAATAGGCGCAAGGTCAAATATACTGCGTTGCACAAGAAATTCCTTAGCCATATCGATCTCGGCCTCCGGGCCTTGACAGCAGGAACAACCGGCCTATACTGGGAACCATGTTGCGCCGCACCATTTTCACTAGGCGGCTTTATCCCGAGTTCCGATCACCCCTAACCCTCAACCACCCAATCAAGGAAATCCACCATGAGCGCCATTGCCACCCGCGAGCACTTCGCCACCGCCCACAAGGCCAGCATCGAGACCTTCGCCACGCTGACCAACAAGGCCTTCGCCCAGTTCGAGCGCCTGAGCGCCCTCAACGTGAACGCCGCACGCAGCGCGCTGGAAGACAGCCTGACCGCCGTCCAGAGCCTGCAGTCGGCCAAGAACCCGCAAGAGCTGATCGCGCTGCAGGCCTCGCTGGCCCAGCCGATGCTGGACAAGGCCATCGCCTACGGCCGCAGCGTGCAGGAGATCACCAGCGAAGCGCAGCAGGAGATCACCAAGCTGTTCGAAGCCCAGGTCGCCGAGATCAACAAGACCTTCGCCGACACCCTGGAGCGCGCTGCCAAGACCGCGCCGGCTGGCTCCGAGCCGGTGTTCGCCGCCATCAAGTCGGCGATGGCCCTGTCCAGCAACGTCTATGACAGCGTCAGCAAGGCCACCAAGCAGGTTGCCGAAGCTGCCGAAGCCAACGTCGCCGCCGCGACCGAAGCCACTGTCGAAGCCGTGAAGGCCACCTCGGCCAAGACCACGGCTGCCGCCAAGGCCGCCTGATCGCGCCCTGCCAGCGCCGGGCCCTGGCGGCCCGCGCTCGCGACGATGCCGCCCGGATCATACCGGGCGGCTTTTTTGCCTTCTCGTGTGCCTGCCCGCTCGTGTCCCCGCTCCTTTGCCAGATCGCCCCTCCGCCTCGAGGCCGGCCAGGCATTGCGCCCCTGTCACGGTCGCGCAAGCCGCCGGTAGACCCAGGCCGGGCCACCGTCCTCCAGTTCGAGCTCGACGCGCTCGTAGCGCAGCCCGAGGCGTTCGTAGCGGTCGAGGCGGCGCAGTTCCCCGGCCTCGACCACGAAGACCTCGCCCGCGGTCTGCGCGCCCGGCTGCGGCCTCACGTCCAGGCCGACCTTGGCATGGCCTGGCAGCACCGCCGCCTGGGTGGGTGCGTGGCGGCCGATGACCAGGCCGCGCACCAGCGGATTGCGCAAGGTACCGAAGGCGAACACGCGATGCGGCACCCCCTCCTCGATCGGCGCCAGGCCTGCAGGCGGCTCGTAGCCCCAGGGGCTGAGCATCAGGTGCCAGGTGCCGCCCGCAGCCAGCAACACGATGGCGACGGCCACGCCGCCCATGCGGCGCCAGCGCCACACTGCCTTCGTCATGTTCGATGATTCCGCTGCCACCTTTGCTCCCCCGGTTGTGCTGCCCTGCGGCCGATCGGCGGCCTGCGCTGCCGGCGCGCCGGCGATCCCGAACGAAATGCTTGACACCAGGATCCTTCCGCAGATCCCATTGGGGCGGCGAGGCGATCCTGAGCCAGCGACCGGTTTCAAGCTCGAACGGGCGTCAGCGGAAGCCACCTTCGCCACCGGCGCCAACTTCGCCCTCAGCTGCGGCCCGCGCATGCTGTGGAGTGCGCAAGTGCGCCGGCATCACCCTCAACAAAACAACATGGATAACCCAATGCATATGACCATGGCTCGCGGGACCACGCTTCGTGGCCCCCGCCTCGCGCTCCAGCCCGGGAGCGCGCCAAACCCGAGGACAGCCGCCGCTGGCCTGCACCCCCGCGCCGCCGGTGCGACGTCCACCCGGTTCCAGGCCCAAACCCGTGAGGAGTCGCGATCATGAGTCTGTTGATCGGAGTCCCGAAGGAAAGCTTCGCCGCTGAGAAGCGCGTGGCGACCGTTCCCGAGGTCGTGGCCAAGCTGGTCAAGCTGGGTTTCGCCGTCGCGGTCGAAAGCGGCGCCGGCGAAGCGGCCAACTTCTCGGACGAGGACTACCGCGCCGCCGGCGCAGAGGTCCTGCCCACCGCAGCCGAGCTGCTGGGGCGCGCGGACATCGTCTTCAAGGTGCGTCCGCCGGCGCTGGAAGAGGTCGCGCTGCTGCGCGAGGGTGCCACGCTGATCGGCTTCGTCTGGCCGGCGCAGAACCCCGAGCTGATGGCGGCCCTGCAGGCGCGCAAGGCCACCGTGCTGGCGATGGACTGCCTGCCGCGGCAACTGAGCCGCGCGCAGAAGATGGACGCGCTGTCGTCCATGGCCGGCATCAGCGGCTATCGCGCGGTGGTCGAGGCGGCGAACGCCTTCGGCCGCTTCTTCAACGGCCAGATCACCGCCGCGGGCAAGGTCCCGCCGGCCAGGGTCTTCATCGCCGGCGCCGGCGTGGCCGGCCTGGCGGCGATCGGCACCGCGGCCAACCTGGGTGCGGTCGTGCGCGCCAACGACACCCGCGCCGAAGTCGCCGACCAGGTGGTGTCGCTCGGCGGCGAGTTCGTCAAGGTCGATTACGACGAGGAAGGCGCGGGCAGCGGCGGCTACGCCAAGGTCATGAGCGAGGGCTTCCAGGCCGCGCAGCGCGCCATGTATGCGCGCGAGGCCAAGGATGCCGACATCGTCATCACCACCGCGCTGATCCCGGGCAAGCCCGCGCCCAAGCTGATCACCGCCGAGATGGTGCAGAGCATGAAGCCCGGCAGCGTGATCGTCGATCTCGCTGCCGAACAGGGCGGCAACTGCGAGCTGACCGTGCCCGGCGAGGCGGTGGTGCGCCACGGTGTCACCATCATCGGCTACACCGACCTGCTCAGCCGCCTGGCCAAGCAGTCGTCCACCCTGTACTCGAACAACCTCCTGCGCCTGACCGAGGAGCTGTGCAAGGCCAAGGACGGCAACATCGTCGTCAACTTCGACGACGACGCGATCCGCGGCCTCACCGTGATCAAGGCTGGCGAGCTCACCTGGCCCGCACCGCCGCCCAAGCTGCCCGCCGCAGCGGCCAAGCCCAAGGCGTCCGCCGCGCCGATCGCCGCCCCCAAGGGCCATGGCCACGGCGCCGGCGCACCGATGTCGGTCAAGTCGCTGGCCATCGTGTTCGGGGTCGGCGCGCTGCTGTTCCTGCTCGTCGGCCTGTACGCCCCGGCCAGCTTCCTCACCCACTTCACGGTGTTCGTGCTGGCCTGCTTCGTCGGCTACATGGTGGTGTGGAACGTCACGCCCTCGCTGCACACGCCGCTGATGAGCGTCACCAACGCCATCTCGTCGATCATCGCGATCGGCGCCCTGGTGCAGATCGCACCGCCGCTGGCCGAAGGGGCCACTGACCGTCCCGGTGGCCTGATCGGCATCCTCGCCTTCGTGGCCATCACCCTCACCGCCGTCAACATGTTCGGCGGCTTCGCGGTCACCCGTCGCATGCTCGCGATGTTCCGCAAGTAAGGAGAAGACAATGACCTCAAGCATGGCCACTGTCTCGTACATCGGCGCCACCATCCTCTTCATCCTCAGCCTGGGCGGGCTCGCCCACCCAGAGACCGCTCGCCGCGGCAACCTGTTCGGCATCGTCGGCATGGGCATCGCGGTGCTGGCCACCGTGTTCGGCCCGCAGGTGTCGCTGGCCGGCGTCCCGTGGATTGTCATCGCCCTCGTCATCGGCGCCGCCGTCGGCCTCTACGCCGCCAAGAAGGTGCAGATGACGCAGATGCCCGAGCTCGTCGCGCTGATGCACAGCCTGGTGGGCCTGGCCGCCTGCCTGGTGGGCTTCGCGAGCTACGTGGACACCTCCCTGGTGTTCCCCACCGCCGCCGAGAAGTCCATCCACGAGGTGGAGATCTACATCGGCATCCTGATCGGTGCGGTCACCTTCTCCGGCTCGCTGATCGCCTTCGGCAAGCTCTCCGGCAAGATCGGCGGCAAGCCGCTGTTGCTGCCGGCGCGGCATTTCCTCAACCTGTTCGGCCTCGTGCTGGTGATCCTGCTCGGCAACTGGTTCCTCAACACGCACTCGACCGGCGTCGGCGTGACGCTGCTGCTGGTGATGACCGTGATCGCCCTTGCCTTCGGCGTGCACATGGTGATGGCGATCGGTGGCGCCGACATGCCGGTGGTGGTCTCGATGCTCAACAGCTACTCCGGCTGGGCGGCGGCGGCCACCGGCTTCATGCTCGGCAACGACCTGCTGATCGTCGTCGGCGCGCTGGTCGGCTCGTCGGGTGCGATCCTGTCCTACATCATGTGCCGGGCGATGAACCGCAACTTCCTCAGCGTCATCGCCGGCGGCTTCGGCTCCGGCGGCGGCGCCCCTGCGGCGGCGGCCGACGGCGCCGAGCCGGCCGGCGAGGTCACGCCGATCAGCGCAGTGGATACCGCCGAGCTGCTGCGCGAGGCCAGGAACGTCGTCATCGTGCCGGGCTACGGCATGGCGGTGGCGCAGGCCCAGCACGTGGTGTGCGAGATCGTCAATGTGCTGCGCGGCCAGGGCATCAACGTGCGCTTCGCCATCCACCCGGTGGCCGGTCGCATGCCGGGCCACATGAACGTGCTGCTGGCCGAGGCCAAGGTGCCCTACGACATCGTGCTCGAGATGGACGAGATCAACGAGGACTTCCCGGACACCGACGTCGCGATCGTGATCGGCGCCAACGACATCGTGAACCCGGCTGCGCAGGAGGATCCGGCCAGCCCGATCGCCGGCATGCCGGTGCTCGAGGTGTGGAAGGCGCGCACCTCCATCGTCATGAAGCGCAGCATGGCCTCGGGCTACGCCGGGGTCGACAACCCGCTGTTCTACAAGGACAACAACCGCATGCTGTTCGGCGATGCCCGAAAGATGCTCGATGAAGTCCTCGGTGCCCTGAGCACCTGACGTAGAAAGGGTAATATCCGAGGCTCGCGCTTCGGGTGGCGCGGGCATGGCGGCGACGGCCGCCATGCCCGCGTTTTTATGCGCATCTGCGTGCAGCCCCGGGCCGGACAGTCGTACGGACAACCTGGAGGCTCACCGCATGATCGAACCCCGCAGCGAATCACGCCCGACCGCGCCGCGCGTCGCGCTCTTCGTCACCTGCCTGGTGGATGCGATGCGCCCCAGCGTCGGCTTTGCCGCACTCAAGCTGCTGCGCGACGCCGGCTGCCGGGTCGAGGTCCCGCAGGCGCAGACCTGCTGCGGCCAGCCCGCCTTCAACAGCGGCGACACCGCGCACGCGGCCACGCTGGCGCGTCACTTCATCGACACCTTCGAGGGCTACGACGACGTGGTCGCGCCTTCCGGCTCCTGCGTCGGCATGACGCGCGCGCACTATGCCGAGGCCCTCGCCGACGATCCGGCCTGGGCCGAGCGCGCACGCCGGCTCGGTGAGCGGACCCACGAGCTGATGAGCTTCCTGGTCGACGTGATGCGCTACGCGCCGGCCGACGTGAAGCTCGACCGCAGCTTCACCTACCACGACAGCTGCTCGGGCCTGCGCGAGCTCGGCGTGCACGAGCAGCCGCGCGCCCTGCTCGGCCAGGTCGCCGGGCTCACGCTCAAACCGCTCGAAGGCAACGACGTGTGCTGCGGCTTCGGCGGCACCTTCTGCGTCAAGTATCCGGCGATCTCCAACGCCATCGTCGGCGAGAAGGCCGAGGCCATCGAGCGTAGCGGCGCCGAGCTGCTGCTCGGCGGCGACCTCGGCTGCCTGATGAACATGGCCGGCAAGCTCAAGCGCAAGGGCTCGAGCGTGCGCGCCTTCCACGCCGCCGAGGTGCTCGCCGGCATGGGCGACGGGCCGGCCATCGGCGAGGAGGACTGAGCCATGGAAGAGGCGACACTTTCCTTCAAGGCCCGCGCCGAACGTGCGCTGGCCAACCCCACGCTGAAGATCGCGATCGACCGCACCACCGGCACCGCCGAGCGCAAGCGCGCGGTGGCGATGAGCCAGTTCCCGCAGTTCGAGGCGGCGCGCGAGCGCGGCAAGCGGATCAAGGACCACGTCATCGCCAACCTCGACCACTACCTGCTGGAGTTCGAGCGCAACGCGATCGCCTCCGGCGCCAAGGTGTACTGGGCCGCGACCGCCGACGAGGCCTCACAGATCGTCGTGCGCCTGTGCAAGGAAGCCGGCGCGAAGCGCGTCACCCGGGTCAAGTCGATGCTGGGCGAGGAGATCGGCCTGCCCCACGCGCTCGACGAGGCCGGCATCGAGCGCATCGAGACCGACCTCGCCGAGCACATCGTGCAGCTGGGCGGCGATCGCCCCTCGCACATCGTGTGGCCGTCGATGCACCGCACGCGCGAGCAGGTGTCGGAGATGTTCAAGCGCCTGCACCGCGTGCCGCACCGGGAGGAGACCATCGAGGCGATGGTCGACAGCGCCCGCCGCGAGCTGCGCGACAAGTTCCTGTCGGCCGATGTCGCCATTTCGGGCGCCAACTTCCTGCTCGCCGACACCGGCGCCACCTGCACCGTCACCAACGAGGGCAACGCCGAGCTCACCACCACGCCGCCGCGGGTGCATATCGTCACCGCCGGCATCGAGAAGCTCGTCCCCAGCATGGGCCATGCGATCGCCATGCTGCGCCTGCTGGTGCGCTCGGCCACCGGCGCCGACGTCACCCAATACACCACCTTCCATTGCGGGCCGAAGCAGGCCGGCGATCGTGACGGGCCGGAAGAATTCCACATCGTGCTGGTCGACAACGGCCGCACGCGCATGCTGCGCGAGGGCATGCAGGAGATGCTGCGCTGCATCCGCTGCGGCGCCTGCATGAACCACTGCGTGGTGTTCCGCCAGCTCGGCGGCCACGTCTATGGCGGCACCTATCCCGGGCCGATGGGCGCGGTGCTGACGCCGGTGTTCGACGGTCTGGCGCAATCCCGCGACCTGCCGCACGCGTGCACGATGAACGGCAAGTGCCAGGAGGTGTGCCCGGTGGCAATCCCGCTGCCGACCCTGCTGCGCGGCTGGCGCGACCGCTCGTGGCGCGAGGGGCTGGAGCCGACCGCCGTCCGTTTCGGTTTGGGGCTGCACACCTTCGTCGCCTCGCGCCCCCGGCTCTATCGCCTGGGGACGGCGATCGCGGTGCGCATGATGCGGCTCTTCAGCCGCGGCGGCGTGGTGCGCGGCCTGCCGGGGCTGGGCGCGTGGACCGCGCACCGCGAGTTTCCGGCGCCGGCCAGGCGGACCTTCATGGAAATGCTCAAGGATCAGGAGAACGCACGATGAGCGCGCGCGAAGCCATCCTCAACGCCGTGCGCGGCGCCCTCGGCCCGCGCACGCCCGACCCCGCGGCGCTGCGGCGCGAGGCCGACGCCCTGCTCGAGGAGCTCCCGGCGATCCGCCCCGGCCTGCTCGCCGACGACCTGGTGGAGGCCTTCATCGCCCGGTTGCTCACCCCCAAGGTCGCGGCCACCGCCGAGCGCATCGCCGACGCCGCCGAGCTGCCCGCCGCGGTGGCGCGCTACCTCGAGGCGCGCGCCCTGCCCGCGGCGATCGCCCTGCAGCCGGCCGCCGTGCTGCAGGCGCTCGACTGGTCGGGCTTCGAGCTCCACGACCGCGTCGCGCCCGACGAAACCCTTGCCGTGGGCTTCGCGCGCTGGGGCATCGCCGAGACCGGCTCGCTGGTCTTCCACTCGGATGCCGAGACGCCGATCCTCGCCAACTTCCTGCCGCTGCACCACCTGGTGATGGTGCGCGCCGACAAGGTGCTCGCCTACCTCGACGACTACGCCGCGGCCATCGCCGGCGCGCGCCTGCCGCGCAACGTCAACATCATCACCGGCGCCAGCGGCACCACCGACATCGAGGGCAGCCTGGTGCTCGGCGCCCACGGCCCGCGCTACCTGCATGTGGTGATCGTCGGCGAGGCCGCGGCCGCCGGCTGAAGGCCGGCACAGCGAGAGGCCACCCGCATGCCGATCACCCGCAAGCGTGCCGTGTTCGCGGCGGTCTTCATCGCCCACACGCTCGGCATCCTGTCCTCGATCGACGCCTTGATGTCGACCCGCACTGCGCCCGGCGCCGTCGCCTGGATCGTGTCCCTGAGCACCTTCCCCTACGCCGCCGTACCGGCTTACTGGGTGTTCGGGCGCAACCGCTTCAACGGCTACGTGATCGGCCGCCGCGAGGACGACAGCCGGCTCTATCGCGATCTCGCGCAGAAGATGTCGCACGTCGACGACTACGCCACCGCGCTGCCCGCGCGGCAACAGGAGCTGCAGGTGCTGGAGCGCCTGGCCAAGCTGCCGCTGCTGGGCGGCAACCAGGCCGAACTGCTGATCGACGGCGAGGCTGCCTTCGACAGCATGCTGGCCGGCATCGACGCCGCCGAGCACTACCTGCTGGTGCAGTTCTACATCGTGCGCGACGACGCGCTCGGTCGCGAACTCAAGCGCCGCCTCGAGGCCAGGGCGCGCAGCGGCGTCAAGGTGCACTTCCTGTATGACGAGATCGGCAGCTACCGTCTGCCGCGGCGCTACCTGGCCGAGCTGCGCGCCGCCGGGGTCGAGGTCCGCCCCTTCCACTCCACCCAGGGCTCGGGCAACCGCTTCCAGCTCAACTTCCGCAACCACCGCAAGATCATCGTCGCCGACGGCCAGCATGGCTGGGTCGGCGGCTTCAACGTCGGCGACGAGTACCTG
The DNA here is from genome assembly GCF_035444905.1 of Thauera sp. Lineage (GTDB taxonomy): Bacteria > Pseudomonadota > Gammaproteobacteria > Burkholderiales > Rhodocyclaceae > Thauera. The sequence continues at coordinate 18,046 of NZ_DAOMPS010000005.1, forward strand.
GGCCGCGACCGCCGCATCGGCCCCTGGCGCGACACCCACATGAAGCTGTCGGGGCCGGCGGTGTTCAGCCTGCAACTGTCCTTCCTCGAAGACTGGCACTGGGCAAGCGGCGAGGTGCTCGACTTCGACTGGCAGCCCGCCAGCGCGGCCGCCAACGGCGTGCCGATCCTGATGCTGCCCAGCGGCCCCGCCGACCGCTTCGAGACCGCCAGCCTGATGGTGCAGCATGCGCTGGCCGCGGCACGCCAGCGCGCCTGGATCGCCAGCCCCTACTTCGTGCCCGACGAGTCGGTGCTCAACGCGCTCAAGCTCGCCGCGCTGCGCGGGGTGGACGTGCGCGTGCTGATTCCCGAGCGCCCCGACAACCTGCTGACCTGGCTGGCCGCCTATGCCTTCGTCGGCCCGCTGCTCGAGGCCGGCGTGCGCATCCACCGCTACCAGGCCGGCTTCCTGCACGGCAAGACGATGCTGATCGACGACGGCGCCTCGGCGGTGGGCACGGTCAACCTCGACAACCGCTCCTTCCGCCTCAACTTCGAGATCACCGCCTGGGTGCTGGACGAGGACTTTGGCCGCGAGATGGCCGCCATGTTCGAGACCGACTTCGCGCGCTCGCGCGAGATGACGCTGGCCGAGGTGCTGGAACAGCCCTGGTGGTTCCGCGCCGCCTCGCGCGCAGCCCACCTCACCGCACCGGTGCTGTGAGCATGCGCCGGATCTCCGGCACGCAGGAGCCACAGGACGTGCCGCAGGCGAGTTGCGCCTGCAACGCATCGAAATCGGCGCCGGCGCCGATCGCGGCGACGATCTCGTTCTCGGAGACGTTCAGGCAGTTGCACACGATGCGCCCCCGCCCCACGGCCGCCGCGGGCGGCGCCGACAGCGGCGCCAGCAACCAGCGCCGCAGCGCAGCGGTGGACTGGGCCTCCACCATCAGCTCGCGCAGCCACGCACCGGCCAGGGTCTCGCCGGCCAGGCGCAGGCCGACCAGGCGCTCGTCCTCGATCAGCGCGCGCTTGCTGATGCCGCGGCGCGGATCCTCGTAGCTCACCACGCACTCGTCATCGAGCCCGAGCACGGCATCGAGCTCGGCCAGCCAGGCCGGCGGAATCGGCTGGTCGTGCGCCACGCGCATCACCACCGCGGCGCGCTCGCGACCGGCGAGCGCGAGCGAAGCGTAGGCGAAACGCTCCAGCCACGGCACCAGAGCCTCGGCCTGCTCGGTGGCCGCGCATTCGTCGCGCTCCACGCGCATCAGCAGCATCTGCCAGGGCAGCTCGGCGCGCTCGATGGCGATCGCCGTGTGCTTGAGCTCGGGTTGCTTCGAGAACGGGTCGAGCGCGCCGCCGACCAGCAGGTTGATGCCGCCCGAGTCGAGCACGTTGCGCCCCCAGTGCATGGCCACGAAAGCCTGGCCGCGGCGCACCTCGTCGGAGGCGTACGCGCGCAGCACCAGCCTGCCGCGCCGGCTCGACACCCGCAGCAGCTCGCCGCTGCGCAGGCCGCGGGCCTGCAGCTCGGCCGGGTTGAGCTCGATGCGGGCCTCGTCCACATGGCTGTACAGGCGCGCCACCTTGCCGGTGCGGCTCATGCCGTGCCACTGGTCGCGCAGGCGGCCGGTGGTCAGGTGCAGGGGATAGCGTTCATCGACCTGCTCCGCCGTGCTCGCCTGCACCGGCACCACGAAGCGCGCGCGGCCGCTCGCGGTGGGGAAGCAGCCGTCGGCGTACAGGCGCGCCCGGCCCGCCGCCCCTGCCGCGCGCGCCGCGGCCGGAAATGGCCACTGCTGCGGGCCGGCGGCGTCGAGCAGGGCGTAATCGAGCCCGGTGATGTCCAGGTCGCGACCGGCGGTGCTCGCCACGTGCTCGGCGAAGATCGCCTCCACCCCGTCGTAGGCGAACATGTACGTGGCCTGCGGCTTGCCGATCAGCGGCCCCAGCGCACGCGCGAAGTCGCACACGATGCGCCAGTCGGGCCGCGCCTCGCCGGGCGGCGGCAGGGCGCGGCGCACATGGGTGATGCGGCGCTCGGAATTGGTCACCGTGCCCTCCTTTTCGCCCCAGGTCGCCGCCGGCAGCATGAGGTCGGCAAAGGGCGCCGTCTCGGTGCTGCGAAACGCTTCCTGCAGCACGACGAAGTCGCAGCACTGCAAGGCCTCGCGCACCAACTCGAGCTCGGGCATCGACTGCGCCGGATTGGTGCAGGCGATCCACAGCGCCTTGATGCGGCCCTCGCGCGCGGCCTGGAACAGCTCGACCGCGGTCAGCCCCGGCGTGGCGGGCACGCTATCCACCCCCCACAGGCGGGCGACCTCTTCGCGGTGCGCCGGGTTGGCCAGGTCGCGGTGGGCCGACAGCAGGTTGGCCAGCCCGCCGACCTCGCGCCCGCCCATCGCATTGGGCTGGCCGGTGAGCGAGAACGGCCCGCAGCCCGGCTTGCCGATCTTGCCGGTGGCGAGCGACAGCGCGATCAGCGCCGTGCCGTTGTGGGTGCCGTGGGTGGATTGGTTGAGCCCCTGGCACCACAGCGACAGCGCCGCCGCCGACTGCCCCCACCAACGCGCAGCGGTGACGATGTCGGCCGCGGGCACGCCGCAGACCTCGGCCGCCGCCGCGGGCGTGATGTCGCGCACGTGCTCGCGCAAGGCGTCGAAGCCCTCGGTGTGGGCGGCTATGAAATCGGCATCGATCAGGCCCTCGTCCAGCAGCACGTGCAGCATCGCGTTGTACAGCCAGATGTCGGTACCGGGCAGGATGGCCAGGTGCAGGTCGGCACTGGCGGCGGTGTCGGTGCGGCGCGGATCGACCACGATCAGCTTCATGTGCGGGCGCGCCTTTTTCGCGTCCTCGATGCGGCGGAAGGCGACCGGATGGGCGTAGGCCGGGTTGGCGCCGGCGATCAGGATGCAGTCGGCGTGATCGAAGTCCTCGTAGGCACAGGGCGGTGCGTCCGCGCCCAGGGTCTGCTTGTAGGCGGCAACCGCGCTCGACATGCAGAGGCGCGAGTTGGTGTCGACGTTGTTGCTGCCGATCAGGCCCTTCATCGCCTTGTTGAAGACGTAGTAGTCCTCGGTCAGCAGCTGGCCGGAGATGTAGAAGGCCACCGCATCCGGTCCATGGGTATTGATGACCTCGGCGAAGCGGCCCGCGGCGGTGGCGATGGCCTCGTCCCAGCCCACGCGCTGGCGCGGCTCGCCACGTGCGCGGCGCAGTTCGGGGTGCAGCAGCCGCGTCTGCGGCCGGGCGCTCAGGTGCAGGGTCGAGCCCTTGGTGCACAGGCGGCCGAAGTTGGCCGGATGCACGGGGTCGCCGCGCACGCCGGTGATGCGTTCGCCATCGTGCTCGATCAGCACGCCGCAGCCGACGCCGCAATACGGGCAGGTCGCTCGGGTCTCCATCGTGGACGGGGTCGCGGTCTTTGCTTGCACATCGGAAATCATCACGGGGCCTCTGATTCTAGTGGCGGCTGAGCAGGTACAGCAGCACGAGGTTGAGTGCGAGCGACAGCGCGGCGACGATCTTCAACGCCAGGCGTGGATTGCGCTCGAGCAAGGGCACGCGGCGGCGGGTGGCGAGCGGGCGGCTGGCGCCGCGCTCGAGCGCGAGCAGGAACTCCTCGGCGGTCTCGAAACGATCCTGCGGCTCGCGCGCGCAGGCCTTGAGCAGCACGCTCTCGAGCCATTCGGGGGTGTCGGGGCGGTAGCGCGTCGGCGGCACCGGAGCGCCGAAGCGCGGATGCTGGAAGGGCTCGATCTCGCCGTAGGGGTATTTGCGTGTCAGCAACTCGTAGAGCGTGACGCCGCAGGCGTAGAGGTCGGACGACTCGTTGGCCTGGCCGCCGGCAAACAGCTCGGGCGCCATGTAGGACGGCGTGCCCGGGTTGTTGATCTCGGCCAGGTCCTCGGCGTCGGCGGCCGCCACCCCGAGGTCGAGCAGCCGCAGCTCGCCACTGCGGTCGATGTGCACGTTGTCGGGCTTGATGTCGCGATGCACGATGCCCAGCCGGTGCAGCACCGCCACCCGGCGCAGCAAGGCACGGCCGATGCCGACCAGCTCGTGCGCCTCAAAGCGGTGGCCGCGGGCGAGGCTCGCCTTCAGCGTCTCGCCCTCGTGCCAGCTCATCAGGTAGTACAGGTGCGCGCGCGGATGGTCGCACACGCGCGGAAAGCCCTTGCCCGGCACCCGGCGCGCCAGCCACTCCTCGCGCACCAGCGCACCCACCGCCTCGTCGTCGTCCGCCTCCGGGCGCAGCGTCTTCAGCACCAGGGCCTCGCCGCCAGCGAGCCGGGTGACGCGGTAGAGCAGGGTCAGGCGCGACTCGTGCAGCACCTCCTCCACGCGCAGGCCATCGAGCGTCTGCCCCGGCTTGAGCCGCGGCGGTAGCGGCAGGCGGTGGCCGTCGGCGAGGCGGTCGCGCAGCTTGTCCGCCGGCAAGGCCTCGACGTTGGCGACGAGCGCAGTGGCGTTGTCGGTCGCCCCCCGGCGCAGCGCCCCCTGGGCGAGCGCATCGGCCGCCTGCTGGGCATCCGCCTGCGCCAGCAGCACGGCGGCGATACCGGCGTCGCCGAGCGTGGTCCACACGCCATCGGTCACCAGCACGAAGCGGTCGCCGGCGGCCAGCTCGCCATCGTCGTGATCGACCAGCAGGCGCGCCTCGAGCCCGATCGCGCGGCGCAACACGTTGTCGAACTCGGGGTGCGCCCAGGTGTGGTCCTCGGTCAGGCGCAGCAGCTCGCCCGCCCGCCAGCGGTAGGCGCGCGAATCGCCCACATGGGCGACGTGGTAGCGCCGGCCGCGCAGCACCACCGCGGTCAGCGTGGTCGCCATGCCGGCATACTCGCGCGCCTTTGCCGACTGGCCGAGCAGCCAGCGATTGACGGCGCCGAGCACGGTGTCGACCGACTTGTCGACACTCCAGGTCTGCGGCGTCGAGAAGTAGTCGGCGAGCAGGCTGCGCACCGTCTGCTCGGCCGCCTCGCGCCCATGGGCATGGCCGCCCACCCCGTCGGCCACCGCCAGCAGCATGCCCTTGGCCTCGAGCTCCTCGCCTTCGGGCGTGGCGGCGCCGACGAAGTCCTCGTTGCGCGGCCGCGGCCCCTGCGCGCTGGCATGGCCCAGGCTGACCTGCAGGCCGGGCACGCCCCGCGCCGGCCGCGGTGCGGCGTTCGCCACCGCGCCGGACTCGGGAAAGTCGATGATCGTGCCCACGATGCCTCCGTTGCTGCGCTGGCTGGCGGGGCGGCGTCAGATCTTCGCCGCGGTCAGGTGGGCCGCGCCCCAGGTGGTGCGCCAGCGCGTCTTCACCGCGGTAAGGCCGATCAGCGCGAACACGGCGAGCGCGGCGAACACCAGGAAGCCGATCTGGTAGCTGCCGGTAACCTGCTTCGAATAGCCGAGCGAGGACGCCAGGTAGAAGCCGCCGACACCGCCGGCCATGCCGACCAGGCCGGTCATGACGCCGATCTCGCGCCGGAAGCGCTGCGGCACGAGCTGGAACACCGCCCCGTTACCCATACCCAGCGCCAGCATCGCGCCCACGAACACCACCAGCGCCATCCACGCCTCGGGCAGGCCGATGCTGACGATGGCGAGGAAGAACGCGGCGAACACATACATCACGCTGAGCGACTTCACCCCGCCGATGCGGTCCGCCACGTTGCCGCCGATCGGCCGCACCAGCGAGCCGGCGAACACGCAGCCGGCGGTGAAGAAGCCCGCCATCTTCGGGTCCAGCCCATACTGGGTATTGAAGTAGATCACCAGCGAGGACGCCAGGCCGACAAAGCCACCGAAGGTGACCGCGTAGAAGAACATGAACCACCACGCGTCCTTGTCCTTGAGCACCTTCAGGTACTCGGCGAAGGTCTTGGGCGGCGGCGCGTCCGGCGCGTCCTTGGCCATGAAGCAGAAGGCGACGAGCACGATCACCAGCGGAATCAGCGCGATGCCGAAGACGTTGTGCCAGCCGAAGGCCATCGCCAGGCCGGGAGCGAACAGCGCGGCAAAGGCCGTGCCGGAGTTGCCCGCCCCGGCGATGCCCATCGCCGTGCCTTGGTGCTCGGGCGGATACCAGCGCGAGGCCAGCGGCAGCGCCGCCGCAAACGACGCGCCGGCAACGCCGAGGAAGACGCCCAGCACCAGCACCTCGGCAAACGAATGCACGCCGGCGACCCAGGCATAGGCGAGCGCCAGGATCACGATGACCTGGCCGATGATCGCCGCCTTCTTCGGTGACAGGCGGTCGACCGCCACGCCCATGACGATGCGCAGCAGCGCCCCGGCCAACACCGGCGTCGCCACCATCAGGCCCTTCTCGGAATGGGACAGGCCGAGGTCCGCCGAGATGCCCACCGCCAGCGGCCCGAGCAACACCCACACCATGAAGGCAAGGTCGAAATAGAGGAAGGCGGCGATCAGCGTCGGCGTATGGCCGGCCTGCAGGAAGGATTTCTTGTCCATGTCGAACTCCAGAGTCATGCGTCGTATGCACCTTTGGTGCAGGAAACTTCAGCGCAAGACTCCGTTGCCCGATGGGCCCGCCAACTTTGGCGGGCCTGGCGCTGTGCTGGTTATCGACTAGCAAGCCCCATGCCAAGACATGAAATTATAGATTTCAAGAGCTTATGAAGCTCCATCAACTCTGAGCACGCACGATCTTGGTGCGCGGAGTCGGAGTGCAGTGCACAAAATCAGTGCATGGAGAAGGCGGCTGCGGGGTGCGGGCTCGGATCCGTGGGACCAAAGTCCTCCGAGGGCTGCACCGCGTGACAGCAACACCAGCACGGCCTTGCAAGCCGTCGCTGGCTTGTACTGCGGTCACTGAGTGTCTAACGTGAAACCGTACATGCAGACAGCCGGACGTCCTGCCCGCATCGTTTGCGACCACGGGGGAGCGGAATCATGTATCTGCCGTCTGACGAGCAGGACTGGAGCCCGGTCGATGCCAGCGAGATCCCGGAGATTGCGAGCTCGCTCAACAGCCACATTCACAAGACGCGAGGTGTGAAGGATCTGTTGCAGGCTGCCGGAGAAGGTCCGGCCGGATCCAAGCTGAAGGTCAGCACGGTCGCGCGGCGCCCGCTCTGCTTCTATGAAGGAGCGTGGACGCTGTACCGCTTCACCTTGGATCCTGCCGAATCGGGCAAGCCATCAGACGACTCAGGTCGAGGCTACCTGTTCGCGGCGCGCGCGCCGCTGGACGGTCCAGTCGAGGACGATGCCTGGATCGTCCTCGACTGGACCGTAGCCGCGATCAATGAGATCAACCGCCGTGCCGGCCTGAAACTGGACGCGGCGCTTGGGACCGAGACTACGACTACCGAAACGAACTCGCAGGCAGTCCGCGACTATGTGCGCTTCTTCGTCAGCTTCCTCGGGGGAGAGCGCGATCCTGACTGGGGCTTGATTCATCCGTTCATCCTTCCGGGGACGTTTGAGGATCTTGGGTGGCGCGACGATCTTCCCCAGACGCTCGACGCCTTCATAAGAGAGCAGGAGTTACCCGAGTACCCGCCGCTCGGCGGCATCAATGACCCTGATCCGGTCGACCTGTGCGATCCGCCTCGGCAGGATGAAGTGGCAGCCCCGCTCGCACCGCCGGAAGGACGAGTCCCTGAGGCGAAAACTCAAGGCGGGGCCGCGGCATCGCGAGAGGGCGTCGAGCAAGCCTTCAAGGAGTTCGGCACCCAGCTTCAGGAGCTTGACAGCGACGCGCCGCCTTCGGCGGACGAGCAGAGTGAAGCTGGGAGCTCCGCCGCTCCAAAGGCGATCGCGCGCTTCTCGGCACTGATCTGGTACCAGGACGCCCTGTACAAGACTGAGTTCGAAGTCCGTTCCGACGGCCAGGTTTGGATGCTCGACGATGAAGTCATCGACGGCACAGATGGCTTGCCCGTGCCGCACTGGGAAGTACGCGACCAGCCATCCCCCGTGCCCTTGCTGTACCGGCAGGCAAACCTCGAGTCTGTATCGGCAGCGACCCTGATGGCACGCATTGCCGCGCTCGCCGCCGCTGATGAGGACCCGACCGTCAGACAGGGAGCCGATGCCGGTGTCCGCTTGCATCGGCTGCGCGTGCAGGGTCCGGTCAAGCTTCATGGCGCGTACCCAGCACCGGTCCGTTTCCGTGAGGTCGAGTTTCTCCATAACGTGATACTCGATGAAGCCGTGTTCGAGCACTCACTGGACTTCAGTGAATGCCGCTTCCTTGGACGGTTGAGCGCACGGCTCGCGACGATCAAGGGCGCATTCCGCCTGGACAAGTCGCGTTTCTATGGCACCGACCGGGATCGCATCGAGGGCGAAGGACACAAGGCGATGCTCGACCTCTGGGGCCTGGTTGCCGAAGGCGGGCTGTTTGCAGACCGGCTGCTCGTGTTCGGCCGCGTCCGAGCCCAGCACGCACGGATCGGCACGATGCTGCGGGCACGCGGACTGCAGATTCATCCGCGCGCGACGGGCGGCGGCGACCCGGACGGCGACATCGCGCTCGATTGCTCGCACGCCCGCATCACAGGCCCCCTCGATCTGCGTGCCTGGACGCCGAAGGAGGCAGGTCCTGGCGAAGGCCCGCGACGCACGGTGATCGGACGCCGTCTGGTGCTCAGGGGGCTGAGCGCCTGGGAGGCGAACCTGGACGGGATCTGGGTCAACGCTGCAGAGCAGTCTTCACCGGGGATAGCGGCCGACATGACCGATGTCCGGATCATCAGCGCAGTGAGCGCAGCGGCGACGACGCGCTCCGGCGAGCCGCAGCATCCAGCCCAGAGCGAGCGCTGGCGCGCGCGCTTCCAGGGCAGCCTGTGCCTCGAGCATGCCGAAGCAGGGAGCGCCTGCATCCATGGTTGCCGGATCACCGGATCCTTGTTGCTCCAAGGCCTGCGCTTGCGGGGGTCGCTGTTCGCGCGTCGGGACGAGCGCTTCCGCAGCCGTATCGACGATGTGGTCCTGCTGTCGGGGGCGCACGTCGATGGTGACATCGACTTTTCTTCCGCGCGCATTGGCGGCGAGGTCCAGTACATCACCGGTCGCTGCGGCCGCCTGCGCGCCATGGTCGAACCCTGGCCGCAATGGCAGCTCGACGCTAAGACCAATGAGTACCGGCTCGTGCCCCGGCTATGCGCGAGCGAAGCCAGCGGCATCCTGCTACAGGATCTGAGCGTCGAAGCAGGCGTCGACCTGGCCGGCATCCAGCTCGGGAAGGGACGCCGGGAGTTTGCCGAAGGGGGCCTGATTGCCACTGGCGTGCGCGTCGGCGGCGGCCTGCACTTCTGGCGCAAGGATGCCGAGGCCCGCCTCCTCCAGCGCATTCGTCGGGACCTGACATATGAACGGAACTGGGCCGAGATCCCGAACGACGACCCGGCTTTCGATAACCGCGGAAAGGAGGGCATCGCGGGGGTACGCGCCAGACTTGCCGGCACACTCGACGTATGCGGAATCGAAACCGGCGGCAGCATCGACCTGGGCAGGTGCGAAGTGGAGGGCAAGATCCTTCTCGACAATGCAGACGTAGGCGGCAATCTGCGCGCCGGCGTCGATGGCGAACCGGAAAGCTGCACGACAACCGCCTTGATCGCCGATAACGCCCGCATCAAAGGGGATGCAGATCTACGCGGCCTCGCGATTCGTCCCGCGGGCGGCAAATCAGGTGCAGGTGCAGCTCCAGCGCTCCTCAAGGCGCGCGATCTGCGCGTCACAGGCAAGCTTGGTCTCGCCACCGCTGAACTCGATCGGGCGGCAGACCCGCAAGCGGACGGAGCACCGATTGCCAGGCTGTATGGGCAGGGATCGCGGATCGAACTCGAAGGCACGCATGCCGCCCAACTCACCTTCAGCGGCAAGTGCATCGACGACGCCGAGCCCCGCGCGGTGGCGAGGATCCTTCTCGGCCGTTGCCGCGTCGGCCAACTCAGCGTGTGGGGCTTCGACGATGACCGCTTCCCCCACTACGTGGACATGACCGCAATCGAGATCGGCGACTGGAACGGCGCCGCGGCGTTCGAGAACGTTCCCAAACTGCTCGAAGCGACCTCGCCGTTCGACGGTCGCAACTACGTGGATGTCGAGCACCGGCTCGCACGCGTCGGGCAGAAGGGGCCCGCAAACGCGGTCTATCGCCGCATGGCGTGGCGTGCCGCCAGTTCCTGGCGGGCAAAGCTGTTCTACTGCATCAACTGGGCGTTCTCAGGGAATGGCACGCGGGCGTGGCTGATGGTGTTGTGGCTGCTGCTGACGATGCTGCCGGTCATCGCCGTGCTGGCCGATCCGCGCAACGTCGAGTTCAGAGAGGTCAAGATGGATGCCAAGCACCAGGCCGGATATGGCCCCTACGAGCGCAATGACGAAGAGCTCGTTGGGCGCGAATGGGGATGGATCAGGGCGGTGGGGCTGGCCCTGGGCTACGCCGTCCCACTCTTTACCGCGGAAGAGGCCGATGTCGCGCGAGCGCGTCTGGACGGACCAACATGCCGGCCCGCCGCGCTGGGGGACACGGATGCCGGCGATGGCCCGCCCCCCTGTGCGCCAATGACTTGTCGCTGGCTTGACATCTCACCGCACGAGTTCGCTCTGTGCGCAGCAGTCATGCAGTTCATGCTCTGGATCGCGATTGGCGCAAATCTGCCAAGCATCCTGCGTCGCAGGCAGTGACCCGGATAGCGGCCGAGTATCCAGTGCCCCTGATTCATCCATTGCGATCACGCCTTGACCAATTCAGGCGCAGGTTCGCCAATTGGTCAGAGTCCGCGCCGGGCACCATGGCGCAGAAGCTGTGCGCACGGTCTTGTGACTGCCGCGGCGGCAGTTCGCAACACTTGGCTTCATACTGGCATCAAAGTTGCTGTGCTATTCTCGCCCGGGCGCTTTCCCCTCGCCTGGCGCATGCTCAACGCGTGCGCGGCAACGCCAACCACACTGCCCCGAATCGACCCGCCGCCCGATCCACGATCCGATGCTGCTCACCTCACTCGTCCTCGTTCCGTTCGTCGGCAGTCTGCTTGCGGCGCTGATGCCGCAGAGTGCCCGCAACCACGAGTCCTGGCTCGCGATTGCGGTGGCGGCCTACGGCCTGATCGTCGCCGGCCTGCTCTTCCCCGAGGTGGAGGGTGGCGCGGTGATGCGGGAAGAGTTCGCCTGGTTGCCGGCGCAGGGGCTGTACTTCGTGCTGCGGGTCGACGGCCTGGCCTGGGTGTTCACCATGCTGGTGCTCGTCATCGGCTTGCTGGTGGTGCTGTACGCGCGCTACTACATGTCGCCCGAAGACCCGGTGCCGCGCTTCTTCTCCTTCCTGCTCGCCTTCATGGGCTCGATGCTGGGGGTGGTGCTGTCGGGCAACCTGGTGCAGCTGGTGGTGTTCTGGGAGCTCACCAGCCTGACCTCCTTCCTCCTCATCGGTTACTGGCACCACCGCGCCGATGCGCGGCGCGGGGCGCGCATGGCCTTCACCGTCACCGCCACCGGCGGCCTGTGCCTGATGGCGGGCGTGCTGGTGCTCGGCCACATCGTCGGCAGCTACGACCTCGACGTGGTACTGGCCGCCGGCGAGCAGATTCGTGAGCACGAGCTGTACCTGGCGGCGCTGGTGCTGATCGCGCTCGGTGCGCTGACCAAGAGCGCCCAGTTCCCCTTCCACTTCTGGCTGCCGCACGCGATGGCCGCGCCCACGCCGGTGTCGTCCTACCTGCACTCGGCAACCATGGTGAAAGCTGGCGTATTCCTGCTGGTGAGGCTGTGGCCGGCGCTGGCGGGCACGCCGGAATGGACCTGGATCATCGGCGGCGCCGGGGTGTGCACCCTGCTGCTCGGCGCCTTCATCGCGATCTTCCAGCACGACCTCAAGGGCCTGCTGGCGTACTCGACGATCAGCCACCTCGGCCTGATCACGGTGCTGATCGGCATCGGCACGCCGCTGGCGATGGTGGCGGCGATCTTCCACATCCTCAACCACGCCACCTTCAAGGCCTCGCTGTTCATGGCCGCCGGCATCATCGACCACGAGAGCGGCACCCGCGACCTGCGCGTGCTGCGCGGCCTGCGCCACAAGCTGCCGATCACCGCCACGCTGGCCATCGTCGCCAGCGCGGCGATGGCGGGCGTGCCGCTGTTGAACGGCTTCCTGTCGAAGGAGATGTTCTTCGCCGAGACCCTGCATGTCGGCGGCGAGCGCAACTGGTGGATGTCCTACGCCGCGGTGGCGATGGGCATGTTCAGCGTCGCCTACTCGCTGCGCTTCATCTCGATCTTCTTCGGCGCACCGGCCGAGGACCTGCCGCGCGACCCGCACGAGCCGCCGCGCTGGATGCGTTTTCCGGTCGAGCTGCTGGTCCTCGCCTGCCTCATCGTCGGCATCGCGCCCGGCATCAGCATCGAGCCGATCCTCAACGTCGCGGTGCACGCCGTGCTCGGCAGCGCCTCCCCGGACTACGACCTCGCCGTGTGGCACGGCCTGAACCTGCCGCTGCTGATGAGCGTGCTCGCGCTGGCGGGCGGCGTGCTGCTGTACGTCGTGCTGCGCCGCCATTTCGATCTGCGCGAGCGCGACAACGTGCCGCTGATCCACCGCTTCAACGGCGCGCAAGCCTACGAGACCGTGATGCTGAACCTGACGCGCGCCGCCAGCTGGCTGCTGCAGCGCCTGGGCACCGCGCGTCTGCAGCCGCAGCTGCTGCTGATGATGATCGCGCTGCTGGTGCTGCCGCTGCTGCTGGCCGGCGCCCCACCCGCGTGGACGCAGATTCCGCTGCAGGACTTCGACCCCCTGTTCGCCGCCCTGTGGGCGATTGGCGGCGGCTGCGCGATCGCCGGCGCGTGGATGGCGAAGTACCACCGCCTGGCCGCCCTCGCCCTGGTCGGCGGCACCGGCATCATCACGGCGGCGAGCTTCCTGTGGCTGTCGGCACCGGATCTGGCGCTGACCCAGTTGATGGTGGAGACCGTCACCACCGTGCTGATCCTGCTCGGGCTGCGCTGGCTGCCTCCGCGCATCGAGCCTGGCGATCTGAAACCGGTCCCGCCGCGCACGGTCTGGCTGCGGCGCACGCGCGACCTCGCCGTCGCCGTGGCCGGTGGCCTGGCGCTGGCCGCGCTCACCTACGCCGTGCTGGTGCACCCGGCCTCGGACACGATTGCCGATTTCTTCCTCCTCAACGCCCTTGAAGGCGGCGGCGGCAGCAACGTGGTGAACGTGCTGCTGGTCGACTTCCGCAGCTTCGACACCCTGGGCGAGATCACCGTGCTCGCCATCGTCGCCCTCACCGTCTACGCCCTGCTGCGCCGCTTCCGCCCCGCGCCCGAGAGCGCGGGCGTTCCGCCGCAGCAGCGCAACACGGCCGACCCTGCGCACGGGCAAAGCCCCGCCGAGCAGGCCAACAGCGGCTACCTGATGGTGGCCGGCATCTATCTGCGCCTGCTACTGCCCTTCATGGGGGTGATCGCGGTGTACTTCTTCATGCGCGGCCACAACCTGCCCGGTGGCGGCTTCGTAGCGGGCCTGATCTTCGCGGTGGCGATCCTCGTGCAGTACATGCTGGCCGGCACGGCCTGGGTGGAGAGCCATCTGCACCTGAGGCCGCACCGCTGGCTGGGGCTGGGGCTGCTGCTGGCCTGCGCCACCGGCCTGGGGGCCTGGCTGTTCGGCCACCCCTTCCTCACCACCCACACCGCGCATGTGAGCTGGCCGCTGGTGGGCGAGCTGCATCTGCCCAGTGCCTTCGTGTTCGATCTCGGCGTGTTCGCGGTAGTGGTGGGCACCACCATGCTGATGCTGGTGGCCCTCGCCCACCAGTCGCTGCGCGCCCACCGTCAGCCGGGCGAGGACGCCGCCGGAGGCATGAACTGATGGAACTGGTGATCGCAATCGCGGTGGGCGTGATGTTCGGCTCGGGGATCTGGCTGATCCTGCGGCCACGAACCTTCCAGCTCATCATCGGCCTGCTGCTGATGTCGTATGCAGTGAACGTGTTCATCTTCGCGATGGGCCGCCTGTGGGTGGACAAGCCACCGATCACGCCGGTGCTTCACATCGATCCGACCCAGTTCGCCGATCCCTTGCCGCAAGGCCTGGTGCTCACCGCCATCGTGATCGGCTTCGCCACCACCGCACTCTATCTGGTGATCATGATCGGGGCACGCGGCCTCACCGACAGCGACCACGTCGATGGCGAGGAGCCGCGCGAATGAACACGATGCCCTGGCTGCAACATCTGATCGTCCTGCCCGTGCTGCTGCCGCTGGTGGTGGGCGCGCTGCTGATTCCGGTCAACCACAGTCGGCACGCGCTCAAGCTCGGCCTCAGCCTGGCCAGCACCGTGCTGCTGTGGCTGCTCGCCATCGCCTTGTTGCTGCTCGTCGACGGCGAACACTGGCAGGGCGGCATCGGCGTCTACCTGGCGTCGAACTGGGCGGCGCCCTTCGGCATCGCGCTGATGATCGACCGCCTGGCGGCGCTGATGCTGGTGCTGACCGCAACGATCGCGCTCGCCGTGCTGGCGTTTTCGGCCCAGCGCTGGGACCGGGTCGGGGTGCACTTCCATTCCCTGTTCCAGTTCATGCTGATGGGGCTCAACGGCGCCTTCCTGACAAACGACCTGTTCAACCTGTTCGTGTTCTTCGAGGTCATGCTGGCCGCCTCCTACGGCCTCGTGCTGCACGGCTACAACCTGCGCCGCATCCGCGCCGGCATGCAGTACATCGCCGTCAACCTGGTCGCCTCGCTGCTGTTCCTGATCGGCGTCGCGCTGATCTACGCGGCATCCGGCACGCTCAACATCGCCGACCTCGCCACCCGCGTCGCCACCCTCGGCCCGCAGGACGCCTGGCTGCTGCGCATCGGCGCCGTCATCCTGGCGCTCGCCTTCCTCACCAAGGGGGCGATGTGGCCGCTCGGCTTCTGGCTGCCCACCACCTATGCCTCGGCGTCGGCGCCGGTGGGCGCGATGCTGGTGGTGATGACCAAGGTCGGCGTGTATGCGGTGCTGCGCGTGTGGCTCGCCGTGTTCGGCGACGAGGCCGGCGCCCTGGGCGGCTTCGGCCTCACCGCGCTGACCGTGGGCGGCATGGCGACCCTGCTGTTCGGCGCGATCGGCATGTTGTCCAGCGAGGACGGCGGGCGCATGGCCGGCTATGGCGCGATCATCTCCTCGGGCACGCTGCTGGCGGTGATCGGGCAGTCGGGCAGCGCCGTGCTGGCCTCCGGGCTGTACTACCTGCTCGGCTCGACGCTGGCGATGGCGGCCTTCATGCTGCTGATCGAGCTCACCGAGCGTATCCGCCCGCCGGGGGCGGCGCTGCTCGCAATCACCATGGAAGCCTTCGCCATCGAGGACAAGCCCGAGGACCCGGTCGGCGTCGGCATTCCCGGCACCCTCGCCTTTCTCGGCCTGAGCTACGCCGCCTGCGCCCTGGTGATCAGCGGCATGCCGCCGCTGTCGGGTTTCGTCGCCAAGTTCAGCCTCTTTCATGCGCTGCTCGACAGTGCCACGGGCACACCGGGCGGCGTCCCCACCCTGACCTGGGCGCTGATCGCGCTGATGGTGTTCGGCGGCCTGGCGGCGATCATCGCCCTGATGCGCCTGGGTGTGCGGACCTTCTGGGCCTCGGGCATGGTGGCGCCGCCACGGCTGCAGGTCTCGGAGGCGGCGCCGGTGGGCGCGCTGGTGCTGCTGTGCGTGCTGCTGACGCTGCAGGCCGGGCCGGCCTTCGACTATCTGGGCCGCACGACTGCGGACCTCGCGCGCAGCGGCGACTACAGCACGCGCGTGCTGGGCGAGCCCCCTGTGCTGCGCGCACCCGCCGCGGAGGGGTTGCGATGAGACGCTGGCTGCCTTCGCCGCTGCTGTCGTGCAGCCTGCTGCTGCTGTGGCTGACGCTCAACCAGACCGTCGAGCCCGCGCACTGGCTGCTCGGCGGCGCCCTCGGCATCATCGCGCCGCTGCTCGCGCGCCCGCTGCAGCCGCACGGCCATGCCCACATCCGCCGGCCGCTGGCCCTGTTCCGCCTGCTGTGGCTGTCGGCGATCGAGATCATCCGCTCCTGCTTCAACGTCAGCCAGATCATCCTGCTGCGCCGCTCGGCCGACGTGAACTCGCAGTTCATCCGCGTGCCGCTCGAGCTGCGCAGCCCGCACGGCCTCGCCCTGCTGTCCTGCCTGATCAACTCGACGCCGGGCACGGTGTGGGTGGAGATCCTGCCCGACACGCACGAACTGCTGCTGCACGTGTTCGACCTGCACGACGAGCAGTGGTGGGTGGACACCATCAAGACGCGTTACGAGCAGCCCATCATCGAGGTGTTCGAGACGCCGCAACGCAAGACCGAAGGAGACCGCAGATGACGACTGCGACGCTGCTCGCGGGCGCGATCGTGTTCGCGCTGGTGTGCGTGGTGCTGGCCATGGTGCTGTGCACGCTGCGCCTGCTGATCGGCCCCAGCGCACAGGACCGCGTGCTGGCGCTGGACACGCTGTGGATGTGCGTGATGCTGCTGGCGCTGATGCTGGGCATCCGCCATGGCAGCCAGATCTATTTCGAGGCCGCCTTGCTGATCGCCCTGCTCGGCTTCGTGTCCACCATCGCGCTGGCCAAGTTCCTGATGCGTGGCGAGGTGATCGAATGAACATTGCCGCCGACCTGCCATGGTGGGCGGCCGTCGCCGTCGCCTTCCTGCTCGTGCTCGGCGGGCTGATCACGCTGATCGGCACGCTCGGCCTGCTGCGCCTGCAGCACTTCTACCAGCGCATGCACGGGCCGGCGATCACGATCGCGCTGGGCGCCGGCTGCATCCTCGTGGCCTCGATGCTGTACTTCACCGTGACGCAATCGCGCCTGGTGATCCATGAGCTGCTGATCAGCGTGTTCGTGCTGATGACGGCGCCGGTGGTGGCGATGATGATCATGCGTGCGGCGGTGTATCGCGACCTGCGCGCCCGCCACGGCCTCCCCCCCGACGGCGAGGGTGGGCAGGAGTAATAGTCGGTAGGCGCTTTTTGCGTGAGGGGGACGATTCACCACGGCCGGCGTCCGAGTTACCGGCGCCCCCTTGACCTCAAGCTAACTCTTCTCGTCGCAGGGCGGGTGGAGGGTTTGCACCTCCTGATATCGGCGTAGAACGCTTTCGTATTCGCCACCTGCTGCGGCGCTCTGCACGCAGTGGCTGGTATAGGGGTCGTTCTCGCCCCAGCAGATTTCGGTATAGATGTCCGGAGCACAGCGCTAAAGTGCGCGCCAGCGACGACGTAGTGGGAGTCCTTGACGCCGGACTTGTCCTTTGTGAAGAGGCTTTAGTCGAGGTAGGGCGTGATGTTCTTGACGGGCCCAAGGGCCAGGGCAATGCGTAGTTAGCCTCTGCCGGGTAGAAGTTGCGTAAACAAGGGTCGCAGCGTGAAACGACTCGGGCATACCCACACAACGGGCGAAAAGGCGCTCATCACCTCGAAGTCAGCGCCCGTTCGGCCACTCCGGTGTCGGACGATTCAGGCAAGTCGGTCGGTATGTCGGGGCACCGACGTACTGATCCCATTCCTGCTCGGTGAGGTTCGCCGTAACGCGCGCGCAGGCGCGTTCCAGGACTTCCGCGAGCGAAACGAACAGGGCGTCGGGCTGGATGACTGCCTGACCATCGGTGTTGACCGTAACAACCGCCCTGCCGTCTGGACTCCAGGCCGCAATCACCTCCGCCGAGGGCGCACCCGGAATCGTCACAGGCACCCGCGACGAGTGGCCCAGCGTCCAGACAGCCTGCCCTGCTGGACCCGGCGCGAGCAATCGACGTCCATCAAAGCTTAAGTACACATGCCCCTGTTGGTATGCCATTCGGATTGAGTCCAGCATCTGCCCGCTCTGTGCATCGTACACGCGGGCCAGATAGTCGCTCCCCGCGATCAGCACTCGGCTGCCGTCCGAACTCCAGCCGACCTGATTCACTCCCTCTGCGTTGCCCACCAACTGAACCACCACGGCTTCGCGCTCGACATCCCAAACGCGCACGATCCGGTCTGCCCCCGCGATCAGCGCCCGCTGGCCATCAGGACTCAGTGCCGGACAGACGCGAACTGCCCCGTGCCCAGGAAGACTAGCCAGCATATGGCCCGTCGCGGCATCCCAGACCCGCGCATTGCCGTCGCGACTGGCCGTTATTGCGCGGGCCGCTGTCCCATCCCAGCCTGCGCAGGTCAGTTCCTCCGAATGTCCGTGGAATTGCATGAGCTGCGCGCCGGTTGCCACCTCGTAGAGTGTCGCGACGGACTCGGAGCCCAACGCAGCGATAACCCGAGCGCCTGTCGGGTCCGGCGAGACCACAAGCATCTCCGGGGTGGTGTGCAGGACAGCCAGCGGATAGCCGCTTGCGGGATCCCAGCCTCGGAACGTGCCGGCGCGGTCCACCGTCATGACGCGCCGGCCGTCCGACGTTATCCCAGCATAGCGAACCCCGCCCACATGGCCGCGCAGTTCCACCCGCCTCCAGTCGCCCGGTATGCGCCACCGCCGGATCACTGAAGATTGACCCGCAGTTAAAACGGATTCCCCATCTTGGGCGAACGCGACAAGCCGGATTTGCGCGCCATGACCCCGCAGCACAGCAAGTGTTCGTCCGCCGGTCCCCCATATCCGTGCCGTGCCGTCATCGCTTCCCGTCGCGAGCCGGTTTCCATCAGGACTCCAGGCGAGCGCGGTGACGTGATCGACGTGTCCGCTCAGGACGTGGATGGCGCGGCCCGCGCCCGCATCCCAGACGCGTACAGTGTGATCCCGGCTAGCAGTCGCAATCAGGTCTCCATGCCGCTCCCATACAGCCTGCTCGACGCGCTCGGAATGTCCGTCGAGCTGCGCCAACGGTTTCCCGTCGGGCAAGGTCCACAGACGACCTGCTCCGCCCTCGTCGAACGTAGCCACACGCCCTCCATCTGGACTGATCGCGACCACTTCGACGGATCGGTCGTGCCCCCTCAGGACACCTGCGGCAATTCCGCCGTCAAGGTCCCAGATGTGGGCCGTTCCGTCACGACCTACAGTCACAGCGTACCGCCCATCCCCACTCACCGCGATGCCGTGTATCCAGCCGGAATGGCCTTGCAGCGTGGCCTCCTTCCGACCGTCCACAGCGTTCCAAAGCCGCACGCTCCCATCGCTGGCTGCCACCAGCAAGCGATGCCCGTCGCCAACCCATTGAGCCCGGTACCCCGTAAGTTGCAGTGCCAGGGATCCGTCAGCGCGCCAGATGCGCACGTCGCGATCCTCGTCGCTTACGGTGAGCACCAAAGCGCCGTCCGGGCTGAATGCGGCCTGGCGGACGGTACTCTGGTGGCCGCTCAACTCGGCGAGCACCGCACCGGTTGCAAGATCCCAGATCCGAACCGACCGATCGGCGCTGCCGGTAAGCAGGCGCTCGCCCCTCGGGTCGAGCGCCATCGCGTGAATCGATCCGCGGTGGCCTTGAAGCGGCACGCCTAGGGGAACCTCCAGCATCGCACGGCGCAGTACGGCTTCCGCCTGCTCGCTCGCATGCCGCCGCACTCCCTCGATTGCGAGCAGCGTGGCCAGTTCGGGATCGGTTTCGAGAACGGCGGACGCCGTAACAGCGAGTTGCCGGGACACGGCGAGGTCGCGCTGTTGTATGGCCTGATGGGTGCTCCAAACCGATACGGCGGTAAGTCCCAGGAGCCCGACCACCGCCAATGCCGCCACCCGTCGCGTGCGCCGATGCTGACGAAGATCCTCACCGTCGATCTGATCCTTGGGCCGTCCGTGAAGAGGCGCCGCCAAATCCAGCACTGCGGCACGGAACCGTGCATGACGGAGCGACAGCATCTCACCACTGCGCGCCCAGCGCAGGTCTACATGCAGGGGCGACTCGCGAAAACTGTGGTGCAAGCAAGTCGGGAGCGCAGTCGTGCGGTCTGGATCGAAGCCGCCGTCCACTTCCCGCCACACCACGTCTCCGTCCGTTAACACAATGAGCAGATGATCGGGACTTCGGTTCTTCGCCCACCACTCGACCTCGCGGCCGACCCAGTCCGAATCAGCCGCAGCCGGAGAAGCCATCAGGATAAAGTAACGCGACTCCCCGAGGGCGCGCTCTATCGAGCCCCACAGGCCCGGACTTGCCGCCAGACTCGTTGCGTCTCGAAAGACATGCAGGGCCCGCATCCGATACCAGGGCCGTGCCAAACGATGCAGCCCGGACTGCAGGGCCGGAGCGAGTTTCCCATCGGCAGCATGACTGTAGGAAATGAACGCATCGTATCGCATGGACAACCGACCTCGCCTCGTCAAACCTCCGGCTTCGGGCGCTCGAATCAGGCCGAAGGACACACAGAAGCACCCAAGGTGCCGTCGACTAGAGAACAATGGATCAAGTAGGAGTCGCCAGTTACCCAGTATAGGCAGCAGGCGGCAATTGGGCCGCCGGCGGGCTTGGGCAACCAGCTCTGCCGAATGGTGTCAGGCGACACGGTAGATTGACCCCCATGTTGCCTCACAAGAGAACGCTACCCGCGATGCACTCGCCGTTCTTTGCGCCGTCCGTTTGGTAGAAGATATGGGCATGCGCGCGATGAGTCGCACCAGCTGCAATCCAACCTACCCGTCCTCGTTTCCTCATGAATCCGGGACTCATACTCCTCGGCCTGCAGACACTTGGTGGCATTCAACCTCCCATTGCGATTGTTGGATTTGTTCGCGAACGGCCTCTGCGCGCCCGCCACGGTATCCCCCCGACGGCGAGGGTGGGCAGGAGTGAGGGGCGGACGCTGCACAGCCCGGGCCCTGCAGCGCCCTCGCCCTCAGGCGGGCCCGAACATCAGCTGGTCGCGGATCGGACTGACGTCCTGACCGTCCTTCATCAGCTGGAAGTACCAGGCGCCGTCCGCGGTGTCGCCGTACAGCACCGAGCCGACGATGCGGCCATCGCGCAGCACGAGGCGCTTGTACACGCCGCCCTGCCTGTCCTGCAGCACGATCTCCTCGGTGTCGGCGCCGCCGCTGAAGTCGCCCGCCGAGAACACGTCGATGCCGGTGACCTTGAGCTTGGTCGAGGTCAGCGAGCCGGTGTAGCGGCCGATGCCGAAGTTGGCGAGGTGGTTGGCGCACACCTTGCCCTGCTCGAACAGCGGCGCCACCAGGCCGTAGGCGATGCCACGATGGGCGACGCACTCTCCGACCGCGTAGATGCGCGGGTCGGTGACGGTCTGCAGCGTGTCGGAAACATGGATGCCGCGCATCCGGCCCCTGCCGCAGTACAGCCCGGCGGACTCGGCCAGCACACAGTTGGGCCGGACTCCGGCGGCGATCACGACCAGATCGGCGGCGATCTCCATGCCGTCCTTCAAGCGCACCACACCCACACGCCCTGGCTGCGCCTCGCCGCCCGACTCAAGCTGCTCACCGCGTGCCGGCAGCAGCGCCTCGGTCTGGCGCGCGAGCAGGAACTTCATGCCCCTGGCCTCGAGCGAGGCCTGCAGCATGTCGGCCGCCACCTTGTCGAGCTGGCGCTCCATGATCCATTCGCCGAGGTGCACCACGGTGACGTCCATGCCGCGCAGCATCAGGCCGTTGGCCGCCTCCAGGCCGAGCAGGCCGGCGCCGATCACCACCGCGTGGCGGTACTGGCCGGCGGCCGCGATCATCGCCTCGGTGTCGGCGATGTCGCGGTAGCCGAGCACACCGGGCAGGTCCTTGCCGGGGATGGGCGGGATGAAGGGGGTGGAGCCGGTGGCGAGCAGCAGGCGGTCGTAGTCGGCCTCGATGAGGCGGCCGTCCTCGCCCTCGGCGATGACCTTGCGCCGGAGCCGATCGATGTGGGTGACCGTGCTGCCGGCGTGCAAGGTGATGTTGTTGTCGCGATACCAGGCGAGATCGTTGAGCATGATCTCGGGCAGCGTCATCTCGCCCGCCAGCACCGGAGACAGCAGGATGCGGTTGTAGTTGCCATGCGGCTCGGCACCGAACACGGTGATGTCGTACAGGTCGGGGGCGAGCTTGAGCAGCTCCTCGAGGGTGCGCACGCCGGCCATGCCGTTGCCGACGAGGACGAGCTTCATCTTCTTCATGATTGCTCCCCGCTCACGCCCGCCGCGCCGCCGCCGGCTGGCTGGCACCCGCAGCGGCGCGCGCACGGGCATTGGCGATCGGCTCGACCTTGCGCTGCTTCTCGTACAGGAAGCTCAGCACCTCGTGGCGGTAGTGGGTGTAGCGCGCATCGTCGGCGAGCGCGAGGCGGTCGCGCGGGCGCGGCAGCTCGATGTCGAGCACCTGGCCGATGGTGGCCGAGGGGCCGTTGGTCATCATCACGATGCGGTCGGACAGCAGCACCGCCTCGTCCACATCGTGGGTGATCATCATCACCGTGTTCTGCAGCTCGGACTGGATGCGCATCACCTCGTCCTGCAGGTGGGCGCGGGTAAGCGCGTCGAGCGCGCCGAAGGGCTCGTCGAGCAGCAGCACCTTGGGCTCCATCGCCAGCGCGCGGGCGATGCCCACGCGCTGCTTCATGCCGCCGGAGATCTCCGCCGGGAGGCGATCGAGGGCGTGGCTCATGCTCACCATGTCGAGGTTGTGCAGGATCCAGTCACGCTGTTCGGCCGCGCCGCGCCGGCCCTTGAAGATCTTCTGCACCGCGATCTCGACGTTCTGGTACACCGTCAGCCAGGGCAGCAGCGAGTGGTTCTGGAACACCAGGGCGCGGTCGGGGCCCGGTGCATTGACCTCGCGGCCATCGACGATGACCCCGCCCGAGCTGGCGCGCAGCAGGCCGGCGACGATGTTGAGCACGGTCGACTTGCCGCAGCCGGAGTGGCCGATCAGCGAGATGTATTCGCCGCGCTGGATATCGAGGTTCACATCCGCGAGCACCGGGTTGGTGACGCCGCCACGGCTGAATTCCATGTCGACGCGGGAGATGCTGAGATAGGGCTGGCTCATGATCGGGTACTCCTTAAGCGGGGCTGGTGCCACGGGTGACGCGCTTGCCGACCCAGGCGACCAGGCGGTCGAGCAGGAAGCCGACGACGCCGACATAGACGAGGGCGAGGATGATGTCGCTGACCAGCGACGAGTTCCACGCATCCCAGATGAAGAAGCCGATGCCCACGCCACCGATCAGCATCTCGGCGGCGATGATCGCCAGCCAGGACAGGCCGACGCCGATGCGCAGGCCGGAGAAGATGTAGGGCGCGGCCGCCGGCAGCATGATCTTCCAGAAGTACTCGACGCCATTGAGGCGGATGACGCGGGCGACGTTGCGGTAGTCCTCGGGGATGTTCCGGATGCCCACCGAGGTGTTGATGATGATCGGCCAGATCGCGGTGATGAAGATGACGAAGATGGCCGACGGGTTGCTGTCCTGGAAGCCGGCCAGCGAGATCGGCAGCCAGGCCAGCGGCGGCACCGTGCGCAGCACCTGGAACAGCGGGTCGAGCCCGCGCAGCGCCCAGGTCGATTGCCCCACCAGCACGCCGAGGCTGACGCCGACCACCACCGCCAGCAGGTAGCCGTAGGCGACGCGCTCGAGGCTGGCGAGGATCTGCCAGGCGAGGCCGACGTCATTGCCGCCGTTGTCGAAGAAGGGCTGGGTGATCAGCTCCCAGGTGTCGGTGACCACCTGGCTGGGCGGCGGCAGCGCCGCGCCTGGACGCGCGCACAGCAGCTCCCACACCGCGAACAGCAGGCCGATGACGACCAGCGGCGGCAGCACGTGGTTCATGAAGTAGCCATAGGCCGTGCTGGCGCGCGTGCGCAGCAGGGAGGGCGGCGCGCTGGCCGGCACGGGTGCAGCGATGGAATGGGTGTTGTCCATGACGGACTCCTGTAGAGGTCGGGCCTGGGGGCCAGGCCCGGTTGATCCGGTCTCAGCCGCGCACGGTCTTGATGGCGAGGCTGTCGAGGTAGGCCATCGGGTTCTCGGGGTCGAAGACCTTGCCGTCGAAGAAGGTCTCGACGCCGCGCGAGGTCGAGGCCGGGATGTCGCTCGCCGCCACGCCCAGCTCCTGCGCCGCCTGGCGCCACAGGTCCTCGCGGTTGACCTTCGCCACCCAGCCCTTCATGTCGAAGTCGCGCGGCAGGTAGCCCCAGCGGATGTTCTCGGTGAGGAACCACAGGTCGTGGCTCTGGAAGGGGTAGGAGGCCTGGTCCTTCCAGTAGCGCATCTGCGCCGGGCTGTTCTCGACCACGCGGCCGGTGCCGTAGTCGAAGTCGCCGCGCATGCGATCGACGATGTCCTCGAAGGGGGCGTTGATCCAGCGCCGCTTGGCGCAGATGCGCGCCACTTCCTCGCGGTTGGCCGGGTCCTCGCAGAACATCTGCGCTTCCATCACCGCCTTGATCAGCGCCTTGGTCGCGTTGGGGTTGGCATCGACGTAGTCGGCGCGCATGGCGAAGGCCTTCTCGGGGTGGTTGTGCCACAGCTCGCCGGTGGTGTTGGCGGTGTAGCCGATGCCCTGGTTGATGAGCTGGCGGTTCCACGGCTCGCACACGCAGAAGGTGTCCATGCTGCCCACCTTCATGTTGGCCACCATCTGCGGCGGCGGCACGACGATGGTGGCGATGTCGCGCGTGGGGTCGATGCCGCCGGCGGCCAGCCAGTAGCGGATCCACATGTCGTGGGTGCCGCCGGGGAAGGTCATCGCCGCATTGACCGCCTTGCCCGAGGCGCGCTTGGCTGCGATCGCGTCCTTGAAGCCGGAGGCATCGACGCCGACCTTGAGGTCCTTGTACTCGTTGCCCACCGAGATGCACTGCCCGGCCAGGTTCAGGCGCGCCAGGATGTACATCGGCACCTGCACGTTGTTGGCCGTCATCGCGCCGCTGCTGATCAGGTAGGGCATGGGGGTGAGGATGTGGGCGCCGTCGATGCCGTTGCGCGCCGAGCCCAGCACCAGGTTGTCGCGGGTCGTGCCCCAGGACGACTGCTTGAGCACCTCGACCTCGGTCATGCCGTGCTTGGCGAAGAAGCCCTTCTCGTCGGCGACGAAGAGCGGCGCGGCGTCGGTGAGCGCGATGAAGCCGAGCTTGGCCTTCGTCGTCTCGAGCGCGCCGCCGGCGGCCCGCGCCTGTGCGGACCAGAGTCCGCCCACCATCGCCGCGCCAGTCAGCGCGGCGGCGCTGCGGATGAAGTCACGACGGCTGAAATCCGACTGCTTGATGACTTTGCTGCCCATGATCGACTCCTGAATGTGAACCGCTGAAAGCAATAAGGCGCCCATCCCCGCCCGCGCATGCGCTGGCCATGGATGGACGCCTTTGTCCGGGATGCGACAGCCGGGGGCTGCGCAATGAGTCTCGAACCGCCTTTGGTTTCGCCTCGCTTCAACCTACGCAGAAGTCGTGCCAGGGCGTGAAAGAAGGGCGGATCCCTTGCCGCCAGCGGGTCTCGGGCGCAAGGCGGGGCTCGCGCCGCCGCCAGGCGATGCACTGCTGCAGTGCAACACAAGTAGGGCGCGCACAGCGCCGGTGCGCTTCAGGGGCGCTTCAGGACCGCCCCCGGGAGCAGCTCGGCCATCGCCAGCACGGCCTGGGCAACGTCGACGAGGCGGCGGCCCTGGTTCATCGCAGTCTGCCGCAGCAGGCGGTAGGCCTCCTCCTCGCTCAGGCCCTGGTGCGCCATCAGCAGGCCCTTGGCGCGCTCGATGAGCTTGCGCTCGTCGAGCGTCGCCCGCACCGTCGCGAGCTCGTCGCCCATCGCCTGCAGGCGACGCGACTGGGCCTGCAAGGTGTCGAGGATGGAACGCGTCAGACGGGGGCCGAGGCCGTCACCCCCCCGCAGCGCGCCCTCCCCGCCTTCCCAGCCCGCCTCGCCGCCGGGCGCGGCGGGGTCGCCGCCGACCAGCACCGTCAGCGGTGCGGGCGCATCGGGCTGGGCGCGCAGCGCCTCGAGCATCGCCTGCTGGTCCTCGAGCTCGGCCCGCGTGGTGGCGATCTTGCGCTCGCAGGCCTGCTGCAGGCTGGTGGCGAGGTGGGCTTCGACCTCATGGATCTGGTCCAGGCGCTGCGAGCAGCAGTCGAACCAGACGTCGGCCAGTGCGCCGTCGAGTGCGGCAGCGGGCGCGGCGGCCACCAGCTTGCGGCGCAGGCGCTCGAGCTCGCTCAGCGGCATCGTGGCCTGCAGCGCGCGCCACTGCGTCAGGACCTCGTCCGCACAGAAGCTCTCGAAGCGCTCGAAGCATTGCTCCTGGCTCTCGATCAGGTGCACCAGCTGCTGGATCTCGTCGCTGCCGATGCGCCCCGCGGCAAAGGCCGCCGCACCCGCAGCGCGCTCCTGCCCGGCGAACTCCTTGCCCTGCATCAGGTTGAAAAGGCCGACCAGCGGCCGCGACACGGCCGGGTCCACGGCGACGTCGGCCGCCTCGAAGACCAGGGCGAGCAACGCCGCGACCGCCCTGTTGTAGCGTCGCGTGGCCTCCTGCGCGCTGCAGGCCTGCGCGCGCACGGCCTCGCGCAGCGCGGGCAACTGGTCGAGGGCATGGACACCGACGGCGATGCGGGTGAACAGGCGCACGCCCCCGGCGAGCGCGCCTTCGCGCCGCTCGAGGCCGTCGAGCCAGTCGCGCACACGCACTTCGGCCGCGGCGCAGGCGGCGATGCGCTCGTCGAGCTCGGCCGCGTAGCGCTGGCCGGCCGAGGCCAGATAGACGTTGGACGCGCCGCGCTCGCGCTGCAGCCGATGGACGAGTTCGCTGAGTTCCTGCACCAGTTCGCAGGTGCGTGCGAGCTGTTCGAGTTCGTCGATTTCGCAGCGGCGTGCCGCGACCAGAAAGCTGAGCGCCGATGTCATGCGGGGTTCTCCATGATCCTGCCTGAGGCTGCGGCCGGGTCGACCGCCATCGGTTTCAAGCAAGAGTCGTGCAGAGGCGCGCGAGGAAGGGCGCGCGGCGACCTGCGGCTAGCGCCGAGGCGTCCGCGACAGGGCGCCGATGCCCGCCACCAGGCCCGCGACCACGGCCGGGGCGGCGAGCAGCGCCCGGTGCACCTGCAGCAGCCGCGCCCCCGCCTGCAGCCGCGCGCGCGCCACGCGGGGCGAGTCGATGCCGCCGACGCTGATCAGGCACACGCGCGGTCCGAGCGCGGCCGACAGCTCGGCCAGGCGCGCGCAGGCGCGCTCCGCCGCCCCTTCGGCGGAAACGAGCAGGCCATCGGCACCGGCCTCGACCAGCCGATGCGCCCAGCTCAGGCGATCGTCGCCTTCCATCCACGCCGCCGGCAGTTTCGCCACCAGGGCAAGGCGGTGCGGCCGCGCGAGGCGCTCGCGCAACGCCGCGACACGAGCGAGCAGATCGACCAGCTCGCGCGGCCTCGGCGCGCCACGGGCCGGGTTGAGCACGACGTAGTCGGTGCCCGCATGCCATGCCGCCAGTGCGCGGCCAAGCGCCTCGGCGCCGCCCGCTTCCGCCCACGGCGGCACGAGCAGGCTGAGCCCACGACGGGGCGGCGGCGACGCGGGACGACCACCCCCTGCCTCGTCCCGCCGCCGCGCGGCCGGCGCGAACAGCGGCCTGCAGCCGGCGAGCGGCGCGCCGAAGCTGCCGCGCTCGATGCCGCCGATGCCGAGCGCGGCCGCATCGGCGAGCAGGCATCCGCGGCGATCGAAGCCTGCGGCAAGCAGTAACGGGGATGCGAAGCTGAGCCCCATGGCCTCGAGCGCGGGGCGTGCTGGCGCTGGCGCGACTCCGCGCGGCATGCCGGAGCGGGTCGCAGCGGCGGCAGCAGGCGTGGCGGAGGCGGCGGCCAGGCGTGCCAGGCGCTGCACAGCCCAGCGCGTGCGCAGCGCGCGCGGCGTCAGCGGCCGCGGCGTCATGAGGGCATGGCCGCTGACGCCGGGCGTCGGGCGCCCCCCTGCGGCCGGCGGCGGGCGAAGGCGTCGAGGAAGGCGGCGAGCGCCTCGACCGCCGCATCCGGCAGGCCGTTGTACACGCTGAGCCGCACTCCGCCACGCTCGGCATGGCCGCCCAGGTCGCGCAGGCCGGCGGCCTCCGCCTCGGCCAGGAAGCGCGCGCACAGCGGCGCATCCGCAAGCTGAAAGCAGGGATTGACGCGTGAGCGCCAGCCCGCCGGCGCCAGCGGACGGTAGAGCCCTGTCGCCTCGCCGCTGGCCATGGCCGCCGCCAACAGCGCATGGCGGGCTTCGAGCCGCGCCGCCATCGCGGCCACGCCGCCGGCGGCCTCGATCCAGTGCAGCATGCGATGGGCGACGAACACCGCCAGCACCGGCGGCGTGCACAGGCGCGAGTCCGCCGCGGCCTGCGCGGCGTAATCCATCACCCGTGGCGTGTCGGCGCGGGCGCGACCGAGCAGCGTGCGCCGAACGACCACCAGGGTGAGCCCGGGGGTGCCGATCGTCTTCTGCGTACCGGCATAGACCAGGCCGAGCGCGCGCCAGTCGAGCGGGCGCGTCAGCAGCTCGGAGGTCAGGTCGGCGACCAGGGGCGCGGCACTGCGTGGCAGGGCCGGGAACTGCAGGCCGTCGGCGGTCTCGTTGGGGGTGACATGCACATAGGCGAAGCCGGCGTCGCCATCCGCCCGCGCCGGTGGCGGGACGGACAGGCCATGCTGCGGCTCACGCGCCAGCGCTTCCACGCCGAGCACCCTCACCCGCCCCAGGCGCTGCGCCTCGGCGATCGCCCGCCGCGACCAGTGCCCGCTGTCGATGTAGAGCGCCTGCCGCAGCCCGCGCCGTGCGCCGGCGGTGACAGGGCCGCGCTGCGGATCGGGCGCCCCCGCCTCGTCGCCCCCGCCAAGCAGGTGCATCGGCACCAGCGCGAACTGCACACTGGCGCCGCCAGCCATGAACAGCACCGCGAAGTCGTCCGGAATCGCCAGCAGGCGGCGCAGGCAGGCCTCGGTCTCGGCCTGCAGGCTGCGGTAGGCCGAGGAGGTGAAGGGCAGGCTCAGGATCGAGCCCGGTCCGGGCCGGCAGGCCGCGGCCACTTCGTGCGCGACCTCGCGCGGCAGCGGGCCGGCGGCGGCCGAGAAGCTGAAGCCGGCCTGCGCCCGCCAGGCGGCGAAGGCCTCAGGCATAGAGCGCGAGCCCATGCGCGCCGCTGGCCATGAAGAACAGCACCGGGATCGACAGCATGGTGTTCACCCGCGCCGACAGGAAGGTAATGCGCGAGCAGCGCAGGCGCTCCTCGAGCGGCGCCGGCACGAAGCCGAGCACCCGCTTCTGGTGCGGCCACAGCACGAACCACAGGTTGCACACCATGATCAGCGCCAGCCAGATGCCGACGCCCAGCGGCGCCAGGCTGCCCTGCAGGCTGAGCGCCTCGGCCAGCCAGCCGCGCTCCGACAACATCGCCAGCCCGCTGCCCAGCACCACCAGCGAGGCATAACGGAAGGTGCCATGCTCACGCTGCATCAGCGCACGCTGGCGCGGGCTGTCGGGGTCGGACAGGTCGGCCGCGGTCAGGGGCACATAGCGCGAACGGGTGACGGCGGTGGCATAGTTGTGCCCCACCCACACCAGCGCAGCGAGAAAGTGCAGCCAGCGCGCGGCGACTTCGAACAGCATGTCCATGCTCGGCGCCGCCTCACATCACGAGGCGCAGCAACAGCGCCAGGGCCGCGGTGAGGGCCACGCCCAGGCCCACCGTCACGGCAGCGGAATCGAACACGTGCAGTAGCCAGTCAGACATGGCCGCACTCCACGGTGGCAAGGGCCAGATCCTCGCGCGCCGGCGCCGGTGTGGCGCAACCCGCCGCGCTGCCGCACCGGCCAGCGGCGCCGAGCAGGCGCGAGTTGCCCTCGTTGCGCAGCACCAGCGGCTGGATCCTGCGCGCGGGGGACTGCGCCTTCTCGATCGCCGCGGAGATCAGGTGGTGATGCGGCGAGCGCGAGCAGGCGGGGTCGGTGTTGGCGGCATCGCCGGTGAGCAGGAAGGCCTGGCAGCGGCAACCGCCGAAGTCCTTGTCCTTCTCGTCGCAGCTGCGGCAGGTCGGGCTCATCCATTCGTCGCCGCGGAATTTCTGGAAGGTGGGCGATGCGTTCCACAGCCAGGCCAGGCTGTGGTCGCGCACCGAGGGGAAATCCAGCCCGTCGATGATGCGCGCCTCCTGGCAGGGCATGGCGGCGCCGTCAGGGGCGATGGTGAGGTGGATCGCGCCCCAGCCGTTCATGCAGGCCTTGGGCCGGCCCTCGTAGTAGTCGGGAATGACGAAGTAGATCGTCATGCGCTCGCCGAGCCGTTCGCGTGCGGCCTGCACCGCGCGCTCGGCCGCCTGCAGCTGCGCGCGGGTCGGCAGCAGTTCGTCACGGTTCACCAGCGCCCAGTTGTAGTACTGGATGTTGGCGAACTCGAGGTAATCGACGCCGATCTCCGCCGCGAGCGCGAGGATGTCCTCGACCTGGCCGATGTTGTGGCGGAACACCGGGACGTTGAGCACCATCGGGAAACCGTGTGCCTTGATCAGGTGCGCGACGCGGATCTTGAGGTCGAAGACGCGCGCGCCGACCAGGGTGTCGGTGAGTTCGCGCTCGCTCGACTGCAGCGAGAGCTGGATCTGCTTGAGGCCGGCGGCCTTGAGCGCCACCAGGCGCTCTTCGGTGAGGCCGACACCGGAGGTGATCAGGTTGGTGTAGTAGCCGAGCGCGCTGGCCTCGGCGACGAGCTCCTCGAGGTCATCGCGCAGCAGCGGCTCGCCGCCGGTGAAGCCGAGCTGCAGCGCGCCGAGCGCGCGCCCTTCGTGCAGCACACGCTTCCACTCTGCGGTCGACAGTTCGGCCGTGGCGTCACGCGCGTAATCGACCGGATTGCTGCACCAGGGGCACTTGAGCGGGCAGCGGTAGGTGAGCTCGAGCACCAGCCACAGCGGCTTGCCCTGCCCGTCAAGCCTGACGACGGATCCATCCTTTGGCACGGAACACCTCCAGGAATTTGTATACGCCCTCGGCGACGCGCTCGTCGGCGCCCGGGTAGCGCTGCTGCAGTTCGGCGATCAGCTCGGCGACGGTGCGTCTGCCGTCGCAGCGCTCGATGATGTCGCCGGCGGTCTGGTTGAGCTTGACGATGCCTTCCGGGTAGAGCAGGACGTGCGAGTCCTGCGTCGGCTCCCAGCGGAAGAGGTACATCGGATTGAGCGCGTAGCGCTCGTCCGCGGCGGGCGGGTTCGGGGTCGCGGTGGCGGTCATGCGGGCCTCGGCTGCGGGTTGGCAGGCCCCGGCCCGCCCTCGGGCGGCCGGGCTGGCAGACGTCAGCGCACGTAGACGTAGGCGGTGACTTCGAAGCCGAGACGGATGTCGCAATACGCGGGGTCGGTCCACTGCATGATGGGTCTCCTCTGGAATGATGGCGGGCGAACCGGCACGGCGACCGGTTCGTGGCCATCATCGCCTGCGAGCCGCACAGCGGGATCCGCAGAATCGGGGTTGGGCCATCGGCAGGATCGCGAGCCCGCGCTCGCGGAAATCATGATTCTTCAGCAAGCTGCACGAGCGTTGACCTGGGTCAACGCGCGATGGGCTGCACCTGGCGGATCGCCTCGGCCAGTTGCTCGCCGCCAGCGTCGGCCGGCCCGCGCCAGCCATCGAAGTGCAGCAGCTCGGCCAGCGGCATGCGCTTCAACCAGCCGGCGCTCTCCAGCTCCGGGCGGGCGTGAAAGTCCTTCACGTAGCCGATGCACAGGTAGGCGATCGGGATGATCTCGGGCGGGATGCCGAGCGCCTCGCGCAGCGCTGGCTCATGCAGGATGCTCACCCAGCCCACGCCGAGGTTCTCGGCGCGCGCCGCGAGCCACAGGTTCTGTACTGCACACACCGCGCTATAGACGTCCATCGCGCCGATATGGGTGCGACCGATCACCACCGGGCCGTGGCGGCGGCGGTCGCAGGTGATGCAGATGTTGACCGGCGACTCGAGGATGCCCTCGAGCTTCAGGTTGCGGTAGGTGGCGCGCTTGCCCGCGTCGAACATCTGCTCGGCTTCGGCGTGGGCGGCGACAAAGTCGGCGTGGATCCGCGCGCGCACCTCGCGCGAACGCACGACGATGAAGTCCCATGGCTGCATGAAACCGACCGAGGGCGCGTGGTGGGCGGCGGTGAGCACGCGCGCCAGCACCTCGTCGGGAATCGCATCGGGCAGGAATTCGCCGCGCACGTCGCGGCGGGTGTGGATGGCGCGATACACCGCGTCGCGCTCGGCCCGGCTGAACTGCGGATTGGCCTGGAAACGGGCTTGCCGGTCGGGGGCTTGCCGGTCGGGGGCTTGCCGGTCGGGGGCTTGCGGGTGGGCGCCGGCGCCAGCGGGCACGACCGCGTGGTGAGGCGCGGGCGCACCAGGGTCGGGTTCGGTGCGCGCGTGAGTGCGCGCGGGCGCGGCATGCGCCTGGGTCGGGCTGCTCATGAAGTATTCCCCTTGGCTACGAGCAGTGGGCAGCCGCCGACCAGACGGCTGCAGGAAACACTTCGAGGCCGGTCTTCCGGCTGCGGATCCTCTCGTCCGGGCGCCTTCCCGGTCCTTGCGGACCAGTGGCTGGGCGAACCTTGCCCGGACAATCCCCTTCACGGCGCTGGGCGCGCGGCGGATTGGCACCGCCTTCCCGATTCTCCCGCCTTGATCGCGGGCACCCCGAAGCAACACAGCGCGGATTCTAGCGGCAGCGCGGTCCGGCGGGTCGGATTCGTGGCGCAGCGCGTGCCCCACGCTCCACCCCACGACCCACCCCGTACCGCCCCTTGCCGTGCGTGGCGGACGCCTGCCGGGGCGGGCTCAGAAAGACGAGCCGGGCTGCTGCAGGAAGGCGGCTTCGTCTGCGCTCGTCTCGCGTCCGAGCGCAGCATTGCGGTGCGGAAAGCGTCCGAAGCGCTCGATCACGGCGAGGTGGCGGCGGGCGTAGTCGACATAGCCGTCGAAGCTGGCCTTGCAGTGCGCGGGCACACTGGCGGCCAGCTGGTCGAACAGGCGCACGGCTTCGCGCTGGTCGCCCAGGTCCTCGGAATGCTCCAGCGGCAGGTAGATGAAGACCCGCTCGACCGCGCGCAGCTCCCCGTCCAGCCCGAGACGCAGGCTCTCCTTCGCCCAGCGCAGCGCCAGCACGTCGAAGGCGAAGGCCGCCGCCTCGCCGCGCCAGATGTTGCGCGGAAACTGGTCGGTGAGCAGGATCAGCGCCAGCCGCCCGCGCGCATCCCTGAGCCAGTCGTCCAGCTCGCCACCCGCGGCGCGCGCGACCCAGGGCGCGAAGCGCTGCCTGATCTGCGCATCGACGTCGGCCTGCTTGCGCCACCACAGCGCCGACTGTTGCGCAATCACCGCATCGTCATCGGCGGCGGTACCGAACCAGAAAGCGTGGATCGTGTCCGGGGTTTCCATGCGGGCCTCCCAGGGCCGAAGGCGAGGACTTGAAGCATAGCCCACGTGCGCCGCGGGCTGCATCCGCACCACGCTGGTGAGCAGCGGCACCGTTGCGGTGCATCATTCGCCCCCGCCCGCCTGCCACCAGGGTAAAAACGGCCTGATCCCGGGCATCTTCACATTGGCACGGTCCCTGCTTTATTTGCTGTGCCTGCGCCAGCGACGACGCGACGCAGGGCAGCCTCCGCCAACGCCGGTGGGGGCCGGTGGGTCGCGATGCGCGTACCGCCGGCCAATTCCATCCGATGTCGAACCGCGTCCTGCGGGGGCCGTCATGCTTGAGCCGGGCACGCCCCGTGCCCAGGTGTCACCAGGCCGTACGCAGGGCCGAATGAGTGATACCAGCATGAAGATCGTTCTCGTTGGCCATGGCATGGTCGGCCACAAGTTCCTCGAGGAGCTCCGGCAGCTGCAGATCCCCGCTGCGGACGTCACCGTCCTGTGCGAGGAGCCGCGGGTGGCCTACGACCGTGTGCACCTGTCCGAATTCTTCGCCGGCAAGACGGCGGAAGACCTCTCGCTGGTCGCGCCCGGCTTCTTCGACGACGCGGGCTTCACGCTCCGGCTCGGCAGCCGCGCGGCGGCGATCGACCGCCGTGCGCGCACGGTGACGACGCAGGACGGCGTCACCCTGCCCTACGACAAGCTGGTGCTGGCCACCGGCTCCTATCCCTTCGTGCCGCCGGTCAAGGGCAGCGAGCGCGAACACTGCTTCGTCTATCGCACCATCGAGGACCTCGAGGCGATGAAGGCGGCCGGCGCGATCTCGCGCAAGGGCGTCGTGGTGGGCGGCGGCCTGCTCGGCCTGGAGTGCGCCAAGGCGCTGCGCGACCTCGGCCTCGAGACCCATGTCGTTGAATTCGCCCCGCGCCTGATGGCGGTGCAGGTGGACGACGAAGGCGGCCGCATCCTGCGCAGCAAGATCGAGGCCCTGGGCGTGCAGGTGCACACCGAGCGCAACACGGTCGAGATCACCGATGGCCGCAGCGCCCGCCACCGCATGGTGTTCGCCGACGGCACCCATCTGGAAACCGACATGATCGTGTTCTCCGCCGGCATCCGTCCGCGCGACGAGCTGGCGCGCCAGAACGCGCTGGCGGTCGGCGCCCGCGGCGGCATCGCGGTCGACGACCACTGCCGCACCAGCGATCCGGCCATCCTCGCGATCGGCGAGTGCGCGGCCTGGCGCGACCAGACCTTCGGCCTGGTGGCCCCCGGCTACGAGATGGCGCGCATCGCCGCCCGCCAGCTGGCCGGTGACGCCCAGGCCGCCTTTGGCGGCGCCGACATGAGCACCAAGCTCAAGCTGATGGGCGTGGATGTGGCCAGCATCGGTGACGCTCACGGCAGGACGCCGGGCTGCCGCAGCTTCCGCTACGCCGACGAGTGCAAGCAGATCTACAAGAAGATCGTCGTCAGCGCCGACGGCAAGCGCCTGCTCGGCGCGGTGCTGGTCGGCAATGCCGACGAGTACGGCACGCTGCTGCAGATGGCGCTCAACGGCCTCGCGCTGCCGGCCGACCCCGAGTTCCTGATCCTGCCCGCAAGCGACGGCAAGACCAGGCCAGGCCTCGGTGCCGACGCCCTGCCCGACTCCGCGCAGATCTGCTCGTGCAACAACGTCAGCAAGGGCCAGATCTGCGCCGCGGTCGGCGATGGCGCCACCACCATCGGCGCGCTCAAGGCCTGCACCAAGGCCGGCGCCACCTGTGGCGGCTGCGTGCCGCTGGTGACGCAGGTCATGAACGCCGAGCTGGCCCGCCTCGGCATGACGGTCACCCGCCACCTGTGCGAGCACTTCCCGTACTCGCGCCAGGAGCTCTACCACCTGATCCGCGTCGGCGAGATCAGGAGCTTCGAGGACCTGCTCGCGCGCCACGGCCAGGGCCTGGGCTGCGACATCTGCAAGCCGACCGCAGCGTCGATCTTCGCCTCGTGCTGGAACGATTTCGTGCTCAAGGGCGAGCTTGCCAGCCTGCAGGACAGCAACGACTACTTCCTCGGGAACATCCAGAAGGACGGCACTTATTCGGTGGTACCGCGCATGCCCGGCGGCGAGGTCACGCCCGAGGGCCTGATCGCGGTCGGCCAGGTGGCGAAGAAGTACGGCCTGTACACCAAGATCACCGGCGGCCAGCGGGTGGACCTGTTCGGCGCCCGCGTCGAGCAACTGCCAGCGATCTGGGAAGAGCTGATCGCCGCCGGCTTCGAGTCGGGCCATGCCTACGGCAAGGCGCTGCGCACGGTCAAGAGCTGCGTCGGCAGCACCTGGTGCCGCTATGGCGTGGATGACTCTGTGGGGCTGGCGATCGAACTCGAGAACCGCTACAAGGGCCTGCGTGCGCCGCACAAGATCAAGTTCGGCGTCTCGGGCTGCACGCGCGAATGCGCCGAGGCCCAGGGCAAGGACATCGGCATCATTGCGACCGAGCGCGGCTGGAACCTCTACGTGTGCGGGAACGGCGGCATGAAGCCGCGCCACGCCGAGCTGATCGCCGCCGACCTTGACAAGGCCGGCCTGGTGCGCCTGATCGACCGCTTCCTGATGTTCTACGTGCGCACCGCCGACCGCCTGCAGCGCACCAGCACCTGGCGCGACAACCTGGAAGGCGGCCTCGACTACCTGAAGGCCGTGCTGATCGACGATTCGCTGGGCATCTGCAGCGAGCTCGAGCAGCAGATGCAGCACGTGGTCGACACCTACCAGTGCGAATGGAAGACCGCGATCACCGACCCCGAAGTGCGCAAGCGCTTCCGCACCTTCATCAACGACCCGCGCGCCGACCAGCGCATCGTCTTCGTCGAGGAGCGCGGACAGATCCGCCCGGCACGCGCCGAGGAACGCCCGATCGTCGAAAACGCCGAGGTGGAAGCATGAGCCCCGCGAGGACCGCCCCCATGAGCAGCGAAGAACTGAAATGGACCGCCGTGTGCAAGCTCGGCGACATCCTGCCCGGCACCGGCGTGTGTGCGCTGATCGAGGACCGCCACGTCGCCGTGTTCCGCATCGGCGACAGCGGCGTCCATGCCATCGACAACATCGACCCGCGCTCGGGCGCCAGCGTGCTGTCGCGTGGCCTGGTCGGCAACCTCGGCGAGCATCTGGTCGTCGCCTCGCCGCTTTACAAGAACCACTTCGACCTGCGCACCGGGGCCTGCCTGGAGGCGCCCGAGCATTCGGTGCGCGCGCACCGGGCCAGGCTGCGCGGCGACGAGGTGTGGGTCGCGCTGGCCTGACGCCGCCTCAGCCGCGCTGGCGGCGCGCCTCGAACAGGCAGATGCCGCTCGCCACCGAGACGTTGAGGCTCTCGACGCTGCCGTGCATCGGGATGCGGGCGAGCTCGTCGCAGGTGTCGCGGGTGAGCCGGCGCAGGCCGTCGCCTTCGGCACCGAGCACCCAGGCGACGGGCACCTTCTGGTCGATCTCGTAGAGCGTCTTGTCGGCCTCGCCGGCGGCGCCGACCACCCACACGCCGGCCTCCTGCATCTCGCGCAGCGCGCGCGCGAGGTTGGTGACGGTGATGTAGGGCACGGTATCGGCCGCGCCGCTGGCGACCTTGATCGCGGTGGCGTTCAGCCCCACCGCGCGGTCCTTGGGCGCGACCACCGCGTGCGCACCGGCGGCGTCGGCCACGCGCAGGCAGGCGCCGAGGTTGTGCGGGTCCTGCACGCCGTCGAGCACCAGGATGAGGGCCTTCTCGTCCAGGCTGTCGAGCACATCGGCGAGCTTGAGCTCGCGCCGGGTGGCGTCGACCTTGGCCACCACACCCTGGTGGCGACGGGTGCCGACCAGGCCGTCGAGCTTGTCGCCCTCGGCCTGGCTGATGCGCACGCCGGCGGCCTCGGCCTGGGCAAGGAATTTGCGCACGCGCGCGTCCTTGCGGTCGGCCGACAGATAGACCTCGAGCACCGCATCGGGCGCGTGGCGCAGCTTGGCGGAGACGGCGTGGAAGCCGTAGATCAGCTTGGTCGGGGTGGTGTCGGGTGCTTTAGCCACGGTCGGTGCCCTTGGTGGTGGTCTTGCGGCGGGCGCGTCGCGCCGGGGCCGCAGTCGGGGGCGCGGATTCTAGCGCTTCGGCCGGCGCAGCGGGGGCCGGCTCGGCGACGGCCTTCTTCGCTCGCGTCCGGCGCGGCTTGGGCTCGGCGGCTTCCGGCGCGGCGGGAGGCGCCTCGACCACCGGCTCGGGCATGGCGAGCACTTCGGCTGCGGCCTTCTTCGCACCTGCCTTGCGCGCTCTGGGCGCGGCGGCACCCGGCTCCGCAGCGGCCACCTCGACAGCCGGCATGACGGCAGCCTTCTTCGCACGCGTGCTGCGTGGCTTGGGCTCGGCGGTCTCGGGCACGGCAAGCGGGGCATCGACCACCGCCTGAGGCTGCGTTTCAGGCAAGGGCTCGACTGCGGTCTTCCTGGCGCGTGCCTTGCGAGGCTTGGTCTCGGTCAGCGCCGGCACGGCGCTGGCCTCGACCACCGGCGTGGGGGCCGGCTTCTTCGCACGCGTGGTGCGCGACCTGGGCGCGGCCGGCTCGGCGGCAGCGGGCGGCGCCTCGACGGGCGGCGCGGCCATGACCTCACCGACGGGTTCAGCTGCGGCCTTTTTCGCACGCTTGTTGCGGGTCCTGGACGCGACGGGCTCCTGGACGGCCGCGAGACCATCCATGACCGGCGCAGGCGCTGCCTCGGCGATCTGCTCGGCGGGTTTCTTCGCACGCCGACCGCGGACCTTGGGTGCGGCGGCCTCGGGGGCAGCGACCGGCAAGGGGGCTGCCGGCGCGGGCGCAGCTTCGACCACCGGCTCTGCCTCACCCTTCTTCGCGCGCGGCTTGCGCGCCTTCTTGCCGGCTTCGGGGATGGCGGCTGCAGCCACGGGTTCGGCGGGCGTGACAAGCGTCTTCACCTGGGCCGGTAACGGGCCTTCGATGAGGCGGAAGTCGATCTTGTTGGTCGCCATGTCGACCCGCACGAGCTGTACCCTGACCCGGTCGGACAGGCGGAACTGCTTGCCGGTGCGCTCGCCCAGCAGCGCATGGCGCATCTCGTCGAAGTGGAAGTAGTCGCTGCCCAGATCGGAGATGTGCAGCAGGCCCTCGATGAAGATGTCGTCGAGCGCAACGAAGAGGCCGAAGGGCACGACCGCCGACACGCTGCCGGTGAACTCCTCGCCGACGCGGTCCTGCATGAAGTAGCACTTGAGGAAGGCGACCACGTCGCGGGTGGCCTCGTCGGCGCGGCGCTCGGTCATCGAGCAGTGCAGGCCGATCTGCTCCCAGTCGCCGGGGCGGTATTGCTCGCCGGCGAGCGCGGCCTTGATGCCGCGGTGGATCAGCAGGTCGGGGTAGCGCCGGATCGGCGAGGTGAAGTGGGTGTAGGACTCGTAAGCGAGGCCGAAGTGGCCGACGTTGTCGGGGCTGTACATCGCCTGCTTGAGCGAGCGCAGCATCACGGTCTGCAGCAGCTGGGCGTCGGGGCGGTCCTTGACCTGCTCGAGCAGCTTGGCGAAGTCGCTCGCGCGCGGTTCGTCGCCCCCGCCCAGGCCGAGGCCGAACTCCTTGAGGAACTCGCGCAGCTTGGCCAGCTTGTCCTCGGAGGGCGAGTCGTGCACCCGGTACAGGGCCGGATGCTCGCGGCTGGCGAGGAAGTCGGATGCACACACGTTGGCAGCGAGCATGCACTCCTCGATGAGGCGGTGGGCGTCGTTGCGCACCTCGGGCACGATCTGCGCGATCTTGCCGTTATCGTCGAAGATCATGCGCGTCTCGGTGGTCTCGAAGTCGATCGCGCCACGCTTGGCACGCGCCTTGAGCAGCACGCGGAACAGGGTGTCGAGGTTTTCGAGGTCGGGCAGCAGCTCGGCCAGCTCGGCGCGCACCGCCGGGTCCTTGTCGTAGAGCGCGGCTGCGACCTTGGTATAGGTGAGGCGCGCGTGCGACCAGATCACCGCGCGGTAGAAGCGGTAGCTCTTGATCTCCCCGGTTGCGGACAGGTTCATGTCCGCCACCATGGCCAGGCGCTCGACCTGCGGGTTGAGCGAGCACAGGCCGTTGGAGAGCTTCTCGGGCAGCATCGGGATGACGCGGCGCGGGAAGTACACCGAGTTGCCGCGGTCGAAGGCGTCCTTGTCGAGCGCGCTGGCGGCCTCGACATAGTGCGAGACGTCGGCGATGGCGACGATCAGGCGGTAGCCCTTGCCCTGGCGCTCGCAATACACCGCGTCGTCGAAGTCCTTGGCGGTCTCGCCGTCGATGGTGACCAGCGGCAGCCTGGTGAGGTCCTCGCGGCCGGCCCAGTCCTTCTTGCGCACCACATCGGGCAGCTTGCGCGTCTGCGCCTTGGCCTCGGACGAGAACTCGTACGGCAGGTCGTGCTTGCGCAGCGCGATCTCGATCTCCATGCCGGGGTCGGCGTAGTTGCCGAGCACCTCGACGATGCGGCCGATCGGCTGGGCGAACTTGGTGGGCTGCTCGACCAGCTCGACGGTCACGATCTGGCCCGGCTCGGGCTTCTTGCGCCCGCCCGGGGCGACCAGGATGTCCTGCGCCAGGCGGCGGTTCTCGGGCACGACGATCATCACGCCATGCTCGTTGATGACGCGGCCGACCACGCGGCTGTTGGCGCGCTCGAGCACCTCGACCAGCTTGCCTTCGGGACGGCCGCGGCGATCCTGGCCGGCGATGCGCACGATGACGCGGTCGCCGTGCAGCACCTCGCGCATCTCCTTGGGGCCAAGGAAGATGTCGGGCTCGCCGTCGTCGCGGCGCACGAAGCCGAAGCCGTCGGGGTGGCCCTCGACGCGGCCCTTGATGAGGTCGGCCTTGGCCGGCAACAGGTAGGCGTCGCGGCGGTTGCGGATGATCTGGCCGTCACGCTCCATGGCGCGCAGGCGGCGGTCGAAAAAGTCGAGCTCGTGCGGCGCGATGTCGAGTGCCGCCACCAGCTCGGCGAAGGGCATGGGCACACCGCGCTCGGCCAGCACCTGCAGCACGTATTCGCGGCTGGGCAGCGGGTTCTCGTACTGCAGGGTCTCGCGGGCGTGGAAGGGGTCGGCGAGGCGGATGGCACTTGCATGCACCGCGGCGGCCTTGCGCGCGGCGCGGCTGCGGCCCGGCCCCTTGACCGGGCCGGCGGCCTTGCCGGCATCGTGGCGGGAAGACGCGGCGGCCTCCGGGCGCCGGGCGCCGCCCGTGGTCGTACGTACGGCGGCGCCGGACTTGGGCGTTCCGCCGTGATGGCCGGCCTTGCTGCCCGGATTCTTTTCGGTTTTTTTGGTTTTACGAGTCATTGACAATCTTCTTTTCGTGCTTATAATGCGCGTCTTCCTGCCCAGATGGCGGAATTGGTAGACGCACTAGTTTCAGGTACTAGCGCCGCGAGGCGTGGAGGTTCGAGTCCTCTTCTGGGCACCAGTTTTACGGAAAGCCGCTCTTCGGAGCGGCTTTTTTGCTTTGAGTCCCGCCTGCACTGACGCTCGCTCGGGCCTGTGCGGTGACGCACTGCAAAAAAAATGCGGGCGACCCTTTCCGGCCGGCGAAGTGTTTGCTATTATGCGCGTCCCTGCCCAGATGGCGGAATTGGTAGACGCACTAGTTTCAGGTACTAGCGCTGCGAGGCGTGGAGGTTCGAGTCCTCTTCTGGGCACCAGTTGCAGGGAAAAGCCGGCTGAAAGCCGGCTTTTTTCGTTCACCTGGCGGCGAGCGAGCGGTACGGCAAAAAAACCGCGGGAGCGGAACCGGCCGCAAACGTCCCCTTGACGGCAGACATTCACAGCCCGTCCCGCTCCCGCATCTTCGACGACGCCTGCCGCGCCCCGCTGTGCCGACAAGGCCCGATCAGGCGCCAAACGGGTGACGACGCAGGATGGTCTCGTCGCGCTCGGGTCCGGTCGAGATGACGTCGATCGGGATCTCGCAGATCTCCTCGATGCGATGCAGGTAGGCACGCGCCTCCTGCGGCAGCGCATCCCAGCTCTGGGCACCGAAGGTGGTGCCGCTCCAGCCCTTCATGGTCTCGTAGATGGGCTCGCAGCGCGTGACCTCCTCCGAGCCCATCGGCAGCAGGTCGATGCGCTTGCCGTCGAGCATGTAGCCGGTGCACAGCTGAAGCTCCTCGAGGCCGTCGAGCACGTCGAGCTTGGTGATGCACAGGCCGGTGACACCATTGATGATGATCGAGCGCTTCAGCGCGGCCAGATCCAGCCAGCCACAGCGGCGCTTGCGGCCGGTGACGGTGCCGAACTCACGCCCCTTGGTGGACATCTGCTCGCCCGGCACGCCCTTGGTATCGATGTCGAGCTCGGTCGGGAAGGGGCCGCCGCCGACGCGAGTGCAGTAGGCCTTGGTGATGCCCAGCACGTAGTGCAGGCGGCTGGGGCCGACGCCCGAGCCGGCCGCAGCCTGGCCGGCGACGCAGTTGCTGGAGGTGACGAAGGGATAGGTGCCGTGGTCGATGTCGAGCAAGGTGCCCTGCGCGCCTTCGAACAGCAGCGAGCCGCCCGACTTGTTGATCGCGTACAGCTCGGCCGAGACGTCCGCCACCATCGGCAGCAGCTCTTCGGCATCGGCCATGGCCTGGTCGAACACGGACTGGAAGTCGACCGGGTCGGCGCCCAGGTGCCGGGTCAGCACGAAGTTGTGGTACTCGAGGTTGGCCTCGAGCTTGGCGGCGAAGCGCTCGCGGTCGAAGAGGTCATACACGCGCAGCGCGCGTCGCGCGACCTTGTCCTCGTAGGTCGGCCCGATGCCCTTGCCGGTCGTACCGATCTTGTCGTCGGCCGACTTGGCGGCCTCGCGCGCGCGATCCAGCGCGCTGTGGTAGCCCAGGATCAGCGGGCAACCCGGGCTGATGCGCAGGCGGTCGCGCACCTTGATGCCGCCCGCCTCCAGCGTGCGGATCTCTGACAGCAGGTGCTGCGCATCGAGCACCACGCCGTTGCCGATGAAACAGGCCACGCCCTCGCGCACGATGCCCGAGGGCACGAGGTTGAGCTTGTATTCGGTCTGGCCGATGACCAGCGTGTGACCGGCGTTGTGGCCACCCTGGAAGCGCACGACGCCCTTCGCGTGGTCGGTCAGCCAGTCGACGATCTTGCCCTTGCCTTCATCACCCCACTGGGTACCGACGACGACGACGTTCTTTGCCATATTCTCAATCTCCCTGTAACGGCACGATCGTCCACCGATCGCCCCGCTTCACCAGTTGCCGGTCACAGCCGGCTTCGTTCCAAGTTCCATCATGTCCGGGCAGCGCGGTGACGACGATGTCGCCGTGCGCACGCAGGCGCGCCACCTCTTCGACGAGCGCCGCATCCTCGGTCAGCGGCGCGAGCACGGCACCGGCCATACTGGCCGCCGCCGGCAGGCGCCACACCAGTTCGCGCAGATCGAGACTGAAGCCGGTCGCCGGGCGGGCACGACCGAAGGCTTCGGACACGCGATCGTAACGCCCGCCGAGGGCGAGCGCGGCGGGCGAGTCGGCACCGTAAGCCGCGAACACGATGCCGCTGTGATAGTGGTAGCCGCGCAGGTCGGACAGGTCGAAG
Organism: Thauera sp.; assembly: GCF_035444905.1. Classification (GTDB taxonomy): domain Bacteria; phylum Pseudomonadota; class Gammaproteobacteria; order Burkholderiales; family Rhodocyclaceae; genus Thauera. The sequence goes on from NZ_DAOMPS010000005.1 coordinate 60,903, forward strand.
CTCACCGGCAGATCGGCGAGCGCGGCCGCAAGCCCGCGCAGCTCGTCGAGCAGCGCGGTGATCTCGCCATCCTGCGGCAGGCGTGCCGCCGCTTCGTCAAGCACCTCGGGACCGCCATACAGCTCGGGCAGCGCCAGCAGGGCGCTGCGCGCCGGCTCGGCGACGTCGGCGAGCACCTTCTGCAGTTCCGGTACATCCTTGGCCTGCAGCAGGTCGAACAGCTCCTCTTCGCGCCCGGGCACCAGCCCGGCCCGCGCCGCCAGCGCATGGAAGATACCGACGTGGCCGATATCGATACGCGACGCCGGCACCTCGGCCAGGCGCAGCACCTCGGCCAGCAGGCGCAGGATCTCGAGGTCGGCCTCGATGCCGGCATGACCGTAGAGTTCGGCACCGAGCTGCAGCGGCTCGCGCGTAGCGGTGAGGGTGGATGGCAGCGCGTGCAGGACGCTGGCGCAGTAGCACAGGCGCGACACACCGCGGCGGTTGAGCAGGTGCGCGTCGATCCGCGTGACCTGCGGCGTCATGTCGGCGCGCACGCCCATCGTGCGTCCGGTGAGCTGATCCACCAGCTTGAAGGTCCGCAGGGCCAGGTCCTGGCCGGCGCCGGTGGTGAGCGAGTCGAGGTACTCGAGCAGGGGCGGCATCACCAGCTGGTAGCCGCGCCCGCGAAAGGCGTCGAGCAGGCGCCGCCGCAGCGTCTCGAGCTGGTGTGCTTCGGACGGCAGCGCGTCCTGGATGTGATCGGGCAGTACCCAGCGCATGAGCGTGTCAGAGCAAGATGAAAAGCAGGATGACGCCCACCAGCATGGAGGTCAGGCCGATGAAGCGGATCTGACCGTCAGCCATGCTGGCGAGACGCAAAAAAGTATCGCGCCAGGCGGCTGGCGCGATGAAGGGAAGGAGGCCTTCGATGATGAGCATCAGCGCGAAGGCGATCAGTAGCGAGCTTCCCATGAAGGAATCAATTGCGCGGCGCGCCGGCGGAATCCTTCATGAAGCGGAAGAAGTCGGAGCTCGGATCCACCACCATCACGTCGTCCTTGCCGGCGAAGCTGGAGCGGTAGGCCTCGAGGCTGCGATAGAAGGAGTAGAACTCCGGGCTCTTGCCATAGGCTTCGGCATAGATCGCGGTCGCGCGCGCGTCGCCCTCACCCATGGTTTCCTGGGCGGAACGGTAAGCTTCGGCAATGATGACCTCGCGCTGGCGATCGGCGTCGGCGCGGATCCGTTCGGCTTCGGCGGCACCCAGCGAACGCAGTTCGTTCGCCACCCGCTTGCGCTCGGCTTCCATGCGGCGATAGACCGACTCGGACACCTCGTTGGGCAGGTCGACCCGCTTCAGGCGCACATCGACGATCTGCACGCCGATGGTGCGCGCATCGCGGTCGGCGCGTTCGCGCATCTGCTCCATGATGCGGTCGCGCTCGCCGGACACCACGTCATGCACGGTCCGGCGACCGAACTCCTCGCGCAGACCGGCGTTGACCGTCTGCGTCAGGCGGGTGCGCGCACGCGCCTCGTCGCCGGCCACCGACTCGTAGTACAGACGCGGATCGACGATGCGCCACTTGACGAAGTGATCGACCAGCACGTTCTTCTTTTCGGACGTGATGAAACGCTCGGGCTCGGGCGTATCCATGGTCAGGATGCGCTTGTCGAAATAGCGCACGTTCTGGATGAAGGGCAGCTTGACGTTGAGACCCGGCTCGGAGATGACCTCCTTGACCTCACCCAGCTGGAACACGACTGCATACTGGCGCTGATCCACGGTGAATAGCGACATCGAGGCAATCACGACGGCGAGCAGCAGCACGCCGCCAATCAGGGACATCTTGTCACGCATCAACGCTCTCCCCGCTCACGACTTCTCATCAACTCACGATTGCGCGGATCCAGTGAGGGCATGGGCGCGTTCGCCCCCAGGCCTGCTGCCGACTGGGAATCCGGCTGCGCCGCCGCGGCGGCCGTGGCGGATTTGCCACCGGCAGACTGCATCAGCTTGTCGAGCGGCAACAACATCAGGTTGCCGTTGCCCTGGGCGTCGATCATGACCTTCGAGGTGTTGGACAGCACCTGCTGCATGGTGTCGATGTACAGACGCTCGCGCGTCACGACCGGCGCGCGGCTGTATTCGGCGAACACCTGGTTGAAGCGACTCGACTCACCCTCCGCGTTGGCGATGACCCGGTCGCGGTAGGCGTTGGCCTCTTCGACCAGGCGCGAGGCCGTGCCGCGGGCACGCGGGACGACGTCGTTGGCGTAGGCCTCACCCTCGTTCTTCTGCCGCTCGCGATCCTGACCGGCCTTCACCGCGTCGTCGAACGCGGCCTGCACCTGCTCGGGCGGCTGGGCGTTCTGCATCGTCACCCGGCTGATCTGGATGCCGGTCTCGTAGCGGTCGAGGATGCGCTGCATCAACTCATGCGCCGTGGAGGCGATCTCCTCGCGGCCTTCGTACAGCACGAAGTCCATGCGGCTCTTGCCCACGATCTCGCGCATCGCCGTCTCGGCGGCCTGGCCGACGGACTCGTCCGGGAAGCGGTTGTTGAAGACGTAGTTCTCCGGGCTGTTCAGGATGTACTGCACGGCGAACTGGATGTTGATGATGTTCTCGTCATCGGTGAGCATCAGCGACTCGCGCAGCACCTTGTTGCGCTCGGAGCCGCGATAGCCGACTTCGACCGTGCGCACACCGGTCAGGTCGACGATCTCGTGCGACTCGAAGGGTGCGGGCAAACGCCAGCGCAGGCCAGGATCGGTGGTCTGGATGAACTTGCCCAGGCGCAGCACGACGCCGCGCTGGTTGGCATCGACGGTGTAGAAGCCGCTTGCCAGCCACACGAGGCCGACCAGCACCAGCAGCACGCCGATGCCGCCACCGAACTGCTTGAAGGAGAGATTGGGCAGCTGCGGTCCGCCGCCGCCACCGCCGCCACCATTGCCACCGCCATCGCTGCCACGGCCGGGACGCTTGCCACCGAACATGCCGGTCAGGCGCTGATTGAAGTCGCGCCACACCTCCTCGAGGTCGGGCGGGCCCTGGTTGTTGCCGCGGTTGCGATCACCACGGTTGTCATCGTTGCGATTGCCGTCGTTGCGGTCGCCATCGCTTCCGCCCTGACCACCCCAACGTGGGTCATTAAGTGACATGAGGATGCCTGTTATCACGATTGTTCTGACCGTTCGTCCGCCGCGCCGGTTAGCCGGTCGGCATTGTCACCAAAGGTCTGCGAGGCCACTTCGGCGAGCGCATCGCGAAGCAGGTCGAGACCTTCACCCGTTCTGGCGCTCAAAAAAATGCGCCTGATTCTATCACAGTCACCCCGCTCGACCGCCGGTGCGGCCCGGGTCAGGTCGATCTTGTTCCAGACCAGGATCTGCGGCACCTCGGCCGCGCCGATCTCGGCCAGCACCTCGTTGACCGCCGAGATCTGGGCATCACGATCCTCGCTGGCCGAATCCACCACGTGCAGCAGCAGATCGGCCTGCGCCGTCTCTTCGAGTGTCGCCTGGAAGGCTGCGACCAGCGCATGCGGAAGGTCGCGAATGAAGCCGACCGTATCCGACAGCACCACATTGGCGCCGCCGACGTAAAGACGCCGAGACGTGGTATCCAGCGTGGCGAAGAGCTGGTCGGCGGCATAAGCGCCCGCCTTCGTCAGCGCGTTGAACAGTGTCGACTTGCCCGCATTGGTGTAACCGACCAGAGAGACCGACAGAACGTCGCGACGTTCCCTGGCGCGACGACGAACCTTGCGCTGCTTCTCGATCTGGGCGAGACGCGACTTGAGCATCTTGACCCGATTACCGAGCAGGCGACGGTCGGTTTCGAGCTGCTTCTCGCCCGGCCCACGCAGGCCGATGCCGCCTTTCTGGCGCTCGAGGTGGGTCCAGCCGCGAACGAGGCGGGTGGCAAGATGCTCGAGTTGGGCAAGCTCGACCTGCAGCTTGCCTTCGTGGCTGCGCGCACGCTGGGCAAAGATGTCGAGGATGAGCGCGGTGCGATCGATCACCATGCACTGCAGCTCGCGCTCGAGGTTGCGCTGCTGGCCGGGCGACAGGGCGTGATTGAAGATCACGATGTCGGCCGCATGCGCGCGCAGCGCCTCGGCGATCTCTTGCACCTTGCCGCTACCGGCGAAGAGCTTGGAATCAGGCGCGGCACGCCTGCCCTGCACCACCGCCTCGACGCTGGCACCCGCGCTGGCGACAAGCAGCTTGAGCTCGGACAGGCGCTCGTCGATCGCCCCCTGGCCAAGGTCGAGCTGGACGATCACGGCACGTTCACCGGACGCGGGACGCTCAAACATGCAGGCCTCCCGCAACCGCCGACAGACGGCCGCGACGGATCAGCGCGGCCCTCAGTTGCTGCCCTCGTCCTGCTGGATGACGACCGGGCGGGCGGGCACGACGGTGGAGATCGCGTGCTTGTAGACCATCTGCGTCACGGTGTTCTTGAGCAGTACGACGTACTGATCGAAGGATTCGACCTGGCCCTGCAGCTTGATGCCGTTGACCAGGTAGATCGACACCGGGATGTGCTCGCGGCGAAGGGTGTTGAGGAAGGGGTCTTGTAGAAGTTGCCCTTTGTTGCTCATTGCTGAACCTCTTTATATTGTGTTTATAAGAATGTTGTGGACATTATGCTGCACTGCGGCATCACAGTATGCAACCAAATCCAGGTGTGGAAACGGGTTCTTGACCGGAAATTTGTTCAGCTTCGTGTCGCGAACGGATTGTGCGTGGTCCTGAACTGGATGCGCAAGGGCGTGCCCTGCAGCTTGAAGGCCTCGAGAAAACAGCGCTCCAGGTAGCGCACGTAGGACGCCGGTATGTCGTCCAGGGCATTGCCATGGATCACGATCACCGGCGGATTCATGCCCCCCTGGTGGGCATAGCGCATCTTTGGCCGTGCCATGCCGTGGCGCGGCGGCGCCTGGCGGGCCACCGCCTGCTGCAGCGCACGCGTCAGGCGCGGCGTGGCCAGGTTGGCGGTGGCCGCCGCATAGGCCGCGTCGACCGACTTCAGCAGGCCGTTGATGCCCTCGGCCTTGAGCGCCGAGATCTGGTGAAAACGCGCGAAGGACAGGAAGGCGAGCTTGCGTGCGATGTCCGCCTTCAGGCGGTCGCGGCGATAGTCGTCGACCGCGTCCCACTTGTTGATCGCCACCACCAGCGCCCGCCCGGCCTCGAGCGCGAAGCCGGCGATGTGGGCATCCTGGTCGGAGATGTCCTGCGCCGCGTCGAGCACCAGCACGATGACGTTGGCCTCCTGGATGGCCTGCAGGGTCTTGATCACCGAGAACTTCTCGACCGCCTCGAATACCCTGCCCTTGCGCCGCAGGCCGGCGGTGTCGATCAGCGTGTAGCGCCGCCCGCCGCGCTCGAAGGGGATGGAGATGGCGTCACGCGTGGTGCCGGGCAGGTCGAAGGCGATCACGCGCTCCTCGCCCAGCAGGGTATTGACCAGGGTGGACTTGCCGACGTTGGGTCGACCGACGATCGCGACCCTGGGCCCCTCGTCCTCGCTCGACGCAGCTTCCTCGTCGAGCGGGAAAGGCGCGAGGACGATGTCGATGAGCTGCTTGACGCCGTCGCCGTGCGCCGCCGACACCGGCAGCGGATCGCCCAGGCCAAGGGCATGGAAGTCCGCCGCCACCATCGCCCGGTCGAGGCCTTCGGCCTTGTTGACGACCAGATGCACCGGACGCCCGGCTCGCCGCAGGCGCGCAGCGATGTTTTCGTCGTGGGGCGTGCGCCCGGCCCGGCCATCGACCAGGAACAGCAGCACGTCGGCCTCGGCGATGGCCTGTTCGGCCTGGCGCGCCATCTCGTGCATGATGCCGTCCTTGGCCACGGGATCGAAGCCGGCGGTGTCGACGACCAGGTAATCACGTTCACCGACGCGACCGATGCCGTAATGGCGGTCGCGCGTCAGGCCCGGCTGATCGGCGACGAGGGCGTCGCGGGTGCGGGTCAGGCGGTTGAACAGGGTCGACTTGCCGACATTGGGCCGGCCGACGAGAACAATGGTGGGTTTCACTTGCTGGAATGCCTCAGCGTACTTCGTACGCAGTAATGTCGCCGCCCTTGCCCTGCACGACGAAGCCGCGGCCGAAGGCGACCGGATCGGCGGCGATCGGGCGGCTGCCGGAACGGTCGCGGGCGGCAAAGGCGCCGGTCTCCCGCTCGAGCGCGTGCACATAGCCCTCGAGGTCGCCGACGATGACGTAGTCGCCGACGATCAGCGGTCGCGACACCTGGCGACGGGCCAGGGCGTCCTGCTTCCACACGCTGGCGCCGCTGTAGGCATCGAGCGCATGCACCGCATCGCGGTCGTCGGTGATCATGGCAAAGCGGGCATCGCGGTCCATGCCGACGCTGCTGGAGAAATCCCGCGCCCACAGCGCATTCCCGTTCGAGGTGTCGAAGCAGGCGGCGCGCCCCTGGTAGCTGACGGCGCACACTTCGCGCCGACCGACCACCGGCGGGCCGGCCACATCGGCGACGCGCTCGAGCTCGGTGGAACCACGCGGCACCGCGACGTTGAGCTCGGTGATCGCACCGCCGTTGGCGGCATTGATGACGGCCAGGCGGCCGCCGGGGAAGCCGGCGAGCACCACCGGCCCCTCGATGAGGACGCCGGCGAAACTGCGCAGCGCCAGCGGCGGGTTGTTGCGCTGGTAGACCCAGCGCCGGCTGCCGTCACGCGCATCGAGGGCGATGAGCCGATTGTCCGAGGCACGAACGACGACCAGTTCGAGGCTCACCGCGGGCTGCGCCAGCACCTCGGCGCCGACCGGGGTGCGCCAGCGTTCGGCGCCGCTGGCCGCATCGAGGGCGATCACCGTGCCATCGGTCGCGACCACGACGACCAGCCGGCCATCGCTGCCGACGCCGGCCGACAGGCGCTTGTCCGCCTGCACCCGCCATACCGCGTTGCCGCCCTCGAAGCGCGCCACGTCGCCGCGATGGGCGGCGGCAAAAACGCTGTCACTCCACACTGCCGGCTGAAAGCGGTAGCTGCCGGCATCGCCGATGTCCGCCCGCCACTGGCTGGCGAGCTGGGCACGAGGCTGGACGTCGACCAGCGGCGCCGGCTTGGGCGCCGAACTGGAGAAAGGATTGAGTGAGGAGCAGCCCGCGGCGAGGACCACGGCGGCAACAAGCGGGACGACACGCAGCGAGGACAGCTTCATCGATCAGACTCCAAGGGATTCGAGCTTGACGCGCACCACTTCACGCAGGGTGACGGCCTCCTCGCCTTCACCCGCGAGCGCATCGATCGCCGCCTGATAGGCGGCGCGGGCCTCGGCCGCCTTGCCCTGCGCCGCCAGGATGTCGCCGCGCAGATCGTCGAAACGGGCCTTGTAGGCTCGCGAAGGCGCAGCCTGCAGCCGCGCCAGCGCCGCATCGAGCTCGCCCTGCTGGAGCATCACGGCCGCCAGGCGCAGACGCGCGAGATCGCGCAGCGCCGGGTCCTTGCCCTTGTCGGCGGCCCACTCGAGCGGCGCGCGGGCATTGACGAAGTCGCCCGCCTCGAACTGGATCGCCGCTGACAGCAGCGCGCCGAGCTGGGCGCTGACGCTGCCGCCATGCTCGCCGATCAGGCGCCCGGCCGCTTCGCGCGCCTTTTGCGCATCCTGCTGCTCGGCGGCCTGCTGGACGGCGTAATACAGCACGCCGGCCTCGGCCGCGTTGCGGTTCTGGTACCAGTGCCAGCCCTGCCAGCCGACCGCAGCCACGGCTGCAGCCAGCGCGAGGCCGACAACGAGGTTGCCGTACTGCGCCCACCAGGCCTTGAGTTCGGATATCTGTTCCTGCTCTTCGAGATCGTAGACCGCCATCTTCAAGCCTCTTGTTCGGATTGTTCGGAATACAGCAGACCGGCCATCGCCTCAGGCAAGGCCTCGAGACTGACGCGCTGCTGCGCGCCGCCGCCGCGCAGCGGCTTGAGTCCGACCTCGCCGGCCGCGGCCTCGTCCTCGCCGATCACGATCGCCACCGGCGCCTCGCTGGCGTCGGCCTTCTTCATCTGCGACTTGAAGCTGCCGCCGCCACAGTGCATCAGCACCGCGAAGCCGTGCTCGCGCAGCGACTCGGCCGCGCGCATGGCCAGGCGCTGGGCCGCCTCGCCCACGCTCACCACATAGGCGTCGGCCACCGAGCGCTCGGCCTCGCCGCCGCATTCCTCCCACAGCAACAGCAGGCGCTCGATGCCGATCGCAAAACCGGCCGCCGGCTGCGGCTTGCCGCCGAGCTGCTCGAACAGGCCGTCGTAGCGGCCGCCGGCGCAGATCGTGCCCTGCGCGCCCAGCCGCGTGGTGACCCACTCGAACACGGTGCGGTTGTAGTAGTCCAGCCCGCGCACCAGGCGATGGTTGATCCGGTACGGGATGCCGGCATCCTTGAGGAAGAGCTGCACCGCCTCGAAATGCGCCTTCGACTCCGCGCCGAGATAGTCGGCGAGCCTGGGGGCCGCTTCGACAATCGGCTGCAGCTCGGGGTTCTTGGTGTCGAGGATGCGCAGCGGATTGGTGTACAGCCGGCGCTTGCCGTCCTCGTCGAGCTTGTCCTGATGCTGCTCGAGGTAGGCGATCAGCGCCGCACGGTGCTGGGCGCGTTCCTCGGGGGCGCCGAGGGAGTTGATCTCGAGCGCGACGTCTTCCAGCCCGAGGTCTTCCCACAGCCGGGCGCACATCAGGATCAGCTCGGCGTCGGTGTCCGCGCCGGCAAAGCCGAGGGCCTCGACGCCGATCTGGTGGAACTGGCGGTAGCGCCCCTTCTGCGGGCGCTCGTGGCGGAACATCGGCCCGTAGTAGTAGAGCCGCTGCGGCCCGCCGGCGGGGATCAGGTTATGCTGGATCGCGGCACGCACGCAGGACGCCGTGCCTTCCGGGCGCAGCGTCAGGTGTTCGCCATTGAGCGCGTCCTCGAAGGAGTACATCTCCTTCTCGACGATGTCGGTGACCTCGCCGATGGCGCGCTTGAACAGCGGCGTCGGCTCAACCAGCGGCATGCGGATCGGGCGGTAGCCGTAGCTCTGCAGCCAGTCGCGCACGATGTCTTCGAAGTATTCCCAGGTTTCGGCGTCGTCGGGCAGGATGTCGTTCATCCCGCGCACGGCCTGCAGGGTCTGGCTCATGAGTGCTTGGTCTTTGCGTTGTTGCGTCGCTGCGCTGTTGTCTTCATCGGGCGCGGCGCTCAGCCGGCCTTCTTCACGTATCGGGTGGCCACGTAGTTGTCGACGATGGCCTTGAACTCGGCCGCGATGTTGTCGCCGCGCAGGGTCACGACCTTCTCGCCATCGACGAACACCGGCGCCGCCGGGGTCTCGCCGGTGCCGGGCAGCGAGATGCCGATGTTGGCGTGCTTGCTCTCGCCCGGCCCATTGACCACGCAGCCCATCACCGCCAGCGTCATGTTCTCGACGCCGTCGTACTGCTCGCGCCAGACCGGCATCTGCGCCCGCACATAGTCCTGGATGCCGGAGGCGAGCTCCTGGAAGAAGGTGCTGGTGGTGCGACCGCAACCGGGGCAGGCGGTGACCATCGGCGTGAAGGCACGCAGGCCCATGGTCTGCAGGATCTCCTGCGCGACCACCACTTCCTGCGTGCGGCTGCCGCCCGGCTCGGGCGTGAGCGAGATGCGGATGGTGTCGCCGATACCTTCCTGCAGCAGCACGGCGAGCGCGGCCGTCGAGCCGACGATACCCTTGCTGCCCATGCCAGCCTCGGTCAGGCCCAGGTGCAGCGCGTAGTCGCTGCGGCGCGCGAGATCGCGATACACCGCGATCAGGTCCTGCACGCTCGACACCTTCGCCGAGAGGATGATGCGTTCGCGGCCGAGGCCATACTCCTCGGCCTTCGCCGCCGACTCGAGCGCCGACACCACGAGCGCCTCGCGCATCACCGCGCCGGCATCGCGCGGCTCGGCGCGGCGGGCGTTCTCGTCCATGATGCGCGCCAGCACGGACGGGTCGAGGCTGCCCCAGTTGACGCCGATGCGCACCGGCTTGTCATAGCGGCAGGCGAGCTCGACGATGGCGGCGAACTGCGGATCGCGCCTGGCCCCGGCGCCGACGTTGCCCGGGTTGATGCGGAACTTGGCGAGCGCCTCGGCGCAGGCCGGGAAGTCGGTCAGCAGCTTGTGGCCGTTGTAGTGGAAGTCGCCCACCAGGGGTACATCGAGGTTGAGGGCGAGCAGGCGGTCGCGGATCTTTGGCACCGCTGCGGCCGCGGCCTCGTTGTTCACCGTGATGCGCACGATCTCGGAGCCGGCGCGGGCGAGTTCGGCGACCTGCATCGCGGTGCCGAGCACGTCGGCGGTGTCGGTGTTGGTCATCGACTGCACCACCACCGGCGCGTCGCCACCGACCCTGACCTTGCCCACATGCACCTGGCGCGTGCGGTGGCGCGACAGCGGGCAGGCTTCGATGGGGCTTTGATTCTTTTCCTGATTCATGGCGTTACGTACTTTCAGCGCAGGGTCAGGCGGGCGACCGAGCCGCGGATGTGCGCGGCGAGATCGACCGGCTGGCCGTTGAATTCGAGCGTGACGCTGGCGGCATTGCCGACCACCAGCGCAAAAGGCGGCGTGCCCTGGACCGTTCGCGAACTACCGGCGCGATTGGTCCCGGAGTGCAGGATGCTGCCGGCGCCATCGCGCACCTCGACCCAGGAGTCGGCGGCAAAGCGAAAGCTCAGCTGGTTGCCCGCCAGCGGGGCTGGCTGCTCGGTCGAGGGCGCTGCGGCTGGCGCCGGCGCGGCCTCGGCCGCGGCGACTGCGCCCCCCTCGTCCGCCGTGGCAGCTGCCGTTGGCGCGGGCGTGCCCGCTGTCGCTTCGGCTGCCGCAGCGGGCGCCTCTGGCCCGGCCGCAGCCGCGGCGGCGGCGGACTCAGTGGCCACGCCGGCGTCGCCCGCCGGTGCCGCAGGCTGGCCGATGGGCGCAGGCACGACGGGTGCGGACAAGGGCGACGGTGGCTCAATCGGCTGCATCGGCGCGGGCGCAAAACTCGGCGCCAGCTCGACGTTCTGGCTGCTGGCCGACGATCCGGGCTCGGTCTGGAACCAGTCGAAGTACCAGCCCGCCGCCACCAGCACCAGCAGCACGACGACCACCAGGCCGGACGGGAAGCTGCCACGGCGCGGACTGCCGCCACTGGGCAGGTCGCCGTCGGCGTTGCGGATGGGCGACAGATCGGGCGACCCGACTCCGGCCATGCGCTGCACCCCATCGAGCAGGGGTGTGGCGTCCAGGCCCAGGTAGCGCGCGTAGTTGCGCATGAAGCCGCGCACGAAGGCCATGCCCGGCAGCGCGGCGAAGTCGTCGCGCTCGAGGGCCTCGATCTGGCGCGGGCTCAGCTTGAGGGCGAAGGCGACTTCATGCACCGACTGGCCCCGCGCTTCACGCTCGCGGCGCAGCCGGCTGCCCGGCGAGGAGGAAATGTCGGCCGACGCGGGCGGCGCGAGGTTTTCGGACTGCATGCTGCTCACTCGTACTTCCCTTGAATCATCAGTTGATACTCGTCGGACTCGGCAAAGCGGGAGCTCAGCTGCGAGGCATAGCTCGCCTCGGCATCACGATTGCCCAGGCGGCGCTCGGTGCGCAGGCCCAGCCAGGCAGAGGCCGGGCTCGGGCCCAGTTGCTGATGCAGGCGGATCAGATGGGTCCGCGCCTGCTCGAAGCGGCCACCGCGATAGGCGATGTCGGCAAGCTGGTACAGCGCCTGCGCATTCTGCGGATCAGCCTGCACCGCGCGCAGGAACTGCGCCTCGGCGGCCGCGTCGTCATTGATCCGCAGGTAGCACAGCCCGGCATTGGTCAGGGGCCGCGTCGGGTAACGGTAATACGGGTTGCGCGCCGCCACTGCGAGGCGCTCCAGACCTTCGGCCTCCCTGCCCTGCGAGCACAGGAACCAGCCGTAGCTGTTGTTGAAGTCGGGATCGCCCGGAGCGAAATGCAGCGCACGTTCGAAATTCTCGCGCGCGGCGGCGTTCTCTTCGATCAGCATGTAGGCCAGCCCGAGCAGGTGGTAGGCCGGTGCATAGTTGGGGCTGTCGTTGAGCGCGATCCGCGCCTCGTCGAGCGCGACATCGTAACGGCCCACCTCGAAATAGGCCATTCCGAGGTCGACATGCACGCGCGCGCGGGCATCGGCCGGTGTTGCCGGGGTGATGTCGGACATCGGCCGAGTGATGCTGCTCGCCACGCTGGCGCTCCCGCCCGGAGTGGTCGCGCACCCTGCCAGCAGGGCTGCCGCCAGGGTCGTCACCAGTAAGACCGAACCACGCTTCATCCTCACTCCTCCGTGACCTGTTTCAGGCGAACCGTACGCCGGGTCTTGTCCTGCACCTGGCCCGCGAGCTGGCCGCAGGCCGCATCGACGTCGTCACCGCGCGTCTTGCGCGTCGTGGTGACGATGCCGGCGTCAATGAGGATACCGGCAAAACGGCGGATGCGTTCCGCCGGCGAGCGCAGGAAGCCCGAATTCGGGAAGGGGTTGAAGGGGATCAGGTTGAACTTGCACGGGGTGTCGCGCACCAGCGCGACCAACTCGCGCGCGTGCGCGTCGCTGTCGTTCACCCCGTCGAGCATGACGTACTCGAAGGTGACGAAGTCGCGCGGCGCACGCTCGAGGTAGCGCTGGCAGGCGGCCATCAGCTCGCGCAGCGGGTACTTCTGGTTGATCGGCACCAGGCGGTCGCGCAACGCGTCGTTGGAGGCATGCAGCGACACCGCCAGCGCCACCGGGCATTCCTCGCGCAGGCGGTCCATAGCCGGCACGATGCCCGAGGTCGACACCGTGACGCGGCGGCGCGACAGGCCGTAGGCGTGGTCGTCGAGCATCAGGCGCAGCGCGGTGACGACGTTGTCGAAGTTGGCCAGCGGCTCGCCCATGCCCATCATCACCACGTTGCTGATGATGCGGCCGTTGTCCTTCTCGCCGGCTTCCAGATCGGTGGCTTGCTCATTTGGCTCGACTCGTGCTGCGCCGAGCAGTTTGTTGGCCAGCCACAGTTGGCCGATGATCTCGGCCGCACTCAGGTTGCGGTTGAAGCCCTGCTTGCCGGTGGAGCAGAAGGCGCAGTCGAGCGCGCAGCCGGCCTGCGAGGACACGCACAGCGTGCCGCGGTGCGTTTCAGGGATGAACACGGTCTCGACCGCATTGGCGTTGCCCACGTCGAGCAGCCACTTGCGCGTGCCGTCGGCCGAGATCGAGTCGCGCACCGGCACCGGCGCACGGACCACGGCGATGTCCTTGAGCCTGGCACGCAAGGACTTGGCGACGTCGGTCATGGCATCGAAGTCGTCGCAGCCCTCGCGGTGCATCCAGCGCATCACCTGGCGGGCGCGGAAGGGCTTCTCGCCCAGCCCGGCGAACCAGGCGACGAGACCGTCGACATCGAAATCGAGCAGATTGACCGGATTGGAAGTGCTCATGCCTGAAACTTCACTCATTCAAGGCCGGGGCGGCAGGCGGCCCAGCCGTAATGCAAACGGCCCGATCGCGCCGCGCGCGGTGCGGAAGGCACCGCGACGCATGCGCGACGGGCCGTTGGAACGGACCGCTCAGCGCGAGTAAACGTTCATGCCGGGGAAGAAGAAGGCCACTTCCACGGCAGCGGTCTCGGGGGCGTCGGAGCCGTGCACCGCGTTGGCGTCGATCGACTCGGCGAAGTCGGCGCGGATGGTGCCCTTGTCGGCCTTCTTGGGGTCGGTGGCGCCCATCAGCTCGCGGTTCTTGGCGATGGCGTTCTCGCCTTCCAGGCACTGGATCATCACCGGGCCGGAGGTCATGAAGGACACCAGGTCCTTGAAGAAGGGACGCTCCTTGTGCACGGCGTAGAACTCGCCGGCCTCACGCTCGGACAGGTGAGCCATCTTGGCGGCGATGATCTTCAGGCCTGCGCCTTCGAAGCGGGCGTAGATCTGGCCGATCACGTTCTTGGCGACGGCGTCGGGCTTGATGATGGACAGGGTGCGTTCGATTGCCATGGAAAACTCCGGGACTGCGCTCGAAAGAAGCGCGAGGTTAGGAAAAAAGCGCGAAATTTTAACAGGTTTCGCGTCGCACCGATGCGTACGACGCGCGCGCGAATGTAAGCCGGCGCAAGCGGACAGGCCAAAAAAACAATCCCCGCCGGGCGTCGCCGCCTGACGGGGATTGCATCGCAAGGCTGCGGCCGCGCGCCATGCGCGGCCGGGCTGCGGCGCTTACATCATGCCCAGCGCCTTGGGCAGGAAGGTGGAGATGCTCGGGACATAGGTGATCAGCATCAGGAAGGCCAGCATCGTGTACAGCCAGGGCAGCACCGACTTGCTCATCTCGGTCAGGCCCGCCTTGGTCACGCCACTGGCCACGAACAGGTTCAGGCCGAGCGGTGGCGTGATCATGCCGATCTCCATGTTCACCACGATCATCACGCCGAAGTGGATCGGATCGATACCCAGCGCCACCGCCACCGGGAACAGGATCGGCGCCAGGATCAGGATGATCGAGGACGGCTCCATCAACATGCCGGCCACCAGCAGCAGCAGGTTGACCACGATCAGGAAGCCGATCGGGCCCATGCCGCTGGCCACGATCGCATCGGCCATGCGCTGCGGGATCTGCTCGCTGGTGAGGATGAAGGAGAACAGCACCGCACTGGCGATGATGAACAGCAGCATCGCGCTCATGTTGGCCGAATCCAGCAGCACGCGCGGGATCTGCTTGAAGGTCAGGTCCTTATACACGAACACTGCGATGAAGAAGGCATAGACCGCGCTCATCGCCGCCGCTTCGGTCGGGGTGAACATGCCCGAGTAGATGCCGCCCATCACCACCACGATCAGCATCAGGCCCCAGAAGGCCTTGCGGAAGGACTTGAGGCGCGCACCCCAGTCGGCCCGCTTCATCGTCGGGTAGTTGTTCTTGCGCGCCACGTACCAGGTGGTCACGCCGAGCATGAAGGCGAGCATGATGCCCGGGATGACGCCGGCCATGAACAGCGCGCCGACCGAGGTGTTGGTGGTCACCGCGTACATCACCATCACGATCGAGGGCGGGATCAGGATGCCCAGGCCGCCGGCCGAGGCCACCACGCCGGCGCCGAAGCGCACCGGATAGCCCTGCTTGATCATCGCCGGGATCAGGATCGAGCCGATCGCCACCACGGTCGCCGGGCTGGAGCCCGACACCGCCGCAAACAGGGCGCAGGCCAGCACCGCCGACATGCCCAGGCCGCCGCGCAGGTGGCCGACCATGGAGGTGGCGAAGTTGATCATGCGCCGCGCCACCCCGCCGTGGGTCAGGAAGTTGCCGGCGAGGATGAAGAACGGGATCGCCATGATCTCGAACTTCTCGATGCCGGTGAACATCTTGAGCGCCACCGACTCGAGCGGCACATCGGTGAAGATGAACATGAAGCTCAGCACCGTGAGGCCGAGCGCCACCCCTACCGGCATGCCGATCGCCATCAGGACGACGAGCAGGCCGAAGATTGCAATCGAATTTGTCATGATCTCGTCCTCCTCACTTGCCCTGGCCCGGACGCTTCGCATCCGGCTGGCCACCGCGGGCGTGTTCGATGTCCTCGGCGATCGAGATCGCCTCGCCTTCGAGCAGCACGTTCTCGTCGTCCTCCTCGTCCAGGCCTTCGACATGGCCGTGGTCGTGGGTCGGCAACTCGCCGCTGCGCGCGAAGCTCACCATCACCTGCAGGAAGCGGTAGCACATCAGGAAGGAGCCGAGCGGCACGGCCGAATAGACGATCCAGGTCGGCCACTCGAGGTCGGGCGTGGTCGGCCCCTCGAAGTAGTCGCCGGTATCGCGCCCGAACAGCGACAGGGTCTCGTAGGCCATGCCGTTCTCCCACACGAAGAAGGCGCCGAACAGGCCGATGAGCGCGGTGAAGATCACGCCACAGACCAGGCCGATGTGGATCAGCACCGCGCGCGGCGTGCCCGACAGCTTGTTGACCAGGATGTCGACGCCGACGTGGATGCCGGTGCGCACGCCGTAGGCGGCGCCGAACTTGGCCATCCACACGAACAGGATGATGCAGAATTCCTGCGCCCAGCCCACGTTCATGTCGAGCAGCCAGTCCTGCACCACGGGAATCTCATAGCCCGAGGCGTAGCGATGCACCACCGAGATGAAGATCACGATCGTCGCCACGGCCATCAGGGCGCTGATGATGATCTCCTCGAGGCGGTCGAGAAGCTTGTTCATGATTGTTCTCCCCCGAAAAAACGCCCGTCGCTCACGAGGAGCCAGACGGGCGCTGCTGGGTGTGAAGGAAGGTGATTACAGCTTGGCCGGGTCGAAACCGGTTTCCTGATAGATCGACTGGATCAGCTCCTTGCCGATGCGCGACTCCATCTTCTTGTGCACCGGCACGAAGGCCTTCTTGAAGGCGGCCTTCTCTTCCGCACTCGGCTCGTAGATCTCGGTCTTGCCGGCAGCGCGCACGCCCTCGAGCGCCTTGTCGTTCTCTTCCTTGGCGATCTGGTTGGCATACACGGTGGACTCGGCCATGGCCTTGTCGAGCTGGGTGCGGATCTCGGCCGGCAGGCCATCCCAGAACTTCTTGTTGGTGATCACCGCGTAGCCCAGGTAACCGTGGTCGGTCAGCGTCATGTGCTTCTGCACTTCATGCATCTTCTGCGTGAAGAGGTTGGAGTGCGGGTTCTCGGTGCCATCGACCACGCCGGTCTGCAGCGCCTGATAGACCTCGGAGAAGGCCATCACCTGCGGCAGCGACTTGACCTCGCGCATCTGCTCTTCCAGCACCTTCGACGACTGGATGCGCATCTTCTTGCCGCGCAGGTCCTCGGGCTTCTTGATCGGGGTGTTGGCCGAGAAGGACTTGAAACCGTTGTCCCAGAAAGCCAGACCCTTGATGCCCTTGGGCTCGAGCTTGGCGAGCAGCTGCTGGCCGACCGGCCCCTGGGTGATCTTGTTCAAGGCGTCATAGCCATCGAAGATGTAGGGCAGGTCGAAGACCTCGAACTCGCGCACGCCGAGCGGGCCGAACTTCGCGAGCGACGGGGCGAGCAGCTGGACGGCGCCGAGCTGGAGCGCTTCCATCTCTTCCTTGTCCTTGTACAGGGTGCTGTTGGCATAGACCTCGACCTTGACCGCACCATTGGTGTATTGCTCGGCAAGCTCCTTGAACTTCTCGGCGGCCTTGCCCTTGGGCGTGTCCTGGGCGACGACGTGGCTGAACTTGATCACGATCGGGTCCGCAGCGACCGCCGTGGCGGACAGACCGACGGCAACCAGACCAAGCAGAAGTGAACGAATCTTCATGAAAGGCATCTCCTCCAGATACAGCGCTGATGAATTTTCTCGGGCCGCAAGCGCCTGGCCTGCGACCACTGCACCGCGATAAGTTCTGCTGTGCTGGGCATCAGTATCCTTTGCGCTCCGGGGGCCTGCTATTGTGGAAGTCCGCAGCCGTGATAACCGCAAGTTCCCCGTCCGCCGGATGGCACCCCCTGAACCGATGAGCTCGTCCGCCCCCAGCGCGCCGCCTGCCACGGCCGCCACCCCCGTCAGCCCGCGCCGGCGCTGGGTGCAGCACCTGCCCTATCTGAGCCTGGCGCTGTTCATGGCAGCGATCGCCGCGCTGGTGTGGCTGACGCGCGCCTACGATGCCGACGAACAGCGCACCACGCTGCTCAACGACGTGCTGTGGATGGAGCAGAACCTGCGCTTCCATCTCGATCGCAACGAGATCCACCTGCAACAGATCGGTCCCGATCTGTTCGCCGAGCGCAGCCTGCAGGCGCCGACCGAAGCCCGGCTTGCCAGCCTGCTCAACCAGGAGCGTGGCCTGGTGCAGATCCTGTGGCTGACGCCCGAGGGGCGCGCGGCCGGCGCCATGCCGCCCACGCCGCCGCCGCGCCCGGCGGACGAAAGCGCCGAGGGCTTCCCGAGCGAGAGCAGCTTCCGCCTCGCGCGCGGCATCGGCCGGCCGGTCTATGGCCCGGCCTACGCCGCGAGGGGCAACATCCATCACTTCGAAGTGCATGTGCCGGTGTGGTCGGACGAAGACCTGCTGGGCGTGGTGGTGGGGGTGTATTCCCTGCCCGACCTGGTCGTACGCGAGCTGCCGTGGTGGTTCTCGGAGCGTTATCGCGTCGCCGTGCTCGACGCCGACGGCAACGAGATCGCCGCCAAGTCCAAGGTCGCCCCGCTGTCCGCGCAGCTCGCCTACAGCATGCCCTTCGACCCACCCGGTCACGGCCTGACCTTGCAGATCACCGCCTACAAGTCGGAGACGCGCTGGATCCCGCTGCTGCTGGGCGGCTCGCTGGTGCTGCTGGCCGGCATCATCATCTGGAGCGTGACCCAGCTGCGCCGCGAGCTCGCACGCCGCCAGCAGGCCGAGACCGCGCTGCGCGCCGAATCCGCCTTCCGCAAGGCGATGGAAGACTCGCTCCTCACCGGCATGCGTGCCCGCGACCTCGAGGGCCGGCTCACCTATGTGAACTCCGCTTTTTGTCGCATGACCGGCTTCGATGCCAGCGAACTCGTCGGCCTAAAGCCACCGATGCCCTACTGGGACCCCGAGCGCCTCGAGGAGACCCTAGAGCTGCATCGCGAGATCATGGCCGGCGAGAGCTCGCCGCAGGGCACCGAGGTGAGGCTGCGGCGCAAGAACGGCGAGGTGCTCGACGCACTGGTGTTCGAGGCACCGCTGATCGACGCCAGCGGCCACCATGCCGGCTGGATGGGCTCGGTGCTCGACATCACCGAGCAGAAGCGTGCGCGCGAACAGACTCGCCAGCAGGAGGAGCGCCTGCAGCAGAGCTCGCGCCTGATCACCATGGGCGAGATGGCCTCCACCCTGGCCCACGAGCTGAACCAGCCGCTGGCTGCGATCGCCAGCTACAACAGCGGCTGCATCAACCGCCTGCACGGCGCCCAGCTCGACCGGGACGAGCTGCTCGACATCCATGAGCGTATCGGCCGCCAGGCGCGGCGCGCGGGCGAGATCATCCGCCGGGTGCACGACTTCGTGCGTCGTTCCGAGCCGCGGCGCGAACTGCTCGAGCTCAACGCCGTCATCCGCGACGCCGTCGGCCTGATCGAGGCCGATGCGCGCAAACGCGGCGTCCAGCTCATCAGCACGCTGGCCCCGGCGCTGCCGCCGGTTGCCGCCGATGCGGTGATGATCGAGCAGATCGTCATCAACCTCGTGCGCAACGCCATGGATGCGATGCGCGACACCCCGGCCGCGCTGCGCCAGGTCCTCATCGCCACTGCCCATGAAGGGCGCTTCGTGAGCATCTCGGTCGCCGACCGCGGCGCCGGCATCGACGCCGAAACCGCAGCCCGCCTGTTCGAGCCCTTCTTCACCACCAAGAGCAGCGGCATGGGCATGGGGCTCAATATCTGCCGCTCGATCGCCGAACTGCACCATGGCCGCCTGACTTTCGAGGCGCGCCCCGGCGGCGGTACCATCTTCATCCTGTCGCTTCCCGTGGAACCACACGCCGCATGACCACCGCCTGCACGCACATCATCGACGACGACGAGGCCATTCGCGACGCCCTGCAATGGCTGTTCAAGACACGCGGCGTCAGCTGCCAGACCTGGTCCGGTGGCGAGCCGTTCCTCGATGCCTGGCGCCCGGAATGGCGCGGCTGCATCGTGCTCGACATCCGCATGAACGGCATGAGCGGGCTGGAATGCTTCGACACCCTGCTCGCGCGCGGCTGCGAACTGCCGGTGATCTTCATCACCGGCCACGGCGACGTGCCGATGGCGGTCGCCGCGCTCAAGAAAGGCGCCTTTCATTTCATCGAGAAACCCTTCAACGATCACGACCTGGTCGATCTGGTCGAGAAGGCGCTGGCGCTCGACGCCGACCGCCAGCGCGCCGCCGCCAGCCGCGAGACCATCGAGGCCCGGCTGGCGACGCTGACCACACGCGAACGCGAGGTCATGGAGCTGATCCTGGAGGGCAAGTACAACAAGGTGATCGCCGACAATCTGTCGATCTCGATGCGCACCGTCGAGGCGCACCGCTCGCGCATCTTCGAGAAGATGGAAGTGCGCTCGGCGGTCGAGCTGGCCCAGCTCCTGACCACACTGCGCGGCTGAGTAGCGCCGGCGTGCTCAGGCCGGCGGCGCCCGGCCCTCGCCCTGGCGCACCGGCTGCCAACGCGGCAGCACGCCGGGCTCGTCGGCGGCACAGGCCCAGCCCGCCGCGATGCCGATGCCGGCGACCCAGACCGGCGCGTCATCGGCCCACAGCACCGGCAGGCGATCGCGCATCCAGACGGGGATCCCGGCCTCCTGGCACAGCTTGCGCAAATCGCGGCGCGGGCGATTGGGCCCCAGTTGCAGTTTCAGCCCCGCGCGACGTGGCGCCAGGCGCAGCGCCTGCGCCGCCTCGAGCCGGGCCAGGCCCAGACCGATGCCGCTGCCGCGCTCGAAATGCACCGCCCCATCGCCCCACGGCAGCACCGCCTCGCCACGCCAGGCGCAGGCCAGCGCCGGCCTCGCTGCCTCGGCCTCGAGCCAGACTTGGTCGCGATAGGCGCAGCACACCCAGTGGCCAAGCGCGACGCGCAGCGGTCGATCGGCCGCCGTGCTGCCCAGCTGGCGCAGGACCTCATCGACCCGCGCCCGCGACGGCGCCTGCCCACCCAGCTCGCGCAGCTGCCAGCGCAGCAGGTTCGCCTGTCGCGCCGGGCTCAGCGCCAGCAGGTGCGGGCGCCGCCACGGCATGCCACCGCAGGCACGGGCATCGAGGGCGGCAAGCTCGGCGAGCAAGGTGTCGGCCTCGGCAAAGTTGGCGCTTGCACGCGCCAGGGCGGGCACCGCGGCAGGAAACAGGGATTCGACCACCGGCAGCACGCGGTGGCGCAAGGCATTGCGGGTGAAACGCAGTTCGGCGTTGCTTTCGTCCTCGACCCAGCACAGGCCGTTGCGCTGTGCCCAGTCCACAATCTGCGCGCGACGCAGCGCCAGCAGCGGGCGCAGGCGGCCGCGACGCCTGCCCTGAGCCGCGACGAGGGACGCCATCGCCGCCGCACCGCGCACCCCCGCACCGCGGAACAACCGCAACAGCAAAGTCTCGGCCTGGTCGTCCTGGTGGTGGCCGAAGGCAAGCCAGTCGCAGGCCACACCGTCGAGCGCCGCATGGCGCGCCGTCCGCGCCGCCGCCTCGAGGCCCTCGCCCTGCCCGCGCTCGACCGTGACACGAAGGACCTGCAGGTCCACGCCGGCGATGGCGCAACGCACGGCGCAGGCCTGCGCCCAGGCGTCGGCATGGAGGCTGAGGCCGTGATGGACATGCGCCGCCGACAGCTGGAAACCGAGGACCGGCTGCAGACGGCGCAAGACCTCGAACAGGACCACCGAGTCGACCCCGCCCGAAAGCGCGCAGCACAGGTGCTGGCCGGCGCCAAGGCCGGCACGGGTGAGCACCTCGGCGGCGGCGTCGAGCACCGGGTCGCCCATTACCGCCGGGTCGGCGCTGGCGTGCATGTAGAGACTGCCCTGCGTCGCCGTGAGCGGGTCAGCCCGGCGCTCTCAGGGCCAGCGCGGCACTCAGGCCGCCTTTTCCTTGAAACGGCCGTAGCTCATCAGCTTCTCGTAGCGCTGCGCCACGAGTTCCGACGGCGTCAGCGCCTCGAGCTCGCGCAGGGCGTCGCCGAGTGCGCGCTTGAGGGTGGCCGCCATCGCGCGCGGATCGCGGTGCGCGCCGCCGATCGGCTCGTTCACCACCTTGTCGACCAGGCTCAGCGCCTTCAGCCGCGCGGCGGTGATGCCCATGGTCTCGGCCGCATCGGGCGCCTTGTCCGCGCTCTTCCACAGGATGGAGGCGCAGCCCTCGGGCGAGATCACCGAGTAGGTGGAGTACTGCAGCATCAGCACCTGGTCGGCCACCGCGATCGCCAGCGCACCGCCCGAGCCACCCTCGCCGATGATGGTGCTGACGATGGGCACCTTGAGCTCGGCCATCAGGTAGATACTGTGGCCGATCGCCTCCGACTGGCCGCGCTCTTCCGCCCCGATGCCGGGATAGGCGCCCGGCGTATCGACGAAGGTGAACACCGGCAGGCCGAACTTTTCGGCGAGCTTCATCAGGCGCATCGCCTTGCGGTAGCCCTCGGGTCGCGGCATGCCGAAGTTGCGCGCGATCTTCTCCTTGGTGTCGCGGCCCTTCTGGTGGCCGATGACCACGCAGGACTGGCCGTTGAAGCGCGCCAGCCCGCCGACGATCGCCTTGTCGTCGGCGTAGCTGCGGTCGCCGTGCAGTTCCTGGAAGTCGGTGAAGATCAGCTCGGCGTAGTCCAGCGTGTAGGGGCGCTGCGGGTGACGGGCGACCTGCGAGATCTGCCACGGCGTGAGCTTGGCGTAGAGTTCCTTGGTCAGCGACTGGCTCTTGCCCTCGAGCCGGCTGATTTCGTCGGAGATGTCCACGGCCGGATCGTCCTGCACGAAGCGCAGTTGGTCGATCTTTGCCTCGAGTTCCGCAATCGCTGTTTCGAAATCCAGAAAGGTGGTGTTCATCCAGCCGTTCCCAGTCAAAAAATGACCGCCATTGTAACGCCAGCCGGGCTGGGGCGTGTGCCGTCGTCGCTGCACCGCCGCATGCGGCCCGGTCAACGCATCGGGGCGGCCCCATGGTGGCGGCCGCCCCGATGCCCTGTCGCCCGCACCCGAAGGCGCAGCCGGTTCAGTCGTTGTTGGCGAAGCCCAGCAGGTGCAGCAGGCTGGTGAAGAGGTTGAAGATCGACACGAACAGCGTCACCGTGGCCATGATGTAGTTGGTCTCGCCGCCATGGATGATGTTGCTGGTCTCATACAGGATGAGGCCGGACATCAGCAGCACGAAGGCCGCGGAGACGGTCAGCGACAGGGCCGGGATCGAGAAGAAGATCGCCCCCAGGCCGGCCAGGAAGGCCACCAGGATGCCGACCATAAGGAAGCCGCCCATGAAGGAGAAATCCTTCTTGGTCGTCACCGCGTAGGCCGACAAACCGAGGAAGATCGCCGCCGTGCCCGCCATCGCCTGCATCACGATGCTGCTGCCATTGGGCAGCGCCAGGTAGGCCGAGATGATCGGACCGAGGGTGAAGCCCATGAAGCCGGTCAGCGCGAACACGAACACGATGCCAAGGCTGCTGTTGCGGAACTTGCTCGTCAGGAAAAGCAGACCGAAATAGCCGATCAGGGTAAGGATCAGACCGGGATGCGGCAAGCCCATCGCCATCGACAGGCCGGCGGTGAGCGCCGAGAAAGCCAGCGTCAGCGACAGCAGCATGTAGGTGTTGCGGATGACCTTGTTGGTCGACAGGACTGACGCTTCCGAGCGCGTCATCGTCATGCGGTTTTCCATTGCGAGCGTTCCTCCAGAGGGAAGTTAAGGATTTGTTTTATGAAGCCGGGAGATCAGGCAGGCATGGCGCCAAGCGTGCTTGCCGCCCGCTGCGGGCGCTGATTGCGCCGCACACGCTGCGCCAGCACCCTCGCCACACGGTCCGCCGCCTCATCAACCGCAGCCCGGACCTCGATCTGGGTGATGGCGAAGACCACGTCCGGCAGGTTGCGCAGCCGCAGTTGTACCACGCATCGCTTGTCCGTGCCGCCACGCGGTCCATTCACATCGGCCACCTTCACCCGCGCCCACTGGATGTGGTCGCGAAAGCGTCCGATGGCAAAGCGCATCCGCCGCGTCACGTAGTCACGCAGCCCGGGTGCAGCCTCGACATTGTCGCAGTGCAGATCGATACGCATATGCAGTCTCCTTCGTTCTTGTCGCGCAATTGCCGTCGGGCACCACGCCTCGACGGATACTAACGCTCAGACTCTTCGATAAAATCCCGGTTCAACAGAATCTTTATCAGATTTTTTCGAAGTATCTTCAGCCTGCGCCCCTAGGAGCCATCCGATGCTCAACTACAAGCAGCTCCATCACTTCTGGACGGCAGCCCGTGCCGGTGGGATCGTGCGCGGCGCAGAACGTTCCGGACTCGCACCACAAACCCTGTCCGGGCAGATCGCCGCGCTCGAGACCGAGCTCGGCGTCAGCCTGTTCAAGCGCCAGGGCCGGAATCTGGCGCTGACCGAGAGCGGACGCATGGTGCTCGACTACGCCGAGGAGATCTTTCGTCTCGGCAGCGAGCTCGAGGACGCCCTGCGCAGCCGGGCTGCGGGGCGGGCCGTGCCCTTCCGCGTCGGCATCGCCGACGTGGTCCCCAAGGCGATCGCCTGGCTCCTGCTGGCGCCCTCGATGGATCTGCCCGAGCCGATGCGTATCGTCTGCCGCGAGGGCAAGTTCGACGCCCTGCTGGGCGAACTGGCGATCCACAAGCTCGACGTCGTGCTCGCCGACAGCCCGCTGCCGGGCAATATGGACGTGCGCGGCTACAGCCACGCGCTGGGCGAATCGACGATCGGCCTGTACGCGACGCCCGCGCTCGCGGCCTCGCTGCAGGGCGACTTTCCGGCCTGCCTGGACGGCGCCCCACTGCTGTTGCCGGGCGCGGAGGCGAGCGTGCGCGCGCCCCTGCTGCGCTGGGTGGAGGCCGCGCGGATGAGGCCGCGCATCGTCGGCGAATTCGATGACAGCGCGCTGATGCGCGCCTTTGCCGAGGCCGGCGCGGGCATCTTTCCGAGCGCATCGCTGGTGGGAGAACAATTGTGCCGGCAGGCCGGCATGGTGCATCTCGGTGACGCCGACGGCGTCACCGAGACCTATTACGCCATCTCGGTCGAGCGCAGGCTGACGCACCCGGCGGTGCGCGCCATCAGCGAGGCCGCGATGGCGAGTCGCCAATTGGGCGAGCGGAACCCGAGCTGATTTGATTTTCGACCGCAGGCGATCCAGAATCGCGGGCCGTGAGGAAAGGTGCCGCTTCGCGCAGACAGCGATGCTTTGCCGCCTTCGGCATCAGGGCGCGTGCAGATGGTGCCGGGAGGGGGACTCGAACCCCCACACCTTGCGGCGGCGGATTTTGAGTCCGCTGCGTCTACCGATTCCGCCATCCCGGCATGGGACGCGCATTATGTCCGAACAATCCCGGCGCGGGCAAGCAAGGCGGCATGCGCCACCGCGCGGCGCGGCGCGGACGATGTTCGCGTGCCATTCACCACTCCTGTCCTGATCTCCATGTCACTGACCCTGAACGACTTCGACTACCTGCTGCCGGCCGAACTCATTGCCCAGACGCCGCTGCCCGAGCGCAGCGCCAGCCGGCTGCTCGTCGTCACCCCCGCCGCGGGCGCCGCCCCCGTGCTGGCCGACGCCTGCTTCACCGACCTGCCCGACCTCATCCGTGCGGGCGACCTCCTCGTCTTCAACGACACCCGGGTGATCCACGCCCGCCTGCACGGCGTCAAGGACAGCGGCGGCCAGATCGAGGTGCTGATCGAGCGCGCCATCGGCCCGCACGAGGCGCTGGCCCAGATTCGCGCCAGCAAGTCACCCCGGACCGGGACCCGGCTTCGCCTGGCCGACGCCTTCGACGTCGAGGTGCTGGGCCGGGTCGGCGAGTTCTTCCACCTGCGCTTCCCGCAGGGCGAAGACCTGTTCGTCCTGCTCGAGCGCCACGGCAAACTGCCGCTGCCGCCCTACATCCAGCGCGCCGCAGGCGACGCGGACGAGACCCGCTACCAGACGGTGTATGCGCGCGAACCCGGCTCGGTCGCCGCCCCCACCGCGGGGCTGCACTTCGATGAGGCGCTGCTCGAGCGCGTCGAGGCACGCGGCGCGCGCTGTGCGTGGCTGACCCTGCACGTGGGCGCCGGCACCTTCCAGCCGGTGCGCGTCGACGACCTCGGCGAACACCGCATGCACCGCGAGCGCTACGTGATCCCGCAGGAGACCGTCGACGCCATCGCCGCCACCCGCGCCGCCGGGGGGCGCGTGATCGCGGTCGGCACCACCAGCATGCGCGCGCTCGAGGCCGCGGCACAGGAAGGGCCGCTCGAAGCCGGCAGCGGCGAGACCGAGATCTTCATCCTCCCCGGCTTCCGCTTCCAGGTGGTGGATGCGCTGATCACCAATTTCCACCTGCCCAAATCCACCCTGATGATGCTGGTGTCGGCGTTTGCCGGCATGAACAGCATCCGCCGCGCCTATGCCCACGCCGTCGAGGCGCGCTACCGCTTCTTCAGCTATGGCGACGCGATGTTCATCACCCGCCGCAACGAATCCGAGAACGACAAGCACGACGATGCAGTTTGAACTCCTAACCAGCGATGGCGGCGCCCGCCGCGGCCGCCTGACCCTCGCCCACGGCGTGGTCGAGACGCCCGTCTTCATGCCGGTCGGCACCTATGGCACGGTCAAGGCGATGACGCCGGCGATGCTCGCCGACATCGGCGCGCAGATCTGCCTGGGCAACACCTTCCACCTGTGGCTGCGCCCGGGCCTGGACATCATCCGTGCGCACGGCGGCCTGCACCGCTTCATGGCCTGGGACAAGCCCATCCTCACCGACTCGGGTGGCTTCCAGGTCTTCAGCCTGGGCGCGCTGCGCAAGATCAGCGAGGAAGGAGTCAAGTTCGCCAGCCCGATCGACGGCGCGCGGCTGTTCCTGACGCCCGAGATCTCGATGCAGATCCAGAGCGTACTGAACTCGGACATCGTGATGATCTTCGACGAGTGCACGCCCTACCCCGCCACCCGCGACGAGGCCGCCAAGTCGATGCGCCTGTCGCAGCGCTGGGCCAGGCGCTCGCGCGACGAGTTCGACCGTCTGGGCAACACCAACGCGCTGTTCGGCATCGTGCAGGGCGGGATGTACGAGGACCTCCGTGACGAGTCGCAGGGCGTGCTGGAAGAGATCGGCTTCCACGGCTTCGCCATCGGCGGCCTGTCGGTGGGTGAACCCAAGGAAGACATGGCGCGCATCCTCGCCCATACCGCGCCGCGCCTACCGCCGGGCAAGCCGCGCTACCTGATGGGCGTGGGCACGCCCGAGGACATCGTCGACGGCGTCGCCGCCGGCATCGACATGTTCGATTGCGTGATGCCCACCCGCAACGCGCGCAACGGCTGGCTATTCAGCCGCTACGGCGACATCAAGATCAAGAACGCGGTGCACAAGAGCGACACCCGGCCGCTCGATCCTTCCTGCGACTGCTACACCTGCCGCAACTTCAGCCGCGCCTACCTGCATCACCTGCACCGCACCGGCGAGATCCTCGGCAGCATGCTCAATACCGTGCACAACCTGCGCTACTACCAGACCCTGACCGCCGAGTTGCGCGACGCCATCGCCGCAGGCCAGCTCGAGGCCTACGTCCAGCGCTTCCGCAGCGAGCGCGCCACCGGCACGCAATGACTGGATGAAACGAATGAATGAAACCGGCGCCCGGCGCCGGCGTCCCATGCAGTCGGCCCCCTACCCGGCTGCTGCTATAATCGAGCGCTTTTTTGCCAACCCGGAGTTATCAACGTGCTGATTTCCAATGCCTATGCCCAAGCCGCGGGCGGCGACCCCACTGGCGGCCTGATGGGCCTGCTGCCCCTGATCCTGATGTTCGTGGTGCTGTGGTTCCTGATGATTCGCCCGCAGATGAAGCGCGCAAAGGAACACAAGGCCATGGTCGAGGCCCTCGCCAAGGGCGATGAGGTGGTGACCGGCGGCGGCATCGCAGGCCGCGTGACCGAAGTCGGCGACAGCTTCGTGCAGCTGGAGATCGCCAACAACACCGTGGTCGCCGTGCAGAAGCAGGCCGTCGCCACCGTGCTGCCCAAGGGCACGCTGAAGTCGCTGTAAGCCTTACACGCGCCGGCCGGCCCCGAGCCCGCCGGCGCGTTTCGCTTCACCCCACCCGCTGCAGACGCTGCAGCCGGCCTCGCGCCCCGTTCGGTGCTCCGCACCCTACGCGAGCGTGATACCCCCACTCCTCTCCCGACGACGATGAACCGCTACCCCCTCTGGAAGAACGTCCTGATCGTCCTCGTGCTGCTCTGGGGCCTGCTCTACACCCTGCCCAACTTCTACGGTGAAGTCCCGGCGGTGCAGGTCTCGAGCGCCAAGGCCACGCTCAAGCTCGACCCCGCGACCACCACCGACCGCGTCAACAGCGCCCTTCGCGAGGCCGGCATCGCCCACACCGGCGTCTTCTCCGACGCCACCAGCGTGCGCGCCCGCTTTGCCGACACCGAGCAGCAACTGCGCGCCAAGGACGTCATCGAGCAGGCCTTCAACCCCGATCCGGCCGACCCTTCCTACGTCGTCGCGCTCAACCTGCTGTCGGCCTCGCCCAGCTGGCTGACCTCGATCAGGGCGCTGCCGATGTACCTCGGCCTCGACCTGCGCGGCGGGGTGCACTTCCTGCTCGAGGTCGACATGCCGGGCGCGCTGACCAAGCGCCTGGACGCCACCACCGGCGACCTGCGTACCCTGATGCGCGACAAGAGCGTGCGCCACGCCGGCATCACCCGCGAGGGCAACACCGTGGTCGTGCGCTTCCGCGACGCCGAGCAGCGCGAGGCCGGCCGCCGTGCCATCCAGGACGCCAGCAACGACCTGCAGCTCGCCGACCGCGATGACGCCGCCGACGACCTCAAGCTGATCGCCACGCTGACGCCGCAGGCGCAGCAGACGATGCGCGACTTCGCCATCAAGCAGAACATCACCACCCTGCACAACCGCATCAACGAGCTCGGCGTGGCCGAACCGGTGATCCAGCAACAGGGCGCCGAGCGCATCGTTGTGCAGCTGCCCGGCGTGCAGGACGTGGCCAAGGCCAAGGACATCCTGGGCCGGACCGCGACCCTGGAAGTGCGCATGGTGGACGACACGCCGGGCCTGATCGAACAGGCCATGGCGGGCAACGTGCCCTTCGGCACTGAGCTGTACACCGAGCGCGGCGGCGCGCCGCTGCTGGTGAGCCGCCAGGTGGTGCTCACCGGCGACCGCCTCACCGATGCCCAGCCCGGTTTCGACGGCCAGACCAACGAACCCGCGGTGCACCTGACCCTGGACGCCGCTGGCGCACGCATCTTCCGCGACGTCACGCGCGAGAGCGTCGGCAAGCGCATGGCCATCCTGCTGTTCGAGAAAGGCAAGGGCGAGGTCGTCACCGCGCCGGTGATCCGCAGCGAGATCGGCGGCGGCCGGGTGCAGATCTCGGGCCGCATGACCACCGCCGAGGCCAACGACGTCGCCCTGCTGCTGCGCGCTGGTAGTCTGGCCGCGCCGATGGAGATCATCGAGGAGCGCACCGTCGGCCCCAGCCTGGGCGCCGAGAACATCCGGAAGGGCTTCAATTCGACGATGTGGGGTTTCATCGCCATCGTCGTTTTCATGTGCGCCTACTACATGCTGTTCGGCCTCGTGTCGTCGATCGCGCTCGCAGCCAACCTGCTACTGCTGGTGGCACTGCTGTCGCTGCTCCAGGCCACGCTGACCCTGCCCGGCATCGCCGCCATGGCGCTGACCCTGGGCATGGCGATCGACGCCAACGTGCTGATCAACGAGCGCATCCGCGAGGAACTGCGCAACGGTGCCAGCCCGCAGGCCGCGATCGCAGCCGGCTACGATCGCGCCTGGGACACCATCCTCGACTCCAACGTCACCACCCTGATCGCCGGCATTGCGCTACTCGTCTTTGGCTCGGGTCCGGTGCGCGGCTTCGCGGTGGTGCACTGCCTGGGCATCCTGACCTCGATGTTCAGCGCCATCCTGGTGTCGCGGATGCTGGTGAATTTCATCTACGGCCGCCGCCGCAAGATCGACAGCCTGTCGATCGGCCAGGTGTGGAAGCCGGAAGGCAAGTAAGCGGACAAACGGACTGGAAACGCAATCATGGAATTGTTCCGCATCAAGAATGACATCCCTTTCATGCGCCACGCGCTGGTGTTCAACGTCATTTCGTTGCTCACCTTCGTCCTGGCGGTGTTCTTCCTGACCACACGCGGCCTGCATCTGTCGGTGGAATTCACCGGTGGCACGCTGCTCGAGGTCAGCTATGCCGAGGCGCCGCAGCTCGAACCCATTCGCCAGGCGCTCGCCGGCAGCGGCTACCCGGACGCGCAGGTGCAGAGCTTCGGCAGCGCACGCGACCTGCTGATCCGCTTGCCCAACCGCGAGGGCATGGACACCTCACGGGTGTCGGAGAACGTGATGAACACGCTCACAGAGGCGGCCGCTTCGCCACCTCAACTGCGCCGTGTGGAGTTCGTCGGCCCGCAGGTCGGCAAGGAGCTTGCTACCGACGGCGCAATGGCGCTCCTGCTGGTGATCGTGGGCATCATGCTCTACCTTGCGATGCGCTTCGAATGGCGCTTCGCGGTGTCGGCGATCGTCGCCAACCTGCACGACGTGATCATCATCCTTGGCTTCTTCGCCTTCTTTCAGTGGGAGTTCTCGCTGCCGGTGCTGGCAGCGGTGCTGGCCGTGCTCGGCTACTCGGTGAACGAGTCGGTGGTGGTATTCGACCGCGTGCGCGAGACCTTCAAGAAAAGGCGGAACATGACGACACCGGAGGTGCTCGACCATGCGATCACGCGCACCATCTCGCGTACCGTGATCACCCATGGCAGCACGCAGATAATGGTGCTGTCGATGCTGATCTTCGGTGGCGAGACGCTGTACTACTTCGCGCTCGCGCTCACGATCGGCATCTGCTTCGGCATCTATTCATCGGTGCTGGTGGCGAGCCCGCTGGTGATGTGGCTGGGCGTGTCGCGCGAGCAGTTCATCAAGCCGAAGAAGGAGAAGGAAGAGGCGGTGGTCTGAGGCCTCCTCCTGCCAGTTGTAACGAAGGCGCCTTGAGGGGCGCCTTCTTTTTTTGAGTGGCGGGCGTTTGCGCGGCTTCGATCCGGCGGCGGGGTCGGGCTGGCGGTCGCCGCCTGCACTCGCGGCCCTGCGCTACGCTCCGGGCTGCCCTCGGCGGAGGACGTTGCGGGGGCGGCGACGCAAACTCGGCGCTACGCGCCTCGGACACGCATCGCCTTGTCTCCCCCGCAACGCCCTCCCCCTCGGCGCTCATGAAGTTGGCTCCCCCAGCCCGACCCCGCCGCCTCGCGCAACATTTTCCTCAGACCGCAAAGACCTGCTTGACCTTGAGCGTCTCCCCGCGCTCGATCAGACCGATCAGGCGGTCGATGTTGGGGTGCTTGCCAGGATGGGCGCGAGCGTCCTCGGTGTGCTCGGCGTAGAGCTCGAGGCCCTTCTTCGCCGCCTCGGGGCTGATCGCGCCGTAGAGCTGGGCGAGGTGGTTGTAGACCGCCAGCGAGCCGGCCTGGCCAGGCCTGTTCTCGATGCTGGCGACGACCGCGTCGGCGGCGTCGATGAGGTTGAGCGCGGCGAGGTGGGACACGCCGGGCAGGGTCTTGAGGTTGTCGGCAAAAGCCATTCGGGTGCTCCTTGTCATGAAAACGCCACCGCGAAGGTGGCGTCGGGATGGGCGCCGGCGCGCGGCCGGCGGATTCGGTCGCTGCTCAGATGCGGCGGGCGAGTTCGGCGGCCTTGCCGACGTAGCTCGCCGGCGTCATCGCCAGCAGGTGCTCGCGCGCCTCGGCGGGAATGGCCAGGCTGCGGACGAAGTCGTGCAGCGCCTCGCGGGTGATGCCCTTGCCGCGGGTCATGGCCTTCAACTGCTCGTAGGGGTTCTCGATGCCGTAGCGGCGCATCACCGTCTGCACCGGCTCGGCGAGGACTTCCCAGCACTCGTCGAGGTCGGCCGCGAGGCGTGCCGGGTCGGCCTCGAGCTTGCCCAGGCCGCGCAGGCAGCTGTCAAGGGCGAGCACGGTGTGGCCGAAACCCACGCCCATGTTGCGCAGCACGGTGGAGTCGGTGAGGTCGCGCTGCATGCGCGAGATCGGCAGCTTCTCGGAGAAATGCTTGAGCACCGCGTTGGCGAGGCCGAAGTTCCCTTCGGCGTTCTCGAAGTCGATTGGGTTGACCTTGTGCGGCATGGTCGAGGAGCCGACCTCGCCTTCCTTGAGCTTCTGCTTGAAGTAGCCGAGCGAGATGTACATCCAGATGTCGCGGCAGGCGTCGATCAGCATGGTGTTGGCGCGGGCGATGGCGTCGAAGAGCTCGGCCATGGCGTCGTGCGGCTCGATCTGGATGGTGTATTCGTTGAAGGTCAGGCCCAGCGACTCGATGAAGCGGCGGTTGAAGCCTTCCCAGTCGAACTCGGGCCAGGCCGACAGGTGGGCGTTGTAGTTGCCCACCGCGCCGTTGAACTTGGCACACATGGCGACGCCGGCAATGGCGGCGCGGGCGCGCATCAGGCGCGCGGCGATGTTGGCCATTTCCTTGCCGAGCGTAGTCGGGCTGGCCGGCTGGCCGTGGGTGCGCGACAACATCGGCAGGTCGGCCAGGGCGTGGGCGAGTTCGCGGAAGCGGGCGATCACCGCGTCGAGGGCCGGCAGCAGCACGCGGTCGCGGCCTTCGGCCAGCATCAGCGCATGCGAGCTGTTGTTGATGTCTTCCGAGGTGCAGGCGAAGTGGATGAACTCGGACACCTTCATGACCTCGGCGTTGTGGCCGAGGCGCTTCTTGAGCCAGTACTCCATGGCCTTGACGTCATGGTTGGTTGTGGCCTCGATCGCCTTCACCGCCTCGCCGTCGTCGGTCGAGAAGTTCGCCACCACCCCGTCGAGCTCGGCCACCGTCGCCGCCGAGAAGGGGGCGATCTCGGCCAGCGCGGGCTCGGCCGCGAGCGCCTTGAGCCACTCCACCTCGACCTTGACGCGGTTGCGGATCAGGCCATGCTCGGAGAAATGCTCGCGCAACCCGGCCACCTTGCCGTGGTAACGGCCATCGAGCGGGGACAAAGCGGTGAGCGGGGACGGCGAGGCGTTCGACATAACGGAGCTTCCGGACAAAAATGCTATTTTAACGCCTCCCCCATCACAGAAGAGAACAAACCACCGTGAGCACTTCGGAGCGCTACAAGATCGAGGTGACTGCCACCGCCGAGTACGTCGCCGCCCAATCCAGGCCCGAGGACGAGCACTTCGTCTTCGCGTACCACGTCACCATCCGCAACGTCGGCGCAGGGCCCGCGCAGTTGCTCGCCCGCCACTGGATCATCACCGACGGCCACGGCAAGGTGCAGGAGGTGCATGGCCAGGGGGTGATCGGCGAACAGCCCACGCTCGCACCTGGCGAGCACTTCCGCTACACCAGCGGCTGCGTGCTCGAGACGCCGGTGGGCACCATGCACGGGCGTTACCAGATGCTCGGCGACGACGAGCACCGCTTCGAGGCCGAGATACCGCCCTTCATGCTGGCAATGCCACGGGCACTGCACTGAGACGTTGCCGAGCTGCCCCCTCCCTGCCTCAGGCCTGGGGCCGGCGATACTCGATGACACGACCACGCCCCTCGCGCTTGGCCTCGTAGCAGGCCTGGTCGGCGGCCTGCATCATGGCCTCGACGTCATGGATCTCTCCTTCCATGCGCGCCAGGCCGACGCTGGCGCCGACGCGGAAGGTCTGCCCCGCGCAGTCGAACGCGAAACCGCCGACGGCCTCGCAGAGCGCGCTGGCGATCAGATGTGCGTCGGCACGGCTGCAACCACGCAGGATCACCGCAAATTCGTCGCCGCCCAGGCGGAAGACCTGGTCCTCGACGCGCAATCGCGCGCGCAGCAGGCGAGCCAGCTCGCACAACAGGCGGTCGCCGGCGCCATGGCCGCAGGTGTCGTTGACCGCCTTGAAATGGTCGAGATCGAGGAACAGCAGGGTGAGCACATCCCCTGCACGGCGATGGATCGCCACCGCATGCTCGATCGACTCCTCGAAGGCACGCCGATTGGGGAGCCCCGTCAATGGATCGTGGCGCGCCTGGTGCACGAGCTGGGCGGTCGCCGCGTCGATCCGCGCCTGCAGGGTACGCTGATTGTCGGCGATCGATTCGGCCATGGCATTGAAGCCGGATTCGAGCGCGCGCAGTTCCTCGCTCGCCGACTGTGCCGGCACCCGCGCCTGCAGGTCGCCGGCCGCCATGCGCCGCACGGCCTGCACCAGCGACGCCACCGGCTCGCCGACCGAGCGCGCCAGGCGCAGGGCCATCACCACGGCACCGGCGAAGGCGAGCAGCGCGACGCCGCCCACCGTGAGCAGGACCCGGCGCTTGGCGGCGTCGCGCGCGCTCGTGTCCAGCTCCACCTGGACCCAGCCGAGGCGCTCGGCGCGGCCGGCCATCGACGGCGAAGGGTAGTCGACGACCTCGGGCGCCCCGCTCAGCACTGCGGCGGCAAACCTCAGCCGCCCTGCGCCGACATCGACCACGACCTCGTCCCCGCTCGTCGCCCGCACCGCCGCGGGCAGGCCGGACAAGGCCTCGCCGGCGCGGCCGAGGACCTCGCCCTCTGCATCGTAGAAGGCGACGGCGGCGACCTCGGCCTGTTCCAGGGCGCGCGCCATCAGCGCCTCGAGCGCGACCGGATTGCCCGACACCAGGACATACTCCGCGGCCGGGCCGAGGAAGCTCACGATCGCCTGCCCGCGCGCCAGCGTTGCCTGGTCCAGATCGCGGTTGCTCTGGTACAGGAACAGGGCGCCCAGCACGAAGGCGAACACGAGGCTGGGAACGAGCAGCACCATCAACATCCTGCGCCCGAGCGACATGTTGCGCAGCCACCTCATCTTGTGCCCTCCCCGCTGCTCGCCACGCGTTCGCGCAGGACCTGGTCGTCGGGCACGGCGATTCCGAGCGCACGCGCCACCGTGCGATTCACCGCGACGTCGAAACGCTCGGGGTAGCGCACGCCGCTGGCGATCTGCGCCACCGCGCCCGTCCTGACAAGATCCGTGCCGAGCAGGTCGGCGACGTCGTTGGCGATATGCTCGGGCGTGCTGAACACCGCAGCCAGGGCCCCGGCGGTGACATAGGCGGACGAAAAGGCGAAGATCGGGCGCCGGTAGTGGTAGCTCGTGAGCAGGATCGCGCGTGCCGCATTGGGGCTGGAGACCACGCCATCGGGCAGCGCCAGCAGTGACCCGGCCTTGTCGAGCAGGAACTGCAGCGCGCCGTTCAGCTCCTTGCCGTCACTGATCTCGAACACGTCGACCTCGAAGCGCTCGGCCGCACCCGCCCGCCTCAGCTCGGACTCGAAGTGGCGGCTGTCCGGCCCCAGCAGCGCGCCCACGCGCGCTTCCTGCGGCAGGATCGCGCGCACCAGGCGCAGGTGGCGCGCGGGAGGCTGGTCGAGCACGACCGCGCCCAGCGGACGACTCGGGTAGGCCGCGCGCAGGCGTTCGACGTCGCGCAGGCCGACCAGCACCGCCAGCACCGGACGGTCGGAATCGCGCAGCGCCGCCTCGGCCGCATCGCGGCCGGCAGCGAGAATCAGGTCGGCGCCCTCGACCCCCTCGGTATGCATGCCCTCGCGCACGGCGCCGGCCTGAACCAGACGGTGCATGCCGGGCTTGAGGGCCGCCTGCAGGGCATGGACGAACTGCTGCGCCGCCCCCTTCTGCTCCGATAGCAGCAGCGCAATCTCCAATGCCTGCGCAGCAGGCGACACCAGGACCGCCCCGAGCAACGCGCAGACGAACAGGCATCGGCGCACCAGGCGCGCCACGCAGCCCCTCGATCCGCCCCGCCGCTCCGCCATGCTCACCAGCCGATCCGCAGCGTGGCAAAGAGGTGGGGCTGATGGCGGTACTTGCCATTATGGAAGTCGGGGTACTTGCCCTTGACGCTGAGCGCGGTGACCGAGAACTCGCTGTCCGACCCCGGTGCGCCGAAGCGACGCGCCAGCTTGAGATCGAAACGCTCGCCACGCGGGATGTAATCCCCGCCATTGATCCAGTAGTACTCACCGTTGCGGTAGTAGCCCAGGCTCGCCCGCCAGCGCTCCGGCAGTTCCTTGATCAGCAGCAGCGAGGTCGTGGCGTGCGGCGCACTGTCGGGAATGTCACGGTCGCTGTAGGGCTCGCCCTCGTCGATGCGGATGAAGGACTGCGACAGGATGGCCCGCCCCCAGCCGTCGCGGCGCCAGTCGATCGAGAACTCCGCCCCGGTCATGCGGAAGTCATTGGCATTGAAGAAGTAGAAGGCCTTCTGGCCGGGCGTGATGGGCTTGAAATCGGGCCCTTCCCGGTTGGGGCAGGCATCCTTCATGAAGTTCGCCCGCACGCCGGGGTCCAGCTGGTCGAAATCGAAGCCCGCCGGGAAGGTCCGGCAGCTGCGGTCGTCGATGAAGCGCTCGTAGTACTCGCGGAACACCCTTGCATCCAGGGTCAGCCCCTGCGGACGGAAGTGGGCAACATAGCCGAGGTCGATGAAACGCAGGCGCTCGCTCTGCAGCGGCTCCAGGCTGCGGAACAGGATGCGACGGATGTCGTCGCCATCGCGATAGGTCTGGAAGGCCTTGGACTCCATCAAGGTGGGCGCGCGATAGGCGGTGCCGGTGGAAAAACGCAGCGCCGAATCGGGGCTGAAGGCGTAGTTCGCCGCGAACCGCGGCGAGAACAGCGAGCCGCTGTAGTCATGACTCTCGAGCGTGCCGCCGACGTTGATGCGCAAGGCCTCGACCGGACGCCACTCGACGCTGCCGAAGAGCTGGGCGTGCGTGGCATCGAGCCAGTCATCGCGGCCGAAGAGGCTCAGCGAACGGGCACGCTCGGAACGCAGGCCGAGGCCCAGCATGGCCGCGATGGAGGGCGACCAGCGCCCGCTGAGCTGCAGCTCCAGGTCATCGCGCTGCACCTCGCTGTCGCGGCTGCCGAGATAGGCCTGCAGCACGCCGCCTGCGTCCTTCTCGAGCACGGTCCAGTCGCCTTCGGCACGCTCCTGCTGGCGGTAGTAGCGCAGGCTCACCGAGGTGTCGCCGTCCACCCGGCGCTCCCAGCCGGCCTGCAGATAGAGGGAGCGGTCACGCTCGCCATGCGGCGGAAAATCGAGGTAATGCGGCCCCCCGCGCCAGCTCGGCCCCTCGCTGATACCGAGCTGCAAGCCGAACTCGTCGAGGGGCGAGAGTTGCAGCGTGGCGTTGAAGTTGGCCACATTGCGCGTCAACTTCTCCGCCCCATGCAGGCGCTGCGTGGGCGGGTTGTCCTCGAAGTGGGACTCGAAATTCACCACCGATCGCCGCGATGCGGACAGGCGCCAGTCGAGGGCGGCATCGCCTGCGCCGTTGATGCGCACGCCGTAATCGTAGAAGTCGTCCCGTCCACGGCGCAGGATCACGGCGCCACCGCTCTCCGTCGCAGGCGAACGCGTGATGATGTTCACCACCCCCTGAAAGGCATTCACCCCGTAGGCCGCGCCGTTGGGGCCGCGCACGACTTCGACGCGCTCGATGTCGTCGACCCGCAGCGGCAGGTTGTCCCACTTGGTGTCGCCCCACAGCGGGCTGTTGATGGTGCGCCCGTCGATCATGACCTTGATCCGGCGGTCATAGGCATCACCGAGGCCATGACTGGCAACCGAGGGCGAGCCGTCGGCAATATCGGCGACCAGAAAGCCGGGCACCAGGCGCAGCAGGTCGTGGATCGTGGTGAAGCCCGAGGCCTCGATCATGTCGCGGTCGATGACCGTGACCGGTGCAGGCGCATCAAGCGGCGATTGCGCCAGGCGTGAGGCGGTGAGCACGAGCGGAATGTCGTCGAAGAAGGGATCGCTTCCCTGTGCGCCTGCAGGAAGCAGGCAGACGAACCCCAACAGCACGCGCCACAGCGGACGCCGACCACAACCGAACCCTGAACCCCGCGCCTGCATGCCTTCCCCTGCCAGAACTCGCCCGTCACGCTCTCATGCGACAGTCATCGGCCGCACCCGACACCGATTGTGCCCGGAATGGGGATCGCGCTGGCGTGCGATGCACGCGCGCGAGTGAAGAAGGTCACGGCGGCCCACCGCTTGCGGGGGCCGGCGCCATGCGCAAGCGGTGTTCAACTGCGATAGTCGGCGTTGATCTTCACATAGTCGTAGGAGAAGTCGCAGGTCCACACAGTGGCCGCGGCACTGCCGCGAGCGAGGTCGATGCGCACCGTCAGTTCGGCATGCTTCATGATGCGCGACCCGGCCTCTTCCACATAGCTCGCAGCCCGTCCGCCGTGCTCGGCGACGAGCACGGTCTCATCCGGATTGCCCAGCCACACCTTGAGCCTGGACACATCGAGGTCATCGATGCCGGCGTAGCCGATGGCGGCCAGGATGCGGCCGAGGTTGGGGTCGGAGGCGAAGAAGGCGGTCTTCACCAGCGGCGAGTGCCCCACCGCGTAGGCGACCTTGCGGCACTCGTCGCGGTCCCGGCCGCCCTCGACGACGATGCTCATGAACTTGGTCGCGCCCTCGCCGTCGCGCACGATGGCCTGGGCGAGCGCGACCGACACCTCGACCACCGCATCGCGCAGCACCGTGAAGTCGGCGCTGGCGGCGTCGACGATCTCCGCGTTGCCCGCCGCGGCGGTGGCGATCAGCACGAAGGAGTCGTTGGTCGAGGTGTCGCCATCGACGGTGATGCTGTTGAAGGACAGATCGGCCGCCTCCCTGACCAGGGCATCGAGCAGCGGCTGGGAGACGGCTGCATCACACGCGAGAAAGCCGAGCATGGTCGCCATGTTGGGCCGGATCATGCCGGCCCCTTTGCTGACCCCGGTGAGGGTGACCGTGCGGCCGCCGATCTGCACCTGCTTCGACACCGCCTTGGCCAGGGTGTCGGTGGTCATGATGGCGTGCGCCGCGTCGAACCAGCCGTCGGCACGCAGGTCGGCGACCGCCTTCGGCAGGCCGGCGAGCAGGCGCTCCATCGGCAGCGGCTCGAGGATGACGCCGGTCGAGAACGGCAGCACCTGCTCGGCTCGTACCCCCATCTCTTTGGCGAGCGCATCGCAGGTGGCGCGCGCATTGGCCAGGCCCGATTCGCCGGTGCCGGCGTTGGCGACACCGGTGTTGATCACGAGCGCCCGCGGCGCCGCCACGGCAAGGTGCTCGCGACAGACCTGCACCGGTGCGGCGCAGAAGCGGTTGCGGGTGAACACCCCGGCGGCACGGCTGCCCGCAGCCAATTCGACGACCGTGAGGTCGCGTCGATTGAGCTTGCGGATGCCGGCTTCGGCCACGCCCAGCGCAACGCCCTGCACGGGAAGAAGATGAGCCGGTTGGGGGGTGCTCAGATTGACGGCCATAGCGATCTCCAGGGTGGGGCCCGCCGGCCAATGGCGAGCGGCAATTGAACGAGTGCGAATGATAGCGGATTCGGCCGCCGCGGATTCCTCGCCGTCCCTCAGACGGGCGGCCCGCCTGGCACAGGCCGTATCACCGCTGTTACACCGCCCATCGTGGGCAGCCGGTCCCGCCTCGCACCGCAAACCCCCTAGCTCCATGAGAAGGCGCCTGTCATTCCATGCGGTAGCGTCCGGTGCGCTGTAAAGAAGATGAACACTCGGGATCCCATCCGCTTCGACCCCACCTTCCCGCCCGAGCCAGAACCCCTCTGCCACTCAAGCTGCGCACCACTTTCCCTCTCCGGGCATGAAGCTTGCGTAACACCTGCAGGACCCTGCGCGATGCACGGTTCTGACCAAGATCAGTGGAGGAAGCCATGAAGCGAAGTCTCTTAGCGAGTGCGATCGCACTTGCGTTTGGTTTTGCAACGCAGGCAGGCGCGAACCCGACGAACACGGTTCTGGAGGGGGCGGACAACATCAATCAGACGGCGACGGCCCAGTCCGACCAGGGCGGCACGGGCGCAATGGCCAACGAGTACTCGTCGGCGGTGTGGAAGTCGGACGCCAGCGTCACCACGAAGGAACGCAACAACAACAGCACTGGCGACAACCGCGACAACGACGGCAAGGCGTGGGCGAACGACTACGGCACGGCAGCCAACAACGGCGGCACCGCCACCTCGAGCATCGACAATGCCTTCAACACCAGCAAGGCCGTTGCGATGTCGAAGCTGAGTGGCATGGTGACCAAGATTCATGTCCACGGTCTCGGCAACAGCGCGTTCAACAAGGGCGACGCCAACGGCGGCAACGGCGGCATGGCCTTCGGCGGTGACGGCGGGAACGCCTACGGCGGCGACGCCAAGGGCGGCAACGGCGGTGACGGCGGCAAGGCCTACG
This sequence comes from Thauera sp., assembly GCF_035444905.1. Taxonomy (GTDB): domain Bacteria; phylum Pseudomonadota; class Gammaproteobacteria; order Burkholderiales; family Rhodocyclaceae; genus Thauera. The sequence goes on from NZ_DAOMPS010000005.1 coordinate 100,913, forward strand.
GCGGCGACGGCGGTGATGGCGCCAAAGGCGGCATGGCCTTCGGCGGCGACGCCGACAGCGGCAGCGCGAACGCTCGCGCGAACGGCGGCCGCGCGTCCGGTGGGGACGCAGACAGCGGCAGCGTCTATGCCGGCGGTGGCGGCAGGGCGACGGCAGGCGATGCCAAGTCGGGCAGCGCGCGCGGTGGCAACGGCGACGACGGCGGCAATGCGAGCAAGGCCTGGGCAGGCGGTGGCGGCGATGCCGACGCGGCCGTCAAGGCTTCGGCGGACTCCGGCCGTGCAGCGGGCGGCGACGCCAAGGGTTACGTAGGCGGCACCAAGGCCTCGGCGGGCGACGCCAAGGCCGCCGACTTCGCAGCGGGCGGCAACGCCAAGGGCATCGGTGGCGACGCCAAGACCTATGACTCCGCTTATGTCGGCGGTGCCGACGCGGCCACCAAGGCGGGCGGCAGCGGAGCTGACGGCGGCTACGCCGACGGCGGACGCGCATCGGCCAAGGCAGCGGACGCCGACGCCAATGCCCGCGGTCGTGGCAATGACACGGCGACGGCGAGCAACACCGCCAACCCCGCGGGTGGGGCAGGTGGCACCGGCGGTGCTGCAACCTCCGCAGGCGGAACGTCCGGGGCGGCGACCGCAAACGGCGGCAGCAGCAACCAGAACGCCAATGCAGCCGGCGGCGCCGGCAGCGGCACGGGTGGCGATGCGACCTCGAGCGCCGCGGCAACGGGTGGCGCAGCAAGCGGCACAGGCGGCAGCAATGCCTCGAGCGGCGGCGCAGGCACGTCCGGCACGGCGACAGCGAATGCCGGCAACAGTGCCAGTAACGGCGGTGCCGGCGGCAATGCCAGCAACACCGGCGGAGCGGGTGGCGCCGGCGGCTCGGCGACCAGTGGCGTCGCCACTGGCGGCAACGCCAACGGCGGGCAGGGCGGGGTTGCGAACAGCGGCGCTGCAGGCGGTGGTGACGCGACCGGCGGTGACGGCACCAGCACGGCGACCAGCGGCAGCGCGAGCGGCGGCGTGGCCACCGGCGGAGCCGGCGGCGATGGCGGTGCCGGCCAGGGCGGTACCGGTGGCAACGGCGGCAACGGTGGCACGCTTACGGCGGGCAATGCCGCAGGCGGTGCCGGCCAGGGCAGTGCCGGCGGTACCGGCGGCAACGGCGGCAGCGTCAGCGTCGATGCGGGCACCTTCAGCATGGCCAACACGATCTCCGGCAGCTTCACCAACGGTGCGGGGATCATCATCAATGCCCAGAACAGCGGTATTGGTGCGCTGGTCCAGCAAAGTGCAAACGTGCAGGCAAACCTGAATTTCAACAGGTAAGCGCCTCCCCGCGGTGCCGGTCGTCATCCTTGGCCGGCACCGCACACGTTTGACGGATCGAGGAGGTCAACCATGAGATCCCCTGTATCGATGATCGCACTAGGTGTCGCGCTGGTCCTTGCCTGCGCCTCGCCTTCCTATGTTTATGCAGAAGAAGGCGTTGCGACGGCAGACACACCACGGCTGATGCTGGGCGATAAGGTGATCGACAACGCGGCGCTGGATACGCAGCGTGGCGGGGCCGACACTCACTTGAGCGACATTCGTGCGGTGGGCTCCGTCAGCGAAGTTCAAGCCTACGACCTGGTAACCGGGCACAACATCGTTTCGGATGGTGCCCTGAGCGGGACGACCGGCATGCCTATGTTCATCCAGAACTCGGGCAACGGTGTGCTGATTCAGAATGCAGTCATTCTGAACGTCCAAGTGCAGTAGTCACCCGGTCCAGATGGCAACTGGAATGTAACAGCATCGACTTGTACGCGTACTGCCGGAGCCGTGCCGCTTCACCCCCGGGTAGCGACGGCGCCTCGAGCAATCAACTGAAAAGTGGAGAGCAAAAATGAAAATGAGTCATGTCGCGAGTGCCATCGCACTTGCCTTCGGGTTTGCCACACAAGCATCGGCGAATCCGACCAACACGATCGAACTGGGTGGCGAGAACCTCACGCAAGAGGCGACCGCAAATTCGACGCAGGGCGGTAACGGCGCGATGGCCAACGAAGGTTCGAAGGCGTACTGGAAGACGGATACCAGTTCGTACTCGAGCGAGAAGAACGACAACAGTGCCGGGAACAACCGTGACAACCGTGGCGCAGCATGGGCCAAGGACCACGGCACGGCGGCCAACAACGGTGGCATGGCGAGTTCGACCATCAATAACGCGTTCAATACCAGCAAGGCGCTCGCCATCTCGAAGTTGGACGGCATGGTGACCAAGATCAGCGTTCATGGCCTCGGCAACAGCGCCTACAACCTCGGTGACGCCAATGGCGGCGCCGGCGGCAAGGCCTACGGCGGCGACGGCGGTAAGGCCGCAGGCGGCGACGCCAAAGGTGGCAACGGCGGTGATGGCGGCACGGCCTGGGGCGGCAACGGCGGTGATGGCGCCAGTGGCGGCATGGCCAAGGGCGGCGATGGCGACAGCGGCCGCGCCAGTGCATCCGCTTCCGGCGGCAAGGCCTCCGGTGGCGACGCCGACAGCGGCTACGTGAAGGCGGGCGGCGGCGGCGGTGCATCCGGTGGCGATGCCCGCTCCGGCTACGCCGGCGGTGGCGATGGCGGTGACGGCGGCAATGCACGTAACGCTGCAGCCAAGGGCGGCGGCGACGCCGAAGCCAAAGTGTACTCCTCCGCCGATTCGGGCAAGGCCGGCGGCGGCGATGCGTATGGCGCTGCTGGCAGCACGAAGGCCTCGGGTGGGGATGCAGGCGCGAAGAGTGCGGCACTCGGTGGTGCTGGCACGGGCGTCGGCGGCGATGCCGCTGCGGCCGGGAAGGCGAAGGTGGGCTCCGCCGAGGCGGGCAGCAAGGCCGGCGGCAGCGGCGCTGACGGTGGCAATGCCAATGGCGGCAGCGCCTGGGGTGGCGCACATGAAGCCACTGCCCGGGCACGCGGCCCCGGCAACGATGCCGCGGACGCCAGCAATGCGGTCACTGCGACTGGTGGGGCCGGCGGCATGGGCGGTGCGGCGGACTCCGCAGGCGGACAGAGCGGCAACGCCGACGCTACCGGCGGCGCGAATACGCAGACCGCGACGGCCACGGGTGGGGCCGGCACCGGAACGGGCGCCGCGGCCAATTCCGGCGCGACCGCCAACGGTGGCGACAGCACCGCCAACGGCGGCAGCAACACGTCGGAAGGCGGCATGGCGAGCTCCGGTATGGCCAGTGCCGCATCGGGTGACAGTACGGCGACCGGCGGCAACGGCGGCACCGCAAGCAACACCGGCGGTGACGGCGGTGACGGCGGGCTCGCGATGACCGGTGACGCCGCCGGCGGCGCGGCGACGGGCGGCGACGGTGGCCAGGCAAGCAGCGGCACGTCGACCGGTGGCGCAGCGACGGGCGGCGCCGCAAGCAGCATGGCCTCGAGCGGCGCCGCCGATGGCGGTGACGGGACTGGCGGCGCGGGCGGTGCGGGCGGCACCGGTAATGGCGGCCAGGGTGGTGCGGGCGGTGCAGGCGGCAGCCTGGCCGGCGGCGACGCCACCGGTGGAACCGGTAATGGTGGTCAGGGCGGCACCGGCGGCAGTGGCGGATCGGTCGCCGTCGCCGCAGGCACGTTCGACATGTCGAACACCATCAGTGGCAGCTTCACCAATGGTGCAGGCATCCTGATCAGCGCCCAGAACAGCGCGATCGGTTCGCTGGTGCAGCAAAGTGCCAACGTGCAGGCCAACCTGAACTTCAACAGGTAAGCTGTCTGCACGCAGGGCGGTGCCGGTCGGCTGATGCCAACCGGCACCGCAAGCAATAGAAGCTGCGCCTGGGCGGTCGAACCAGGGTAACAAGCTCGACAGCAATCCGCGCAATGCTCCGACGGGAGCAAGGCCGAGAATCAGAGAAACCCGATGACAAAGCAACGAATGGCGGCACTCGGACGGCGGGTCATGGGACTCTGCGTGACCTTGTTCGCCATCGGACTCATGCCGTCGCCAGCGCAGGCAGAACGCCTCAACATCATCACGCCGACGGCGGGCGGTGCCGCAGTACCGACAGTGAGCATGAAGGGGCTGCGGTTCTCGGCGACGCTGAGGCAGCAGTACGACTTCAGTTGTGGCTCGGCAGCGGTGGCGACGCTACTGACTCATCACTACGGCTGGAAGGTGGACGAAGCCGCCGTCTTCCAGGCCATGTTCGAACACGGCGACCAAGCGAAAATCCGCCAGGAAGGCTTCTCGATGCTGGACATGAAGCGCTACCTCGACAATCGGGGTTTCACTGCCAATGGCGTCGAGGCGAGCCTCGATCAGCTCGCCGAGGTCAAGGTACCGGCAATCGCCCTGATCAACGAAAACGGCTATGCCCACTTCGTCGTCATCAAAGGGGTGCGCGGCAAGGATGTGCTGCTCGGCGACCCGGCAATGGGCACCCGCGTCATGGCGCGCAAGGATTTCGAACGGTATTGGATCAACAGCATCCTGCTCGTGGTCACCAATCGCATCGAGGTCGCAAAGTTCAACCGCGACGAGGATTGGCGGGTTCGGCCGGGCGCCCCGCTGCAGGCACAGCGTGACAACGCAGTGGCGGCCATGCACAGCCTGACCCGTCGCAGCATGGTGGACTTCTGAGGGGGAGAACCAGGATGCGCAGCCGCATGCTCAAGCTTCTCACCCTGCCAGCCCTGCTCGCGGGCCTCACTGCGCTGGGTATCAGCGCGGTAGACGGCAGTGAGCGCGCACGGGGCACCGTAAACTGGCTATCGAGTGAGCTCGACTGGCTGGCCGAGGTGCAACGGTCGACAAAGCGCATACCCAGGGAGGAAGGGGCCAAGGTGCAGCCTGCGGCTGTTGAAGTCGTCGAGGCCCGTGTGCGCCCGGTGGCAGAACTGCGCCCGGCTGCCGTAGCCGAGGTCGTGGAGGCACGCGTACGCCCGATCGAGGAAGTGCGCGTCGCGACCGAACCCGCGGTTGCGCCCGAAGTCACCGCGGGCATCGTGTCGATCAAGGAGGTCCGCGCCCGATTGGCCGCCGTGAAGGCAGACGCACCCGGTGCGCAGGATGGCGGCAGTTCGGTCGCAACCGACGCCAATCAAAGCGACGCTGTTTCCGACCGTCTGGCAGGCATGGGCGCATTGATGGCCTCGGCCAGCGTCGCGCCAGACCAGCTCGGTGAACTGCGCGGCGGTTTCGAGACACCGGGCGGGCTGCGCCTTAACTTCGGCATCGAGCGCGTCGTGATGATCAATGGGGTGCTCCAGAGCACCACCAGCCTGCGCATTGACGAGCTCGGCAAACTGGTCGGCGGCAAGGCCGTCGACGACGCCCTGGCGGCCGGTAACACGTTGGCCGTGATCCAGAGCGGGCAAAACAACGTCGTCACCTCGCCGCTTCCGGGCACCACGCTTGCAACCGTGGTGCAGAACTCGCTGAACAATCAGAAGATCCAGTCGGTCACGACGATCAACGCGACCATCAACAGTGCCGAAGTCATGCGCCAGATGCGCATGCAGCAGTCCTTGCAGGAGGCTCTTGGTCGCTCGGCCCTGATGCGCTGACCGCAGAGCCACCAACGTCCAAGGCTATACATTGAGGAAGGCGGGGGCGCTCACACGCCCCCTGTCCGCTCAAAGCGAGAACGGCATCCGCACCGTGAGCTGAACATCCGGTGTGTCCCGCGTGACGCCTACGCCGAGTGACATATTGAGCGTCTTCTGCGAGTCGACCTTGTACGAATAGCCAAGCAGCAGGGTCCCCATCTGAACGCGCAGCCCCGGTGCACGCTCCCCGCTTGCGAAGACGGCCTTCGTCTTGCCCACCGAAAGATGATCGTACCCGATGCTGAACGACGAGCGCTCGTTCAGCGCCAGGCCCATGCCGAAGTTGAAGCCGATCACCCCACCAGGCTGAATCTCGGCGTATTCAGACAACTGTGTTTCAGGTACGACGTTCGGTCTGACCCCGTTGCGCTTGAAGCTGTACTGATAGCTCACTCCGCCGAAGAACACCGCGGGATCCGAGGGGATCAGCACGGTGAGGCCTGGGGTTACCGAATAGAAGCCGGAGCCAGTCGGCAGTTCTTGCTGAACGGCTGACACTCTCGCTCCATCGACTTCGAAGCTCGAGAGGACCTCGAACGGATCCTTTCCGGTTCGCGACTTCAGCCGCAGAGACGCAATGTAATAGGGCGAGTCCCCGCCCCCATCGTTCAACTGATAGCGGCCGATGAGTTCCACATCGCCCAGCCCCTTGCCGTCCACGTCGGTAAAGATTTCGTCCCCAGGTGTCCCGGTGAAGATCTCACGACCGCGCGTGTCGTCGTAGCGATAGACATAAGGCACACGCGCCTCGAGCTCGAAGCGGTTGGTGATCCCGCGGCGGAAGGCCATGGTCGCCGTCAGTGCATTCGACTTCACGTTGCGCACGTCGATCAGGCCGATCAGGATCGCCGGAATCACCGTGTAGCCGACCAGCGCGATACGGTCGCTGGACGAGTAGGAATACTGCAGTGAGGGCTCGACAATCCATTTGCCCGGCGGCGTCAGCACACCGGGTTGCTCGAAGATCGGCGCCACCTCGGGGGGACGATCGGCGGCAGCCGGCGCCTGGCCCACCGGTGTCACCGGCGGCTCGTTGCCGGCCTGGGCGACCACTGCAGTGTCCGGCGCCGGCGCAGCCCCCTCGCCACCGCGACCGCGGCGCTCGAGGTCGACCTCCCGGCGCAGGGCGTTGAGCGAGGCCTCCTGGCGGGCAAGCTCACGCTTGAGCGCTTCGATCTGCTCCATCTGCGCCCTGAACTGGGCGTCGAAGCTCACCGGCTCGGCGCCGTCGGCGGCCACCGCCGCCCCCCCCATCGCTGCGACCAGCAGGCCGAGCAAGGGGCGCGCGAGTCTCCTCGGCGGGTGTTCGAAAGTCATCTTGTCTGCCTCCCCTCTTTCTTGACGAAAAACCCCTGCCGCCCGGCGGCTAGAGGATGATCTTCAGCCGGTCGATCATGCGGTACAGCGTGACTCGCGAGACCCCGAGCTGGCGCGCCGTCTCGGAGACGTTGTTGCCATGCTTCTTGAGGCTGACCTCGATCAGTTCGCGCTCGACTGTGCTGCGAAGCTCCTCGAGCGTCTGCGCACCGTTCTCCGCGCTCGTCGGCAGGCCGAGATCGCTGACGCTGATCAGGCGGTTCTCGGTCATGATCATGGCGCGCTGCACGCGATTGATCAGCTCCCTGACGTTGCCCGGCCATTCGTAGTCCATCATCGCCCGTAGCGCAGCGCTGCCAAAGCCGCGCACCTGCGGGCTGGCCTGGTGGCGGTGCTCGGCGAAGACCGTTTCCGCCAGCAGCGGGATGTCCTCGCGCCGCTCGCGCAGCGCCGGCAGCGAGACATGCAGGACGTTGAGCCGGTAATAGAGATCCTCGCGGAAGCGCCCCTCCGCCACCGCGCGCTGCAGGTTGACGTGCGTCGCCGCAATGACGCGCGCATTGACCTTGACGCGCTCGGTCGACCCCACGCGGGTGATCGTCTTCTCCTGCAGGAAGCGCAGCAGATTCGCCTGCATCTCGAGCGGCAGGTCGCCAATCTCGTCGAGGAACAGGACCCCGTCGTTGGCGGCCTCGATGTTGCCGATCTTGCGCTGGCCGGCGCCGGTGAAGGCACCGCGCTCATGGCCGAAGAGCTCGGACTGGATCAGGCTGGGCGCGATCGCGCCGCAATTCATGGCGATGAAGGGACCGCGCGCGCGCGCCGAATGTTGATGGATTGCCCGCGCGACGAGTTCCTTGCCGGTACCCGACTCGCCACCGATCAGCACCGGGGCATCGACGGTGAGGATCTTGTCGATCTGGCGATAGAGCTGGCGCATCTTCGGGCTTGTGCCGGTCATGCCATACGAGCCGAACTCGCCGCGCACCCCAACTGCGCTGCGACAGAGCTGCGCCTTGCCGTGGGCGTGGCCGAGGGTGAAGGCGAGGCGGACCCGATCAAGCGGCAGCGAATGAAAGTCGTGGAAGTTGCGCAGCAGTTCCGGGCTGAGGCGCTCGCTGCGCAAGAGCCCTTCCTCGAGCAGGGCAATCCACTCGACTTCCGGGCGCGCCAGCAACTGGTCGAGTTCCGCTGCCGGCCAGGCGTTCGGCGAGTCGAAAGCGACGAGGCCGATCAACTGGGGATCCCTGCCCAAGGCCTTGCGTGCGGCCTCGATGGTCGACACCACCTGGAACTCCCAGCCGGCAAGCCCGAGTGCCTCCAGTTCGGCAAAGATCGCGCCCGTGCGGTCCAGCACCAGTCCGTGACGCTGTGACTTCACTGCTGAGGCCTCCGGCGTGCCCGCTTCCGCTTCTCCGGCGTTTTCACCGGCCCTTGGAGCTTTCCCATCTGGATCCCCTCTGTCTCGATTCACGGTATCCACACCTGCCAGTGGACAGCGACCGCCCGCCACTCTGACGGGACGCGCTCGCACCCTGTGAGCGCATGAATGATCATGACGCAAGTACCGCCAACATAATCAATTTAGCAACTCAGGACGATTGGTCGACGACGCGTTTCGCTCGCTTCGTGACGTAAGTCACACAAGTCCGCAATCCGGGAATGAAATGGGCACGCCGAGAAGTCGCGCACCCCGAAGCCTCGCAACGCCGCAGGGGCACTTGGTACCAACCTGGCGTCGCGTTTCCGATCTGCATGGAGCCATGCCCGACAAGCCCGGACATCGAACTGGTTATGCCCAAGCAATTAGCACGCCCAAATCGTCAACGTACTGTTTTCATTGACTTTTAATGGACTAAAACGGGCACTTCGGGAGACGGGAAACAGGGAGTGTAAAAAAATCCGACAGGCTGCGGCATTGCACCGAGCAGCCACCCGCAAATGGCGGGCGTGACGACCCCCGCCTGCTCCTGGCAAGCACCGAAGGAAGGCCATGGATCGCCCCCGGGAGAGGCACCGCGGCAGGCGGGCCCAGGCTCAGGTGCGCCTGCCGGCCCGCGCGAGGCTTTGCAGGGCGCGCCCGCGCCCTGCAAAGCGTCAGCTCAGCTTGCCGTGGCAGTGCTTGTACTTCTTGCCCGAGCCGCAGGGGCAGGGGTCGTTGCGGCCGACCTTGGGGGCGGCATTGAGCTGGGGCTGGGCGGCGGCCGGTGCCGCCTCCTTGTTGCCCAGGGCCTCGTCGTAGTCGGCGTGCTGGTACTGCACGTTCTCGACCTGCTGCGGTGACTCAGCCTGCTCGAGCTGCGCCTCGGTGCGGATCTGCACCGTCATCAGGATCTTGGTCACGTCGGCACGCACGGTGTCGAGGAGGCCCTCGAAGAGCTCGAAGGCCTCGCGCTTGTATTCCTGCTTGGGGTTCTTCTGCGCGTAGCCGCGCAGGTGGATACCCTGGCGCAGATGGTCGAGCGCCGCCAGGTGCTCGCGCCAGTGGGTGTCGAGGCTCTGCAGCATGACGTTGCGCTCGAACTGGTGCCAGGCCGCCGGGTCGACGATCGCGGTCTTGGCGGCGTAGGCCTCCTCGCCGGCCTGCACGATGCGCTCCAGGATGGCCTCGTCGTCGAGGCTGGGCTCGGCCTTCACCCACTCGCCGACCGGCAGCTTGAGCTGGCACTCGGAGAGCAGGGCCTGCTCGAGCGCGGGGATCTCCCACTGCTCCTCGACGCTGTCGAGCGGCACGTAGCGACGGAAGATGTCGTGCAGCACCCCCTGGCGCATGGCGCGGATGGTGTCGGAGATGTCCTCGCTCTCGAGCAGTTCGTTGCGCTGCTGGTAGACGACCTTGCGCTGGTCGTTGGCGACGTCGTCGTACTCGAGCAGTTGCTTTCGGATGTCGAAGTTGCGCTGCTCGACCTTGCGCTGCGCGGACTCGAGCGAGCGCGTGACCATGGCGTGCTCGATGGCCTCGCCCTCGGGCATCTTCAGGCGCACCATGATGGCGTTGAGGCGCTCACCGGCGAAGATCTTCATCAGCGGATCTTCGAGCGACAGGTAGAAGCGGCTGGAACCCGGATCGCCCTGGCGGCCCGAACGGCCACGCAGCTGGTTGTCGATGCGGCGGGATTCGTGACGCTCGGTACCGATGATGTGCAGGCCGCCGGCGGCGAGCACCTGCTCATGCACCTTGGCCCATTCCGCGCGCAGGGTGCTGACACGGGCCTCGAGCTCCTCGGGCGGCACGCTGGGATCTTCGCGCAGGGCGGCGACCGGCTTCTCGATATTGCCGCCGAGCACGATGTCGGTACCGCGACCGGCCATGTTGGTCGCGATCGTGACCACGCCGGGGCGGCCCGCCTGGGCGACGATCTGCGCCTCGCTGTCGTGCTGCTTGGCGTTGAGCAGCTGATGGTCGATCTTCGCCTTCTTGAGCAGGCCGGAGAGGAATTCGTTGGTCTCGATCGAGGTCGTGCCCACCAGCACCGGCTGGCCGCGCTCGACGCAGGCACGAATGTCCTCGATCACCGCGTCCCACTTTTCCTTGGCGGTGCGATAGACCTTGTCGTTCTCGTCCTTGCGCTGCATCGGCCGGTTGGTCGGGATGACCACCGTCTCGAGGCCGTAGATCGAGTGGAACTCGAAGGCCTCGGTGTCGGCCGTGCCGGTCATGCCGGCAAGCTTGCCGTACATGCGGAAGTAGTTCTGGAAGGTGATCGAGGCCAGGGTCTGGTTCTCGGCCTGGATGCGCACGCCCTCCTTGGCCTCCACCGCCTGGTGCAGGCCGTCGGACCAGCGCCGGCCCGGCATCAGGCGTCCGGTGAACTCATCGACGATGATGACCTCGCCGTTCTGCACCACATACTGCTGATCCTTGTGGTACAGCGCATGCGCGCGCAGCGCCGCGTACAGGTGATGCACGAGCAGGATGTTCCCCGGGTCGTAAAGCCCGCCGCCCTCGGCGAGCAGCCCCATGCGCACCAGGATCTGCTCGGCGGTCTCGTGGCCCTGCTCGGTGAGCAGCACCTGATGGGCCTTGAGGTCGACCGTGTAGTCACCCGCCTCGATGACCTCGTCCTTGTCGGTGAGGCCACCCTCCTGCCTCTTCAGCAGCGGCGCGACCTGGTTCATCTTGAGGTAGAGCTCGGTGTGATCCTCGGCCTGGCCGGAGATGATCAGCGGCGTGCGCGCCTCGTCGATGAGGATGGAGTCCACCTCATCGACGATGGCGAAGTTGAGGCCGCGCTGCACCCGCTCGCCGAGCGAATACACCATGTTGTCGCGCAGGTAGTCGAAGCCGAACTCGTTGTTGGTGCCATAGGTGATGTCGGCGGCGTAGGCGGCCTGCTTCTGGTCGTGCGACATGCGCGACAGGTTGCAGCCGGTGGTGAGCCCGAGGAAGCCGTAGATGCGCCCCATCCACTCGGCGTCGCGGCTGGCCAGGTAGTCGTTGACCGTGATGACGTGCACGCCCTTCCCGGACAAGGCATTGAGGTAGGCCGGCAAGGTGGCGACCAGGGTCTTGCCCTCGCCGGTGCGCATCTCGGCGATCTTGCCGTTGTGCAGCACCATGCCGCCGACGAGCTGGACGTCGAAGTGGCGCATGCCATGCACACGCTTGCCGGCTTCACGCACCACGGCAAAGGCCTCTGGCAACAAGGCCTCGAGCAACTCACCATTGGCCACGCGCTGCTTGAATTCCGCGGTCTTGCCCCGCAGCGCCTCGTCGGACAGCGCGGAGATCCCGGCCTCGAGTGCATTGATCTTGCGAACAGTCTGGAAATACTGGCGGACGAGGCGGTCGTTGCGACTACCGAAGATTTTCTTGAGCAGGCCAGAGATCATGTTTGGGAATCGACGTCAATTCGGCAAAGGCGGGAGTTTATCATGGCGCACCCGCTCACCCGATGACGGTTAACCACGGCATACCGATGACCCAGTTGCTGCACCGCTTCCTCGCCCGTGGCGATGCGCTCGCCCGCCTGCAGGATCACGCCGCCCGCCTGCGCCGTCTGCAGCGCACGCTGGAGACCGGCCTGCCGCCGCAACTGGCCGGCCAATGCCAGGTCGCCAACCTCAAGGACGGCACGCTCAGCGTCAGCGCACGCGGCGGCGCGGCGGCCGTGCGCCTGCGCCAGATACTGCCCAGCCTGATCGAGCACTTCGTGCTTGCCGGACAGGCGGTGCAGACGATCAAGGTGAAGGTCGCCACCCCCGAGCAACCGGTGTGGCGCGCCCCGGTGAGCGAGCGCCAGCTGTCGCCCACGGCAAAGGAAAGCCTCGAGCGCTTTGCCCAGAGCCTGCCCGCCGATGCCCCGCTGCGCGAAGCCCTCGAGCGCCTGGTGCGGCGCAGCCGCGAGTAGGCACCGAAACGAACCGCCAAGGGCAGACCAGCGGCAGGGCGCGCCGGGTGGCCGCGCCTGAGTGCTCAGACCATGGGCGCAAGCACGCGCTCGATGGCGAACAAGGCGAGGAAGACGAAGAGCACGACCACCGACGCCCGAAAGGCCTTCCAGGCCCAGGCCTTGTAGCGCGGATTCCCGGTCAGTTGCCACAGGATGACGGAACCGCCGATCGCCAGCACGGCGAGCAGCAGCAGCAGGCGCATGATCAGCATGAGGCGTCGGGCTCCGCGCCGGGCGTCAGGCGAAGGCCTGCGTCAGCGGCGCAAACTGGTGCGTGACCGCGGCCGGGGTGGCGGCGTCCTTCTCGAAGGTGACGATGTCCCAGGCCTCCTGGTCCTCGAGCAGCACGCGCAGGATCTGGTTGTTGAGCGCGTGGCCCGCCTTGTGCGCCGAATAGGCCGCGAGCAGCGGATGACCGCACAGGTAGAGGTCGCCGATCGCGTCGAGCACCTTGTGCTTGACGAATTCGTCGGCGTAACGTAAGCCCTCGACGTTGAGGACGCGGTACTCGTCCATGACGATGGCGTTTTCGAGGCTACCGCCCAGGGCTAGCCCGTTGGCGCGCATGAACTCGACGTCCTGCATGAAACCGAAGGTGCGCGCACGTGCCACGTCGCGGACGTAGGACTGCTCGGCAAAATCGATCGTGACCTTGGTCGAGGTGTTGTCGATGGCGGGATGGTTGAACACGATCGAGAACGACAGGCTGAAGCCATCGTAGGGCTCGAGCCTCACCCACTTGTCGCCTTCCACGTACTCCACCGTCTTCTTGACGCGCAGGAACTTCTTCGGCGCGGTCTGCTCCTCGATGCCGGCCGACTGCAGCAGGAAGACGAAGGGCGCGGAGCTGCCGTCAAGGATCGGGATCTCCGGCGCATCGACATCGACATGCAGGTTGTCTATGCCCAGCCCGGCGAGGGCCGACATCAGGTGCTCGACTGTGCCGACCTTGTGCCCGCCCTGCTCCAGGCCCGAGCACATGCGGGTGTCGCACACTGCATAGGGGTCGGCAGGCAGGCTCAGCGGCGGATCGAGGTCCACGCGATGGAAGACGATGCCGGTATCGGGCGCCGCCGGACGCAGGGTCAGGTTCACCTTGCGTCCGCCGTGCAGGCCCACGCCGGTGGCCTTGACGATGGATTTGAGGGTACGTTGCCTGATCATGTCGGTTTTCCTTTTTGACCCGGCATTTTATCACGCAGCCCCGTGGCGGCCCGGCTATCGCGGCCATGCACACGGGCTGTTGCGCAAGCGGATGTTGCAGCGCAGCCACGCCGGGTGTCGGGGTTCAAGCGCCCGGCTGCGCCGCCTCCATCACCCGCAACAGGCTGGAGGTGTCGTCCCTGGCCATCCCCTGCCCCATCAAGGCGTTGAGCTGCTGCCACACCTGCGCGGCCACCGGCAGCGGCACGCCCAGTTTCGCCGCCTCGTCCATCAGGATGGCGAAATCCTTGTGATGCAGGCGGGCCTCGATGCCGGCGGCGAAGTCGCGCCGCAGCATCTTGTCGCCCATCACCTCGAGCACGCGCGAGCCCGCCGAGCCGGCCATCAGGGCAGTGCGTACCGCGGCCGCATCGACACCATGGGCGGCCGCCAGGCGCAGCGCCTCGGCGCAGGCCTGGATGGTGGACACCATGATCATCTGGTTACAGGCCTTGGCCACCTGACCCGCGCCGGGTGGGCCGATATGCACGATGCGCTTGCCCATGGCCTCGAGCAGCGGACGCACGCGCGCCAGCGCGGCGGCCTCGGCGCCCGCCATGATCGCCAGCGTGGCCTCGCGCGCACCCTGCGCGCCGCCCGACACCGGCGCATCGACCCAGCCGATGCCGCGCTCGGCATAGCGCGCGGCCAGGCTGCGCGCAGTTGCCGGCGAGATGGTGCTCATGTCGAGGTGGATGGCGCCGGCGGCAAAGCGTTCGGCCAGGCCTTGCGCGCCGAAGGCCAGGGCCTCGACGTCCGCGCTGGCGGTAACGATGGTGACCACCACCTCGCTGCGCGCCGCCAGCTGCGCCGGCGTGGCGCACAAGGGCACGCCCTCGGCGACCAGCGCCGCGGCCGACTCGGGCCGGCGCGCCCACAGGGCGACCTCATGACCCGCCGCCCGCAGATGGCGCACCATCGGCTCGCCCATCACGCCCAGCCCGATGAAACCGACCTTCATGCCCATGCCTTGCTCCCTATCCTTGTGCCCGTTTTCATTCGCCGAGGCCGCCGCTCATGCGCTCGAGCAGCTTCAACATGGCCACCGAATCGTCCTCGCCCAGCACGCTGCCGAGCATGGCGCTGAAAAGCTGCGCCGTCGCCGCCGCTGCGGGCAGCGCCAGCCCGAGGCGGTGGGCCTCGTCCATCACGATGCGCATGTCCTTGTGGTGCATCCAGGCCTTGAAGCCGGGCTGGAAGTTGCGGTCGAGCATGCGCTGGCCGTGGTTCTCCAGGATGCGCGACCAGGCGAAGCCGCCGAGCAGGGCCTCGCGCACCGGCGCGGCGTCGACACCGCTCTTGCGGGCGAAATTGAGCGCCTCGGCCACCGCGGCGACACCGACGCCGGTCAGGATCTGGTTGCAGGCCTTCGCCACCTGGCCGGCACCGGCCTCGCCGATGCGGGTGACCGAGCTGCCCATCGCCTCGAACAGCGGCAGCACCCGCTCGAAGGCGGCCGCCTCGCCGCCCACCATGATCGTCAGGCTGCCGGCGATGGCACCGCCCTCGCCGCCCGACACCGGCGCATCGAGCGCAGCGATGCCCTGGGCCGCCAGCCGCGCGGCGATCGACTGCGCCGCGGCCGGGGCGATGGTGCTCATGTCGATATGCACGTGCCCCTCGCCTGCGCCCTCGGCCACGCCCGCGGGCCCGAGGGCGACCTGCTCGACGTCGGGCGCGTCGGCCACCATGCTGATCGTGACCGCTGCGCGGCGGGCGACGTCCGCCGCACTCGCGCAATCGCCGGCGCCGGCTTCGAGCAGTGCCCGCATCGACTCGCGCCGCCGGCTCCACACATGGACGGTGTGGCCGGCCTTGATCAGGTTGAGCGCCATGGGACGGCCCATGAGGCCGAGTCCGATGAATCCGACTTCCATGCGGTATGTCTCCGTGGGGTGGGGCGTGGCCGCAAGCACCGCGCAGCGGGTGCGACGGACGGTGAGCGCCACTGGCAGGCTGGTAGCGGCGACCGAAGCCCGCCATAATCGCCGCCATGAATTACGGCGCAATCATCAAGGAAATCGGGCGGGGCGCCAAGGGCGCGCGCAGCCTGGACACGGCTGCCGCGGCCAGCCTCTTCGGCGACATCCTCGACGGCAAGGTGCCTGAGCTCGAGCTCGGCGCGATCCTGATCGCCTTCCGGGTGAAGAGCGAGGCGCTGCCCGAGTTGCTCGGCTTCAAGCAGGCGATGGACGCGCGCACCGCACAGGTCGGCGTGCCCGACGGGCCGCGCTGCGTGGTGCTGCCGACCTACAACGGCGCGCGCCGCCAGGCCAACCTGATGCCGCTGGTGGCGCTGCTGCTCGCGCGCGAGGGCGTCCCGGTGCTGATTCAGGGCCGTCACGACTTCGAGACAAGGGTCAGCCCCTTCGAACTGCTCGCCGCGCTCGACCTGCAGCCGGCCGCGGATGCGGCCGCAGCCGCGGACCAACTGGCCACGCGCCGGCTCGCCTGCATCGCGGTCGATCGCCTGCTGCCCGGCCTCGACCCCTTGCTTGCGCTGCGCCTGCGCATGGGGGTGCGCGCCAGCGGCCACACCATGGCCAAGCTGCTCGACCCCTGCCGCGGCCGCAGCGTGCGCGTGGTCGCCGTCACCCACCCGGAATACCTCGAGCGCATGGACGCCTTCCTGCGCCTGGACGGCGGGCGGGCGATGCTGCTGCGCGGCACCGAGGGCGAGATCTACGCCAATCCGCGGCGCTGCCCCGAGATGAAGGTGTATGTGGAAGGCGAAGCCGGCCTCGGCGTCGCCGGCGAGGAAGGCGGCGCGCCGCCGCTGGCCGGCCTGCCGGACGCCCCGTCGGTGGCCGACAACGCCGCGCTGATCCGCGCCATGCTCGCCGGCGAATCGCCCATCCCCGCCCCCATCAGCGCCCAGGTGCAGGCCTTGCGCACGCTCGCCGGCTGAGCCGGCGGGCGGTCGCTTCAGGCCGCCAGCCGACCCGCGCGGTAATCAGCCACGGCCTGATAGATCTCCTGCTCGGTGTTCATCACGAAGGGGCCGTACTGCGCGATCGGCTCGCCCAGCGGCCGGCCGGCGATAAGCAGGGCGCGGGTCTCGGGCCCGGCCTCGATCAGCACGCCGTCGCTGCCCTCGTCATTGGCGAGGATGGCCATGCGCCCGGCGGGCACGACGGTATCGGCCACCTTCAGCTCTCCCCGGTAGACATAGACGAAGGCATTGTGCGCGGCGGGCAGCGCCTGGCTGAAAGCCGCGCCCGCGGGCAGGTGCAGATCAAGGTAGAGCGGCGCCGTGGCTTCGCGCGTGACCGCACCGCGCACGCCATGGCTCTCGCCTGCGATCACGGTGACTTCGACGCCGTCCGCGGTGGTGAAGCGCGGCAGCTCGGCGCCGGCGAAGTCGCGGTACCAGGGCGCGCACAGCTTGTCCTTGGCCGGCAGGTTGAGCCAGAGCTGGAAGCCTTCCATCAGGCCCTCCTCCTGCTGCGGAATCTCGGAGTGGATCACGCCGCGACCGGCGGTCATCCACTGCACGCCGCCGTTCTCGAGCAAGCCCTCGTGGCCGGCACTGTCACGATGCAGCATGCGTCCCGCGATCATGTAGGTGACGGTCTCGAAGCCGCGGTGCGGGTGGTCGGGAAAGCCGGCGATGTAGTCATCGGCCTTGTCGCTGCCGAAGGCGTCGAGCATCAGGAAGGGGTCGAGCCGGCGCTGCAGCGACTGGGTCAGCACGCGGGTGAGCTTGACGCCAGCCCCGTCCGACGTCGCCTGACCTGCGACCAGGCGCTCGACACGGCGCGGGTGGGTGAGGGTTACGGCATGAGGAAGGGACATGATGGCGCTCCTGGCTGTGGCTGGGGATGGGGTAAGACTGGGCGTGGCACGCCGGGCACCGTGGCGCCCGGCGTCGCGCTGCCCTGGGGCGACTTGCGGCGGCTCAGGCCAGCGCCGCAGCGATGTCGGCCTCGGCTTCGGCAAAGCCCTGCTTGACCGCGTCTTCGCCCATGTTCAGGCCTTCGGCATAGACGAAGCGGATGTCGGTCATGCCCAGGAAGCCGAGCACGGTCTGCAGGAAGGGCGTCTGGGTGTCGGCCGCGGTGCCGCGATAGCGACCGCCGCGGGCGAAGGCGATGAACACCTTCTTGCCCTTGAGCAGGCCTTCGGGACCGTTCTCGGTGTAGCGGAAGGTGACACCGGCACGGGCGATGGCGTCGATCCAGTTCTTGAGCTGGGCCGAGATGCTGAAGTTGTACATCGGCACGCCGATCACGACGACGTCGGCCGCCTGGACCTCGGCGATCAGCGCATCGCTCTCGGCCACGCGGGCGGCCTGTTGCGGCGTGCGCTGCTCGGCCGGGGTGAACAGGGCGCCGAGCGCGGCTTCATCGATCACCGGCGCGGGGTCGCGCGCCAGGTCGCGCAGCACGACGTTCGCCGCGGGATCGGCCGCCTTCAGGCGGGCGACGATGTCATTGGCGACGCGGGTGGAATTGGCGCCTTCGCTGCGGGCACTGCCGTTGATTTGCAGGATGTTCATGTGGGCTCTCCTTGAGGGTCGGGGTCTTGTTGCAAGACGGTGAAGAGAGTCTAATCGTGCCTCCACGAATCATTAACCCCATTGAACGGACAAGATTGTCCAAGCCATGGAACAATACGACCCTAACGACCTGGTGATCTTCGCCCGCGTCGCCGAGGACGGCAGCTTCACCGCGGCGGCCGACCGCCTCGGCCTGCCCAAATCGACGGTGTCGCGCCGCATCTCGCAACTCGAGGAGCACCTCGGCGAGCGCCTGATGCTGCGCACCACCCGGCGCCTGACGCTGACCGAGTTCGGCCACGCCCTGCTGGAGCACGCGCGCCAGGTCGTCAGCGAGATCGACGCCGTGAAGGCCCTGGCCGAGAGCCGCCAGGCGCGCCCGAGCGGGCGCCTGCGGGTATCGATGCCGAGCGACTTCGCCAACCTGCTGCTGACCGACACGCTCGCGGCCTTCTCCGCGCTGCATCCGGCGGTGTCGCTGGAACTGGATCTGTCGCCGCGCCGGGTGGACCTGCTGGGCGAGAACTTCGACATCGCCATCCGCATGGGCGAACTGCCCGACGATGCCTTGCTCGCGGCACGCCGGCTGGCCGTCTTCCCGAACGGCCTGTATGCCTCGCCGGGCTATCTCGCCGAGCACGGCGAGCCCGACCGCCCCGAGGCCCTGAGCACGCACCGGGCGCTGCGCCTGCTGGCGCGAACCGGTGAGGCGATCGGGTGGACGCTGATGCGCGGCGAGGACCGCTGGGAGGGCAGGCCGCCGGGCAGCATCACGGCGAATTCGCCCGAGCTGCTGATCCGGCTCGCCCGCGGCGGCGCGGGCATCACCGCCGTGCCGGACTACTTCGCCGCGCCCTACGTGCGCCGCGGTGAACTGCGCCGCGTACTGCCGGACTGGTGCCTGCCCTCGCATACGGCGTGGGCGGTGTTTCCCGGCCGCCGGTTGATGCCGGCGAAGACGCGCGCCTTCCTCGACATGCTGCAGACCGCGCTGGGAACCTGAGGGCGCGATCCACGCTCCGAGGGTGCGTGTCCTACAATGGGCGCCCCACTCCAACCCAGGGCCCAGCCCTCATCGTCGATGCCCCTGCTCCACACCCTGCTCCATCTTCCGGCGCGCCTGCTGTATCTCGCGCTCGCCGTCACGGCCTTCTGCCTGCTCGGCTTCGGCCTCTACCTGCAGCACTTCCAGGGGCTCGAGCCCTGCCCGATGTGCATCATGCAGCGCTACGCCTTCCTGCTCGTCGCCATGCTCGCGCTCGTTGCCGCCGGGCACGGCCCGGGGCGCACGGGCAGCCGGGTGTATGCGGCCCTGATCGGCCTGCTGGCCCTCACCGGCGGCGGCATCGCGGCGCGCCAGACCTGGATCCAGCTCTTTCCGCCCGCCATTCCGGAATGCGGACCGGGGCTGGAGTTCATGCTCGACAGCTTTCCGCTCGGCCAGGCCTTGCCGATGATCTTCCGCGGCGCGGGAGACTGCAGCATCGTCGACTGGACCTTCCTCGGCCTGTCGATCGCCAACTGGTCGCTGGTGAGCTTTTCCGCCACCGTCGCCTTTGCGCTGTGGATGCTGCTGCGCCGGGAGCGCCCGGCCTCAGCGTGAGGCGGCGGGCTTCTCGTCCTTGACGCCGAGCTTGTGCAGGATGTTCACCAGCGGGCACAGGCCGGTGAAGGCGCTCTGGAACAGGTTGGCGCCGACGAAGGCGGTCAGCCACAGGAAGTGCTTGCTGACGAAAAGCGGCGAGGCCTCGACGCCGAGGGCGAGCGAGATCAGCACGAAGGCGCCGGCAAAGGCGCGCACGTAATCGTTGGTGGTCATGCGGGCTTCTCCTCGAGGGCTTGCAGTTGGGCGACGCGGCCACGCATGGCCGCGTAGTAGAGCACCGGGATCACCACTAGAGTGAGCACGGTGGAGACGAAGATGCCGAAGATCAGGCTGATCGCCAGGCCGTTGAAGATCGGGTCATCCAGGATGAAGACGGCGCCGATCATCGCCGCCAGCGCGGTCAGCCCGATCGGCTTGGCGCGCACCGCGGCGGCACGGATCACCGCCTCGTCGAGCGCCATGGCGGGCTTGCCGTCCGCACCCCGTACCTGCTGGTTGACGAAATCGACCAGCAGGATCGAGTTGCGCACGATGATGCCGGCAAGCGCGATCATGCCGATCATCGAGGTGGCGGTGAATTGCGCGCCAAACAGCGCATGGCCGGGCATCACACCGACGAGGGTGAGCGGGATCGGCGCCATGATGATCAGCGGCACCAGGTAGCTCCTGAACTGCGCCACCACCAGCAGGTAGATCAGCACCAGGCCGACCGCGTAGGCCGCACCCATGTCGCGGAAGGTCTCGTAGGTGATCTGCCACTCGCCGTCCCACTTCAGCTCGTAGCCGGCATAGGGGTCGGCGGGCTGGCGGATGAACCATTCGCCCAGCGTGCCGGCCAGCCCCGGCGCGCCCTCGAGCGCCATGCCATTGACCCTCGATCGGATGTCGAACATGCCGTACAGCGGCGAGTCGAGCTTGCCGCCCATGTCGCCAGTGACGTACACCACTGGCAGCAGATCCTTGCGATAGAGGATCTGCTCACGCTGCGTCTCGGCGACCTGCACCACCTCCGAGATCTTGATCAGCTGCCCGGCATTGTCGCCCGCCCGCGCCCGCACCTGCATCGCCAGCAGGTTGCCGAGCTCGGACTGGCGCGTGGCGGGAAGCTGGATGCGCACCGGGATCTCGTACTTGTTGTCGCCGCCATGGACCGGGGTGACGTTCTCGCCGGACAACCCCAGGCGCACGACCTCGACGACGTCGGCCTGCGCCACGCCCATGCGCGCCGCCTTGGCCTGGTCAACACGCAGCACGAGCTTGGGCGCTGCCTCGTCGACCGTGTCGTCCACGCCGACGATGTCGGCGGTCGCCTCGAAGGCGGCACGTACCCGCCTGGCCACCTCGAGCTGGCCGTCATAGTCCGGGCCGTAGATCTCGGCGACGATCGGCGACAGCACCGGCGGGCCGGGCGGCACTTCGACGACCTTGGCGTTGCCGCCGCTGCGACGTGCGATCTCCGTCACCGCGGCGCGCACCGACACCGCGATCTCATGGCTCTGGCGGCTGCGCGCCTTCTTGTCGACCAGGTTGACCTGGATGTCGCCCTGCTCCGGCGCGCTCCTCAGGAAGTACTGGCGCACCAGGCCGTTGAAGTTGATCGGCGCCGCGGTGCCGGCATAGGACTGCCAGTCGGTGACCTCGGGCACGGTCGCCAGATGCGCGCCGATCTCGTTGAGCACACGCGCCGTGTCCTCCACCGGCGTGCCGACCGGCATGTCGAGGACAACCTGGAATTCGCTCTTGTTGTCGAAGGGCAGCATCTTCATGACCACGAGCTGCACCACCGGCAACGCAACCGAGGCGCCGATCAGCGCGAACACGCCCAGCCACAGCAGCAGCCGGTTGCGCGCGCCGCGGCGGGCATCGAGCAGCGGCGTCATGATGCGGCGGAAGAGGCCGTCGAGCCGCCTCGTCATCCTGTCCTCGCCCTCGTGGACGTAGGCGCCGACCTGGCCGAGCATCTTCTGCGCCAGCCAGGGCGTGACGACGAAGGCCACCACCAGCGAGATGAACATGCCCATCGAGGCATTGATCGGGATCGGGCTCATGTAGGGCCCCATCAGACCCGTCACGAAGGCCATCGGCAGCAGCGCCGCGATCACCGTGAAGGTGGCGAGGATGGTGGGGCCGCCGACCTCGTCCACCGCCCTCGGGATCAGTTTCCACAACGGCGTGTCGGGCTCGAGCGTGTGCCAGCGGTGGATGTTCTCGACCACCACGATGGCGTCGTCGACCAGGATGCCGATCGAGAAGATGAGCGCGAACAGCGACACCCGGTTGAGGGTGAAGCCCCAGGCCCAGGACGCAAACAGCGTCGCCGCCAGCGTCAGCGACACCGCGATGCCGACGATGATCGCCTCGCGCCGGCCGAGCGCGAAGAACACCAGCGCCACGACAGCCGCGGTGGCGAAGGCGAGCTTGCCGATGAGCTGGTTGGCCTTGTCGTTGGCGGTCTTGCCGTAGTCACGCGTGACGGTGATCTCCACCCCTTGCGGGATCAAGCTGCCGCGCAGGTTATCGAGGCGCTCGATCGCTGCCCGGGCGACGTCGGCAGCGTTGGCGCCGGGCTTCTTCGACAGCGCCAACGTGACCGCAGGGAACAGGCCCTGCTGCTCGATGCCACGCTCGGTGGCGGCGGCGCCGGTACCGAACCAGACGTACTGCGCAGGCTGGTCAGGGCCATCGACGACGTCGGCGACATCGCGCAGGAACACCGGCCGCTGCTCCTGCACCCCGACGACGAGGCTGCGCACGTCCTCGGCCGACTCCAGATAGGTGCCGGTCTGCACCAGCACCTCGCGATTGCCCGCCACAAGGCTGCCCGCCGGCTGCGAGGCGTTGGCGAGCTGCAGCGCGGCGCGCAGGTCCTGCGCGGTGACGCCGTGGGCGTTCATGCGCTCGGTGTCCATGTCCACCCGGATCACGTGCCCCGGGCCACCGAGGGTGACGACGTCGCGCGTGCCGGCAATGCGCTTCAACTCGGTCTCGATCGCGCGCCCGATCTGCTGCAGCTCGAAGCCGGCGCGTTCGGGGTCGGCGGTCCACAAGGTGAAGCTGAGGATGGGCACGTCGTCGATGCCCTTGGGCTTGATCAGCGGTGTGCCGACGCCCAGTTGCGGCGACAGCCAGTCGGCGTGCGAATGCACGGTGTCGTAGAGGCGCACGAGCGCGGTCTGGTTGGGCACGCCGACCTCGAACTGCACCGTGATGACCGCCATGCCGGGACGCGACACGGTATACACGTGCTCGACGCCGGTGATGCGCGACAGCACCTGCTCGGCCGGGCGTGCGACCAAGGCCTCGACGTCGCGTGCCGACGCGCCCGGGAAGGGCACCATCACGTTGGCCATGGTGACGTCGATCTGGGGCTCTTCTTCCTTGGGCGTGATCAGCGTGGCGAAGAGGCCGGCCAGCAGCAGCACCAATGCCAGCAGCGGCGTGATCGCATTGCGCTGGAAGCCGGCCGCGATGCGGCCGGAAATGCCGAGACGGGGTTCCATGCTCGCCTCCGGACTCAGCGCGGCGCGGCGCCGGCGCTGCGGGCCGCAATGCCGGCCTGCACCGGATCGAGGGCGAGCGTCTCGTCGCCCTTGAGGCCGGACAGCACCTCGATGGCCTCGCCGCCCGGCAGCAGGCGCCCGAGCCGGATCTGACGCAGGCCGAAGCCGCCCCCGCCATCGGCCACATAGACCGCCGTCAGCTCACCGCGGCGCAGCACCGCAGCGGCAGGAATGACCACCGGCGCGGCGGTGGCCGAGACGTCCGGCACCGCTGCGGGCTGAAAATGGACGCGCGCAAAGCTGCCCGGCAACACGCCCTCGACCTCCGCCGGCAGGTCCACACGGACGCGCACGGTATGGGTGCGCGCATCGGCTGCGGGCAGCACGGTCAGCGCCGCCGCCTCGATGAAGCGCCCGCCGTCGCCGAGTTCGACACGCGCACGGATGCCGTCCGTGCCGAGCTCGGCCAGGCGCTGCGGTGCCAGATCGGCCACTGCGCGCATCTGCGCCGGGTCATGGACGGTCAGCAGGCTGCGCCCCGGCTGGGCCATTTCGCCCGCCTCGATATGGCGTGCCGAAACCACGCCGTCCAGTGGCGAAACCACCGTGGCATGGCCCTGCACGGTGGCCGCCTGGGCGCGCTGGGCCTGGGCCGCACGCAGCTGCGCCTCGGCGGCCTGAAACTGGGTACGCGCCGCATCGAGCGCGGACTGGCTGAGGAACTTGCGCTCGACCAGACTGCGCGCCCGCGCATACTCGGCGCGGGCATTGGCCAGAGCCGTCTGCGCATGAGCGACACCGGCATCGGCAGCGGCCACGGCGGCAGCCGCTTCGGCGGGATCGATGCGGACCAGCACCTGGCCCTTGCGCACGCGGTCGCCGGCATCGACGGCCATCTCCAGCACGCGGCCGGGAATCTGCGCCGCCAGCGTGGATTGCCGCACCGCCTCGATGCTGGCCTCGACGACGGTCGCCGCCGGCAGCGCGCGCGACTCGACGCGAATCGTCGGCACCTCGGCGCGCACCGCCACAGCGAGGACAAGGGCAGACAGAAAGGCGGCAAAACGCAGCATGGCAGGGCGGGCATCAGGGCTCATATTTATAAGTATATGCTTATATATATGAGCGTCAAGCGTTCTATGCCCGCCGGCCCGCGTCCTTCATGCGCCCGCGCTCACTCCAGGCAGGACGCGGCGTAATCGGCCATCGCGCTTACCACCGGGCCGGCCTCGCCGGCGGCTGTGGCGAGCAGGATCTCGCAGTGCGGATGGGCAGCGCGCGCCGTGTCGAGCAAGACTGGCAGATCACGCTTCAAGTGTCCCCCCTGGGCCAGGAAGATCGGCACCACCGCCACCTTGCGCGCACCCGCCGTGGCGAGCGCGGCGATGGCCTCGGGCAGGGTCGGCGTCATGAATTCGAGAAAGGCCAGCTCGACACTCGGCGCGTCCGGGCGGGCGAGGATGGCCTCGCGGATGCGGCGCATCGGACCGGCCCATTCGGGGTCGCGCGCACCATGGCCGAA
This sequence comes from Thauera sp., assembly GCF_035444905.1. Classification (GTDB taxonomy): domain Bacteria; phylum Pseudomonadota; class Gammaproteobacteria; order Burkholderiales; family Rhodocyclaceae; genus Thauera. The sequence continues at coordinate 125,543 of NZ_DAOMPS010000005.1, forward strand.
AAGGACGATGGCGGCAGTGGGCTGCGGTGCTGCATTCATCAGGCGGTCTCCGTAGGGGTCGGGCTTGCAGTTGAAACTGTGGCACGGCGGGGACCCGCCAGGAGCAGGTGATCGAGCGCGCGCGCGGCGCAGAACAGGCCCACGCTCGCCGTCACCGCCATGCTCGAGCCGTAGCCCGCACAGGCCAGGCCCTGCGGCGCGGCTGGGCTGGCGGTGTCGCAGGCCTGGACCGCGGGATAACGCAGCGGTTCGGTCGAGAACACCGCCTCGATGCCGAACTTCTTCTTCGGATCGCGACTGAAGCCATGCTCCTTGCGCAGCCGGGCGCGCACCTTCGACAGCAGCGGATCCTGCAGGGTGCGCGCCAGATCGTCGATGCAGATGCGCGCCGGATCCGTCTTGCCGCCTGCCCCGCCCGCCATCACCAGGGGCATGCGCCGGCGCCGGCACACGGCGGCAATCGCGACCTTGGCCCTGACATTGTCGATGGCATCGATCACCACGTCATAGCCCTGGAGCAAGCTCTCGGCGTTCTCCGGGGTGAGGAAGTCCTCGATCTCGGTGAGCGCGCACAGGGGATTGATCGCGGCAACGCGTGCGGCCATCGCCCGCACCTTGGCCATGCCAAGCGTGTCGTCGAGGGCGTGCACCTGTCGGTTGATGTTGGATTCGGCGACGTGGTCCAGATCGACCAGGGTGAGGCGGCCGACGCCGCTGCGGGCGAGCGCCTCGACCACCCAGGAACCGACGCCGCCGATGCCGATCACGCAGGCATGGGCCGCGTGCAAGGCCTCGACCGATCCTCCACCATAGAGGCGATCGAGGCCGCCGAAGCGGCGTACGGGGTCGACCTCGGCCTGCATCGCAGCCGGATTCAAGCGGTCTCCGCTTCGGTCACGCGCAGGCTGTCGAGCCACACGCCGAGCCCCTGGGCGTTGAGCTCGAGGTCCATGCGCAGCAGCTCGAGGGTTTCCTCCTCGTTCAGGGCCCAGTTCTGGCGCCCCGCCTCCTCGCGCATGATCTGCTCCAGCCCGGCCAGGATCTCGACGTGGCGGGCCACGCCATCGCCGCGCGCGGCCTGCGCCACCGCCACCATGGTGTCGATCAGGCGGTGCAGATCGGCGCCCAGGCGCTCGACTTCGGTCACCCGGCTGTAGTGCGTCAGGTACATCGCCTGCGGCTGCATCGCCAGCATGCGGTCGATCGAGGCGTGCATCGCATCGGGGTCGAACTGCGTCGGCGTGGTCGTGGGCAGAATGAAGGCGCGCCCATCGACGTCGAGCTCGCGGTAGGACAGCCCGAAGGTGTCGCCGGTGAAGAAGGCCTGGGCGCTGTCGTCCCAGATGCAGACGTGGTGGCGGGCATGACCCGGGGTGTCGAAGATGCGGAAGTGCCGCCTGCCGAGCGCCAGCTCGAGGCCGTCGGTCGCCGGCACGATGCGCTCGGCCGGCACCGGCACCAGGCGGCCATAGAGCGCGTAGGCACGCTCGGCGCCATACACCGCGCAGGTGGCGTCCCACAGCCGGCTGGGGTCGATCATGTGGCGCAGGCCGCGCGGATGCACCACCAGCCTGGCCTGCGGCAACGCGCACATCAGACTGCCGGCACCGCCGGCATGATCGAGGTGGATGTGGGTCAGCAAGACCCAGTCGACCGCCTCGGGGGCGACGCCGAGCGCGGCCAGGGCGCCGAGCACCCGCGGCACCGAGGCATTGCTTCCGGTATCGACGATCGCCGCGCGGCCCTCATCGACGACGACATGAACTGCGGCCAGTTGCGGGCGGCCATAGCCCGAGTCCACCGCGTGCACGCCGTCGGTGTAACTGATCAGACTGAACATGAAACTCCCTCCTCGCACTGCCGACCCAAGGGGCTCACCCCTGCTGGATCACTCTAGGCCCGTGCGCTGACCGCGTCGCGGACCCACGTCACGCGACGCCGAATACGATGCAGCCGACTCAGAACGGGATGTCGTCGTCGAAGTCGCCAAAGCCTCCCGACTGCGGCGAGGGCTGCGCCGCCGGCTGCGGACGCTGCGCCGGGGCGCGCGCGGCCGGCGCGGCCTGCGACGGGGCGGATTGGGACGGCGCGTCCCAGCCGCCGTCGCCACCCCGCATCGGGGCGTCGCCCCCTTCGCGGCGGCCGAGCATCTTCATCTCGTCGGCACGGATCTCGGTGGTGTAGCGGTCCTGGCCGCTCTGGTCCTGCCACTTGCGGGTACGCAGACTGCCTTCGATGTAGACCTGGCTGCCCTTGCGCAGATACTGTCCGGCGATCTCGGCGAGCTTGCCGAAGAAGGCGACGCGGTGCCACTCGGTGGCCTCGCGTCGCTCGCCGGTGTTCTTGTCGCGCCAGGTCTCGGTCGTGGCCAGGCGGATGTTGCAGATTGCGTCGCCCGAGGGGGCAAAGCGGCTCTCCGGGTCGGCACCGAGGTTGCCGATCAGGATGACTTTATTGACGGATGCCATCCGATTCTCCTTTGATCAGGTCCTGCACGCGGCGGGCATGGCGCGGCGCGCGATGAAAGTGGTTGGTGCAGAGTTGCAGGTGCAGCACTGCGGACCGTCGCTGCTTCGATCGATCCGCAGCACACTGGTTCGCTTCAGCGCCCCACGGCAGCGGGACGCAAGGGTGGCGGTCGCATCGAGGTGGCCAAGGCCAGCCAGGCCAGCGCCAGCAGCCCGCAGAACAGGCTCACGGCCGCGGGCCCGTAGACCTGGCCCAGCCAGCCGCCGAGCACACCGCCGAGAAACAGGCCGACCGATTGCAGGGTGTTATAGACGCCGAGCGCGGTGCCCTTCGCCCCCGGTGCCGCGATGCGCGAGATCCACGACGGCTGCGTCGCCTCGAGCACGTTGAAGGCGACGAAGAACAAGGTCAGCAACAAGGCCAAGGGGATCAATCCGTCACCGACCAGCCACAGCCCGAACTGCACCAGGGCGAGCAGCACGATGGCAGCGTTGAACACCTGCTTGAGCTTGTCATGGCGCTCGGCAACGATGACCGCCGGCACCATGACGACGAAGGACAGCAGCACCGCCGGCAGGTACACCTTCCAGTGCTCGGGCATCGGCAGGCCGCCGCTGGCCACCAGCGCCGATGGCACCATGACCCACATCGTGGTCTGGATCAGATGCAGGGCGAAGACGCCGAAATTGAGCCGCATGAGCTGTCCATCGCGCAGCACGTCGATCAGTCGTCCGGTGGCGCGGGGAACGGGCGGCGCGGCCGGCACCACCCACAGCAGCACGCCGATCGCGCCGACGGCGAGCAACGCGGTCAGCCAGAAGATGCCGTCCATGCCAATCGCGGCGTACAGCAGCGGCGCCGCCACCATCGACAGCGCGAACACGAGGCCGATGGACGAGCCGATCATCGCCATCACCTTGGTGCGATGCTGGTCGCGGGTGAGGTCGGCCGCCAGCGCGGTGACTGCGGCCGAGATGGCGCCGGCGCCCTGCAGCACGCGGCCGACGATGATCGTCTGCACATCGCCCGCGAGCGCGGCGACGACGCTGCCGATCACGAACAGCACGAGCCCGAAGACGATCACCGGCTTGCGCCCGAAGCGATCGGAGGCCGCACCATAGGCGATCTGCAGGCAGGCCTGGGTGAGGCCGTAGGCACCGATCGCCAGCCCGACCAGGGTCAGGTTGTCGCCACCGGGGATATGTGCCGCATGGACGGCGAAGACCGGCAGGATCAGGAACAGGCCCAGCATGCGCAAGGCGAAGATGGCCGCCAGGCTCATGCCGGCACGGCGTTCGTCGCGCGTCATCGGGTCGCGTGCGGGAACGGACATTCGGGAAGACCGGCTCGATGAAAGAGCGCGATTCTAGCACTCCACCTCGTCCGATTGGCCGGCACCGGCCTTCTCTCGTATAGTCGCTGGCTCCCTCAAGCACGGCGGCAGCCATGGACGAGATCCGCATTCGCGGTGCCCGCACCCACAACCTCAAGAACATCAGCATCGATCTGCCGCGCAACCGGCTCACGGTGATCACCGGCCTGTCGGGATCGGGCAAGTCCTCGCTGGCCTTCGACACCTTGTATGCGGAGGGGCAGCGGCGCTACGTCGAGTCGCTGTCGGCCTATGCGCGCCAGTTCCTGCAACTGATGGAGAAGCCCGACGTGGACCTGATCGAGGGCCTGTCGCCCGCGATCTCGATCGAGCAGAAGGCGACCAGCCACAACCCGCGCTCGACGGTGGGCACGGTGACCGAGATCCATGACTACCTGCGCCTGCTGTACGCACGCGCAGGCATGCCGCACTGCCCCGACCACCCCGAGAATGCGCTCGAGGCGCAGAGCGTGGCGCAGATGGTGGATCACGTGCTGGCCCTGCCGGAGGAGACGCGGCTGATGATCCTCGCGCCGGTGGTGACCGGGCGCAAGGGCGAGCAGCACGACCTTTTTGCAGACCTGCGCGCGCAGGGCTTCGTCCGTGTCCGCGTCGATGGCGAAGTCATGGAGCTCGACGCCATGCCGCCACTCGAGAAGGGGCGCCGCCACACGGTGGAGGTGGTGATCGACCGCCTGCGCGTGCGCGCCGACCTGCGCAGCCGGCTGGCCGAGTCCTTCGAGACCGCGCTCACGCATGCGGACGGACGGGCGCTCGCGGTGGAGATGGACAGCGCTCGCGAGCATCTGTTTTCGGCGCGCTTTGCCTGCCCGGTGTGCAGCTTCGCCCTCGCCGAACTGGAGCCGCGACTGTTCTCCTTCAACAACCCGGCCGGGGCCTGCAGCCAATGCGACGGCCTGGGCCAGGTGGATTTCTTCGACCCCGCGCGCGTGGTCGCACATCCCGAGCTGTCGCTGGCGGCGGGCGCGATCCGCGGCTGGGACCGGCGCAACCAGTTCTACTTCCAGATGCTCGCCAGCCTGGCGACACATTACGGGTTCGATGTTGAAACCCCGTTCGAGTCGCTGCCGGAGGCGGTGCGCGCCATCGTGCTGAACGGCTCCGGACGCACCCAGATCGCGTTCCGCTACATGGCCGACAACGGCCGCATGGTGCTCAAGCAGCATCCCTTCGAGGGCATCCTCCCCAATCTGGAGCGCCGTTTCCGCGAGACCGATTCGCTCGCCGTGCGCGAGGAGCTGAGCAAGTACCGTGCGACCCGGCCCTGCCCGAGCTGCCAGGGCAGCCGCCTGCGCGCCGAGGCACGCCATGTGCTCGTGGGCGGCCGCGCGCTGCATGAAGTCGGACACCTGTCGCTCGGCGACTGCCATCGCTTCTTCGCCGAGCTGCAGCTGAGCGGCGCGCGCGCGCAGGTCGCCGAGCGCATCATCAAGGAGATCGCCGACCGCATCAGTTTCCTGATCAACGTCGGCCTCGACTACCTGTCGCTGGACCGCTCGGCCGACACCCTGTCGGGCGGCGAGGCGCAGCGCATCCGCCTCGCCAGCCAGATCGGCTCGGGGCTGACCGGCGTCATGTACGTGCTCGACGAGCCCTCGATCGGCCTGCATCAGCGCGACAACGACCGTCTGCTCACGACCCTGCGCCAGCTGCGCGATCTGGGCAACACGGTGATCGTGGTCGAGCACGACGAGGATGCGATCCGCAGCGCCGACTACCTGGTGGACATGGGGCCCGGTGCGGGCGAGCACGGCGGGCGCATCGTTGCCCACGGCAGCCCCGCCGCGGTGATCGCCGACCCGGGATCGGTGACCGGCGACTACCTGGCGGGACGGCGCCGGATCGCGGTTCCGGTGAAGCGCCGCGCGCCCGATCCGGAGCGTTTGCTGAGCATCCGCGGCGCGCGCGGCAACAACCTCAAGGGCGTCAGCATCGAGCTTCCGGTCGGCCTGTTCACCTGTGTCACCGGCGTCTCCGGCTCGGGCAAGTCGACCCTGATCAACGACACCCTGGCGGCGGCGGTGGCGCGCCAGCTGTACGGCTCGAGCACCGAAGCCGCCGCCCACGACGGCATCGACGGACTGGACGCCTTCGACAAGGTCATCAACGTCGACCAGGCGCCGATCGGACGCACGCCGCGCTCCAACCCCGCAACCTACACCGGCATGCTGACGCCGATCCGCGAGCTCTTCGCCGGCGTGCCCGAGGCCCGTGCGCGCGGCTACGGGCCGGGGCGCTTCTCCTTCAACGTGCGCGGCGGCCGCTGCGAGGCCTGCCAGGGCGACGGCCTGATCAAGGTCGAGATGCACTTCCTGCCCGACATGTACGTTCCCTGCGACGTCTGCCACGGCAAGCGCTACAACCGCGAGACCCTGGAGATCCGCTACAAGGGCCGCAGCATCCACGAGGTGCTGGAGATGACCGTCGAGCAGGCCTTCGACTTCTTCGCCCCGGTCCCCGCGGTCGCGCGCAAGCTCGAGACCCTGAAGGACGTCGGCCTGGGCTACATCCGCCTCGGCCAGAGCGCCACCACGCTGTCGGGCGGCGAAGCCCAGCGCGTGAAGCTGGCGCTCGAACTCTCGAAGCGTGACACCGGGCGCACGCTCTACATCCTCGACGAACCCACCACCGGCCTGCACTTCCAGGACATCGAGCTGCTGCTGAGCGTGTTGCACCGCCTGCGCGATCACGGCAACACCATCGTCGTCATCGAGCACAATCTCGACGTCATCAAGACCGCGGACTGGATCGTCGACATGGGGCCGGAGGGGGGCGCTGGCGGCGGCTCCGTTGTGTGCACCGGCACGCCCGAAGTCATCGCCGCCCATCCGGCGAGCCACACCGGCCGTTATCTGCGCCGCCTGCTGCCCACCGCAGACTGAACGCTCGACCGCAGCGTCAACTGCGATAGCCAAGCGGGTTCATGCGCTGCCAGCGCCAGGCGTCCTCGCACATGGCCTGCAGGTCGCGTTCGGCGCGCCAGCCCAGCACCGCCCGCGCACGGGCCGGGTCGGCCCAGCACGCGGCGATGTCGCCCGGGCGGCGCGCGACGATGTCGTAGGGCACCTGCCGTCCCGACGCCTGTTCGAAGGCACGCACCATCTCCAGCACGCTGTAGCCACGCCCGGTGCCGAGGTTGAGCGTCGTCACCCCGGGCAGCGCGCCGATCCGCTCCAGCGCGCGCAGGTGCCCGAGCGCGAGATCCACCACGTGGATGTAGTCGCGCACGCCGGTGCCATCGGGCGTGGCGTAGTCGTCGCCGAACACGCGCAGCCGGGCCAGGCGACCGACCGCAACCTGGCTGACGAAAGGCATCAGGTTGTTGGGCAGGCCTTCCGGGTCCTCGCCGATGCGCCCGCTCGCGTGCGCGCCGACCGGATTGAAGTAGCGCAACAGCACCACCCTCCAGCGTGCGTCCGCCGTGGCCAGGTCGCGCAGCATCTGCTCGCCCATCAGCTTGGTCCAGCCATAGGGGTTGGTGGCCGTGGTCGGGAAATCCTCCTCGATCGGCACCCGCGCCGGGTCGCCGTAGACGGTCGCCGAGGAGCTGAACACCATCTGCCTGCAGCCCGCCGCGTCCATCTCCTGCAACACGCTCAACAAGCCCTGCAGGTTGTTGTCGTAGTAGGCCAGGGGCTTGGCCACCGACTCGCCGACCGCCTTCCTGGCGGCAAAGTGGATCACCGCCTCCACCTCATGCGCCGCAAACAAGGCCTTCAGCGCAGCCCGGTCGCGCACGTCGGCCCGCACGAAACCGGCAAGCGCTCGCCCGCCCAGCTCCTCGATGCGGCGCACGGCTTCGAGCGAGGAATTCGACAGGTCGTCGACGACCACGACCTCCCGCCCCGCCACCAGCAACTCAACACAGGTATGCGAGCCGATATAGCCCGCCCCACCCGTCACCAGCGTCACACTCATCCGATCTCTCCCCGACAGCCGCCCGCATTCTCGCATTCGCGCACGACAGGCGTAAAAAAACCGGGCAGCGCCCGGTTCTTCTGGTGCGTGACAGCCTGATCAGGCCGCTTCCGCCTCTTCCACCTCGACCGCTTCCACGTCCGGGCGATCCAGCAGCTCGACGTAGGCCATCGGTGCGTTGTCGCCATCGCGGAAACCGCACTTCAGGATGCGCAGGTAACCGCCATTGCGGGCGGCGTAGCGCGGGCCCAACTCGTCGAACAGCTTGACGACCATGTCGCGGTCGCGCAGGCGGTCGAAAGCAAGACGGCGGTTGGCGAGACTGGGCTTCTTGCCCAGGGTGATCATCGGCTCGACCACACGGCGAAGTTCCTTCGCCTTCGGCAGGGTCGTCTTGATGACTTCGTGTTGCAGCAGCGAGTTGGCCATGTTGCGGAACATCGCCTGGCGGTGGCTGCTGGTACGATTCAGCTTGCGAAGACCGTTACGGTGACGCATTTCAATTCCTCACTTGCCCGGCGATTCAACCGAGCTTCTCAAGCCCGGCCGGAGGCCAGTTTTCCAGTTTCATGCCAAGCGTCAGCCCGCGTGAGGCCAACACTTCCTTGATCTCGTTGAGCGACTTGCGACCCAGGTTCGGGGTCTTCAGCAACTCGGTCTCGGTACGCTGGATCAGGTCGCCGATGTAATAGATGTTCTCAGCCTTCAGGCAGTTGGCCGAGCGCACGGTCAATTCGAGATCGTCCACCGGGCGCATCAGCACCGGATCGATGGTCACCGAGGGCGCTACTTCGCGTTCGGGCTGGGTGCCCTCCAGATCCGCGAACACCGACAGCTGATCCATCAGGACCCGCGCTGCATAGCGGATCGCCTCTTCGGGATCGACCGCACCGTTGGTCTCGATGTCGATGATCAGACGATCGAGGTCGGTACGCTGCTCGACACGCGCGCTTTCCACCAGGTAGCTGACACGGCGCACCGGGCCAAACGAGGCGTCAAGCACGATGTGGCCGATGCTCTTGCTCTCGGCGTTCTCCGGACGAGTGTTGCCCGGCACGTAGCCACGACCTTCCTCGACCTTGATCTGCATGTCGATCTTGCCACCGGGGGCAAGATGCGCGATCACGTGCTCGGGGTTGATGATCTCGACGTCGTGTCCGACCTCGATATCGGCCGCGGTGACGACACCTTCGCCGGACTTGGCCAGACGCACGGTCACCTCGCTGCGACCGTTGAGCTTGAACACCACGCCCTTCAGATTCAGCAGCAGGTCAACGATGTCCTCACGCACGCCATCCAGCGTGGAGTACTCGTGCAGCACCCCTTCGATCGTCACTTCCGTGGCCGCATGGCCGGGCAGCGACGACAGGAGGATGCGCCGCAGCGCATTCCCCAGCGTATGGCCGAAACCCCGCTCGAACGGCTCCATCGTCACCCGCGCCTGGACCGGCGAGGTGCTCTGGACGTCGATGATGCGCGGTTTCAGCAGTGCATTGCTTTGCATCAGCATTCCCTCGGAACTAGAAGAGGATCAGCCTCCCGATCAGCGGGAGTACAGTTCCACAACCAGGCCTTCATTGATCGTTGCGGGCAGCTCGGCGCGCACCGGGTACGCCTTGAACACACCCTTGCCGGCCTTGGCATCGACTTCCAGCCACTCGGGGAAGCCGCGCGACTCAGCCGCTTCGAGCGCCGCCTTCACACGCAGGTGGGCACGCGCACGCTCGGTCACCTCGATGACGTCGCCCGGACGCACGATGTACGACGGAATGTTTACGCGCTTGCCATTGACCAGCACGCCATTGTGGCGCACGACCTGACGTGCCTCGGCGCGCGAACCGCCGAAGCCCATGCGATAGGCGACGGAGTCCAGTCGGCCTTCGAGCAGCTGCAGCAGGTTCTCGCCGGTCTGGCCGCGGCGGCGATCGGCCTCGGCGTAGACCTTGCGGAACTGACGCTCGAGCACGCCATAAAGACGACGGATCTTCTGCTTCTCACGCAACTGAACGCCGTAGCCAGACAGACGCTGACCCGAACGCTGACCGTGCTGGCCAGGTGCGTAGGCACGGCGCTCGATGGCGCACTTGTCGGTGAAACACTTCTCGGCCTTCAGGAACAGCTTTTCGCCTTCGCGACGGCACTGACGGCACTTGGGATCGAGATTACGAGCCACTTATCAACTCCTTGTCAGATACGGCGCTTTTTCGGCGGACGGCAGCCGTTATGCGGGATGGGGGTGATGTCCGTGATGCTGGAAATCTTGATCCCCAGCGCGTTGAGCGCGCGAACCGACGACTCACGCCCAGGGCCCGGGCCCTTGATGCGCACTTCGAGGTTCTTGATGCCGCATTCCTGCGCGACCTTGCCGGCCGCTTCGGCCGCCACCTGGGCAGCGAACGGCGTGCTCTTGCGCGAGCCCTTGAAGCCCGCACCACCCGAGGTCGCCCACGACAGCGCGTTGCCCTGACGGTCGGTGATGGTGATGATCGTATTGTTGAAGCTCGCGTGAACGTGCGCGATACCCTCGGCGACGTTCTTCTTGACCTTCTTACGAACCTTCGTTCCAGTCTTAGCCATTATCGTTTCCTGTTACTTCTTGCCGGCGATCGCCTTGCGCGGGCCCTTGCGGGTGCGGGCGTTCGTGCGGGTACGCTGACCACGCATCGGCAGGCCGCGACGATGACGAACGCCGCGGTAGCAGCCCAGGTCCATCAGTCGCTTGATGTTCATCGTCACTTCACGACGCAGATCGCCTTCGACAACGAAGCGAGCAACCTCGTCACGCAGCTTTTCCATGTCCGACTCGGTCAGATCCTTCATCTTGACCGAGCGCTGGATACCGGCAGCGTCGCAAATCTTCTGAGCACGCGAACGGCCGATCCCATAGATGGCGGTCAGCGCGATCTCGGCATGCTTGTGATTGGGAATGTTTACCCCAGCAATACGGGCCATCCGTCTACCCCAAAACGCAAAACGTTGAATTCTAATGCCTAAGGTTGACTAGATCAACCCTGGCGTTGCTTATGCCGCGGATCGGTACAAATGACGCGAACCACACCCTTGCGGCGGATGATCTTGCAATTGCGGCACAGCCGCTTTACCGATGCCTGGACTCTCATGGACTTGCTCCTGTTTCTCTAATCTTCACTTGGTCCGGAACACGATCCGGCCCTTGGTCAGGTCGTAGGGGGTGAGTTGTACGGTCACCTTGTCACCCGGGAGGATGCGGATGTAGTGCATCCGCATCTTCCCCGAGATATGGCCAAGGACCATGTGACCGTTCTCCAGCCTGACTCGGAATGTTGCATTGGGCAGGTTCTCGGTGACCTCGCCCTGCATCTCGATGACATCTTCCTTCGTCATGGACTTACCTGCCCGGGAAACCCGCCCCCTTGAAATTCGCCTTCTTGAGCAGACTCTCGTACTGATGCGACATCACGACGGCCTGAACCTGGGCCATGAAGTCCATCGTGACCACCACGATGATCAGCAGCGAGGTGCCACCGAAATAGAACGGGACGTTCCACCTCAGGATCAGGAACTCGGGCAACAGACAGACCAGGGTGATATAGACCGCCCCGGCGAGCGTCAGCCGCATGAGAATCTTGTCGATGTACCGTGCCGTCTGGTCTCCGGGTCGGATCCCGGGAACAAAAGCACCGCTCTTCTTCAGGTTATCCGCCGTCTCACGCGCATTGAATACGAGTGCGGTGTAGAAGAAGCAGAAGAACACGATCGCCAGCGCGTACAGAAGCACATAGATCGGTTGCCCCGGCGACAGCGTGGATGCGATGTCGCGCAGCCAGTACATGCCCTCGGACGAGCCGAACCACTGCCCCAGCGTCGCCGGGAACAAGATGATGCTCGACGCAAAGATCGGCGGAATCACACCCGACATGTTCAGCTTCAGCGGCAGATGGGAGCTCTGCCCGCCATACACCTTGTTGCCGACCTGTCGCTTGGCGTAATTGACCAGGATCTTGCGCTGCCCCCGCTCCACGAAGACCACGAAGCCCGTCACCAGCACCACCAGCACGCAGATGAACAGCGCCGTGAAGGGATGCATCGCGCCGGTCCGCACCAGCTCGAAGAGACCACCGATCGCACTTGGCAGTCCCGCAACGATACCTGCGAAGATGATCAGCGAGATCCCGTTGCCGATACCGCGCTCGGTGATCTGCTCACCCATCCACATCAGGAACATCGTGCCGGTCACCAGCGTGGCCACGGTCACGAAGCGGAACATCAGCCCTGGGTCGACCACCAGGCCCGGCTGCCCCTCCAGCGCGATCGAGATCCCGAGCGCCTGCGCGAACGCCAGCACCAGGGTGCCGTAGCGCGTGTACTGCGTGATCTTGCGCCTGCCGGCCTCGCCCTCCTTCTTCAGCGCCTCCAGATACGGCACGGCCACGGTCATCAACTGCATGATGATGGACGCCGAAATGTAGGGCATGATGCCCAGCGCGAAGATGGTGAAGCGCGACAGCGCACCGCCCGAGAACAGGTTGAACACCCCGAGGATGCCGCCCGCCTGCGACTGAAACAGCTCGGCCAGGCGCTCAGGATCGATACCCGGGACCGGAATGTGCGCGCCGATGCGATAGACGATCAGCGCGCCCAGCAGGAACAGCAGGCGACGCTTGAGGTCGCCGAACCGCCCCGGCTTTCCGAGCGTGGCAGCAGTATTCGCCACAACCGTTTTCCTTGTTTACTCGGCCGCCACGGAACCACCAGCGGCTTCGATCGCCGCCTTGGCACCCTGGGTAGCACCGACACCGCGCAGCACAACCTTGCGGTTGATCGCGCCGGAGAGCACGACCTTGGCGGACAGCGCGTCAGCCGCGATCACGCCCGCCTGCTTCAGCGTCAGCAGATCGACCTCATCCACCGGCAGCTTGTCCAGTTCGGACAGACGCACTTCGACGTTGCGGGCGCGCGTCAGCGACACGAAGCCACGCTTCGGCAGGCGACGCTGCAACGGCATCTGGCCGCCTTCGAAGCCGGTCTTGTGGAAGCCGCCGGCGCGGGACTTCTGACCCTTGTGGCCGCGGCCGCAGGTCTTGCCCAGGCCACTGCCGATGCCACGACCGACACGGCGCGCGGCCTTCTTCGAGCCTTCGCCCGGCTTGATGGTATTCAGGCGCATATCAACCCTCACACTTCAGCAGGTAGGACACCTTGTTGACCATGCCCCGGATCTCGGGCGTGTCAGCCAGCTCAACCGTGTGGTTGAGGCGGCGCAGACCGAGGCCGCGCACGGTGGCACGGTGGGACTGTTTGGTGCCGATCACGCTCTTGACGAGCGTCACCTTGATTTTCTTGTCCGACATCGCTTACCCCAGAATTTCTTCGACGGACTTGCCGCGCTTGGCAGCAATCTCCGCCGGGGTGTTGATCGCCATCAGGCCGTTGATCGTGGCACGGACGACGTTGTACGGATTGGCGGAGCCGATGCACTTGCAGATCACGTCGGTCACGCCCATCACCTCGAACACCGCGCGCATCGGACCACCGGCGATGATGCCGGTACCGGCCGGAGCGGGCTGCATCAGCACCGAGGCGGCGCCGTGCTTGCCGATCACGGTGTGCTGGAGGGTGCCGTTCTTGAGCGACACCTTGCGCATCTTGCGGCGGGCTTCGTCCATCGCCTTCTGCACCGCCACCGGCACTTCCCGCGACTTGCCCTTGCCCATGCCGATCGCGCCGTCACCGTCGCCAACCACGGTCAGCGCGGCGAAGCCGAGGATCCGGCCGCCCTTGACGACCTTGGTCACGCGATTGATCGCGACCATCTTCTCCTTCAGGCCGTCATCGCGCTCGTCGGAGGCTTGCGCACGTTTGGTTTGCTGCTTAGCCATTCGATTCCTCGCTTAGAACTTGAGGCCGCCTTCGCGGGCAGCCTCGGCCAGCGCCTTGACGCGGCCGTGATACAGGAAGCCCGAGCGGTCGAACGAGACCTGCTCGACACCGGCAGCTTTGGCCCGTTCGGCGATCAGCTTGCCGACGAACTCGGCCGCAGCCTTGTTGCCGCCGTTGGCGACCTGCGAGCGGACCTCGGGTTCGACCGTCGAGGCCGCAGCAAGCACGCGTGCGCCGCTGCCGTCGATGACCTGGGCGTAGATGTGGCAGTTGGACCGGAACACCGTCAGGCGAACCGCCTTGAGCTCCGCAATCTTGGCGCGAGTTTTGCGCGCACGGCGAAGACGAGTTTCTTTCTTGTTCATGACGAACCGCCTTACTTCTTCTTGGTTTCCTTGAGCACCACCACCTCGTCCGAGTAACGGACGCCCTTGCCCTTGTAAGGCTCGGGAGCGCGGTAGGCACGCACCTCGGCTGCGACCTGGCCGACCTGCTGCTTGTCGATGCCCTTGATCACGATCTCGGTCTGAGTCGGCGTCTCCACCTTCACGCCGGCGGGCATCTGGTGCACGACCGGATGCGAGAAGCCGAGCGACAGGTTGAGCTTGTCGCCCTGAGCCTGGGCGCGATAACCGACGCCCACCAGGTTGAGCTTGCGCTCGAAACCCTTGCTCACGCCTGCGACCATGTTGTTCACCAGGGCGCGCACGGTACCGGACATCGCCCGGGCGTTGGCCACACCGTCGCGCGCCTTGCACACGACGGTATCGCCGTCGCGCTCGACGGTCACGGCATCACTCAGCGACTGGCGCAGAGTACCCAGCGGCCCCTTGACGGCGATCTCACCCACAGAGATCGTCACCTCGACGCCCTGAGGAATCGCCACCGGATTCTTGGCTACACGAGACATCGCTTCCCCCTTAGGCAACCAGGCAGATGACTTCACCGCCGACGCGATTTGCGCGCGCCGAGCGATCCGTCATCACGCCACGCGGCGTGGACACGATGGCCACGCCAAGGCCGTTCATCACGCGCGGCAGGTCGTCGCTGCCCTTGTAGATGCGCAGGCCAGGACGGCTCACGCGCTCCAGGCGCTCGATGACCGGACGACCGGCGTAGTACTTGAGCGTCACATCCAGCGAGGCCTTGCCAGCCTCGTCGCGAACGGCGAAGCCGTCGATGTAACCTTCATCCTGCAATACCTTGGCGATCGCAATCTTCAGCTTGGACGAAGGCATCGACACCGAAACCTTCTGGGCCTGCTGGCCATTGCGGATGCGCGTCAGCATGTCGGCGATGGGATCGGACATACTCATCTTCGAATTCTCCTTACCAGCTCGCCTTGGTCATGCCAGGCACTTCACCGCGGAAAGCGATCTCGCGCAGCTTGTTGCGGCACAGACCGAACTTGCGGAAGACACCACGCGGGCGCCCGGTCAGCGCGCAGCGATTGCGCTGGCGGGTCGGGTTGGCATTGCGGGGCAGTTGCTGCAGGGCCAGGCGGGCAGCCATGCGTTCTTCTTCGGACAGATTGCTGTCCTTGACCTGAGCGACGAGCGCGGCACGCTTGGCAGCGAACTTTTCCACCAGCTTTGCACGCTTCACTTCACGGTTGATCAGAGCGAGTTTCGCCATATCACCCTCAATTCTTGAACGGGAACTTGAACGCACCGAGAAGCGCACGCGCTTCCTCGTCCGTCTTCGCCGTCGTCGTGATGCTGATGTTCATCCCGCGCAGCGCATCGATCTTGTCGTACTCGATCTCAGGGAAAATGATCTGTTCCTTGACACCGAGGTTGTAGTTGCCGCGACCGTCGAAACCCTTCGCAGCGATGCCACGGAAGTCACGCACGCGCGGCAGCGCGATGGTGATCAGGCGATCGAGGAATTCGAACATGCGCGGACCACGCAGGGTGACCATGCAGCCGATGGGATAGCCGTCACGAATCTTGAATCCCGCGATCGACTTGCGCGCCTTCGTGCTCACCGGCTTCTGACCGGCAATCTTGGTCATGTCACCAAGCGCGTTCTCGAGGATCTTCTTGTCGCCAACCGCCTCGCCGACACCCATGTTCAGGGTGATCTTGGTGATGCGCGGCACTTCCATCACGGACTTGTAGCCGAACTGCTGCTTGAGCGCCGGCGCGACTTCGTCCTTGTAAACCTGTTGCAAGCGAGCCATCGTCACTCCTTAGGCGTTCACCAGCTCGCCGTTCGACTTGAAGAAACGGACCTTGCGACCGTCCTCAAGCGTCTTGATCCCGACGCGATCACCCTTCTGGGTGGCGGGATTGAACAGCGCGACATTCGACACGTGGATCGGCATTTCCTTTTCGACAATACCACCCACCTCACCCTTGAGCGGATTCGGGCGGACGTGCTTCTTCACCCGATTCACACCCTCGACCACGACACGCTCATCATCAACGCGGCGCAGCACGGTGCCACGACGGCCACGATCCTTGCCCGTCAGCACCAACACTTCGTCACCCTTGCGGATCTTGTTCATCTACGGACTCCTCAGAGCACTTCGGGCGCCAGCGAGACGATCTTCATGAACCGCTCGGTGCGCAGCTCGCGCGTGACCGGCCCGAAGATACGAGTGCCGATCGGCTCGAGCTTGTTGTTCAGAAGCACGGCCGCATTGTTGTCGAACTTGATCAGCGAACCGTCGGGACGACGAACACCCTTCGCAGTGCGAACGACGACCGCATTGTAGACATCGCCCTTCTTCGCACGACCGCGCGGCGCTGCATCCTTGACGGTCACCTTGATGATGTCACCCACGCCGGCATAACGGCGCTTGGAACCACCCAGGACCTTGATGCACATCACCGAGCGTGCGCCGGAGTTATCGGCCACGTCCAGCTTGGACTGCATTTGAATCATGAAAGTATCTCCAACTTATCCCGCATTTGCGGACAGTCTTGGAACCCGTCAGGGTAGGATGCCCCGAGCGAGCCCCGGAGCAAAGAGGCAAAAGTATAACAGCCTGACACCGGGGTGCCAAGCTGTTTCTTGCTACTTGCTTGTAACTCTGATCAGATGATGCGTGCCTTCTCGAGCACCTTGGCAACACGCCAGGTCTTGGTGCGCGAGATGGGACGGCATTCCTCGATTTCCACCAGGTCGCCCTGGGCCGCAACGCCGTCTTCCACGTGAGCGTGGTACTTGGCGGAACGGGTGATGATCTTGCCGTACAGCGGGTGCTTGACCCGGCGCTCGACGAGGACCGTCACGGTCTTCTGCATCTTGTCGCTCACCACACGCCCAACCAGCGCGCGGCGAACCTTTTCAACTTGTTCGCTCATTGCTGCCCCGCCTTTTCGCGCAGGATGGTACGCACGCGCGCGATGTCACGACGAACCTTCCCAATCTGACTCGTGTTGCCAAGCTGCTGGGTGGCGTGCTGCATACGCAGCGAGAATTGCGCCTTCAGCAGCTCCAGCAACTCCTTGTTCAACTCATCGGCGCTCTTTGCGCGGAGTTCATTCGCCTTCATGTTCAACCCCCAATCTGGCGGACAACAAACACCGTCTCGATCGGCAGCTTGGCGGCGGCAAGCCGGAAAGCTTCACGAGCGAGGGCTTCATCCACGCCGTCCATTTCGTAGAGCACCTTGCCCGGCTGGATCTCTGCGACCCAGTACTCGGGGTTACCCTTACCGTTACCCATACGAACCTCAGCCGGCTTCTTCGAGATCGGCTTGTCCGGGAAAATGCGGATCCAGATGCGGCCACCGCGCTTGATGTGACGGGTCATGGCACGACGGGCCGACTCGATCTGACGCGCAGTCAGTCGACCGCGACCGACCGCCTTGAGACCGTACTCGCCGAACGACACCTTCGCACCGCGGGTGGCGATGCCGGTGTTACGGCCTTTCTGCTCCTTCCGGTACTTCCTTCTAGTCGGCTGCAGCATCATTCACTCCTGCTTTCTTCTTGCCGGCCTTCGCCACGACGGGCGGGGCGGCGGCCCGGACGCTCACCGTCACGCGGGGCACCACGACGGCCACGGCGGTTATCGGCTTCGGGCTCGGCGGCGACGGGCTGCTCGTTGCGACCGAGCATCTCGCCCTTGAACACCCACACCTTGATGCCGATGATGCCGTAGGTCGTCTTCGCTTCCGAAACGCCGTAGTCGATGTTGGCACGCAGGGTGTGCAGCGGCACACGACCTTCGCGGTACCACTCGGTACGGGCGATCTCGGCGCCGTTCAGGCGACCAGCGCTCATGATCTTGATGCCCTGGGCACCGAGGCGCATGGCGTTCTGCATCGCACGCTTCATGGCGCGGCGGAACATGATGCGCTTCTCGAGCTGCTGGGCGATCGAATCGGCGACGAGCTTGGCGTCTAGTTCAGGCTTGCGCACTTCCTCGATGTTTACATGCACCGGCACGCCCATGATCTTCTGCAGATCACGCTTGAGCGCCTCGATGTCTTCACCCTTCTTGCCGATCACAACACCAGGACGGGCGCTGAACAGCGTGATGCGGGCGTTCTTCGCCGGGCGCTCGATCACCACGCGACCGACCGAAGCGTGCGACAGGCGCCTCTTCAGGTAATCGCGAACCTTCAGGTCCTCGTGCAGCATGCCCGGAAAGTCCTTGCTGGAAGCGAACCAGCGCGAACCCCAGTCACGCGTGACGGCGAGGCGGAACCCAGTGGGATGGATTTTCTGACCCATGTTTACTCCTTACTCGCCAACGGTCAGGTAGACGTGGCAGGTGGGCTTCAGGATGCGGTTGCCGCGACCCTTCGCACGCGCGGTGAAGCGCTTGAGCGTCATGCCCTCTTCCACGTGAATGGTCTTGACCTTCAGCGTGTCGATATCGGCGCCGTCGTTGTGCTCGGCATTCGCGATCGCGGATTCGAGCACCTTGCGGATGATCTTCGCGCCCTTCTTGGGCGAGAAGGCGAGCGTATTGAGCGCCTGATCGACGGGCTTGCCGCGGACCAGATCGGCCACCAGACGACCCTTCTGGGCCGACAGCCGAACGCCACGGAGAATAGCTTTGGTTTCCATGTCGTCCCCTTAACGCTTGGCCTTCTTGCTGGCGGCGTGACCCTTGAAGGTACGCGTCAGCGCGAATTCGCCGAGCTTGTGACCGACCATGTTCTCGGTCACGAATACCGGAATGTGCTGCTTGCCGTTGTGCACCGCGATCGTCAGGCCGATGAAGTCGGGCAGGATCGTGGAGCGGCGCGACCAGGTCTTGATCGGGCGCTTGTCGTTGCTCGTCCGGACAGCGTCGACCTTCTTCAGCAGGTGCGCGTCGATGAACGGGCCTTTCTTGATAGAACGTGCCATCTTTTACCCCTTAACGCTTGTGACGACGCTGCACGATCATGCCGTCGGTGCGCTTGTTCGAACGCGTCCGATAACCCTTGCTCGGCGTACCCCACGGGCTCACCGGCTCGCGCGCTTCGCCGGTACGGCCTTCACCACCACCATGCGGGTGATCGACCGGGTTCATCGCCACACCGCGAACGGTCGGGCGGATACCGCGCCAGCGATTGGCACCAGCCTTGCCGATCTTGCGCAGGCCATGCTCTTCGTTACCGACTTCGCCGATGGTCGCGCGGCACTCGACGTGCACGCGGCGAATCTCACCCGAGCGCAGACGCAGCTGGGCGTACGAGCCCTCGCGCGCCAGCAGCTGCACCGACGTACCGGCGGCACGCGCGATCTGCGCGCCCTTGCCCGGAATCATCTCGATGCAGTGGATCGTCGAACCGACCGGAATGTTGCGGATCGGCAGGCTGTTGCCCGGCTTGATCGGCGCTTCCGAGCCACTGATCAGCTGTGTGCCAACCTCGACACCACGCGGGGCAATAATGTAGCGGCGCTCGCCATCGGCGTAGCACAGCAGCGCCAGGTGCGCGGAGCGATTGGGGTCATACTCGATACGCTCGACCTTGGCCGGAATGCCGTCCTTGTTGCGACGGAAGTCAACCAGGCGATAGTGCTGCTTGTGGCCGCCACCCTGGTGGCGCACCGTGATGCGGCCGTTGTTGTTACGACCGGCATTCTTGCTCTGCTTCTCGACGAGGGAAGCAACCGGGCGCCCCTTGTACAGGTTGGGATTAACAACCTTGACCTGGGCACGGCGACCGGCGGAAGTCGGCTTGAGTTTTACGATTGCCATGATCTATCACTCCCCGGCCGCAAAGTTGATTTCCTGGCCGGGCTTCAGGCACACGAAAGCCTTCTTCCAGTCCTTGCGGCGACCCATGGTCTTGCCAAAGCGCTTGGCCTTACCCTTGACGTTCAGAACCTGCACGGACTTGACCTCGACCTTGAACAAAGCCTCGACCGCAGCCTTCACTTCGGGCTTGGTCGCGTCCGATGCAACCTTGAACACCACCTGCTCGTTCTTGTCGGCAACGAAAGTTGCCTTCTCGGAGATCTGCGGGGCGAGCAGCACCTGCAGCAGACGTTCCTGACTGATCGCGCTCATTGCCACGCTTCCTCCATCTTCGCCAGCGCGCCCTTGGTGACGAGCACCTTCGGGAAACGCACGAGCGACACCGGATCCGCCTCACTCACTTCAAGCACCAGCACCTGGTGAAGGTTGCGCGAGGACAGGAACAGGTTTTCATCCATCTGGTCGGTAATGACGAGGACCGAGTCCAGGCCCATACCCTTGAGCTTCTGCGACAGCAGGCGCGTCTTCGGCGCCTCGACGCTGAAGGAGTCGACCACCGCGAGACGATCCTCGCGAGCCAGCTGCGACAGGATCGCAGCCACACCGGCCCGGTACATCTTGCGGTTGACCTTCTGGCTGAAGTTCTCGTCCGGCGTGTTCGGGAAGATCTTGCCGCCCCCGCGCCACAGCGGGCTCGACGCCATACCAGCACGCGCATTGCCCGTGCCCTTCTGACGGAACGGCTTGCGAGTCGACTTGGCGATCTCGGAACGACCCTTCTGCTTGCGATTGCCCGAGCGCGCGTTCGCCAGATAGGCGGTCACGACCTGGTGCACAAGCGCTTCATTGTAGTCACGGCCGAACAGCACGTCCGACGCTTCGAGCGTCGACGCAGCCTGACCCTGATCATTCAACAGCTTCAATTCCATTGCGCGCTCCTCAGGCCTTGACCGCCGGACGGACGACGACGTCGCCACCCTTGGCACCCGGCACCGCACCCTTCACGAGAAGGAGCTGGCGCTCGACATCAACACGGACGATCTCGAGACCCTGGGTGGTACGCTGCACGTTGCCGTACTGACCGGCCATGCGCTTGCCAGGGAAGACACGACCCGGATCCTGGGCCATGCCGATCGAACCCGGGGAGTTGTGCGAGATCGAGTTACCGTGCGAGGCACGGTTCGACGAGAAGTTGTGGCGCTTGATCGGACCGGAGAAGCCCTTGCCGATCGTCACACCCGTGACGTCGACCTTCTGCCCAACCTGGAAGAGATCCGCACCGATGGCGTCGCCGGCATTCATGCCGCCGGCCTGCTCGGACTCGATACGGAATTCCTTGATGCCACGGCAGGGCTCGACACCCGCCTTCGCGAGATGACCCGCAACCGGCTTGGTGATGCGACTGGCGCGACGCTTGCCATAGGCGACCTGAACCGCGGTGTAGCCGTCGGTTTCGACCGTCTTGATCTGGGACACACGATTGTCCGACACGTCAAGCACCGTCACCGGAATGGTCTTACCATCCTCGGCAAAGATGCGAGTCATGCCGACCTTGCGTCCAACAAGGCCTAGACTCATTTTTTTCTCCTGAATCCCGGTTGCGATTGACCGGGGGTCAAATTATTGCGCCAAAAGGCACAAAGGCCGGATTATACCGGCCTATTCCAAACTTCCGCAAGCACCGAAGGCTTACTGGAGCTTGATCTCGACATCCACACCGGCAGGCAGATCCAGCTTCATCAGGGCGTCGACCGTCTTGTCGGTGGGGTCGATGATGTCCATCAGACGCTGGTGGGTGCGGATTTCCATCTGGTCGCGCGACGCCTTGTTGACGTGCGGCGAGCGCAGCAGGTCGAAGCGTTCGATCCGGGTGGGCAGCGGGACGGGACCGCGCACGACGGCACCGGTACGCTTGGCGGTGTCGACGATCTCGAGCGCCGACTGATCGATCAGGCGGTAGTCGAAGGCCTTGAGGCGGATGCGAATCTTCTGGCTTTGCATGATGTGTTTCCTAAAGAGCGGAAAGAGCGAAAAGAACGAGCGGGCGGCAGCAAGGGCGCCGCCCGTGTCAGGGCGAATTACTCGATGATCTTGGCGACGACGCCGGCGCCGACGGTACGACCACCTTCGCGG
>NZ_DAOMPS010000006.1:0-141024 GCF_035444905.1 Thauera sp.
CCGACAGCCCCGCGGGGCCGCCGCCGACGATCAGCACGTCGAATTCCATCGATTCCCTTTCCATCCTGTTCTCCTGTTCCCGGGTGGGAGGCAAAGCCCCCTTTTTAAGCGATTGTAGACCTTTGAGCGGAGGCGGACGGACGCGCGAGGAAGGGCTCGCCCGAGCTCTGCACAACATACGGGTGCGTATGTTACATTAGCTCGCCAAACAAACAACAGGAGACTTCGGCATGAAGGAGAAGGCGAAGCTGATTTACACCACCCGCATCCCGGTGCGCTGGGGCGACATGGACGCCTATAACCATGTCAACAACACGGTGTATTTCCGCTACTTCGAGCAGACGCGGGTGGAGTGGCTCGAGCAGGTCGGCAGCCGCGTCAGCCCCGACGAGCCCATCGGTCCGGTCATCATCAACGCCAGTTGCACCTTCCTGGTGCCGGTGAACTATCCTGCCACGGTCGTCATCAAGATGTACGCGGGCGAGCCGGGACGCTCGAGCGTGATGACCTGGTATGAACTGTTCGTCGAGGGCGAGGACAAGCTGTATGCCGAAGGCGCGGCGAAGACGGTGTGGATGGACAACCGCAGCGGCAAATCGGTGCCCATGCCCGATTTTGTGCGTGCCCTGTTCGAGCCGGCTGCGAACTGAATTTCGGTACCAGAACAAGAACGGGACGATCTGCCCGGCAGAGCGTGGATCGTCGATTGATGGAGAGGAGACATCGTGAATTCTGCTGAACAAAAACCCCTGTGGACCCCCTCGCCCGAGCGTATCGCCGGCGCCAACGTGACTGCCTTCCGGCTGGCCGCCGAAAAACGCTGGGGCGCGAGCCTGCCCGACTATGACGCGCTGTACGCCTGGTCGGTGGCGCAGCCCGAGCAATTCTGGGTCAGCGTGTGGGAGGGCGACGGCGTCGGCGGTGGCGTCATCGGCCACCGCGGCGAGCGCGTGCTGGTTGAAGGCGACAAGATGCCCGGCGCCCAATGGTTCCCCGACGCCAGGCTCAACTTCGCCCGCAACCTGCTGCGCTCGCGCGATGCGCATGATGCGATCGTGTTCTGGGGCGAGGACCGGGTGTTGAACCGGCTCTCCCACGGCGAGCTGTATCGCGCGGTCGCCCACTTCGTTGCCGCGTTGCGCGAGATGGGGGTGGAGAAGGGCGACCGTGTCGCGGCCTACATGCCCAACATGCCCGAGACGGTGATCGCGATGCTCGCCGCGGCCAGCATCGGCGCCATCTTCACCTCGGCCTCGCCCGACTTTGGCGTGCAGGGCGTGCTCGATCGCTTCGGTCAGACCGAACCCAAGGTGCTGATCGCCTGCGACGGCTACTACTACGGCGGCAAGACCATCGACGTGCTGGGCAAACTCGGCGACATCGTCGGCCAGCTGCCCTCGGTCAAGCGTGTGGTGGTGGTGCCCTACGTGCATGCCGAGCACGACCTGTCGCACGTGCCGCATGCACGCATGCTCGCTGATTTCATCGCTCCCTTCCACTTCGTCGATGACATCGAGTTCGCCGAGCTGCCCTTCGATCATCCGCTGTACATCATGTACTCCTCGGGCACGACCGGCGTGCCCAAGTGCATCGTGCATTGCGCCGGCGGCGCGCTGCTGCAGCACCTCAAGGAACACAAGCTGCACGGCGACGTGAAGGCGGGCGACCGCGTGTTCTACTTCACCACCTGCGGCTGGATGATGTGGAACTGGCTGGTCTCGGCGCTGGCAGCCGAGGCGACGCTGCTGCTCTACGACGGCTCGCCCTTCGCCGGCGATAACCAGATCCTGTTCGACTACGCCGACGCCGAACACATGACCCACTTCGGCACCTCGGCCAAGTTCATCGACGCCTGCGCCAAGTTCGGGCTCAAGCCGCGCGAGACGCACAAGCTCGCCAGCGTGCGCGCGATGATGAGCACCGGCAGCCCGCTGGTGCCTGAGGGCTTCGACTACGTCTATCGCGACATCAAGGCCGACCTGCAGCTGTCGTCGATCTCGGGCGGCACCGACATCATCTCCTGCTTCGTGCTCGGCAGCCCGGTGCTGCCGGTGTGGCGTGGCGAGATCCAGTGCCGCGGCCTGGGCCTGGCGGTAGACGTGTGGGACGACGATGGCAAGCCGGTGCGCGGCGAGAAGGGCGAGCTGGTGTGCAGCAAGCCCTTCCCGGTGATGCCGATCGGCTTCTGGGGCGACGCCGACGGCAGCAAGTACCACGCTGCCTACTTCGATCGCTTCGACAACGTGTGGTGCCACGGCGATTTCTGCGAGATCACCGCGCACGGCGGGCTGATCATCTACGGCCGCTCGGACGCCACGCTCAACCCCGGCGGGGTGCGCATCGGCACGGCCGAGATCTACCGCCAGGTCGAGAAGCTGCATGAAGTCGTCGAGTCGCTGGTGATCGGTCAGGACTGGCCGCCGCAGAACCCCAATGACGTGCGCGTGGTGCTGTTCGTGAAGCTGCGCGAGGGGCTCATGCTCGATGACGAGCTCGTCAAGCGCATCCGCCAGACCATCCGCGACAACACCACGCCGCGCCACGTGCCGGCCAAGGTGCTGCAGGTGGCCGACATCCCGCGCACCAAGAGCGGCAAGATCGTCGAACTGGCGGTGCGAAACGTCGTGCATGGCCGCCCGGTGAAGAACCAGGAGGCGCTGGCCAACCCCGAGGCCCTGGCGCACTTCCGCGACCGCGCCGAGCTGGCTGGCTGATCAGGAGAACCAGATGCTGATGAATCGAGACAAATCCGTGCTGCTGATCGTCGATGTGCAGGCGAAGCTCGCGCCTTTCATCCACGACAACGAAAAGGTTGCCGCCCATTGCGTGTGGCTTGCCCAGGTCGCCGCTCGCGTCGGCGTGCCAGTCGTGGTGACCGAGCACTTCCCCGAGAAGATCGGCGGCACGCTGGAGTCGGTGCGTGCGGTCACCGCCGATGCGCACTACGTCGCCAAGCAGTGCTTTTCGGCGCAGGCCGATGGCTGCCTGGATGGCACGGCGGTGGAACAGCGCCGCCAGGTGATCGTGTGCGGTACCGAGGCGCATGTGTGCGTGCAGCAGACCGCGCTCGACCTGCGCTGGGCGGGCAAGGAGGTGTTCATCGTCGCCGAGGCTTCGGGCTCGCGCGATCCGGCCAATCGCGACCTCGCGTTTGAGCGCATGCGCGGGCATGGGATCGAGATCGTGTCGCGCGAGATGGTGGCCTTCGAGTGGCTGCAGCGCGGCGGCACCGAGCTCTTCCGTGAGGTCAATCGCGACTTCATCCGCTGAGCGCAGCGCGGTGCAGCGATGACGCGGGGCCGGGCTCACACCCGGCCCCGCGTGCCGTTCAGGGCTCGATGGCGATGCCGCGCAGGGCCTCGCCGCGGCCCAGCGCACCGACCATGCGCGCCGCACCGGTGGCGAGGTCGACCCGGTACAGCGTGGGCTGCGGGGCCGCCTGGGTGCTGAAGACGGCGAGCGCGGTATTGGTGACATCCGAGATGTCGAAGTGCGCATCGGCGATGGCATCCACGCCGAGGGCGCCGACCGTGCGGAGCTGGCCGGTGTTGGGCGACACGATCGGCTCTTCGCCCTCGATCGAGCCCTGGCGGACCAGTGTCGCGGCGTTGGCGTCGATGGCGAAGTTGGTCGTCAGCTTTTCGTCTCGGGTGTTGTAGGTGTAAGCCGCCGCGATGATGCGGGGCGCAAGGCTGGCGCCAGCGTCGTCGTCCGCATAGGCAAGGGCGGCGTCGGGCTGAACCCCGTCCGTGTCAGGGGTGGCGTCCACCAGGGCGCCGGTTTGCGGATGGACGCGCAGGTTCTGGCGGCTGTCCGACACGATACGGATGCGGTCGGCGGCCGGGTTGAAGTCGAAGCCGAAGCGCTGGCCGTCGAGCGCCAGCGGCGTCTCGCTCACTGGCTTGAGGTTGCCGCTGCCCACATCGACGGTAAAGACGCGCCCGGAGCTGCCGAGCGCGAACATCACGCCATGCGCGACGCGAAAATCGATGCCGAGGATCTGTTCCTCATTCGCAAGTCCGACAAGCTTCACGGAGTGGGTGATTTTTCCCGGTTCGGCGGCGGAAACGGCGATAAGCTCATGCCCGGCAGTAACCGCGAACAGCCTGATCCCGGCCAGCGCATCGTCCGCGCAGGCCGGAGCGGCGAAGCTGGCGGCCGACAAAGCCAGGGCGGAGAGGCTCGGGCGGTTGAATGAAAGCGGCATCGGGGCTCCTTGGGAACGTGCGGTCGGGGAGGGGGCGGTTGCAGGACGCGACCGCGGCGTGAGCCGCGCAACGATAGAGCAGAGTCCGGACGAGGTGACGTGATCAAGTTGGCATTGCAGTCGAGTCAGTTCTTCCGCCTGTGTGGCGCATTGCTCGGGCTGCTGGCGGCGCATGCGGCCGGCGCGGCCGATGTGCGGGTCAAGGTCGTCGACCCGCAAGGCATGCCCCTCGAGCATGCGGCGGTCGCGCTCAAGCCGCAGGCCGGCGGCGCGCCGGCGCGCTCGCGCGAGGTCGATATCGTGCAGCAGGAAAAGCGTTTCTTGCCGCTGATGACGGCGGTGCGGACCGGCACGGCCGTCCGCTTTCCCAATCTCGATACCGTGCGCCATCACGTGTACTCGTTCTCGCCGGCGAAGTCCTTCGAGCTCAAGCTCTACATCGGCACGCCCGCTGCGCCCGTCGTCTTCGATACGCCCGGCGTGGTGGTGATGGGCTGCAACATCCACGACACCATGGTCGGCTACGTCGTCGTGTCGGACGCGCCCTGGGTGGGCGTCAGCGATGGCCAGGGCAGTGTGCGTTTCGAGGGCATTCCCGCAGGCGAGTACGAACTCGAGTATTGGCACCCGCGCTGGGTCGGTGCCGTCAATGAGGTCGTCCGCCAGCGCCTGCAGGTGGCGGAGGGGGTGGCGGCGACGCCCCGCCTGGTGATCGGGGAGCGTCCATGATGCGGCTGGGCTTCCGCCGCCTGCAATGGCGCATCGCGGCGTGGACGGCGGCAATCCTGCTGTCGGTGCAGGTTGGCGGCCTGTTCCTGTTCGAGCACATCGGCCGCAGCAGTGCCTTGCAGGAGGTGCGAGCGCAGCTCGACACCGGTGACCGGGTGTTTGCGCGCCTGCTGGACCAGCGCAGCGCGCAGCTCGCTCAGGCGGCGCGGGTGCTGGCGGCGGACTACGGCTTTCGCGAAGCCGTGCTGACGGGCGATCGCGACACCATCGCGTCGGCGCTGGACAATCACGGTTCGCGCATTGGCGCCAGTCTGATGCTCCTGGTCGGCCTCGACGGACAGACCCTGGCGGCCCACCCGGCGCGTCCCGAGGTGCAGTTCGACAGTCTGTCGCGCCTCATCGGCGATGCGCGCGAGCGCGGCAGTGCCACCGGTTTCCAGGCGGTGGACGAGGCCTTGTACCAGCTGGTGGCGGTGCCGGTGATGGCCCCGATGCCGGTGGCCTGGGTGGTGATCGGCTTTGTCGTTGACGAGGCCTTTGCGCAGGACCTCAAGCGACTTACCGGCCTCGATGTCAGTCTGCTGCTGCAGTCCCGGCAGGGCACGCCAGGTCTCGCGGTCAGCACGCTCCCGGTTGCACCGGCGCCGGCGGCCCTGCTGCATGCGGCCGAGACCTCTCTGTGGATCGACGAGGTCGAGTATGTCGGTTTCCGTCACGTGATCGAGGCGCAGGCCGATGCGACGGTGACGGCCGTATTGCAGCTGTCGCTCGCGCGTGCGCTTGCGCCCTGGGAGCGCCTCTATCGCGAATGGGCGGGGCTGTCGGCGCTCGCCACGCTGGCCATGCTGATGGCCAGCGTGTGGATGGGGCGCACGATTGCGTCGCCGGTGACTCGTCTGGCCCAGTTTGCACACCGGGTCGAGGCGGGCGAGTATGGCGTCCCGCCCCAGGTGCGCCGGGGGGATGAGCTCGGTCAGCTGGCCGACGCCTTCGGCTTGATGACCGAGGCCATCGCTAGCCGCGAGGCGCGCATCTCCGAACTCGCCTTCCGTGACGTTCTCACCGGCTTGCCCAACCGCGTGCATTTCATCGCCCAGCTCGAGCGCCTGCTGGCGGCGGCAAAGGAGCCCGACCAGGAGCTTGCGGTACTCACTCTGGATCTGGATCGATTCAAGCTCATCAACGACACGCTGGGTCATGCCTTCGGCGATCTCGTGCTGCAGGAGGTCGGCCAGCGCCTGCAGCAGGCGGGTGTGCGCAAGCGCGAGGTGGATACTGCGCTGTATGCGCCCGAGAATGCCGCCGCGCGGCTGGGCGGCGACGAGTTCGCGCTGCTCGTGCCGGGCGCGGACGCCTGGGCGGCACGGGTGGTGGCGGAGCGCATCGCCACCGCGCTCGAGCAGCCGATGACCCTGCAAGGGCAAATCGTCGATGTGCGTGCGAGCATCGGCATCGCGCTCTACCCCGCCCACGGCACAGAGGCCGGCGACCTCATGCGTTGTGCCGACGTGGCCATGTACAAGGCCAAGCAGGGCAACAGCGGGTTGAGCGTGTACGACCCGGTCCACCACAGCCGCAACGCAGCCCGGCTTTCGCTGCTGACTGAGCTGTGCCAGGCGGTCGAGGCCGACGAGCTGGTGCTCTTTTACCAGCCCAAGTACGCCTTTCGCGCCGCCGAGGCGCTCAGCGTTGAGGCCCTGGTGCGCTGGGTTCACCCGCAGCGCGGCTTCGTGCCGCCGATGGACTTCATCCCCTTTGCGGAGCAGACCGGCTACATCAAGCACATCACGCTTTGGGTGATGGACCGGGCGATCCGCCAGTGCGCCGAGTGGCGTCGCGCTGGGCGCAAGGTTTGCGTCGGACTCAACCTGTCGGCGCGCGATCTGCTGCAGGCCGAGCTCCCCGACCACTTCCGCGTCATGCTCGAACGGCACGGTTGCGATGCGAGCTGGATCACGCTCGAGATCACCGAAAGCGCCGTGCTCGACGATCCACGCAAGGCGCTGACCAATCTCGAGCGCCTGCGCGCCACCGGCTGTCAGCTGTCGATCGACGACTATGGCACCGGCTATTCCTCGCTGTCCTACGTGCGCCAGATGCCTGTCCAGGAGATGAAGATCGATCGCAGCTTCGTGATGAACCTCATCACCCAGGCCGATGACGAGATCATCGTCAGGTCGACGATCGAGCTGGCGCACAACATGGGGCTGGTGGTGACCGCCGAAGGCGTCGAGACCGAGGCCATCCTGCGTCGTCTGGGCGAGCTGGGATGCGATCTGGCACAGGGCTACTTCATCTCGCGCCCGGTTGCAGCCGACGAGCTGGAGGTCTGGATGGAGCGCTCTCCCTGGGCGCGCGGCGGTGAGCATCTGCTCGTGCGAGGCGAGTCCGTGGCCGTCTGACCTAGGGAAAACGCGGCTTACCCTTCGTCCCGCCTTCGCTTAGCCTCACAGGCTGTTCCACGGCGAGGTGACATCGGCATCCGGCACTCACACCGCTGGATTGGGCCGTTTTGCCGTTTGCCTCGCCGTGTCCAGACCGACACCAAGGAGGCGACATGGATAAGAGGGAGCAAGGTCGACTGGCCGCGCAGGTCGATGCGGTGCTTGAGCAGATCGCCGCGCGCCTGCCGGCCGACCAGGCCGCGACCGTGGGGGCGTTTGCGAAGCGCTTTTTCGCGCAGGTGGATCCCGAGGATCTCGAGGACCTGCCGGTTGCCGACCTCTACGGGGCGGTGCTCAGCCAGTGGCATTTTGCCGCGCGCAGGCCCGCGGGCAGTCGCGTACGTGTCTCCAACCCACGCCTCGATGAACATGGCTGGGAGTGCCCCCACACGGTGATCGAGATCATTGGTGAGGACATGCCCTTCCTGGTCGATTCGATCACCATGGAGGTGGCGCGCCAGGGCCTGACCCTGCACCTGATCATCCATCCGGTGATGAACGTGGTGCGTGACGACCAGGGCAATCTGGTACGCCTGGCCGAGCGCGGCGAGCACGCCGAGGGCGTGCGCGCGGAGTCGATCATGCACCTGGAAGTCGATCGGCGCAGCGATCCGGCCGACCTGCAAAGCCTGCAGCAGGGCATCGAACACGTGCTTGCCGATGTGCGCGCGGCGGTCACCGACTGGCCCGCGATGCGTAGTCGCCTGGTCGACATCATCGAGGGGCTGGGCAAGGCCCCGGCCGGCGTTGACAGTGCCGAGGCCGACGAGGTGCGCGCTTTCCTCGAATGGCTGGCGAGCGACAACTTCGTGCTGCTCGGCGCCCGCGACTACACGCTGGTGAACCGCGAGGACGGCAACGAGCTCCACGTCGTTCCCGGCTCCGGCCTGGGCCTGCTGCATGGCGAGGGCGAGGAGGGCGCCTCGCGCTCCTTCGCCGCGCTGCCGCCGCAGCTGCGTGCGCAGGCGCACCTGCCCAATCTGCTCACCCTCACCAAGTCGAATTCGCGCTCGACCGTCCATCGGCCGGGCTACCTCGACTTCATCGGCATCAAGTCCTTCGACAGTGAGGGGCGGGTCAATGGCGAGCGCCGCATCATCGGTCTGCTGTCCTCGACTGCCTACAGTGCCAGCCCGCGCCAGATTCCCCTGTTGCGCCGCAAGGTGGACGCCGTGTTCGAGCGTGCGGGCCTGCTGCCCGGGGGGCACGCGGCGAAGGCCCTGATGACCCTGCTCGAGCGCTATCCGCGCGACGAGCTGTTCCAGATCCAGCCGGAGGAGCTCTACAGCCACGCGATGGGCATCCTGCGCCTGGGCGAACGCCTTCGCACGCGGCTGTTCGTGCGTTGCGATCCCTTCGCGCGCTTCGTGTCCTGCCTCATCTACGTGCCGCGCGAGCACTACAACACCGACCAGCGCAAGCGCATGCAGGCGGTCCTGGTGGACGCCTTCAACGGCAGCTCGGCCGAGTTCGACGTGCAGTTTTCGGATTCCGCGCTGGCGCGCATCCTGATCACCGTTCGCACGCCCGATGGCAACATCCCGCCCTTCGATACGCGCGAACTCGAGCAGCGCCTGATCCGTGCCTCGCGGCGCTGGGAGGACGAACTGCAGCAGGCCCTCATCGAGCAGTGTGGCGAGGAGCGCGGGCTGGCGCTGATGCGGCGCTACGGCGCGGGCTTCCCGGCCGGTTACCGCGAGGACTACTCGGCGCGCATGGCGGTGTTCGACATCGAGCAGATGGAGGCGCTGGGCGACGGTGACGCGCTTGGCCTCAATCTCTACGTGCCGCTCGAAGCACCGGCGGGGCGGCTCAATCTGCGCCTGTACCACCTCGACGTACCGGTGCCGCTGTCGCAGAGCCTGCCCATGCTCGAGCGCATGGGGGTGAAGGTGATGGACGAGCGCCCCTCCGACATCCAGCGCCAGGACGGCCGAACGGTGTGGCTGCACGACTTCGGCCTGCATTTCGCCGGCGCCGAAACCTTGAACATCCACGCCTTGCGGCCCTTGTTCCAGGATGCCTTCCTGCGCGTCTGGCGCGGCGAGGTCGAGAACGACGATTTCAACCGCCTGGTATTGCTTGCCGGGCTGTCGTGGCGCGAGGTGGCGGTGCTCCGCGCCTATGCCAGGTATATGCGGCAGGCGGCGTTCACCTTCAGCCAGGCATACATGGAACAGACGCTGTCGGCCTATCCGCAGCTGGCGCGTGCGCTGTTCGAGCTGTTCCGTGCGCGCTTTGACCCGGCGCTCGAGGACGGGCGCGCGGCCGATTGCGAGGCCCGGGTGGCGGCGATCGAGCAGGGGCTCAACAACGTGGCCAACCTCGACGAGGACCGCATCCTGCGCCAGTTCCTGGCGATGATCCAGGCGACGCTGCGCACCAACTGGTTCCAGCGCGACAAGGAGGGTGCGAGCAAGTCCTACACCTCGTTCAAGTTCTCGCCGGCGAAGATCCCCAATCTGCCGCAGCCCTTGCCGATGTTCGAGATCTTCGTCTACTCGCCACGCCTCGAGGGCGTGCATCTGCGCGGCGGCAAGGTGGCACGCGGCGGGCTGCGCTGGTCGGACCGCATGGAGGATTTCCGCACCGAGATCCTCGGCCTGGTGAAGGCGCAGATCGTCAAGAACGCGGTCATCGTGCCGGTGGGCTCAAAGGGGGGCTTCGTGGTCAAGTGCCCGCCCGCGGAGGGCGGGCGCGAGGCCCTGCTCGCCGAGGGCGTGGCCTGCTACCGCAACTTCCTGCGCGGGCTGCTCGATGTCACCGACAACCTGGTGCAGGGCCAGGTCGTGCCGCCTGCCGACGTGGTGCGCCACGACGAGGACGACCCCTATCTGGTGGTGGCCGCCGACAAGGGCACGGCGAGCTTCTCCGACTACGCCAACGAGGTTTCCGCCGAGTACGGCTTCTGGCTGGGCGATGCCTTCGCATCGGGTGGTTCGGTGGGCTACGACCACAAGAAGATGGGCATCACCGCACGCGGTGCATGGGAAGCGGTCAAGCGCCACTTCCGCGAGATGGGCACCAATATCCAGGAAGAGCCCTTCACCGCGGGCGGTGTCGGCGACATGTCGGGTGACGTGTTCGGCAACGGCATGCTGCTGTCGAAGCAGATCCGCCTGGTCGCGGCCTTCGACCACCGCCATGTGTTCATCGACCCCGACCCCGATCCGGCACGGGGCTGGCAGGAGCGGGCGCGCCTCTTTGCGCTGCCGCGCTCGAGTTGGGACGACTACGACAGGTCGCTGATCTCGGCCGGCGGCGGCGTGTGGCCGCGCAGCGCGAAGTCGATCCGGCTGTCGCCCGAGGTGCGTGCGGCGCTCGACATCGAGGCCGAGAGCCTGACGCCGACCGAACTGATCCGCGCCATCCTCACCGCGCCGCTCGACCTTGTCTACAACGGGGGCATCGGCACCTACATCAAGGCAGCGAGCGAGACGGACGCCGCCGTGGGCGACCGCGCCAACGACGCCGTGCGCGTCAATGGCGCCGACCTGCGCTGCAAGGTGTTCGGCGAGGGCGGCAACCTGGGCGCGACCCAGCTCGGCCGCATCGAGTTCGCACTGAAGGGCGGGCGGGTCAATACCGACGCCATCGACAACTCGGGTGGCGTGGATTGCTCGGACCACGAGGTCAACATCAAGATCCTGCTCGGCGGGGTGGTGGCCGAGGGCGAGCTGACGATGAAGCAGCGCAACCAGCTCCTGGCCGACATGACCGACGAGGTCGCCGCGCTGGTGCTGCGCGACAACTATGCGCAGACGCAGATCCTGTCCATGACGCGCAGCCGCGGTGCGGCCCTGCTCGACGAGCAGGCCGAGTTCATGCGGCGCCTGAGCCATGCCGGGCGGCTCAATCGCAAGCTCGAGTTCCTGCCGATGGACGAGGAACTGCAGGAGCGCAAGGCCAATCGCATCGGGCTGGTGACGCCTGAGCTGGCGGTGCTACTCGCCTACAGCAAGATCGAGCTGTACGACGAGGTGCTGGCGTCCAACGTGCCCGAGGACCCGTACATCCGCACCGCCCTCGAGCGTTATTTCCCGGCGCCGCTGCGCGCGCGCTTCGGCGCGCAGATCCAGGCCCACCCGCTGCGGCGCGAGATCATCTCGACCCACGTGGTCAACAGCATGGTCAATCGGGTCGGGCCGACCTTCGTCAGCCGGCTCAAGGGTGAGCTGGGCGCGTCCTCGCCCGACATCGTGCGCGCCTACATGGCAACGCGCGAGGTCTTCGGCCTGGTGGCGCTGTGGCGTGAGATCGAAGGGCTGGACAACCAGATCGCCAACGCGGTCCAGACCGAGCTGATCGGCGAGTCCGACCGGCTCGTGCTGCGGGGCACGCTGTGGTTCCTGCGCCATCGCCAGTGGCTGGCCGACCTGCAGGCCACGCTCGCCCATTTCTCGCCGGGCGTGGCCGCGCTCGCCGAGGGGCTGACCGACGCGGTCGGCCCGGCCTATCGCGCCGAGCTCGAACAGGCGATCGCGCATCGGGCGGAGCAGGGCGTGCCGCTGGGGCTGGCGCAGCGCGTTGCGGCGCTCGAGGAACTCTATTCCGGTCTCGATCTGGTCGAAGTGTCAGTCGAGAGCGGGCGCGACGAGGCCACCGTGGCGCGGGTCTATTTCGCCCTCGGGGGCGATCTCGATCTGCACTGGCTGGGGCGCCAGATCTCGGGCCTGCCGGCCGAGACGCGCTGGCAGGCCCTTGCTCGCAGCGCCTTGCGCGGTGAGCTTTCCGCCCTCGCCCGGGCGCTCGCCAGCGATGCCTTGCGGCTTGCCGATGGGGCGACGGGAGTGGATGAGATCCTGTCGGCCTGGCAGGCGAAGAATGCGATTCAGCTCGAGCGCTACCGCCACCTGCTGGCGGAGATCCGGACCGCCCCGAGCATCGACATGGCGATGCTGTCGGTGGTGTTGCGCGAGTTGCGCGGCATGGGTTGAAGACGCATCGGCCCGTCGCCGCCGGCGGGTAACGGAGGATGACCGAGCGGCCGGACTGCTGACGCATGTCCGGCGCTTCGGTTATCATCGCGCTTTCCCGCAGCACATCTCCCATGACCAAATACGTCTTCGTTACCGGCGGTGTCGTGTCCTCCCTGGGCAAGGGCATCGCCGCGGCCTCGCTGGGGGCCATCCTCGAGTCCCGTGGCATCAAGGTCACGCACCTCAAGCTCGACCCCTACATCAACGTCGATCCGGGCACCATGAGCCCGTTCCAGCACGGCGAAGTCTTCGTCACCGAAGACGGTGCGGAAACCGACCTCGACCTCGGCCATTACGAGCGCTTCACCAGCGCCAAGATGAGCAAGCGCAACAACTTCACCACCGGCCAGATCTACGAGTCGGTGCTCAAGAAGGAACGCCGCGGCGAATACCTCGGCAAGACCGTGCAGGTCATCCCGCACATCACCGACGAAATCAAGGCCTATGTGCGCCGTGGCGCCGAGGGCGCCGACGTGGCGATCGTCGAGGTTGGCGGTACGGTGGGCGACATCGAGTCGCTGCCCTTCCTCGAGGCCATCCGCCAGATGGGTTTCGAGGAGGGCCGTCACGGCACCTGCTTTATCCATCTCACGCTGCTGCCCTACATTCCGACCGCCGGCGAGCTCAAGACCAAGCCGACCCAGCACTCGGTCAAGGAGCTGCGCGAGATCGGTATCCAGCCCGACATCCTGCTGTGCCGCGCCGACCGTTCCGTGCCGGAGGACGAGCGGCGCAAGATCGCGCTGTTCTGCAACGTGATGCCCGAAGCGGTCATCGAGTGCCTGGACGCCGACTCGATCTACAAGATCCCCGGCCAGCTGCACGACCAGATGCTCGACCAGATCGTCTGCCACAAGCTCGACATCCTCGCCCGTGCGGCCGACCTGTCGGTGTGGGAGAAGCTGATCCACGCGCTGGAGAACCCGAAGCAGACGGTCAACGTCGGCTTCGTCGGCAAGTATGTCGACCTCACCGAGTCCTACAAGTCGCTGATCGAGGCGCTCAACCACGCCGGCATGCACACCGAGTCGAAGGTCAAGATCCACTACATCGACTCGGAGGACATCGAGCGCGACGGCTGCGCCGTGCTGCAGACGATGGACGCGATCCTGGTGCCGGGCGGCTTCGGCAAGCGCGGCACCGAGGGCAAGATCGCGGCGATCCGTTACGCGCGCGAGAACAAGGTGCCCTACCTGGGGATCTGCCTCGGCATGCAGCTGGCCGTGGTGGAATTCGCGCGCGACGTCGCCGGCATGCAAGGCGCGCATTCCACCGAGTTCGAGCGTGACACCCAGTACCCGGTGATCGGCCTCATCACCGAGTGGAAGGATCGCACGGGCAAGATCGAGAAGCGCACCGAGGAATCCGACCTCGGCGGCACCATGCGCCTCGGCGGTCAGCTCTGCCAGCTCAAGGACGGTACGCTGGCGCGTCAGATCTACGGCATGGCCGAGATCATGGAGCGTCATCGCCACCGCTACGAGGTCAACAACACCCTGCTCGCCAAGCTCGAAGAGAAGGGCCTGGTGGTGTCGGGCCGCGCGCCCGTCACCGATCTGTGCGAGATGGTCGAGCTGCCTGCCGATGTCCATCCCTGGTTCGTCGGCTGCCAGTTCCACCCTGAATTCACCTCCAACCCGCGCAAGGGCCACCCGCTGTTCACCGCCTACGTTAAGGCGGCGATCGCGCGCAAGCAGGCTACGGCCTGAAGGAGCGAAGCATGAACCTCTGCGGTTTCGAAGTCGGTCTGGACAAGCTGGTCTTCCTGATCTCCGGTCCCTGTGTGGCCGAGTCCGAACAGATGTGCCTGGACATTGCCGGCCAGATGAAGGAAATCTGCGCCGAACTGGGCATCCCCTACATCTTCAAGGCGTCCTACGACAAGGCCAACCGCAGCTCGGGCAAGAGCTTCCGCGGCCATGGCATGGACGCCGGCCTCAAGATGCTCGAGGCGGTCAAGAAGCAACTCGGCCTGCCGGTGCTGACCGATGTGCACACGATCGAGGAGATCCCGCTGGTCGCGTCGGTGGTCGATGTGCTGCAGACGCCGGCCTTCCTGTGCCGCCAGACCGACTTCATCCACGCGGTCGCGGCCAGCGGCAAGCCGGTGAACATCAAGAAGGGCCAGTTCCTCGCTCCCGGCGACATGAAGAACGTCGCCGACAAGGCGAAGGAGGCCAATGGTGGTGCCGACACCATCATGGTGTGCGAGCGCGGCGCCTCCTTCGGTTACAACAATCTCGTCTCCGACATGCGCTCGCTGGCGATCATGCGCAACACGGGCTGCCCGGTGGTGTTCGACGCCACCCACTCGGTGCAGCTGCCGGGCGGGCAGGGCACGGCCTCGGGCGGCCAGCGCGAGTTCGTGCCCGTGCTGGCGCGCGCCGCGGTCGCGGTGGGTGTGGCCGGTCTGTTCATGGAGACCCATCCGGATCCCGCCAAGGCGCTGTCCGACGGGCCCAATGCCTGGCCGCTGCCGAAGATGAAGGCGCTGCTGACCACGCTCAAGGACATCGATACCCTGGTCAAGCGCCAGGGCTTCCTCGAAACCAGCCTTTGAGAACAGATTCTGCGAACGTCCGGTATCGCGCAGGCTGATATGGGCTATCGCCCGACCTCGCTCATGAAGCGAGGTCGATGCGTCAGCATAGATAGGCTGTCGGTCCGCGCGTCCCGCTGATCGATTCGAATCCTCCGTTAAGCAACAGGACTACACATGAGTGCAATCGTTGATGTGATCGCCCGCGAGATTCTCGACTCCCGCGGCAACCCCACCGTCGAAGCCGACGTGCTGCTGGAATCGGGCGTCATGGGCCGCGCCGCCGTGCCCTCGGGTGCCTCGACCGGCTCGCGCGAGGCGATCGAGCTGCGTGACGGCGACAAGTCGCGCTTCCTCGGCAAGGGCGTGCTGCGCGCGGTCGAGAACGTGAATACCGAGATCGCCGAAGCGATCATCGGGCTGGATGCCGAGGAACAGGCCTTCATCGACCGCACCCTGATCGAGCTCGACGGCACCGAGAACAAGTCGCGCCTGGGCGCCAACGCCATGCTGGCGGTGTCGATGGCGGTGGCCAAGGCCGCTGCGGAAGAAGCCGGCCTGCCGCTGTACCGCTATTTTGGCGGCTCCAGCCCGATGGTGATGCCAGTGCCGATGATGAACGTCATCAACGGTGGCGAGCACGCCAACAACAGCCTCGACATCCAGGAATGCATGATCATGCCGGTGAGCATGGGCAGCTTCCGCGAGGCCCTGCGCTGCGGCGCCGAGATCTTCCACCACCTCAAGAAGATCGTCGATGCCAAGGGCTACCCGACCACCGTCGGTGACGAAGGCGGCTTCGCCCCCAACGTGTCCGGCACCGAAGAGGCGCTCAACCTGATCCAGGAAGCCATCGTCGCCGCCGGCTACGTGCCTGGCCAGGACGTGCTGCTGGCGCTCGACTGTGCCGCGAGCGAGTTCTACAAGGACGGCAAGTACGAGCTCAAGGGCGAGGGCCTGTCGCTCACCGCCGAAGGCTTCACCGACTACCTCGAGACCCTGTGCGACAAGTTCCCCATCGTCTCGATCGAGGACG
This sequence comes from Thauera sp., assembly GCF_035444905.1. GTDB lineage: Bacteria > Pseudomonadota > Gammaproteobacteria > Burkholderiales > Rhodocyclaceae > Thauera. Next base: position 15,935 of record NZ_DAOMPS010000006.1, read on the forward strand.
CGATGGCCGAGGGTGACTGGGACGGCTGGAAGATCCTGACCGAGCGCCTGGGCAAGCGCGTGCAGCTGGTGGGAGACGACCTCTTCGTCACCAACACCAGCATCCTCTCGCAGGGCATCGAGCAGGGCGTGGCCAACTCGATCCTGATCAAGATCAACCAGATCGGCACGCTGACCGAGACCTTCGCCGCGGTCGAGATGGCCAAGCTCGCCGGCTACACCGCGGTGATTTCGCACCGCTCGGGCGAGACCGACGACTCGACCATCGCCGACATCGCCGTGGGCCTGCGCGCGATGCAGATCAAGACCGGCTCGCTGAGCCGTTCCGACCGCATCTCGAAGTACAACCAGCTGCTGCGCATCGAGGAAGATCTGGGCGACACCGCCTTCTATCCGGGCCGACGCGCGTTCTACAACCTGCGCTGAGCGGGAAGCGTGACAAGGCCGGCGGCCAACACCGCCGGCCTTGTCGTGTGTGCCTCAGCCGCTGGCGGACAGGCGCCGCGAAGATCCACATCCCGCCGTCCGTGCTGCCGGCCCCGAACCCGAACCCGAACTCCAATCCATGCGCTGGCCGATCCTGATCCTGACCGCACTCGTCGTGCTGCTTCAATACCCGCTGTGGTTGGGCAAGGGGGGCTGGCTGCAGGTGTGGGAGGTCGACCGCCAGCTGCACACCCAGCGCGCCGAGAACCTGCGTCTCGAGGAGCGCAACGCCAGCCTGGAGGCCGAGGTGAATGACCTCAAGTCGGGCAATGAGGCCATCGAGGAGCGTGCCCGCTTCGAACTCGGGCTGACGCGGCCCGGGGAAATCTACGTCCAGATCCCGCAGCGCTGACGCGCCATGTGGCAAGCCTGAGTCCGCGGTCTCAGCAGGCGCCCGAGGTGCAGGCCGTCACCGCGGCTAGGTTGTCGCGCGAGGCAAGCAGCGTGCGCGCGCCATCGATGCGGGGGGCGAAGTAGCGGTTGTCGAGGCGCTCGACCCGGACCCGGCCACGGCTTGAAGGCGCATGGACGAAGCGGCCGTCGCCGATGTACACGCCCATGTGCGAATGGCGGCGATTGAGCGTGTTGAAGAACACGAGATCGCCCGGTTGCAGCTCGGCCACCGTGATCGGCCGCGTGCGGTCGGCAATCTGCGCTGCGTTGTGCGGCAGGCTGCGGCCGCTGATGTTCTCGACGATGTAGGCCACCATGCCGCTGCAATCCAGACCGGCTTCGGGGTTGCGGCCACCGAAGCGGTAGCCGGTGTCGAGCAGGCCGAGCGCGAACAGCACCATCTCGCGCGCCTGCGTTTCTTCTTCGAGGGTGAAGTAGGGGCCGGCCATGGGGCTGGCCGGCGGTGGCGCCGGCCGCACGGCCGATGGCGCAGGCGTGGGTGTCGAGCTGCAGCCTGCCAGCAGGGCGAGGGCGAGCAGGCTGGCGGCCAGAACGGGCGCGGCGGGCGCGCAGCGATGCATGGCGTTGCGGTGCGACGTCGTCATGGCCGCAACGATAAGCCAGTCCGGCCCTGCAGGTCCAGTCCGCACGCGCTGGGGCGCGCTCGAAATGCTCAGTCGAGCAGCTCGATGCGCCCGATTACGTGCACGGACACCATGCTCTCGCCGCCTTCCAGCGGTGCCGGTGCCGCCTCGGCCACCATCGCGGCCGCGCGCATGCGCGGCATGATCGGCGGTTGCGTTCCGCTGTCTCCTACCGACAGGCTGGCGATGCGATAGCGCTTGCCGAAGCTGCCGGCAATCAAGGCCGCGCGGCGCTCGAAGGCGCGCAGTGCGGCGACGGTCGCTTCGTCGAGGGCGGCGCGCCGGGTTTCCGGCGCCGGCTGCATGACGATCTGCGACAGCGCGAGGCTGGCCTGCAGGGTGCCGACCAGTTCGGACATCGCAGCCAGGTTGCCGCTCTCGAGCTGGATCTCGGAGCGCATGCGCCAGGACTCGATGCGGCCCTGGCCATCCTTCGCATACACCGGCCAGGTCGAGGTGTTGCCCGATTGCGCCTTGATGTCGGCGTGTGCGCCCGCGGTCTGCAGCGCGGCCGCGATGTGCCGATTGACCTCGCGCGCCACCGCAGCCGGGTTGGGACCGTGATGCTCGGCGTAGAGCACGGCGACCGCCAGGTCATTGACCGCGGCCTGGCTGGCTTCGGCGGAGAAGTCCACCGTCTGCTGGCGCGTGGCGGGGGCGTCCTCGGCGGCCATGGCCGGGGCGCCGAAGGCCAGCGCGGCGGCGAGCAGCAGGGCAGGGGAAAGCGGGCGCAAGCGATGCATTTCAACGATCTCCGGAACGAGGGGCAGGCGAGGGGTGGCGCAAGCGCACCGTGGGCGCTGCGTCAGGTGCGGATGCCCGCCCATTCTGGCAGCTTCTGCGCCGCGCCGCGGCGCGAAGGCGTTTCAGCGTGTCTCGGCCGCGATGACGCTGGCCGGGTCGATCGCGCACAGTTCGTCGGCATACAGGCGGGCGTTGTCGACGTAGTGCTGGGCGTTCCACTTCAGGTGCTCGATCTCGTCATCGGTGAGGGTGCGGATCACGCGTCCGGGCGACCCAACCACGAGCGAGCGGTCGGGAATGACCTTACCCTCGGGAATCAGCGCATTGGCGCCGATGATGCAGTGGCGCCCGATCACGGCGTTGTTGAGGATCACTGCGTTGATGCCGATCAGCGAACCATCGCCGATCGTGCAGCCATGCAGCATCGCCATGTGGCCGACGGTGACGCCGCTGCCGATCGTGAGCGGCACGCCGTCGTCGTTATGCAGCACCGAGCCGTCCTGGATGTTGGTGTCGTCACCGATGGTGATCGGGTCGTTGTCGCCGCGCATCACCACGTTGTACCAGATGCTGACGTTGCGGCCCGCGGTCACGGAGCCGATCACGGTTGCATTGTGCGCGATCCAGCTGCCGGCGCCGAAGCGGGGCCTGCGGTCGCCAAGGGCATAGATGCTCATGCTTGTTCTCGCTATGGATGTCTCTTGCCGGATGCTCACGGCTGTCGGGGGGCGCATCATAGCAAGTGCACTGCAGCATGCAAACACTGGATCTGCGGCGATGTCGCTGATCCGACGGGGATTTTGCACCGTCTCACCCCGATGCTAGGATGCTCGCCGCAACCGGAAAACCTTCATGCTCAGCTACCGCCACGCCTTCCACGCCGGCAATCATGCCGATGTGCTCAAACACCTGATCCTGCTCGAACTGCTTGCCTATTACAACCGCAAGGACAAGCCCTGGTACTACATCGACACCCACGCCGGTGCCGGCTGCTATGCCCTGGACAGCGAGCACGCCGACAAGACCGCCGAGTCCGCCGAGGGTATCGCGCGGCTGTGGGGCTGCGACGACCCGCCCGTGCCGATCGCCGCCTACCTCGCCGCGGTGCGCCAGTTCAACCCGCACGGCCGGCTGCTGTTCTACCCCGGCTCGCCGGCGCTGGCGATGACGCAGGCGCGCGCGCAGGACCGTCTGCGCCTGTTCGAGCTGCACCCGGCTGACTTCGAGTCGCTGCAGCGCACCTTCAACACCGAGCCGGAGCGCGTCCAGGTGCGTCGCGCCGACGGTTTCGGCGCGCTCAAGGGCTTGCTGCCGCCGCCGTCACGGCGCGCGGTCGTTCTGCTCGATCCGCCCTACGAACTCAAGGAGGATTACCGTCGCGTGGTCGATACCGTGCGCGATGCGATGCGGCGCTTTCCCAACGGCACCTTCGCCGTGTGGTACCCGATGCTGGCGCGCGCCGATGCGCGCGCGCTGCCCGAGCGTCTGGCCGAACTCGGCGCGGAGAGCTGGCTGGACGTCCGCCTCGCGGTGCGGCAGCCCGCCCGTGACGGCTTCGGCATGTTCGGCAGCGGCCTCTATGTGGTCAATCCGCCCTGGGTGCTGCCGCAGCGCCTCGAGCTCGCGCTGCCCTGGCTGGTGGAACGACTCGGCGTCGACGAGGGCGCGGGTTTCGACCTGGAGCACCACATCGAATGACGACGCCACCCGCCGCCGCCGACGCCCTCATCGAATTGCGCGATGCGCTGCGCCACTTTGCCGCCGAGCGCGAGTGGGATGTCTTTCATACGCCCAAGAACCTCGCCATGGCGCTGGCGGGCGAGGCGGGCGAGGTGATCGAGCACTTCCAGTGGCTGAGCGCCGAGCAGTCGGCGGCGCTGCCACCCGACACGCGCGAGGCCGTTGCCCTCGAGCTGGCCGACGTGCTGCTCTACCTGGTGCGGCTTGCCGACAAGCTCGATGTCGACCTGGCCGAAGCCGCGCGGCGCAAGATGGAGATCAACGCCAGGCGCTATCCGGTCGAACTGGCCCGCGGGCGTGCATTGAAGTATCACCAGCTCTAGCCTCGCATGCGCACGATTGCCGGGGCGGCGGCACCGGCCCCGTCAGCGCCGGCCCTCTGCACGGAATTCATTGGCCGATCACATGTTCGGATTGGGCGGCCGCAATTTTTCTGAAACAATACGCGCTTTCGTATTTACCGGACGTCCAACGTGGACCTGCAGCACATCAGCGATATCGAACGCGCGGCGCACCAGGGGCGGGGCGAGGTCTTCCGCCTCGGCATGGGCGTGCTCTTCATCGTCGGGGTCATGTTCTACTCGGCCCTGCGCGGTTCGGGCGAGGGTAGCCTGACCCTCGTGATGGCGGCGATGATCGGCGGCTACATGGCGATGAACATCGGCGCGAACGACGTCGCCAACAACGTCGGCCCGGCCGTCGGCTCGAAGGCGCTGACGCTGGCGGGGGCGCTGGTGATCGCTGCGATCTTCGAGGCTGCCGGCGCGCTGATCGCCGGTGGCGAGGTGATCAGCACGATCCGCGGCGGCATCATCGACGCCTCGCAGCTGCCCGACTCCAACACCTTCGTGTGGGTGATGCTCGCCGCTCTGCTGGCAGGCGCGCTGTGGCTCAACATCGCCACCGCGGTGGGGGCGCCGGTGTCGACCACGCATTCGATCGTCGGCGCAGTGCTCGGCGCCGGCATGGCGGCGGCGGGGCCGGGCATCGTGGCCTGGGGCACGATGAGCAGTATCGCGGCCAGCTGGGTCATCTCGCCGCTGCTCGGCGGCCTGTTCGCCGCCGGCTTCCTGTACCTGGTCAAGCGCAGCATCACCTACCAGGTCGACATGGCCGACGCGGCGCGCCGCATGGTGCCGGTGCTGGTGGGCTTCATGGCGTGGACCTTCGCCACCTACCTGATCCTCAAAGGCCTGAACAAGGTGTGGAAGGTCGGCTTCACCGGTGCCGTGCTGTACGGGCTGGCGGTCGGTGTGGTGACTTTCCTGCTGGTGCGCAGGGTCCTGCGCGGGCGCAGCGGCATCGTTGCCAACACCAAGCAGAGTGTGAACAAGCTCTTCACCGTGCCGCTGATCTTCGCCGCCGCCCTGTTGAGCTTCGCCCACGGCTCGAACGACGTCGCCAACGCGGTCGGGCCGCTGGCGGCGATCGTCGATGTCGTCACTTCGGGCGGCGAGTTCCACCGTGACGCGCCCATTCCGACCTGGGTGATGATGGTGGGCGCGATCGGCATCGCGCTCGGCCTGGCGCTGTTCGGGCCCAAGGTCATTCGTACGGTCGGCTCCGAGATCACCGAACTCGACCAGATGCGTGCCTACTGCATCGCGATGGCGGCGACGATCACCGTCATCATCGCCAGCCAGCTCGGGCTGCCGGTGAGCTCTACCCATATCGCGGTCGGTGGCGTGTTCGGCGTCGGCTTCCTGCGCGAGTACCTCAAGAGCAACTACGACCGCATGCTGTCCGAGATCAAGGCCCATCACCCCGAGGGCGATCTCGCGGCCATCGAGGCCTTCGTGGCGCACTTCGAGAAGGCCTCGGTCGAGGAGAAGGGCGCGATGCTGAGGGATCTCAAGGAGCGCTCGAAGAAGGCCCAGGATCCGGCGCATTTCTCGAAGGTTGAGCGCAAGGGGCTGAAGAAGGTCTATCGGCGCGAGCTCGTCAAGCGCTCGCAACTGATGCGCATCGCCGCCGCGTGGATCATCACGGTGCCGGCTTCCGCGCTGATGGCCGCCATCCTGTACTTCACCATCCGCGGCATGATGCTGCAGTGACCGGCAGCGGCGCAGGCCCGGTGGGCGGCACATGACACTGACGGAACTCGTCGTATTGTTGCTGCTTGCGGGCGTCGTGTGGTTCTGGTTCGACAGCCTGAAGGCGCGCGAGGCCGGGATCGAGGCCGCGCGCCGGGCCTGCCTGCGTGAAGGCGTGCAGTTTCTCGACGAGACCGTGGTGGGCCGCGGGTTGCGACTCGCTCGTGACGAGCGCGGGCATGCGGTGCTGCGGCGGGCCTTCGAGTTCGAGTACTCGTCGAGCGGGGATGATCGCTACCCTGGCGCGGTGGTGCTCGAGGGGCGCGAGGTGGTGCTGGTCGATGTCAGCGCCCACCGGCTGGCCCGACGCGCCGTCGTGATCAACCTGCACTGAATTCCGTGCAGCCGCGGCGTCAGTTGCGTCGGCTGTCGATGGCGCGCAGGAACTCGTTGCGCGCCTGCTCCGAGCGCTCGAATTCGCCGGCAAAGGCCTGCGTGATCACGCGCTCGTCGCCGCGCCTGTCCTCGCCCAGCAGCAGGCACAGCTGCTCGGCCTCGATCACGCAGGCCGCACCCGCGGCGCGGCCGTGGGTCATGAGCGCATCGGCAATGTCGCGCGTCATCCATTCCTGGTAGGTGAAGCGGTGGCCGATCGCATCGACCAGGCGGGCGATGCGGCCAAAGCCGTGCAGGCGGCCGCCGGGCAGGTAGGCGACGTGGGCGACGCCGCGGAAGGGGACGAGGTGGTGGGGGCACACGCCATGCACGGCGATGCCGCGCACGACGACCATGTCGCGCCGCGTGTCCTCGAAGCCTTCGCCGAGCACGTCGGCCGGGTCGAGATCGTAACCGCCCAGCAGGCGGCGCTGCCACAGCTCACGCACGCGCATGGCGGTGCGGCCGGTATGCGAGGTGTCGGCTGCGATGCCGCAGGCCTTGAGCAGGTCGGTGATGGCCTGCTCGAAGGCCACCGGGTCGAAGTCACCGCTGCGCGCGATGCCGATGGTGCCCGGCGGTGGCGCGGCGGGATGGTCGTGGTCGTGGGGGTTCATGCCGGATTCCGCAGCGATGCGTGCTTGCATCGGAGCCCCGATGATACGCGCAAGCCGCCGCGCGCTGTGTTCAGGCGATGAACACCGGGTCGGAAAACACCAGTGTCCCGTCCTTGCGCATCATCAGGTTGTTGGCGTTGAGGATGTCGGGCAGCACCTGGTAGTCCTCGACGAAATCCGACAGCGCCTTGATGGCCTGCTGCAGGCTGTCGTTCGCCGAGAGCGGGTTGACCGTCATGTGATAGAGGGCGATGCGGCCCATGTCGGCACCGAGCCGGCTCCATTGTTCGCAGGCCGACCAGTAGAACTCGATCAGGCGCCGGGCGAGGACGCCCGCGGGAGAGGCGTCGTCGAGCGGGTAGAGCTTCTCCATCTCGATCAGGTGCAGCGGATAGCCCGACCTGGCGCGACCGATGATGCCGTGGTCGGCGTGGATGATCGGGAAGTGCTGTCCGCGCGGGCGATCGTCGGCGGTGTACAGGAAGTAGTCAGCGGGCGAGCTGACGACCTTGTACACCCGCTCACCGTCGCCCTTGTCGAGCACGATGGAATATTCGCCACGACCGATCTCGGGCTTTCCCTCCAGCAAGGGATGGGCGGGCACCGGGTCTGGCAGCAGGATGGCCTGCCTGCCCAGCCTTGCACGTGCCACCTCGAGATCGATCATGGCGTCTCCTGTCGCTTAGGCCATGATGTTATAGCCGGCGTCGACGAAATGCACGCCACCCGTGATCAGGCGTCCGGCATCGGAGACGAGGAAGGCGGTTAGCGCGCCGATGTCCTCGGGCGTGACCAGGGCGTGCATCGGCGAGCGCTCGACCGCCGCGGCCATCAGGCCGTCGAAGCCGGCGATGCCCGAGGCGGCGCGGGTCATCAGCGGGCCGGGCGACACCGCATTGACGCGGATGGCCTTCTGGCCGAGCTCGGCCGCCATGTAGCGCGTCGCCGCCTCCAGCGCGGCCTTGCACAGGCCCATCACGCCGTAGTTGGGAATGACCTTTTCCGAGCCGAGATAGGTCATGCTGACCAGAGCGCCGCCGCCGGCCTTCACCATCAGCGGCTCGGCCTTCTTCGCCAGGCGCACGAAGGAGTGGGTCGAGACGTCCATCGCCAGCGCGAAGCCGTCGGCCGAGGTGTCGACGACGCGCCCGTGGAGGTCGTCGCGCTTGGCAAAGGCCATGCTGTGGATGGCAAAGTCGAGCTTGCCGTGGCGCGCCTCGATCTCGGCAAACGCTGCATCCATGGTTTCGGGGCGGGTGACGTCGAGCAAGAACACATCGTCGACGCCCAGGCGGTTGATGATCGGCTCGATGAAGGCGCGCGTCTTGTCGTTCTGATAGGTGATGACGAGCTTCGCGCCGGCCTGGGCGCAGGCTTCCGCGACGCCGGTGGAGATGGACTTTTCGTTGGCGATGCCGGTGATCAGGCCGACCTTGCCTTCGAGATTGATGATCGGGGTCATGATGGAGTCCTCGCTGTTCGTCGGGTGTTGCTGCATTGCAACACGAATGGATCGGAAGCGCACTGTATCCGAATAATGTGATGTTTCGTGACATCGGATACAGGCTTGCACTACTGGGTTTGCAGTATATTCTGCAATGCAGCATCGATCGACAACAGGCCCGGATTTTGTGCCGCGCAGAGAGCAAGATGACACGCAAAGCGTATATTTTCATGGACTTCGACGGCGTCACCCATCCCTGGGGCGAGGTCGAGGATTTCCGCTGCCTGCCCTTGATCGAGGCGGTGGTGCGCGAATTTCCGGAGTCCCGCATCGTGATCGCCTCTGATTGGCGCATGCTGTTCTCGATGCAGAAGCTGGTCGCGCGCTTCTCCGCGGACATCCGCCCGCAGATCGCCGGGGCGACGCCGCACATGCTGCCCAAGAGCGGTGCCGAGCTGCACGGGCTGCGTGAGCGCGAGGCCATGCTGTGGCTCGCGCAGCACGAGGCCAATCCGCGCGAAGCCGCCTGGTGTGCACTCGACGACGCGCCGGGCAACTGGCTGACGCGGTCGCGGCTGATCCTCACCGATTTCAAGCGCGGCTTCACCGCCGAGGACGCCGAGGCCTTGAGGCGCACCCTCAACGGCTTTCGCAACGGCGGCTCGACGCAGCTCGAGCCCGGCGTCAGCTCGCTGTGGGAGCGCTACATCGCCTGATGCCGTTTGCGGCCGGCCGCTGCGGGGAAGGCTTCGTTGCCACCTGGGAACGATGCCGGCACAATGCGTCCCCACCCCCACGAACGCCGAGGCGCCGCGATGCGCAAGCCACAAGCCCCCCTGCCGGTCGACCCGCTGGCGACGCTCGTCGACGGCGAGGGCCAGCGCCAGGCCGCCCGTCTCGCGCAGGAAGCCTTCGCGCGGGTGTTCCGGCTCAGCGTCGCCGAACCGGACGAGGTCCGTCATCGCGGCGTGAGCCAGCTGCGCAGCGACCTCGTCGACTGGGTGGCCCGCGCCGAGGAGGAGGACGGCCGTGCGCTGCGCATGGCCTTGCTGCTATCGGGCATGGACCAGTGGGGCCTGGCGTGGACGCAGGCCTTCGGCCTGGCTGCGATCCCCGGTCTGACCGAGCTCATCGGTGCGTTGCGCACCGGGCTCGATGCCAGCGCCGAGGCGCGTTTCCTGCGCCAGTTCGAGGCCATCGCGGCGGCCGAGGAGAACGCGATCGACTTCAAGGTTGAGTTGCGTCGCGGCGTGCACCTGGCCTTGTGGCATTCGTCGATCGTGACCGAGGACCGCGACGAGGCGCTGCGACTCGCGGCCCAGCTCGGCAGTCAATTGCTCGCCCTGGCGCGCGATATGCCGCTCGCCGGCTGGCGGCTGGTGGCGGACGCGCTTGCCTTCATCCAGATCCGCTGCCTCGCCGACGGCCTCGCCGCCGACGGTATCGGCCAGGAGGCCACCCAGGCCTTGTTCGGCGCACTGGCGCGCGAACTGCCCAAGGACAGCCGCGACCTCGTCATGGCCCATGCCGCGCACGCGGTGATGGCGTGGCAGCAGGCCAATCGCGGCCCGGAGCAGATCCACTGATGGCACTCAAGGCCACCATCTTCAAGGCCGACATCCAGGTCGCCGACCTGGATCGCGGCCACTACGCGGACTACAGCCTGACGCTGGCGCGACATCCGTCGGAAACCGACGAGCGCATGATGGTGCGCCTGCTCGCCTTCGCACTGTTCGCCGATCCGATGCTGGCCTTCGGCAAGGGGCTGTGCGTGGATGACGAGCCCGACCTGTGGCAGAAGGACCTGACCGGGGCCATCGAGCGCTGGATCGACGTCGGCCAGCCTGACGAGAAGTGGGTGCGCAAGGCTTGCGGACGTGCGCGGGAAGTGGTCGTCCTGACCTACGGCCGGGCGCTCGAGGTGTGGTGGGCGGGTGCGCGCGCCAAGCTCGAGCGCCAGGCATCGCTCACCGTGATCGAGCTCGCGCGCGAGCAGAGCGCCGAGCTGGCGCGCCTGTCCGAGCGCACGATGCGCCTGCAATTCACCATCCAGGAGGGCCAGGTGTGGGTGACCAATGGCCGTGACTCGGTCGTGATCGAGCCGCGCACCTTGCTCTCCCCCGGGCTGGCCTGACACCGCCGCAACCCGCGCCGGCGGGTCGGCTCAGCGCCGCGGCGCGCTCCGGGCGGCCTCTTCCTGCTCCTCGTCCTCGGCCCACTGCCGCGCGTCCGCGGTATACCACGCGACCCAGCCGAGCACATGCGCGGCCGGCATTGGCCGGGCAATGCCGAAACCTTGGCCGAGGCGGCAGCCGAGCGCGGTGAGGGCGGCCGCGTGCGCCGGCGTTTCCACGCCCTCGGCGATGACCTCGCGGCCGAAGGCTTTGGCGAGCTGGATCACGCCCTGCACGATGGCACGGTCCTCGGCGTCGTCCAGCATGTCGATCACGAAGCTGCGATCGATCTTCAACAGGTCGACCGGCAACTGGCGGAAATGCTTGAGCGACGCATAACCGGTGCCGAAGTCGTCGAGCGCGAGCCGGATGCCGAGGCGGCGGCAGGCGTGCAGCACCTCCAGTGCCGACACCATGTCGTCGATCGCGGTCGACTCCAGGATCTCGAGCTCGAGCCGTGCCGGCGGGATGCCGGGGTGGCGCTGCAGGGCGCTGCGCACCGTGTCCACGAAACCGGGCTTGAGCAGGTGGTTGGCGCCGACGTTGATGCTGACCGAGATGTCGAGGCCGGCTTCGCGCCAGCGCTCGAGCTCGTTCAGCGCGCTGTCCATCACCCACTCGCCGATCGCGGCCTCCAGCTCGGTGCCCTCCACGTCGGGCAGGAAGTGGGCGGGCGCGAGCAGGCCTTGTTCGGGATGCTGCCAGCGGATCAGCGCCTCGGCGCCGATCATGCGGCCACCGGGCATGTCGACCTGGGGCTGGTAATGGAGCACGAACTCGCGCTCGCGCAGGGCCTGCTCGAGACGCAGGCAGCGCTTCTGGCGGTTGGCCAGATGCTGCTCGACGGTGGTGTCGAAATGCTGGATGCAGTCGCGCCCGCGCTGCTTGGCGCGGTACATGGCCTGGTCGGCATGGCGCAGCAGGGTGTCGGGGTCGACATCGTCCTCGGGGAAGCAGGTGACACCGATGCTTGCCGACACGCTGACCCGATCCCGGCCGAACTGCATCGGCTGCCGGATCGCCTCGAGGACGCGCGCCAGCACCGCGGTGCCGTCCATGTCCTCGAGCAGCAGCACGAACTCGTCGCCGCCCAGCCTCGCGACCGTGTCGCTGGCGCGCAGCAGGCCGTTGAGGCGGTCCACGATCTCGACCAGCAGGCGGTCACCGGCCTCGTGGCCGTACTGATCGTTGATCGGTTTGAAGCCGTCGAGGTCGATCACGCACACACCGAGCGCCTTGCCGGTGCGGCGCGCATGCGCGATCGCCTGGCGCAGGCGATCGTCGAGCAGGCGGCGGTTGGGCGCACCCGTAAGGGGGTCGAAGTAGGCGATGCGGTTGAGCTCTTCCTCGTGCAGCTTGAGATGGCTGATGTCGGAGAACAGGGCAACGTGGTGCATCACCCGCCCGTCGCCGTCGCGCACGCGGCTGATCGACAACATCTCGGCGAACTCGGTGCCGTCCTTGCGGCGGTTCCACAGCTCGCCCTGCCAGTGGTCGGTCTCGTGCAGGCTGGACCACATGTTGCGGTAGAACTCGCGCCCCTGCCGCCCCGAGTTGAGCAGCGCGGGCGTCTGGCCGATCACTTCGTCGCGGGTGAAACCGGTGATGCGGGTGAAGGCCGGGTTGGCATCGATGATGCGGTTGTCGGCATCGGTGATCAGGATCGCCTCGTAGCTGCTGGCGAACACGCTCGCCGCCAGGCGCAGCTTCTCCTCGTTGAGCTTGCGGCGGCTGATGTCGAGCTGGGCGCCGATCAGCAGCAGTGCGCTTCCATCGGGCGCGCGCGTGACGACGTGGCCGCGATCGTGTACCCACAGCCAGCGACCGTCACGGTGCCGCAGGCGCAAGTCCTGCTCGTAGCAGGGCAGTTCGCCTGCGATGTGGCGTGCAAGTCCGCGCTCGAACTGGTCGACGTCGTCGGGATGGACCATGGCGCGCCAGGCGGCGCGGTCAAGCACGAGGCTGTCCTCAGGGGCAAGGCCGAGCATGTCGGCCCAGCGCCGGTCCACGCGGTACTCGCCGCGCGCGAGCTCGAGCTCCCAGCTTGCGGCGCCTGCCGCCTCGACCACGTTGCTCAGGTAGTGGTGCTCGAGGTCGATCTGCTCGGCCAGACGACGAGACTGCTGGTGGGCGCGCACGAGCTGGTGATGGCTTTGCGCAACGCGCGCCAGCAGCAGCAGGATGGTCACCACGGCCAGGCCCAGGATGAAGAACCAGAGCTGGTAGCGCACCAGGACATCGTGCCAGGTGAAGCTCGGCGTGGTGTCGAAAGGCGGCAGGCGCAGCGTGCGCAGAAGGTCCTCGACGACGGAGTAGTCGGCCGGGACGGTGAAGCCATGAATGCCGGCGGCACGCGCGGCGGGATGGTCCGCGGGAAGCATCAGGGCGAGCGAGGCGATCCTGCGCACGGCGGCTTCGTCGGCGTGGGGCAGGGCGACCAGTGGCCACTCCGGATACAGCCCGGTCGACGACGCATAGGGAAAGCCCGGCAGCTCGCGGCGGTTGATCACTTCGAGCAGGTGGAGGTCGGTGCGCCCTTCACGCGTGAGTTCCTCGATGAGGCCGGTGCGCACGAAACCTGCCTCGACCTCACCCGACAGCACGGCATCGATCACCCGGTCCTGGTACTGCGTCAGGGTCTTCAATCTGAGCGCACGCGGCGCGACCCCGGCGGACAGCAGCTCATGGGCCTGGGCGGCAAAGGTGCCGAGGAAATTGGCGCTGGTGGTGCCAACCAGGCGACCGCCGAGATCGGCGAGGGTACGAATCGCCGCGTTGTCCTTGCGTACGACGATGACGCCGCCGAACCGCCCGACGGGCACGCCATGTTCGTTGTTGACCTGGGTCGCGATCGCCCCCGACAGCGCATTGTCGACCCGCAGTGCGACAAAATGAGCCGGGTTGGTGAGCACCAGATCGAGCTCTCCGCGCGTCAGCGCATCCTTCATCTCGGTCTGCTCGAGCACGCGCAGGCGAACGGCGACGCCGTCCAGGTTGGCGTTGAGATACGCGACAAAGGGGGTCCAGGCCTGCTCCATGGCGACCTTGGGTCGATGGGCGAAGATGCCCAGGGTCAGGGCTTGCGCGGCGAAAGCCGGCGCCTGGAGAGCACACAGGCCCGCTATCAGCGCCAGCATGCGCATGATGGCTGACATCATTCGCACGCCATGGGGTTGCCTTGCATTGTGACGGTTCGATGAACGCAGGCGCGAATCTTAGCGCGGGGCTTGCAGCCCCGCCTGTGTGGATTTCACGCATCGCCCGCGATGGGCACCGCCGGCTCAGCTCGGCCGATATTTCTTGCCGCCTGCAGAAGGCGCCCGCGTGGGGTCGGTGTTGCGTTGCGGCTTGCGCCCGCCGTGGCTGGGCCCACTGCCGACCGGCTTGCGGCGGTCGTCGCCCGCCGGCTTGGTCCAGGGCTCGCGCCCCTGGCCGAACGACGGCTTGCGCGGCGCCGCGGCGCCGGCGTGGGGGGCAGGCTTGGGGCCCGGGCGCTCAGCGTCGCGAGCGTTGCCGTGGTCGCGCGGCGGGCGACGGCGCTCGGGCATGGCGGCAGCTTCGGCATGACTCAGCGCGCGGATGTTGAGCGGCATCTGGCGCACGCGGGTGCGCTTCAGGATGCCGAGCAGGTCATCGGGCAGGTTGGCGGGCAGCTCGACCGTCGAGAAGTCGTCGAAGAGGTGGATCTGGCCGATGTACTTGCCTTCGATGCCGCCCTCGTTGGCGATGGCGCCGACGATCTCCTTCGGGCTCGCCCCATGGGCGCGGCCAACCTCGATGCGGTAGCGCACCAGCGCCCCGTCGGCGAAGGCGCGGCGACGGGCGAGGATTTCGTCGCGGTTGGGGCGCGGCGCATGCTCGCGCGGTGCGCCGGTGGTGAAGTGTTCGGCGCGCGGGCCGCGGCCTTCGCCCGGGGCGGCGGTGGCGAGCTCCCAGCCGCGGCCGGACTGCTCGATCTGCAGCGGACGCTCGCGCTGGGCAAGCAGGGTCAGCGCCGCCGCGACCTCGTGGATGTCGAGTTCGTTCTCATCGACGAGGTCGTTGACGATGCCCATGAAGAAGCCGAGCTCCTCGCTGCCGATCGCATCGACCACCTGGCGCTTGAACTGCGCCACGCGCAGGTTGGTGACCTCTTCGCTGCTGGGCAGCGCGATCGGCGTGATCGGCTGGCGGGTGGCGCGCTCGATCATCTTCAGCATACGCGTCTCGCGCGGCGCGACGAACAGGATCGCCACGCCTTCGCGGCCGGCACGGCCGGTGCGGCCGATGCGGTGCACGTAGGCTTCGGTGTCGTAGGGGATGTCGTAGTTGATGACGTGCGACACGCGCGGCACGTCGATGCCGCGCGCGGCGACATCGGTGGCGATGACGATGTCGAGGGTGCCGTTCTTCAACTGCTCGATCACGCGCTCGCGCAGGCCCTGGGTCATGTCGCCGTTGAGGGCGGCGGCCGCGTAGCCGCGTGCGGCGAGCTTGTCGGCGAGCTCTTCGGTGGCGATCTTGGTACGCACGAAGACGAGCGCGGCGTCGAAGCTTTCCTCGGCATCGAGGATGCGGGTGAGCGCATCGAGCTTGTCGACGCCGCGCACCAGCCAGTAACGCTGGCTGATCTTGGCCACGGTCGAAGTGGCGGCGCGGATCTTGATTTCCTGCGGCTCGCGCAGATGACGGCGGGCGACGTCGCGGATCACGTTCGGCATCGTCGCCGAGAACAGTGCGGTCTGGCGCTCGGCCGGCGTGTGCTCGAGGATCCACTCGACGTCGTCGATGAAGCCCATGCGCAGCATCTCGTCGGCCTCGTCGAGCACGATGGCCTTGAGCGCATCGAGCTTGAGGCTCTCGCGCTCGAGGTGGTCCATGATCCGGCCCGGGGTGCCGACGATGACCTGCGCGCCGCGCGACAGCTGGCGCAGCTGCACGACCATGCTCTGGCCGCCGTAGATCGGCAGCACATGGAAGTTCTTCAGGTGGTGAGCGTACTTGGCGAAGGCCTCGGCGACCTGGATCGCCAGCTCGCGCGTCGGGGTGAGTACCAGCACCTGCGGCCGGGTGTCGGCGAGGTCGATGCGCGCCAGCATCGGCAGCGCGAAGGCGGCGGTCTTGCCGGTGCCGGTCTGGGCCTCGCCGAGGATGTCGTGGCCGGCGAGCAACTGCGGGATGCACGCGGCCTGGATCGGCGATGGGGTTTCGTAGCCGACGTCGGCGAGCGCGGACAGCAGCGGCGCGGGCAGCTCGAGGTCGGCGAAGCGCAGGGTGGCTTCGGCGGTGGAGGCATCCGCACTGGCGGAGGGGGAGCGGGCGGAGTCGGTCATGGTGTTCTGGCCGCAGGCGCGGCGATGTGCAGCAGGGCTGCGAAGTGGCGATTATCGGCGATTCTGGCCGTCCGGATGCGGCGCCACAAAAGCAGAAATGCGGCCCAAGGCCGCCGGAAAAGCAAAAACGCGGCCAAAGGCCGCGTCTCGGATGCATCGAAGGACGTCGGTGACGTCGGTTCGATTACAGCGGGCGGATGTTGGCCGCCTGCAGGCCCTTCGGGCCGGTCTTGACTTCGAATTCCACGCGCTGGTTTTCGGCCAGGCTCTTGAAACCCTTGCTCTGGATTTCCGAGAAGTGGGCGAACAGGTCGTCGCCGCCGCCTTCAGGAGTGATGAAGCCGAAGCCCTTGGCGTCGTTGAACCATTTCACGGTACCGGTTTGAGTGCTCATTTTGCGTTCCATATGAAGAATTGCGGGCTTGCGCCCCGGAGATGCAGGAACGATCAAGAAACGTAATCAGGAGGCATCAAACCGGCACGCGCTCTCTTGGAACACGCGGGCAACCACCAGAACAACCACTGCTTGAATCGACTGCGAGCGGCAAGATACACGGTTTTTCGGCCGTGCGTGAACTTATTTCGTCGGGATCGAAAAAAATCTCCAGGCCGCATGCCCTGCGGGCTGCGGCAGTGGTCCCGGGCAGTGTGCCGTGCGCTTGAGATGGTCCGTTGATCGGGCATGCCGTAGCGGCCGCGAGGTGGGATAATCCGCGCCAGTTCAGCTTTGCGGATCTCCCATGCCCATCCAGTGGTTTCCCGGTCACATGGCTTCGGCGCGCAAGAAGGCGGCCGAGGCCATGGCCGCCATCGATGTCGTCATCGAAGTCACCGACGCTCGCCTGCCCGAGGCCAGCAGCAACCCGATGATCGCCGAACTGCGGCGTTTTCGTAACCGGCCCTGCCTGAAGCTGCTCAACAAGTCCGACCTGGCCGACCCCGAGGCGACGCGCGCCTGGTTGGACTTCTACAACCGCCAGCCCGGGGTGCAGGCGGTCGCGATCTCGGCCAAAAGTGCGGCCGAGGTTGCGCGCATTCCCGCCCTCTGCCGCGCGCTCGCGCCGCACCGGGACGACGGCGTGAAGCCGCTGCGCATGATCATCATGGGCATTCCCAACGTCGGCAAATCGACCCTGATGAACGCCCTCCTCAAGCGCAAGGTCGCCAAGGTGGGGGACGAACCGGCGGTCACCAAGCACCAGCAGACGCTGGACCTGGGGCCGGGCATGACGCTCACCGACACCCCGGGCATGATGTGGCCGAAGATCGACTTCGATGCCGACGGCTACATGCTCGCGGCGAGCCACGCGATCGGTCGCAACGCGGTGATCGACGAGGAGGTGGCCGCCTTCCTCGGCGAGATCCTGATCGCGCGTTACCCGGCCCGGCTGGCTGCGCGCTACAAGCTCGATGCGGCCGCAACGGCCGCGCTCGATGGTCATGCGCTGCTCGAGACGGTGGGGCGACGCCGCGGCTGCCTGGTCAAGGGCGGCGGCCTGGATCTGGAGAAGGCCGCGCAGATCCTGCTGCAGGACTATCGTGATGGCGCGCTCGGGCGCATCAGCCTGGAGACGCCAGCGTCACGGGCCCAGATGATCGCTGCCGCCGAGGCCGCGCGGGTGCGGGCGCAGGCAGAGCAAGACGCTGAGGCCGGTTCTGCCGAGCAGGGTCAGGGCTCGTCTCAGATGCCGAAGTAGCGGTCGGGGCGATGGTTGACCGCGATGACGAAGTTCACCGCGGCGGCGGCCAGCACCGACAGTGCCACCCTGTCCACGCTGACGACGAGCAGACCGAGCGACAGGATCGCGCAGTCGCAGGCCATCTGCACCACGCCGGCGCGCCAGCCGCGCCGCCTCTGCAGGTAGAGCGCGAGGATGGTCACCCCGCCGAGGCTGGCGCCGTGCCGGATCAGGATCAGGATGCCGGTGCCGGCGAGCAGGCCGGCCATGATGCTCGAGAACACCGGGTCGAGCCGGTCGAAGCTCACCAGCAGGGGCAGGGTCTCCGTGTAGACGGCGAGCACCCCGACCGCGCAGAAGGTCTTGATCGTGAACGCACGCCCCAGCACGCGCAGGCCGAACAGGTAGAAGGGCAGGTTGAGCACGAACAGCGTCGCGCCCAGCGACCAGCCGTTGAGGTAATGGAGGAGGAAGGACAGCCCCGTCGTGCCTCCGGTCAGCAGGGTGCTCTCGCGAAACATCACCAGCGCCAGCGCCGCGAACAGGCAGCCGGTGAGCACCCCCTGGACGTCTTCGAAGGGGGTGTGGGCGCTGGGCCGGGGGAGCGGCGTACGCGAGGTCTCGGGCTTGGAGGCGGCAGAGGACATGGCGGGCAAGGGCATTGCGGAAGCGCCGATCATAAGGCTTGTCGGCAGGCCTGTCCTCGCAGCGGCCGCTGTCACCGCACGGATTCGGCGCAGGCTGCCGGGGCGCTTTGCTATCATTGAGGCCTTGCCTTCCGGATCACCGCATTCATGCTTTCTTCGCCAGCCCGCGCGCTGCACGCCATCAACGCCGACCTTCACTGTCACTCGACGGTGTCGGACGGCTGGCTGGAGCCCGAGGCCGTCGTCCTGCGCGCTCTCGCCAATGGCGTCGAGCTGCTTGCCCTGACCGACCACGACGAGGTCGGCGGCATCGACGCCGCGGCGCGCGTGGCCGCCGTCCATGGGCTGCACTTCGTGGCTGGGGTGGAGGTCTCGGTGTCCTTCGCCGGCGAGACGATCCATATCGTGGGGCTCGGCATCGATCATCGTGATCCGACGCTGGTCGCCGGCCTCGAACAGCTTCGCGCAGGGCGCGACGCGCGTGCGCGACGCATCGCCGAGGCGCTCGAGCGGATCGGCATCGCCGACGCCCTCGCCGGGGCGCATCGCTTTGCGCGCAACCCGGCGCTCGTCAGTCGCGCCCATTTCGCCCGCCACCTCGTGGCCAGCGGCGTGATGCCCGATGTCAGGACCGTGTTCGACCATTACCTGGTGCGGGGCAAGCCGGGCTACGTCGAACACGCCTGGGCCGCCCTCGAGGACGCGGTGGCTTGGATCCGCGCCGCAGGCGGGATCGCCGTGGTCGCGCATCCGGCGCGCTACCGCCTGTCCGCCGCGGATCTGGGCCGGCTCTTCGATCGCTTCATCGCCGCCGGCGGCGAAGCCGTCGAGGTCGTCTCCGGGGCGCACACCGAAGACGAGATGCGCCGCTTCGCCAGTCTTGCCCGCCAGCGCGGGCTGCTTGCCTCACGAGCCTCGGATTTCCACGGCGAGAAGGAAAGCCCGGTCGATCTCGGGCGCTGCAATCCGCTGCCGGCCGACCTCGAGCCGGTGTGGTCGCGCCTGATGTGACACCGCCCTTGCCTTGCGCCCTGGCCGGGGCTTTCGTCCCATCCCCCGATGTGTGGCTGCCCCGCGCCGAACCCCTATAACGACAATACCGACATGGCCCAGTTCTTCTCCCTTCACCCCGAGCAGCCGCAGCCGCGCCTGGTGCGCCAGGCGGCCGAGATCATCCGCGGCGGCGGTCTGGTGGTGCTGCCGACCGATTCGGCCTACGCGCTCGCCTGCCAGATCGGCGACGCGGCACTGCTCGAGCGCATCCGGCGCCTGCGCGGCGTCGATGAGCGCCACCACTTCACACTGATGTGCCGTGATCTCTCCGAGATCGGCACCTATGCGCGTGTCGACAACAGCCAGTACCGCCTGCTCAAGGCGACCACGCCCGGGCCGTACACCTTCATCCTTGAGGGGACGAAGGAGTTGCCGCGTCGCGTTCTGCACCCGAAGCGCAAGACCATCGGCCTGCGTGTGCCCGAGCATGCCGTGGTGTCGGCCCTGCTCGCCGAGATCGAGGGGCCGCTGCTCACCTCGACGCTGATCCTGCCCGGCGAGGATCTGCCGATGAGCGACGCCGACGACATCCGCGACCGTCTCGGCAAGCAGGTCGATCTGATCATCGAGGCCGGCTACTGCGGGCCGGAGGCGACCACCGTGATCGATCTCACCTCGGGCTCGCCCGTGCTCGTGCGTGCCGGCCGCGGTCCGCTCGAGCCTTTCGGCCTATAGAATGCGGCGTTTGCGATCGAGCCCTTCATGGATTCGCTGATACCTACCCTGGCGATCTGGGCCTTGCCCGTGCTGCTCGCGATCACGCTGCACGAGGCGGCGCACGGCTACGTCGCGCGCCATTTCGGCGACCCGACCGCGGACCTGGCCGGGCGCATCACGCTCAATCCCTTGCGTCACATCGACCCGGTCGGCACCATCCTCGTGCCGGCGGGCATCCTGGCCTTGAGTTCGCTGGCGGGGGCGGGCGGCATCCTGTTCGGCTGGGCCAAGCCGGTGCCGGTCAATTTCGGCCGCCTGCGCAATCCCAAGGCCGACATGCTGTGGGTGGCGGCGGCCGGGCCCTTCATGAACCTCGTGATGGCGATCGGCTGGGCGATCCTGTTCCGTTTTGCGGCGACCGCCGAGCCGGGCACCTACACCATTGCGATGCTGAAGATGGCCGATGCCGGCATCCAGATCAACGCGGTGCTGATGGTGCTCAACCTGCTGCCGATCCCGCCGCTCGATGGCGGGCGCATCGCGGTCAGCCTGTTGCCCAATCGGCTCGCCTGGCGCTATGCACGCCTCGAGCCCTATGGTTTCCCGATCCTGCTCGTGCTGTTGTTCACCGGCGTGCTCGGCACCATCCTGTGGCCGCTGATCGCCGGCTTCCGCTACCTGCTCTCCACTGTCCTCGGTTTCTGATTCCTCATGTACGCAGAACGCGTCCTTTCCGGCATGCGCCCCAGTGGCCGACTCCACCTCGGTCACTACCATGGCGTGCTGAAAAACTGGGTGAAGCTGCAGGAGGAGTATCCCTGCCTCTTTTTCGTCGCCGACTGGCATACGCTGACCACGCATTACGACACCCCTGCGGTGATCGCCGACAGTGTGTGGGACATGGTCGTCGATTGGCTCGCGGCCGGCGTGGATCCCGCCCAGGCCACGCTCTTCATCCAGTCGCACGTTCCCGAACATGCCGAGCTGCACCTGCTGCTGTCTATGATGGCGCCGCTCGGCTGGCTCGAGCGCGTGCCGAGCTGGAAGGACCAGCAGGAGCGCAGCGATGGCCGTGACCTGTCGACCTACGGCTTTCTCGGCTACCCGGTGCTGCAGTCGGCCGACATCCTGATCTACCGCGCCGACAAGGTGCCGGTGGGCGAGGACCAGGTGCCGCATGTCGAAATCACGCGCGAGCTCGCGCGCCGCTTCAACCACCTCTATGGGCGCGAGGCCGGCTTCGAGGACAAGGCCAGGGACGCGGTGCGCAAGCTCGGCTCCAAACGCGCGCGCCTCTATCACGAGCTGCGCACCCGCTTCCAGCAGGAGGGCGACGACGACGCGCTCGAGCAGGCCAAGGCCCTGCTCGACGAAACCCAGAACCTCAGCCTGGGCGATCGCGAACGCCTGTACGGTTACCTCGAGGGCAGCGGCAAGATGATCCTGGTCGAGCCCGAGGCGCTGCTCACGTCCGCGGCGCGCATGCCCGGCCTCGATGGGCAGAAGATGTCCAAGTCCTACGGCAACACCATCCATCTGCGCGAGGACGCCGACAGCGTCACGCGCAAGGTGCGCACCATGCAGACCGACCCGGCGCGCATGCGCCGCACCGACCCCGGCGAGCCCGAGCGTTGCCCGGTCTGGCAACTGCACGCGATCTACTCGGACGAGAGCACGCTGGGCTGGGTGCAGGAAGGCTGCCGCAGCGCAGGGATCGGCTGCCTGGAATGCAAGCAGCCGGTGATCGAGGCCATCCTCAAGGAGCAGGAAGTGCTGCACGAGCGCGCTCAGCCCTATCTCGACGACCCGACCCTGGTGCGCAGCATCATCGCCGACGGCTGCGAGCGCGCGCGCAAGCTGGCGCAGGAGACGATGCGCGACGTGCGCGAGTCGATGGGACTGGATTACGGCTGATGGCTGCGCCTGCCTGCACGGACGCCCGATGAACCTGCCGCTCGACCTGGCGCCGGTCGAGGCGGAGGCCCTCGACGCGGTCGCGCGCATCTACGGGCAGCCCCTGCTCGAACTGCCTAAAGACCTGTATATTCCGCCCGACGCCCTGCAGGTGTTCCTGGAGGCGTTCGAGGGGCCGCTCGATCTGCTGCTGTACCTGATCCGCAAGGCCAACCTCGATGTGCTCGACATCCCGATGGCGCCGCTCACCGCGCAGTACCTCGAATACGTCGAGGCGATGCGGGCGAGCAATCTCGAACTCGCGGCCGAGTACCTGCTGATGGCGGCGATGCTGCTCGAGATCAAGTCGCGCATGCTGCTGCCGCGACCGCCGCGCGAGGATGCGCAGGAAGAGGACCCGCGCGCGGAGCTGGTGCGCCGCCTCATCGAGTACGAGCAGATCAAGCTGGCGGCTGTGCGCCTCGACGCCCTGCCGCGCGTCGAGCGCGACTTCGAGTGGGTCGGCGTGTTCGTCGCCGAGAAGGTGGTGGAGCGCCTGCCCGAGGTCAGCCTGCATGATCTGCAACTGGCGTGGCTGCGCATCATGAAGAAGGCCAGGCTGAACCAGAGCCACCGCGTCGGGCGCGAGCAGTTGTCGGTGCGCGAGCACATGACGGCGATCCTGCGCAAGCTCGGCGACGGCGCCTTCGTGGTGTTCGATACCCTGTTCGACGCCCGGCTGGGGGCGCCCGGGCTGGTGGTGAGCTTTCTCGCCGTGCTCGAGCTGGTGAAGGAAAGGCTGGTCGATGTGACGCAGAACGAGGCCTTTGCGCCGATTTACGTGAAGCTGGCCGATGGAACCCGAAACGACGCCTGAGGCGTACTTGCGCATCGTCGAGGCGGCCCTGCTGGCGGCGACGGCGCCATTGCCGGTGTCCGAGCTGCGCCGGCTGTTCGACGACGATCCCGGTCCCGACCTGGTGCGCCGACTGCTCGATACGCTGCGCGCCGAGTGGTTTGACGCCAACCGCGGCGTCGAGCTGGTGCAGCTCGCCAGCGGCTGGCGCTTCCAGACCCGGCCCGAGTACCAGGTCTATCTGGATCGCCTGAAGGAGGAGAAGCCGCCGCGCTATTCGCGGGCGGTGATGGAAACACTGGCGATCATCGCCTATCGGCAACCCGTCACGCGCGGTGACATCGAGGACATCCGCGGCGTCACGGTGTCGCCCAACGTGCTGAAAGCGCTTGAATCGCGCGGCTGGGTCGATGTCGTCGGCCACCGTGACACCCCGGGTCGGCCGGCCTTGTTCGCCACCACCCGGCGCTTTCTCGATGACATGGGGCTGCGCAGCCTGACCGAGCTGCCGGCACTGACCGAAATTGAACGCATCATGGACCTCGTCGATGTCTCGCAAACCGAACCGGCCGCTACGCCCGCCCCTGAAGAAGAAGTCTGACGCCATCGAGATCCTCGATCGCGACCCGCGTGCGCCTCGTCACGGACGGCACGAGGACGAGGATGCGCAGCCGCGCGGCAAGGACGCGCACCTGAACGCCGACCCGCGCGGCCCGCGTACGCCTCGACCGCCGCGCGCGGGCGGGGCCCCGGCGCTACGCGGACGCCGCATCGAGGGCGATCCGGCGCGCAATCCGGAGGCGCATCAGTCGGCGCTTGGCCAGCCCGAGCGCGGCGAGCGCCCGGCGCGCGGCCGCCCCCAGGCGGGCGGGCGCAACGCCCCGACCACGCTCAGCGAACCCGAGCGCCTGCAGAAGGTGCTGGCCCAGGCCGGCGTCGCCTCCCGGCGCGAGATCGAGGAGTGGGTGGTGGCGGGGCGCATCTCGGTCAATGGCCTGCCGGCCTCGCTCGGGCAGAAGATCGGTCCGGGCGATCGTGTCAAGGTCAACGGCAAGCTGGTGCCGCTGCGCTTCACCCAGCGCAGCCCGCGTGTGCTGATCTACCACAAGCCCGAAGGCGAGATCGTGTCGCGCGACGACCCCGAGGGCCGGCCCACCGTTTTCGAGCGCTTGCCACTGCTGCGCAAGGGGCGCTGGCTCGCAGTCGGGCGGCTGGACTTCAACACCTCCGGCTTGCTGCTATTTACCAACGACGGCGAGCTGGCCAACAAGCTCATGCATCCACGCTACGAGCTCGAGCGCGAGTACGCCGTGCGCGTGCTTGGCGAACTGAGCGAGGAGCAGGCGAAGTCGCTGACCGAGGGCATCCAGCTCGAGGATGGCGCGGCGAAGTTCAACCTGCTGCGCGATGAGGGCGGCGAGGGCGCCAACCACTGGTACCGGGTGACGATCTCCGAGGGGCGCAACCGCGAGGTGCGGCGCATGTTCGAGGCGGTCGGTCTCACCGTGAGCCGGCTGATGCGCGTGCGCTACGGCAACGTCGAGTTGCCGGCGCGGCTCAAGCGCGGCATGTGGATGGAGATGCCCGAGGCCGACGCCTGCCGCCTCGCCGGCCTGCCGATGCCACAGAGTCGCGAGCACGACGAGCGCGCCAAGCGTCCGGTGAAGCTGCATCGCACCCAGCCGCACGGCGGCGGCAAGGGACGCTGAGGGCGCGTATCGATTGCGAACGCTTCGCCCGTCCTCCTGTCGTCGTCCAGCGGGCCGCTGTCCGGGCACGACCCTCGCAAATGATGACTTGCGATGGTTTGCCCGCGCAGCGTATTGGCGCTATACTCCTGCGGCTTTGATGGATAGGTTTCGGGTTGTGCGCCACTTTTGTGGCGGCGGTGCATGACCGGGTAGCGACCGTCCGTCACGCGGTTGTGGCCAGCGGTGTATTCCCTGCAGGGGCAATTGTTTGATGGGCGTTTCGCCCATTTTTTATTTGTGGCGCCCGATGTGGCGCCGGTTGAAGAACGCGTCGAGCAAGCCGAGGAGCGCATGCGTACAGATGTCGAGCAACTGATCGAGCAGGTGGTGAGCGGTCTTGGATACGAACTCGTGGATGTCGAGTTCTCGCCCAAGGGGCGGCTGCTGCGCGTCTTTCTCGACATCGAGCGTGGCATCACCGTCGATGACTGCGCCACGGTGAGCAACCAGTTGCAGCGCGTGTTCGAGGTCGAGAACATCGATTACGACCGCCTCGAGGTGTCGTCGCCCGGGCTCGATCGCCCGCTCAAGAAGCTTGCCGATTTCGAGCGCTTCGCCGGCGAGCAGGCGCAGGTCCGCTTGTCCTTGCCGATCGGCAATCAACGCAATTTCGTGGGCGTGATCGAGGGGGTGCGTGATGGCGCAGTGGCGCTCCGCACCGAAAAGGGCGAGGTACTGCTGCCCTTCGACGACATCGAGAAGGCCCGCCTTGTACCCCAATTTTGAGACTGTGGATGTGGAGGTTTTACTGAAATGAGCCGCGAGATCCTGCTGCTTGTTGATGCATTGGCGCGCGAGAAGAACGTCGCCAAGGACATCGTTTTTGCCGCGCTCGAAACCGCGCTGGCCTCCGCGACCAAGAAGCGCATCCACGACGACGCCGACGTGGTGGTGGCGATCGACCGTGATACCGGCGACTACACCTCGCACCGTCGCTGGCTCGTCATGCTCGATGAAGAGGTGAGCAACGACGAAGCCGAGATGGGCATCATCGACGCCCGCGAACTGCGCCCGGATGTGCAGATCGGCGACTACATCGAGGAAGAGCTCGAGCCGATCGACTTCGGTCGCATCGGCGCTCAGGCTGCCAAGCAGGTGATCCTGCAGAAGATCCGCGATGCCGAGCGCGAGCAGGTGCTCAACGACTTCCTCGACCGCAAGGAATTCCTCGTTTCGGGTTCCATCAAGCGCATGGAGCGCGGCAGCGCGATCATCGAGGTGGGGCGCATGGAAGCCGTGCTGCCGCGTGATCAGCAGATCCCGCGCGAAAACCTGCGCGTCGGCGACCGCGTCAAGGCCTTCCTGCTGCGCATCGACCGCGGCGCCCGCGGTCCGCAGCTGGTGCTGTCGCGCACCGCGCCCGAATTCCTGATGAAGCTGTTCGAGCTCGAGGTGCCCGAGATCGAGGACGGCCTGCTCGAGCTCAAGGCCTGTGCGCGTGACCCCGGACTGCGCGCCAAGATCGCGGTCAAGTCCAACGATCAGCGCATCGACCCGATCGGCACCTGCGTCGGCCTGCGCGGTTCGCGCGTCACCGCGGTGCGCAACGAGATCGGCGGCGAGCAGATCGACATCATCGTGTGGGCGGCCGACCCGGCACAGTTCGTGGTCGCCGCCTTGCAGCCGGCCGAGGTGGTCTCGATCGTCGTCGACGAGGAGGCGCACGCCATGGACGTGGTGGTGGACGAGAACAACCTCGCCATCGCCATCGGTCGCAATGGCCAGAACGTCAAGCTCGCCTCCGAGCTCACCGGCTGGACCATCAACCTGATGAGCGAGCAGGAGTCGGCCGAGAAGACCGCGCAGGAGCAGCAGGGCCTGCGCGCCTTGTTCATGGAAAAGCTGGATGTGGACGAGGAACTCGCCGACATCCTGATCGAGGAAGGCTTCTCCTCGCTCGAGGAAGTGGCCTACGTGCCGCTGGCCGAGATGCTGGAGATCGAGGCCTTTGACGAAGATACGGTCAATGAGCTGCGCAACCGCGCACGCAACGTGCTCCTGACCGAAGCGATCGTCACCGAAGAGCAGCTCGAGAACGTCTCGGATGACCTGCTCGGCCTCGAAGGCATGGAGAAGACCCTTGCCGCCACACTGGCCCAGAAGGGCATTCGTACCCGTGACGACCTCGCCGACCTCGCGGTCGACGAGCTGGTCGAAATGGCCGGGATCGACGAAGAAAGAGCCAAGGCGCTGATTTCCGTTGCGCGCGCCCATTGGTTCGAAGAATGATGGGAGTGCAGTAATGGAACAGATGAGCGTGACCCAGTTTGCCGGCGAACTGAAAATGCCGGCCGCGGTGCTGCTCGAGCAGTTGAAGCGCGCCGGCGTCGAGAAGTCCGGTGCCGCCGACCTGCTCACCGAACAGGACAAGGCCAGGCTGCTCGAGTACCTGCGTCGTTCGCATGGCGACACGCAGCCCAAGGGCAAGATCACCCTGACCCGCAAGCAGACCACAGAGATCCGTGCCACCGACTCCACCGGGCGCGCGCGCACCGTGCAGGTCGAGGTGCGCAAGAAGCGCACCTTCGTCAAGCGCGATGAGTTCGTCGGCGAGCCCGCGGCCGAGAGCGCCGAGCTGCCGGCCGCCGTGGACGAGGTCCAGGCCGAAGTCGCGCCGGTGATGCAGGCCGAGGCACCGGCTGCCGACGTCAGCGCGGCCGAGCCCGGCGTGGCCGAGGTCAGGGCGGTCGAAGAGCCCACCGTGGAAAGCCCCGCACCCGTCGAAGCGGTGGCCGAACAGGCGCCCATGACCGAGTCCGTGGTCGAGGCCGCCCCCGTGCTTGAGGCGCCCGCCGCCGAAGTCGAGTCCCGGCCGACGCCGGGCGCGCCCGGCCGTGGGCCGCAGGGTGGCAAGCGCGGGCCCGAAGCGGCCGCGCCCGTCACCACCACCGTGCTCAGCAAGCCGCTGCCGCTGTCGGAGATTCTCAGCGACGAGGAAATCGCCTCGCGCCAGCGCGACGAGGCGCGCCAGCGTGCGCTCAAGGAGCGTCAGGCTGCCGACCTGCGTGCCCGCCAGGAGCGCGAGGCGGCTGCCCGCGCCGCGGCCGATGCACGCAAGGCCGAGGAAGAGGCGCGCATCCGCGCCGAACAGCAGAAGAAGGAAGAAGCCGCCAAGCCGGCCAAGGCCACCACCGGCACACTGCACCGCCCGGCCAAGACCGAGGACAAGCCGGCCAGCCGCGAACCCAAGCGCACGCCGGCGCCGGCGCCGGCACGCGAAGCGGAGGGCGCCAACAAGCGCCGCGGTGGGCTCAAGACCCGCGGCGAAGTCGGTGCGGGCGCCGGCGGCAACAACTGGCGCGGCGCAGGCCGCAGCGGCGGTCGTCATGGGCGTCAGCAGCAGGACGACCGCTCCAGCTTCCAGGCGCCGGCCGAGCCGATCGTCCGTGAAGTGCATGTGCCTGAAACCATCACCGTCGCCGATCTCGCCCACAAGATGGCGATCAAGGCGACCGAGGTGATCAAGGCCCTGATGAAGATGGGCTCGATGGTCACCATCAACCAGGTGCTGGACCAGGAAACGGCGATGATCATCGTCGAGGAAATGGGCCACAAGGCGCTGGCCGCCAAGCTCGACGACCCCGATGCCTTCCTCGAGGAGAGCGAAGCCCAGAAGGACGCGGAGATCCTGCCGCGCGCGCCGGTGGTGACCGTCATGGGTCACGTCGACCATGGCAAGACCTCGCTGCTCGACTACATCCGTACCGCCAAGGTCGCGGCCGGCGAATTCGGTGGCATCACCCAGCACATCGGTGCCTATCACGTCGAGACCGCACGCGGCATGCTGACCTTCCTCGACACTCCGGGTCACGAGGCCTTCACGGCGATGCGTGCCCGCGGTGCCAAGGCCACCGACATCGTCATCCTAGTGGTGGCGGCCGACGACGGCGTGATGCCGCAGACGCGCGAGGCCATCCACCACGCCAAGGCGGCCGGCGTGCCGCTGGTGGTGGCGATCAACAAGATCGACAAGCCCGACGCCAACCCCGAGCGCGTGACGCAGGAGCTGATCGCGGAGTCGGTGATCCCCGAGGCCTACGGCGGCGACACGATGTTCGTGCCGGTGTCGGCGAAGAAGGGCACGGGCATCGACGAACTGCTCGAGGCCGTGCTGCTGCAGGCCGAGGTGCTGGAGCTGACGGCGCCGGTCGAAGCGCCGGCCAAGGGCTTGATCATCGAGGCGCGGCTGGACAAGGGCCGCGGCCCGGTCGCCTCGCTGCTGGTGCAGTCGGGCACCCTGCGCAAGGGCGACGTGGTGCTGGCCGGTGCCACCTTCGGCCGCATCCGCGCGATGTTGGACGAGAACGGCAAGCAGATCGACGAGGCCGGTCCGTCCATTCCGGTCGAGATCCTCGGTCTGTCGGACGTGCCCGCAGCGGGCGACGAGGCGATCGCGCTCGCCGACGAGAAGAAGGCGCGCGAAATCGCGCTCTTCCGTCAGGGCAAGTTCCGTGATGTCAAGCTCGCCAAGCAGCAGGCGGCCAAGCTCGAGACGCTCATGGAGCAGATGGCAGAGGGCGAGGTCAAGAGCCTGCCGCTCATCATCAAGGCCGACGTGCAGGGTTCGCAGGAAGCGCTGGTGCAGTCGCTGCAGAAGCTGTCCACCGACGAAGTCCGCGTCAATGTCATCCACGCCGCGGTCGGTGCGATCTCCGAATCCGACGTCAACCTGGCGCAGGCTTCGGGCGCGGTCATCATCGGCTTCAACACCCGCGCCGATGCCGGTGCGCGCAAGCTGGCCGAGAGCTTCGGCGTCGACATCCGCTACTACAACATCATCTACGACGCGGTCGATGAGGTGAAGGCGGCGCTGTCGGGCATGCTGGCACCGGAGAAGCGCGAGGAAGTGATCGGCCTGGTCGAGATCCGCCAGGTGTTCACGATCTCCAAGGTCGGCTCCATCGCCGGCTGCTACGTGCTCGAAGGCGTGGTGCGGCGTGGCTCGCATGTGCGCCTGCTGCGCAACCACACGGTGTTGTGGACCGGCGAGCTGGAGTCGCTCAAGCGCTTCAAGGACGACGTCAAGGAAGTCAAGTTCGGGTACGAGTGCGGCCTGCAGCTGCGCAACTACAACGACATCAAGGAAGGCGACCAGCTCGAAGTGTTCGAGATCAAGGAAGTGGCGAGGACCCTGTAAGCGATGCCCAAGGAGTATTCCCGCAGCCAGCGCGTGGTGGAGCAGATCCGCCGCGAGCTGGCCGAACTGATCCGGCTCGAGGTGAAGGATCCGCGTGTCGGCTTCATCACGCTGACCGAGGTCGAGATCACGCCCGACTACGCCCATGCGAAGGTGTACTTCACCTGCATGACGGGGGAGGGCGACGTGCCCGAGATCCTGCAGGGCCTGCGCCGCGCGAGTGGCTTCCTGCGCCGTGAGCTCGGCCGCCGCATCCGCATCCACACCATCCCCGAGCTGCACTTCCATTACGACCGCTCGGTCGAGGAGGGCGCGCGGCTGTCGAAGCTGATCGACGAGGTGGTGCGCGAGGACGAGGCGCGCCATCCGGATGACGGCCAGGCGGGCAATGACGGCGACGCCAAGCCCTGAGGCGCCGGCGCGTGCGCGCCGGCCGAAGCAGCCGCAGCGCAAGATCGTCCGCCGCCAGGTGGACGGGGTGCTGCTGCTCGACAAGCCGCAGGGCTTAAGCTCCAACGCCGCGCTGCAGACCGCGCGGCGCCTGCTCAACGCGGCCAAGGCCGGGCACACCGGCACGCTCGACCCGATGGCGAGCGGCCTGCTGCCGCTCACCTTTGGCGAGGCGACCAAGTTCTCGCAGATGCTGCTCGACGCCGACAAGACCTACGAGGCGGTGGTGCAGCTCGGGGTGGAAACCGACAGTGGCGATGCGGAGGGGGCGGTCACCGCCACGCACCCTGTGGCGGTGAGCGAAGCCCAGTTGAATGCCGTGCTGGCGCGCTTTCGGGGTGACATCGAGCAGGTGCCGCCGATGTACTCCGCGCTCAAGCGCGACGGCAAGGCCTTGTACGAATATGCGCGCGAGGGCATTGAGCTCGAGCGCGAGGCGCGCCGGGTCAGTATTCATGCGCTCGAGCTGCTTGGCTTCGAGGGTGAGCGCTTCACCATCCGCGTGCATTGCAGCAAGGGCACCTACATCCGCAGCCTGGCGATGGACATCGGTGCCGCGCTCGGTTGCGGCGCACACCTGTGCGCGCTGCGCCGGACCGGCATCGGTCGTTTCCAGCTCAGCCAGGCGGTGTCGCTCGAGGCGCTCGAGGCGAGCGCCGAGCGCGACGGCCTGCTGCAGGCGGCCGACGCCCTGGTGGCGGACTTCGCCGCCGTCGAGCTCGACGACGAAGCGGCCCGCGGTCTGCTGCAGGGCAGGGTGCTGCAGCTCGGCGATGGTCCTGCCGGCGAGCTGGTGCGTGTGTATGGCCCCGGCGGCTTTCTTGGCCTGGGGCAATGGCAGGAAGCGGGGCGTCTTGCGGCCCGCCGGCTGATCGCCACCGGCACCCAGGCTGCCGTGGCATCGGCATGATTTCGATTGAGTTTTTGGTGCCGCTATGGGTATAATCCGCGGCTTCTGATTGGCAGAAAATACGAGTAAAGACACACATGGCTCTTGATACCGCATCCAAGTCGAAGATCGTCTCCGACTTTCAGCGCGCCCAAGGCGACACCGGCTCCCCGGAAGTCCAGGTTGCGCTCCTGACCGCCCGCATCAACGGGCTCGCCCCCCATTTCAAGGAGCACGGCAAGGATCATCACTCCCGCCGCGGTCTCCTGCGAATGGTCAGCCAGCGCCGCAAGCTGCTGGACTACCTGAAAGGTCGTAACGCCGACAGCTATCGCAATCTGATCGAGCGTCTCGGCCTGCGCAAGTAATTGCGTCCGTGACGAGCCCGACAGCGCCGATCAGGGCGAAGTAAGCCAGCAAAGCCGGTGCGTGCCCCTGCGGCCGCGCCGGCTTTTTGCTGTCTGGCGTTCGCTGTCGCGTCCGTCGTTCCGCGGGGCCGCGCTGCATTGCCGCAGGGCAGGCGCCGCAAGCAGTTGTAGTTCGCTGCATCAACCGAAAAAGGAATAAAACCTTGCCTACCGCAATCAAGAAAACCTTCGCCTACGGCGCCCACTCCGTCACCCTCGAGACCGGCGAAGTTGCCCGCCAGGCCGGTGGCGCAGTCATCGTCAACATGGACGAAACCGTCGTGCTGGCCACCGTGGTCGGTGCCAAGGAAGCACGTCCGGGTCAGGACTTCTTCCCGCTCACCGTCGATTACGTCGAGAAGTTCTACGCCGCGGGCCGCATCCCGGGTGGCTTCTTCAAGCGCGAAGGTCGTCCGAGCGAGAAGGAAATCCTCACCTCGCGCCTGATCGACCGTCCGATCCGCCCGCTCTTCCCCGATGGCTTCATGAACGAGGTGCAGGTCATCGTCACCGTGCTGTCGCTGAACCCCGAGATCGATTCCGACATCCCGGCGATGATCGGTGCCTCGGCCGCGCTCGCCATCTCCGGCCTGCCCTTCAACGGCCCGGTCGGCGCTGCCCGTGTCGGCTACCTCGGCGGCCAGTACGTCCTCAACCCGACCGCCACCGAACTCCAGAGCAGCCAGATGAACCTGGTCGTGGCCGGCACCCAGACCGCCGTGCTGATGGTCGAGTCCGAAGCGCAGGAGCTGCCCGAAGACGTGATGCTCGGCGCCGTGGTGTTCGGTCACGAGCAGATGCAGACCGCGATCAAGGCCATCAACGAGCTGGTCGAAGTGGCCGGCAAGCCCGAGTGGGACTGGCAGGCGCCGCCCGCCAACGAGCCGCTGATCGCCAAGGTCACCGAGCTCGCCAAGGCCGAGATGGAAGACGCCTTCCGCATCACCAGCAAGCAGGAGCGCTCGGCGCGTCTGTCCGAGATCCGCAAGCGCGTGATCGGCCAGCTCACCGAAGGCGTCGACAACGCGCCCTCGGTCAATGAACTGAAGGACCTCTTCTTCAACCTCGAGTCGGGCATCGTCCGCAGCCGAATCCTCAATGGCGAGCCGCGCATCGACGGGCGCAACACCCGCACCGTGCGGCCGATCGAGATCCGCACCGGCGTGCTGCCGCGCACCCATGGTTCGGCGCTGTTCACCCGTGGCGAAACGCAGGCCCTGGTGGTCGCCACCCTGGGCACCGGCCGCGACGAGCAGATCATCGACGCCATCGCCGGCGAGTACAAGGAGCGCTTCCTGCTCCACTACAACTTCCCGCCCTTCTGCACCGGCGAGACCGGCCGCTTCGGCGTGACCAAGCGCCGCGAGGTCGGCCACGGCCGCCTGGCCAAGCGCTCGCTGGTTGCCATGCTGCCCAAGGCTGAGGAGTTCTCCTACACCGTGCGCGTGGTGTCCGAGATCACCGAATCCAACGGCTCCTCGTCGATGGCCTCGGTGTGTGGCGGCTCGCTCGCGATGATGGATGCCGGCGTGCCGCTGAAGAACCACGTCGCCGGCATCGCCATGGGCCTGATCAAGGACGGCAACCGCTTCGCCGTGCTGACCGACATCCTGGGCGACGAGGACCACCTCGGCGACATGGACTTCAAGGTCGCCGGTACCGTGAACGGCATCACCGGCCTACAGATGGACATCAAGATCCAGGGCATCACCAAGGAGATCATGCATGCCGCGCTCGAGCAGGCCAAGGAAGGCCGCCTGCACATCCTCGGCCTGATGCAGCAGTCGCTCGGCAGCAGCCGCGGCGAGGTCTCCGAGTACGCGCCGCGCATGATCAACATGAAGATCAACCCGGAGAAGATCCGCGATGTGATCGGCAAGGGCGGTGCGGTGATCCGCGCGCTGCAGGAAGAGACCGGCACCGTGATCGAGATCGAGGACGACGGCTCGATCAAGATCTCGTCGGTGAGCGCCGAGGGCGCGCAGGTGGCGAAGGCCAAGATCGAGGCGATCACCGCCGAAGTCGAGGTCGGCAAGGTCTACGAAGGTCCGGTCGTGCGTCTGCTCGACTTCGGCGCCATCGTCAACATCATGCCGGGCCGCGATGGCCTGCTGCATGTGTCGCAGATCGCCAACGAGCGCGTGAACAACGTGTCGGACTACCTGAAGGAAGGCCAGGTCGTGCGTGTGAAGGTGCTCGAGACCGACGAGCGCGGCAAGATCCGCCTGAGCATGAAGGCGCTGCTGGGCGAAAACGCCGGCTGATCCCGGCGGCGGGCTTCGGCCCGCCGCGCGGCGAAACGCTCGCAGCAACAAAAAAGGACGCACGCCGCGTCCTTTTTTGTTGCCTGTGCCGGCCGCAGCGGGCCCGGCGGATTATTTCGCGACCTGGCGCTCGCGCATTTCTTCCAGCGTCTTGCAGTCGATGCACATGGTGGCCGTCGGGCGCGCCTCGAGGCGCTTGAGACCGATCTCCACGCCACAGCTGTCGCAGTAGCCGTACTCGCCTTCCTCGATGCGGCCCAGCGCCTCGTCGATCTTCTTGATCAGCTTGCGCTCGCGGTCGCGGTTGCGCAGCTCGAGGGCGATGTCCGACTCCTGGCTGGCGCGGTCGTTGGGGTCGGCGAACACGGTGGCCTCGTCCTGCATCGTATGTACGGTGCGTTCGATATCCTCCATCAGCTCGCCCTTCAGCGAACTCAGGATGTCGCGGAAGTGGGCCAGCTGCTTCTCGCTCATGTATTCCTCGCCGGCTGCAGGGACATAGGGCGGGAATTGCTTGTGCAGGGTATCGTCAGCCATGAATCAACTTCCGTAGGTTGGTGATTGGAGAGAGCCGACTTAATAGCAGAATCGCCCGGTGGCAGCAAGCCGGCCGCCGCCGGCGCGCAGCCGCCGATGCGCCACGCGCGTATCATGGCGGTAGCACACGGGCCACACTCAGGGCGCGTGCCGAAACGAGGAGATCGAAGATGACACAGGACACGAGCGGGCTCGAACGCGAAGTGCAGGTCGCGGTCGAGGCGGATTCAGCAGGCATCGCCGAGCGCGTGCGCACCATCACGCTCGACGCCCTCAGTCGCGGGACGCTGGATGCACAAGGCCTGCGCGAGGTGATGGGGGCGGTCATCCGCGGCGCACAGCAGGCCAGGGTGGACGTCGATGCACGCCACACCGAGGCGCTGAAGGACGCGATGCGTGGGCTCGACGATGCGCTGGCGACCGCCGCCCAGGCCACCCAGCTCGCGGTGCAGGAGGCGATCGGGCGCAGCAGCGAGTTCTCGCGCGAGGACCTCAAGCAGTCGCTCGACCAGTTGTCCACGCTCGAGGGCGACTTCATCGCGGCCCTGGGCGACGCGGCGCGCGCCACCAGCGGCCAGGCCCAGGCCACGCTGCGCGACCTTGCCGAGCATGCCCGCAGCAGCGGCACCGCGGTCGGTGGCCGGGTCCGCGATGCACTCGGCCAGCTCGGGCAGGCTGCGGGCGAGCTTGCGCGCGCGCAGTTCGACGGCGGGGTGCGCACCATGCGCAACCAGGCCGAACTCTTCGCCAGCCTGGCTGCCGGCGTGCTGCGCGGTCTTGCCGATCGGCTGCAGCCGGGGGCGTCCGAACAACGCGAGCCCGACCGCCGCGACTGATGCTGTGGCAGGCCATCGGCGCCGCGCGTGACCTTGCGCGCGCGCAGGAAATTGCCACCGTCCTGATCCGCTACGGCTTCAGCGACCTCGTCCGCCGGGTCGGGCTGGGGGCGGCGCTCGAGCGCGCCGGCAAGGTCCTGCACTGGCGCGCCCCCGAGGAACTGGCGCGCGAGGAATCCCCCGCGCGCGTGCGCCGAGCGCTCGAGGAGCTCGGCCCCACCTTCATCAAGCTTGGCCAGGTGCTGGCCACGCGGGTGGATCTGTTTGCGCCCGAGTGGATCGCCGAGTTCGGCAAGCTGCAGGATGCAGCGCCGGCGACGCCGTTCGAGGCCATCCACGCCCAGTTGTGCGAGGACCTCGGCGAGCCGCCTGAGACCGTCTTCACCGATTTGCGCCGTGAGCCGCTGGCGGCGGCCTCGCTGGCGCAGGTTCACCGCGCCCGCCTCGCCGACGGTCGCGAGGTGGTGCTCAAGGTGCGCCGCCCCGGCATCCGCCGCGTCGTTGAAGCCGACCTCCATCTGCTTGCCCGCCTGGCCGACATCATCGAATCCGAGGCGCCAGATCTGCGGCGCTATCAGCCGCGCGAGGTGGTGCGCGAGTTCACCCTGTCGCTGCGGCGCGAGCTCGATTTCGCCGCCGAATGCCGCAATGCAGAGCGTGTCGCCGCGCACTTCGCCGACCACCCCGAGATCGTCATCCCGCGCATCCACTGGGCCTGGTGCGGCGAGCGCCTCAATGTCCAGGACTACGTCGACGGCATCCCGGGGCGCGAGCTCACGCGGGTCGATGCGGCCGGTCTGGACCGCAAGCTGCTCGCGCGCCGCGGCGCGGCGGCGGTGCTCAAGATGATGCTCGAGGACGGCCTGTTCCACGCCGATCCGCACCAGGGCAACGTCTTTTACCTGCCCGATAACCGCATCGCCTTCATCGACTTCGGCATGGTCGGTCGTTTGTCCGAGGCGCGTCGCCATGAGGTGGCGCTGCTGTTGTATGGCCTGGTCAGCGGCGATTCAGCGGCCGTGGCCGAGGTGCTGCTCGAATGGCGCGAGGGCGATCTGAGCGCCGATGCCGAGCGCCTGCGGCGCGACATCGATGCCTTCGTGGATCAATACAAGGGCGTGCCACTCAAGCGGCTGGACCTCGGCGCGATGCTGTCCGACCTGATGGCCTTGTTGCGCGACCATGGACTCGTCCTGCCCCCCGATCTGTCGCTGCTGATCAAGGCCTTCATCACCCTCGAGGGCCTCGGTCGCCAGCTCGACCCCGAATTCGACATTGCCGGCGAGGCGCAGCCGCTGCTGCAGCAGACCTTGCTGGCCCATCGTGCGCCGTCGGCCATCGCCCGGCGCTCGCTGCGCAGCCTGC
Organism: Thauera sp.; assembly: GCF_035444905.1. Lineage (GTDB taxonomy): Bacteria > Pseudomonadota > Gammaproteobacteria > Burkholderiales > Rhodocyclaceae > Thauera. The sequence continues at coordinate 52,377 of NZ_DAOMPS010000006.1, forward strand.
GTGCCATGGGCGATCTGCTCGCCGGCCTGCCGCAGGACCTCAGCGACCTGCTGCGCGCCGGCCGCCGCGGCAAGCTGCAGTTGCAGATCGACGTGGTCTCGCTCGAGCGCGCGGTCGATCAGCTCGACCGCGCCATCAGCCGCATGACGATCGGCATCGTCACTGCTGCGCTCATCATCGGCACCGCCATCGTCATGAGCGTGATGCGCGACCCTGCCTTCGGCGGGCTGCACACGATCGGCCTGCTCGGCTTTCTCGGCGCGGTGTGCGGCGGGCTGTGGGTGCTGCTGTCGATCTGGCGCAGCGGGCGGAAATAGGCGAGGGCGCCGGGAGGAAACCGGGGAGACTCAAGGCGCTTTGCTGATTAAACGATAAGAATAATCATTGGCGAGGCTGTTGCAATGCACAATGCCTTCGTCTAGCATCTGAACCGTCTCCTCCACCCTCCTCCTTGGTGTGGATTTGGCCCGGGCCCGAAAGCGCCCGGGCTTTTTTCTGCCTGTCCGGCGCGCGTCAGGCCGGCGTTCAGTCGGCGTCGGGTTCGTTGTTCTTCAGGCCAAGCCTGCGCATCTTGTCCCACAGGCTCTTGCGACTGATGCCCAGGGCCTTGGCGGTGGTCATGACCTTGCCCTCGTGCGCACGCAGGGTGTCGAGGATGAATTCGCGCTCGCAGCTCTGCAGATAGGCGGTCAGGTCATAACCGGCTCCGGTCTGCGGCGTGCTCGGTCTGGCGGGGGACGCTGACGTCATGTTCGCGGTCGGCTCCATCAAGTCGCTTGTGCTGATCAGCGGGTGGGTGCTGAGGATGCACGCCCGTTCGATCGCGTGGCGCAACTCCCTGACATTGCCTGGCCAGGGGTAGCGGCTCAGGCCCTCCAGTGCATCCGGGGTGAGGGCGCGATGCTCCCCCGGTGTGCGACGGGCGAATTCATTGATGAAGCCCTGTGCCAGCCAGGGGATGTCTTCCGGGCGCTCGCGCAGCGGTGGAATGCGCAGGTGGATGACATTGATGCGGTAGTACAGATCCTCGCGAAAGCGCCCCTGTTCGACCTCTGCGCGCAGATCGCGATTGGTGGCGAAGATCAGCCGCGCGTCGAACTTCATCACGCTTTGGGCACCGAGCCGCATCACCTCGCGTTCCTGCACCGCGCGCAACAGCTTGGCCTGCAGCGACAGCGCCAGCTCGCCGATCTCGTCGAGGAAGAGGGTGCCGCCCGAGGCTGCTTCGAACAGGCCGGGCTTGCTGCGGGTGGCGCCGGTGAAAGCGCCCTTCTCGTAGCCGAACAGTTCGGCCTCCAGCAACTCCGCGGGCATGGCGGCGCAGTTCAGGGCGATGAAGGGGGCGCCTTCGGATCGGCTGCCCAGTTCGTGCAGGCGGCGGGCCACGCATTCCTTGCCGACACCGGACTCGCCGGTCAACAGGATCGTCGATGCCTGCGCCGCAATGCGTGGCAGCATCATGTCGATCTGGCGCATGGCTGGCGACACCCCCAGGCATGCACTGGCAGCGCCGTTCTGTGTATTCAGGCACAGCGCTTCGACCTTCTCCACCAGCTTGTTGAGGTCGAAGGGCTTGGTGATGTAGTCGGTTGCGCCTTCGTGCAGTGCCGCCACGGCGTCGGTGACCGAGCCATGGCCGGTAATGAGGATGAAGGGTGGCGCGATCGCCATCAGTCGGCGCAACTCGCGCAGCAGCGCGCGGCCGTCCATCCCCGGCAGGCGCAAGTCGCTCAGGATGAGCCCGAACGGGGTGGTGCGCAGACGCTCGAGCGCTTCCTCGGCGCGCTTGCACCAGGCGACTTCGTAGCCCTCGAGCTGGAAGCGATCGACCAGGGACTCACCCATGATCTCGTCGTCTTCGACGATCAGAAGCGGGCCTTTCATGATTCGGATTCCTTGCCGGTTGCCGGGTCGACCGGAAGTTCGACGATGAAGCGCGTGACGCTCGCGTCGCTGCGCACGGCGATACGCCCACCCAGTTGATTGACGATCTGATAACTCACCCACAGGCCCAATCCGTGCCCCTGGGGGCGGCCGCTGATCAGGGGCTCGAACAGGGTGCCGAGGCGCTCGGGGGGAATCGGGCAGCCCTCGTTGGCGACCTCGAATCTGAGCACACCCCGTTCGACACACGCGTCGAGTTCGACCCGCCCGCCGGCTGGCACCGCCTGAATGGCATTGAGCAGCAGGTTGAGCAGGACCTGGCGGACAAGGGTGGCGGGGAGGGGATAGACGTTGGCCTCGAGCCGGATCGTCCAATCGAGCTGTACCCCGTGCGAAGAAAGGTCGCTGGCGATCAGGGTATGGATGTCGTCGAAGTCCTCCCGGGCAAGCGGCTTGCCGGAAGGTTTGGCCTCGACCAGCAAGGCCGAGACCGTGTCGCGGATCTGCAGCAGGCCGCGCTCGATCATCGACAGGGTCTTGTCGATCTGCGCACGGTCGCCGCCGTGCCGCCGCCAGGTGTCGACCGCATTGAGCATGCCGCCCAGGGGGTTGTTGATCTCATGGGCGACGCCGGCGGCCAGCCGGCCGAGGGCGGCGAGGCGCTCGTTCACCATCACTTCCTGCTCGAGCGCGGCCTGCTGCCGCAAGACTGCAAGCATGTTGCGGAATGCGGTGCCGGCGCGGCCGATCTCGTCCTGCGACTCTTCCAGGTCGAGGCTCACCTCGTCGGGCAGGCTCGTGCCGACGCGACTCATGCCGTCCGCGAGCTGAACCAGGGGTTGCGCCATGCGGTGCCCCCAATACCAGGTGATGGGCAGGATCAGTGCGAGCAGGCCCAGGGTGTAGAGCACCGAACGCTCGACGAGCCGTGCGGCCCGCGCGCGAATGCCCTCGTCCGAATAGACCAGGGCCAGGTGAGCGAGTGATACGCCGTCGGCGACGATCGGCATGACCAGGGCAATGGTGTCCTCGTCGGCGTCGATCACGCGCGTGCTCGGCAGGGTCGGTGAGGCACGTACCCAGGGCGCGACGCCGCCGAAACCGGGCAGGGCTTCGGGGTCGGAGAGCAGGGGGTAGCGGGTTGGACTGGAGCTGGCGAGGACCTTGAGGTTGCGATCGAACAACACGATCGCGGTGGGGAGGCGTTCGCGCGCACGGCTGTCGTCAGTGGCGAGCGGCGCACGCAGCAGCTGGTAGGCGCGCCAGACGTCGTCCTGCACGATCGGGCTGATCAGGTTCTGGGACAGCGTGGTGCCCAGTTGCACGGCGTTCTCGTCGAGGTCGCGCCGCAGTTCCTCGTGCTCACGGGCAACCAGGACACTGGTCAGCAGAACGGCCGTGGTGACGACCAGCGCACTGCCGCGCAAGGCGATCTTGTAGCGGAAACTCAGGTTCTTGAGGGTCAGCATGGGCGGCGATCCGGCAGACGGCGGGGGGCCCGGGTCACGATTGAGGCGGCGGGGTGGCGGGTCATGGCGCGTCGGCCATTGCACCGATGCTGTCATACAGCGACGGCGGGGCCAGCGTGAAGCCGTCGAGCACCAACAGGTTCAGCAGTTCGCGCCCCTCGGCGTCGTCGTGCATGCCAAGCAGAAGGGCGCGCGCGGCGGCCAGATCGACCGGTGGCAGGCGCGATGAAGCGACGATCGGCGGAAAGCCGAAGGGAGGTGACTGCTCGATGATGCGTGTCGCCGAGGTGAGCTCGGGATGGGTCTGGGCAAGTGCCTCCCAGACATAGCCGTCGACGGCGCCCCCCTGGGCAAGATTGACGGCGACGGCCTCCACCACCCGCCGGTGCCCCCAGGTGAAGAACGTGCGCCCGAAGAATTCCGCCGGAATCTGCCCCGCTTGCCGCAGCCTGTGCTGCACGTAGAGAAAGCCCGAGTTGGAGTCGGGGTCGGCGTAGGCGAACACCTGGCCTCGCAGCGTCCCCAGGCTGTCGATCTCGACATGCTCGTGGTTGCGGATCAGGTAGGCGCGGTAGAGCGGTTCGCCACGGAATACCGGTGTCGCGACCAGCTTCAGCCGGTCCCGGTTACGCCAGTAGGGAAAGCCACAGAGCCAGGCGAGATCCGTATCACCGTCCACCACCAGGCGCAGCACGTCGCGGTAGCTGCCGCGCTGGACAAACTGCACTGGCCGATCCATGCGCACTTCGATGTAGCGACGCCAGCGTTCGAGTACGCCCACGCGGTCATCCAGGAAAACTGGCGTCAGGCCGATGCGCAAGGGCGTTTCGGAGGCAATGGCACGCCGGGGCAGGGAGAGCCCGAGTGGCAGGCTGGCCAGCGCCAGGAGGGCAAGTCGGCGCGTTTGCGACGCGGTGTGCAGTGTGGCAGGCACGGGTCTCCTCCTCGTTGCCGGCGGCTCGGACGTTACCTTGGCGTAACGCGGATTGCTCGATGTTACGCGCGGGTAACCCCTTTTTCCATAAGGGTTACTTCAATGTAACACGACCATGAGTTCAAAGCCGGCAGAGTAAAAAATAACAAATAAAACATGGATTTATGATTTGGCATCGATCCTGCTTATCGGTTCATGCCATGAAAACGAACCTGCTCCCTGATGCCGTACCGTCTGCCCCCACCACCCCGGCGTGGTTGCGGATCGATGCGGCAGCCTGTCTGCCGTTTCACCTGCGCGCAACCGGTTGCGGCTTGTGTGCCGACACCTGCACCCACGGCGCGATCCGCGTCGATGAAGCAGGGCCGCGTGTGGGTGAGTCGTGCACCGGCTGTGGCCGCTGTGTGCCCGCCTGTCCGATGGGGGCGATCGAAGCACCGGCCTTCCCGTCGGTGGATAAGGCGCTCGCGCCCATGGCGCGGCAGACTGACGGGGTGATCCGGGTCGAGTGCCGGCGCGTGCCGGCCTCACGCCTGGCCGACGGGACGCTGCAACTACCCTGTCTGGGCGGCTTGAAGCCCGACTGGTTGATCAGCGCGAACGCCGCGATCGGCGTGGGGCCCTTGCTGATCGACCGTGGCCTGTGCTCGCGCTGCCCCGATTCTCCAGCCACTGCTTTGGCAGTCGATGGTTTTGCCGCTCAAGCCAGCCTCGGGCGTGCCCGTGACCTGCTCGAAAGCATGGGTGTTGCGCCGAGTTGCCTGCCGCGCCGGGTCGAGGACATCCTCCCCGAGCTCGCGCCTGGGAGCAGCGCGCCCCCCGCCGCGCCGGCTGAGGTGCTCGGCCGGCGCGGCTTCCTCGGCCGGCTTGGTCGTCGTGCTGGCCAGCACCTGCTCGGCGTATCCGAGCCCGAGGGGTACGGCGCGCTTGCCGCCATCGCACCCGGCCACCCCGCACGGCCTTCCCGCGCCAGGATCGGACTGCTTGCGGCGTGCATCGGCCTCGCTCGCGCGCGCCGCCTGCCAATGCCTTTCGGCCTGTTCCGCGCTGCGCGGGTCGAGGCGACATGCTGCGACCGCGGTCTGTGCGCCGCCATCTGTCCGACGGGCGCATTGCGGCGCGAAACCGTCGGGAGCCCGGAAGAGGTCCAGGCCGGTGTGGCACTGCGTTTCTCGGCGCTCGACTGCATCGACTGCGGCCTGTGCGTGAAGACCTGCCCCGAGCAGGCGCTGGTGCTCGAAGAGCGCATGGACGAGGGCTGGCGTGCGGTCGAGACCGTGAAGCGTTTCGAACAGCGTGAATGCATCGAATGCGGACGCGGCTTCACCGCCGTCGATGGCGCGTCAACGTGCCAGCCCTGTGCGCGCTCGCGCGAGCTGGTGCGCGACGTGTTCCGCCAGCGCTTTCCCGCTTTCCAGGCAGCCCAGCATGAGCCGCCACACAGTCCACAGCGCAACCCGAACGCCGCAGCCTTCGCGCATGCCAACCGTATCTGTTCAGAGGAGGAGTGAACGATGAAACTGCTTGAGACCCTTATCAGCCGGCGCCGCTTTCTGCAGGCGACCGGCACGGCGGCCGGCGCGGGCGCGATCGGCGCCGGCACGGGTGTTGCGCCCGGCCTGACGACGCTCAGCCATGCCCAGAGTGCGCCGGCGGCAGACAGCGGAACCACGATCACCAAGAACATCTGCCACCAGTGCCCGGCGCGTTGCGGCATCGACGTCTACACCACCAACGGGCGGGTGCACGCGATCTATGGCGACACCAACCACCCGATCTCGAACGGCAAACTGTGCCCGAAAGGGCCGCTCGGCACCTACATCCTCTATGACCCGGACCGCTTCAAGGGGCCGATGAAACGCACCAATCCCAAGAAAGGGCGCAACGAGGATCCCGGCTTCGTGCCCATCTCCTGGGACGAGGCGCTGCAGACGGTGGCCGACCGGCTCAACACCTTGCGGGACAAGGGCGAGTCCCATCGTTTTGCGCTGTGCTACGGCCGCGGCTGGGGCGCGTCCTGTGCCGGCTTGCAGGGCACCTTCGGCAAGCTCTACGGCTCGCCCAACGTCGCTATCGGGCACTCGTCGATGTGTTCGGACGGCTCGGTGATCTCGAAGAAGGCGGTCGACGGCACCGGCGGCTACAACGCCTACGACTACAAGAACGCCAACATGCTGCTGATGTTCGGCGTCGGCTTCCTCGAGGCTTTCCGTCCGTACAACAACAACATGCAGGTGTGGGGCTACATCCGCGGCGTGAAGGTGCCGAAGACCCGCATCACGGCCGTCGATGTGCACATGAACACGACACTGGCCGGTTCCGACCGCGCGCTGCTGATCAAGCCGGGCACCGATGGTGCGCTGGCGCTCGCGATTGCCCACGTGATCCTCACCGAGGGGCTGTGGGAACGGTCCTTCGTCGGCGATTTCAAGGACGGCGACAACCGCTTCAGGACCGGCGAGACGGTCGATCCCGACAGCTTCGAGGAGAAGTGGGTCAAGGGCCTGGTGGAATGGTGGAACATCGAACTAAAGGATCGCACGCCGAAATGGGCTGCGCAGATCACCACCATCTTCGAGCGCGACATTCTGGCCACGGCGCGCGAGTTCGGCTCGACCCGTCCGGCGATCGCGATGTTCGAGCGCGGCGCCCACGCTCATTCCAACGGCGTGCTCAACGGCATGGCGATCCATACGCTGAATGCCCTGGTCGGCTCCTTCTACGCCAAGGGCGGGTTGATGTACCAGATGGGGCCGTCGTACGGGCCGATGCCGGTCAATGAGGCCGACTTCATGGACGACTGGGCGAACAACGGCGCCTGGAAGGACCAGCCCCGCATCGACCTCAAGGGCCACGAGGACGGCTATCTGCTCGCCAACAACATGTTGCAGGAGGTGGGGCCCAACTCGCTCGCGGGCAAGCCCTACAAGCTCGACACGGTGATGTTCTACCTCACCAACCCGATCTGGACTGCACCTAACGGTCACGTCTGGGAGGAGGCGCTGAAGGAGGTGTTCGTCATCGACACCTCGCCCTTCCCGGGCGAGACGGCGATGTTCGCCGACCTGATCCTGCCCGACCACACCTACCTCGAGCGCCTGCAGGACGCGCCGACCTATCCCTTCCAGGGCTGGCCCCTGGCGCAGCTGCGCGTGCCTGCGATCAAGCCGCTGTACGACACCAGGTACTACGGCGACACCCTGATCGAGATCGGCAAACGCATGAAGGGGCCGATGGGCGATTACTACAAGGCTCTCGACAGCAGCGAGAACGTCATCCGCCACCTGGCCAAGGGCTTCGAGAAGGACCCGGGCGATAACGGTGTGAACAGCTTCGAGAGCTGGGTCGAGAAGGGCGTCTGGTACAAGAAGCGCTACCTGTGGCGGCAGATCGACGGCGAGTTCTACGAGTGGGACGGCCGTGGCTACAACACCTTGCTGTCCGAGGACGAGGTCAAGGCCAAGCTGTTCAAGACCCCATCCGGCAAGTACGAGATCCGCTCGGGCTGGCTGGAGGCCAAGGCCGACTGGATTGCCTCCCGGACTGGGCGCGACCGCGCCAAGCTGATGTTCCCGCACTGGGAAGAGCCCAGGCACCCTGGTGGCGGCGACATGTACATGGTCACGCCCAAGGTGGCGCTACACGCCGAAGGTCGTGGCGCCAACATCCCGGTGGCGATCGCCAATCTGCAGCCGGTGATGGGCGGGCGCAAGGAGGTGTACATCGAGATCAACCCCAAGACGGCACAGGCCAAGGGCATCCCCGATGGCGCCAAGGTGCGCATCAAGTCCGAGCTCGGCGCGATCGAGGGCTACTGCAGATACTTCGAGGGCGTGCGCCCCGACACGCTGGTGTTCCCGATGGAACACGGCCACTGGGCGCACGGGCGCTGGGCCAAGGGCCGTGGCCCGGGGCACTGCGGCGAGATCACGGTCAATCAGTCCGACCGCATCACCGGCCAGTGCAGCTACTACACCACCAAGGTCAGCATCGAGCGCGCCTGAACAGGATAAAGAGGAGAGCGAACAATGGCTAAATGGGGCATGGTCATCGACCTGGACAAGTGCACCGGGTGCCAGGCGTGCACGACCGCCTGCGCGATGGAGAACAACCGCCTACCCGCCGAGAACTGGCAGGACGTGCTGTTCTATCACGAGGGCACTTATCCGAACGTCAAGCTCACGTGGTTCCCGCGGCCGTGCATGCACTGCGAGAACCCTTCCTGTGTGTCGGTCTGTCCGACCAAGGCCACCTTCAAGGAGAAGGATGGCGGTTTCGTGCTGATCGACTGGAATAAATGCATCGGCTGCAAGTATTGCCAGGTCGCCTGTCCCTACGGGGTGCGCTTCTTCACCGACGAGAAGGCCGCGATCGAGCCGGACATCCGTGACGTGTTCCCGAGCACGGCCGGTCGCCAGTGGGACCCGCCGTACAAGGGGCCGCAGGACGACCCGAGCCGTGGCATCGGCATCCAGCCGCACGGCGTGGTGTCGAAATGCACCTTCTGCCACCACAAGGTCAGCACGGCGCCGGCCGGGGTGGCGGACCTGGACGAGGACATCCCGGAGCTCAAGGAACATGTGCCGGCCTGCGTGCGCGTGTGTGCGCCCAAGGCACGCTTCTTCGGCGACCTCGACCACCCCGGGAGCTATGTGAACAAGCTCATCGCGGACAAGGCGGGGGTGCGCCTGAAGGATGAGACCGGCAACAAGCCGCAGGTGTACTACCTGTCCGGCGGGGCTGCAGCCTCGGTGCCCTCGCTGCGCGCGATGAACAAGCACAAGGCCTGAGGAGACGATCATGACAACTGCAAGCATGCAAAAACCGACGCCCGTGCTGCTGGTGGCGGTGGTGGGCCTGGTGGTGACGCTCGGCATCGCCATCAGCCAGTTGACGAGCCAGGGCCATGCCGCCTTCAACACCAACAACTACGGCCTCTACTGGGGTTTTCCGATCGTCATCTACGACTACTTCCTGCTCACCTCGACCGGCCTGGCCATGGTCGCCACGCTCGCCTTGCTCTACGGCGGCGAGGAGTTCCGGCCGCTGGTCAAGCGCGCGATCTGGCTCGCGCTGGCCGGTCTGGCGGGTGGGGTCGCAGTGCTGATGATGGAGCTCGGTCATCCGCTGCGGGCGCTGTGGGCGATCCCAACCAGCTTCGCCTTCAGCTCGCCGCTGTACTGGAAGGTGATCTGCGTGAGCCTGTACGTGATCTCGCTGCTCCTGCTGCTGGCCAAGCTGATCAAGGCCGATGGCAGCAGCGTGCGCGGCAGCGCGATCGTCACGCTGGTGCTGGCCGCGGCGGTGACGGCGATTGCGGGCGTGGTGTATGGCTCGCAGAGCTTCCGGCCGTTCTGGGCCTCGGGTGACATCCCGGCCGCCTTCATCTTCGAGTCGCTGCTCGGGGGGCTGGCCTTCGTGTTCTTCTTCACCTACATGGCCTACGGCTTCTCGGCCGAGCGCCTGCCGCAGGGCGTGCGCAAGCTCTTCGACGGCAAGCTGCCGGGCCTCTTCGCGCTGGCGATCTTCATCCACCTGGTCTTCGTGCTGGGACGGATGACGACCGGTCTGTACGGCAACGCGGAGGGGCTGCAGGTGTGGCATCACATCGTCGGCTCGCCCCTGTTCCTGATCGAGATCTTCGTCGGCCTGCTGCTACCGCTGGTGCTGATGCTGATGGCGGGCACCCGGCGCTCGGGTCCGATGCAGATCCTGGCCGCGCTGCTGGTGATGAATGCGCTATTGATCTCACGCTACGAGTACATCATCGGCGGGCAACTGGTGCCGCTGTTCAAGGGTTCGTGGGCGCCGCCGCTGCTGTCCTATACGCCGTCGATGACGGAATGGATGTTGCTGCTGGTGGCGATCTTCCTGTCGAACGCGGTGAATGCCTTCGGCGAGCGTCAGTTCCGTCTCGGTGAAGAGCGCTGAGGCAGGCAGGTAGCACGCGGCCCGGCGCCGTTCGCGGCGGCTGGGCCGCCCCCACGACAGGAGTTCCCGCATGACCACCACCGTGTGCCCACCGACCGACCAACAGACCCTGATCGACAAGGCGAGCTGGTATCTGTGTCTGGCGCGGGCGTTCACCATTCCGGAGAGCCCGGCCCAGTTCGAAGCCTTGCGCGATTTCCTGGCCGATGAACTGGCCGAATTGGGCTTGCTTCAAGGCGAGGCCTGTCAGGCGTCCTTGCGTGCCTTTCGCGCAGCGATGCGAAGCGTCGACCGCCTCCAGGCGCTGAAGGTGCGCTACGCCCGTTTGTTCCTGATGCCCGGCGACACGCATCCCAGCCTCAACACCGGCGCCTACATCGACGGTGCAGTAGGCGGCGGTAGCGTCCGCGCGATGGAGACCTGCTACGCACGCTGTGGCCTGGAGAAGCACGGCGACCTGCGCGATCTGCCCGATCACATCAGCGTGCAGCTCGAGTTCCTCGCCTGGTTGTACGCTGCCGAGGCGGAGGGCCAGCCCCTGCCGATGCGCGGCGATGAGTTCATGCAGGCCTTCGTGGCGCGCTGGGCGACCGCCTTGCGCCGCGACCTCGATGCCGCCGTGGACCGTTTCGCCCTCGGTGCCGACCCCTATGCGGCGCTCGCCCGCCTGCTGGAGGCGGTGGTCGCTGCGGAAGTCGCGAGTTCGGCGCAGGTGGCCGATCCTGCCCAGCCTGGGGTCGATCCCGAGATTGCGCGGCTGCGCTCGCACTTTGCCGGACGCAGGCTGGATGCAAGCGACCGTGCGGTGATTCGCGAAAAGCTGCTCGCCGACGGTCTGCCGGTGGATCACCTGGCGATTCCGATCGAGGATCGTGACGAAGCGATGGGGATGGTCAGCCTGATCCCGCCAGAGGCGCGGCGGCGGAGCGAGCTGAAGGTTGGCACGGGGGACTGAGTCGGTTGGGCGTGTTGCGCGCCTTGAGCGCGCCCGCCCGCGCCCGGCCGGGCGCGGCGAAGCTTGAACGCGCAAGCCCCCGCCGGCGCTGACGCCGTCCGGGGGGCAGGGGTGTCTGCCAAGGCTGTGCGCCCTGGTCGAGGCGCCCTACTTCTCGGCCGCCAGCTAGGCGTCGGAGCTTAGGGCCGGTTCGTTACGCATTCGTGAAACCTTGGCATCGCCCGATGCGAGGTTGCCCGCCTACGGGAGCGTGCATCCTTTTTGCCTCTGGCGCGTCTTCATTGTCAGAAGTAGCAAACGGCATGATTGAGCTCGCGATGTGAGGGGTGTCCCATGGACGGAAACAGCTTCTGGCGCAGCGAGTGGAAACCGCTGACGCTGATCGTGGGCGTGTTCATCGCCTGCTTCTACCTACCGGTCGAGGCGCTGCAAGGCTGGGACCGGCTGCATAGCGCCTTCTGGGAAGCACTCTACCTGGTGCGCTGGTACGCGGAAGAGCATGTGCTGCTGTGCCTGATCCCGGCCTTCTTCATCGCCGGTGCGATCGCGGTCTTCGTCAGCCAGGCTGCGGTGATGAAATACCTCGGCCCGACCGCGCCCAAGGGCATGGCCTATGGCGTGGCGTCGGTCTCGGGGACGATCCTGGCCGTGTGTTCGTGCACGGTGCTGCCGCTCTTCGCCGGCATCTACCGCATGGGCGCAGGCCTCGGGCCGGCGATCGCTTTCCTGTACTCCGGGCCGGCGATCAACGTCCTGGCGATCATCCTCACCGCCCGCATCCTGGGGCCGGAGCTGGGCGTCGCGCGCGGCGTCGGCGCCATTGTGTTCAGCGTGCTGATCGGCCTGATGATGGCCTTTCTGTTCCGCAAGGAGGAGCTCGAGAAACTCAACAACAAGATCGTGATGCCGGACGACGAACCGAGTCGGCCGCTGTGGCAGAACGCGGCGTTCTTCGGCGTGCTGGTCGCGATCCTGGTCTTTGCCAACTGGGCGCCGTCGGGCACGGAAGAGGGCGCCTGGCATGCGATCTACCTCGCCAAGTGGTGGATCACCGGCTTCTTCGGCCTCGCGCTCGCCGCGATCCTGATGAGCTGGATGAAGATGTCGCGCACACGCGTGCTGCTGGTTTCAGCGGCAGGGGTGGCGGCGGCGGTGCTGTTCGGCGAGCAGCCGCTCGTGCCCTTTTCCTTGCTCGTCATCGGCCTGTCGTGGATCACCAGCACCGACAAGGGCGAGGGCGCGACCTGGTTCGCCTCGTCCTGGGATTATGCCAAGAAGATCCTGCCGCTGCTGCTCATCGGTGTGCTGATCGCCGGCGCGTTGCTCGGGCGTCCTGGCGAGGAAGGGCTCATTCCCTCCGAGTGGGTGGCGTCGGCGGTGGGGGGCAACTCGCTGGCTGCGAACTTCTTCGCGGCGTTTGCCGGCGCCTTCATGTACTTCGCCACCCTCACCGAAGTGCCGATCGTGCAGGGCCTGATCGGCAGCGGCATGGGCGAGGGGCCAGCGCTGGCGCTGCTGCTGGCCGGGCCGGCCTTGTCGCTGCCGAACATGCTGGTCATCCGCAGCGTGCTGGGTACGAAGAAGACCCTGACTCTAGTGGCGCTGGTGGTGGTGATGGCGACGCTGTGCGGGATGCTGTTCGGCATGTGGGTCGAGGGGGCGCATACCTGACGATTGCCGGGAGGGCCCTGGCAAAGCGAATCATCACGCCTTGAGCGTGCGTCGGTTTCCGCTGATGCGTTGCTCCCGTCCCGCACGCGGCACGCGTTGTTGGTGACCGCGGCGTCGGCCGCTTCGATGGCGAGCCAGAGCCTGTCTTGATGAGCGGCTTTCACCTTCTCATTCAGGGCACCATCAGCACCGGTCGGCCCGCAATCTCGCACACCCGCGCTGCGGTACTGCCGATGAGCTTGTCGCTGAGCCGGCCGCGTCCGTGCTTGCCCACGACGATCAGCGAAACGTCATGCGTCGTTGCGTAGCGCGCGATCTCCTCTGACGCCACGCCTTCAAGAATGACCGTTCCGCCTGTTCCTCCTGCCTCACGAATCCGCGCGGCGAGCCCGGCGAGCGCTGCTTGCGTCGCTTCGGGCGACAGTCGCCAGACGGTCGAGTCGGCACTGGGGGCCACGTGAAGCGCGTCGATGCGCTGCGCCTGCGATGCGAGCCGGATGGCTGCGTGTTCCGCCGCTGCCGCATCCACGGAGAAGTCCGTGGCTACCACAATGTGACGCAGCGTATCCGTGCACACGGCCTCGCAGTTCGATTGGGTTGCCGCCGCGGTAGGCTCGACCCATTCCATCAGCACGGGCGTCGTGGCCTTGTGCAGCAGGGCGCGGGCGACGCTGCCGAGGAACATGCGGGCGACGACGTTGCGTCCGCGCGAGCCGACGACGATCAGATCGGCCTGCGCCTGCGCCGCCGCGGCGAGGATCTCGTCCTCGATCACGCCACCCGAGCGGATCTCGACCGCGACGTCCATCCCGGCGTCGCGCACGGGTGCAGCGCATTTTTCCAGCCAGTCGCTGTAATCCTGCGCCTTGGCGAGGTCGCCGCCCTGCGCGTAGCCCACGCGAACCACGTGGCACAGCACTGCACGCCTTACGCCCCAGCCGGCGAGAGCGGGCACACAGTCGATGATCGGACGCTCGGCCGGGCTGAGGTCGAGCGCCACCAGTGCGGTCGAGAACATGATGTGCTCCTCATCAAGATCGTTTCAGGGTGATGGCTTCGCTTGCGGGCGCGATCGCGTTCGGCATGATCGGTCGGACTCACTGCCGGGCAATGGGTCACCTTCCTCGCTCGGGTGCTGGCCGGATCCGCGCATCGATGCGCCGCGTGCCGACCTTGAACTCGAGCTTCGCCATGCTCAGAACCAGCCCTCGACCTTGTTGCGCGCGGGCACGCCGCCGGCATGGACCACGGTGCCATCGATGACCACGCCCGGCGTCGCCATGACGCCGTAGGTCATGATCTTCCGGATGTCCTCGACCTTCTCGATCGCGATCTGCTCGCCCTTGGCAGCGGCGACCTCCTCGATCAGCTTGATGGTGTTCCTGCAGTTGGCGCAGCCGGTGCCCAGTACCTTGACGTCTTTCATGGTGGTTCTCCTCACAGAGTCATGTTGAAAATGTAGCCGACCAGGATGATCCCGGTGGCGACGATGGAAAGGGGGATCGCGATCAGCTTCGCCTTGAGCGCCTTGCGCTGGTTGATCATCTCGGGCAACGACAGCACCACCACGCTCATCATGAGGACGGGAAGGGTGTCCATTTCCCGGCCTCTTGCGCATGAAGACGCATGGTCCCCGAAAAAGATGCAGCCGCCCTTGAAGCGTTTGCCGCGCGGGACCAGGCGGCCTGTGCTAACCCAGCACACCGGGTGCCGCGATGGCGCGCGTAACTTCCTCGCCGCTGGCCAGGAATACCGGCGCAAAGCCGCCGCCCGGGGTGCGGAAATTCGTCGTCTGGCCCATGTACAGGCGCGCGGCGGTGAGCTGGATCTCGCCTGCATACGCGTAGGCGCGAATGTCGAGCTTGAGGTCATTGCCTGCGCCGTCGATGCGCACCCGGCGCTCCGAGGGCAGGGCCAGGCTCTGGGCGACATAGCTACCGCCGAGGATGCTCTGCCACACGCGCTGAGTGAGCTTGTCGCCCCGATACGCCGCGCGGCTGCCGAAGCCGCTGGCGGGCTTGAAGAACAGGCTGCGTCGCGCGGCCCACAAGGCTTCTGCCTGCTCGGGCGTGACCTCGACCGTGCGCGGAATGCCGGCAACGAGCCGCTCGACCACGGATTGCGGAACGCCGAGGGCGGCGAGCCGCGCCGGGTCGCTCAGTAGCGCGAGGTTGCGCTTGTCCGCGTAAAGCGCATGGGCGTGCGGGTGGGGCGTGAGCACGACCGCGCCCTTCTCGTAGGCGGCACGTAGGGCGGCCGAGTTGGGAGACTGCAGATAGAAGTCGGTCAGACGGT
This sequence comes from Thauera sp., assembly GCF_035444905.1. Lineage (GTDB taxonomy): Bacteria > Pseudomonadota > Gammaproteobacteria > Burkholderiales > Rhodocyclaceae > Thauera. Next base: position 67,516 of record NZ_DAOMPS010000006.1, read on the forward strand.
TATAGACGAGATCGACCGGCCGGCCCATGTGCGTCAGCGCGCCATCGTCGAAGGCGAGTTCGTCAGGGTCGCAGATGACGGCGTCGATGCCGGCGCTGCGGTACAGGTGCTGGAACAGCAGGAATTCGGGATGGAGGTATTGCTGTTCGGGCGCCTCGTCGACGATCGCGATGCGCTGGGGCTGGCCGCTGCGGCCTTGCAGCGTCCATTCTTGGAAGAAGCTCTCCAGCCAGCGCCGGCCGAGCGCGTCGAGATCGGCCGTGGGTCGAAGATGCGGCACGATTTGCGCGCAGCAGGCCTGTTGCGCGCGGGCTAGCGCGCGATTGAGCAGGGCGCCGCCCGCGTTGGTGTTGATCTCGATGAGCTGTGGGCCGCGGTCGCCGACATGAAAGTCGAAACCCATGAACACGCCTTTGGGCCCCGGGTCGAATCGGGCGATTGCCGGCGCGCGCGCGAGCACCTCGGCCTGGTAGGCGGGCAGGGCGATGACCGTTTCCACCGCGGCGACGGTATCTGCCATGGCCCGCAGGGTCTCGGGCGCGATGAATACCGCAGTGGCCGAGAACAGGTGCGGGCGACTGCGCTGGATCTCGGCCGCCAGGCCGAGCAGGGCCGGTTCGGCTTCGAGTTGCTGGCGCAGGCGCTCGGGGTCGAGGCTGCGGCAATCGCAGCCGCGGTTGAGTGCCTCGGCGATTGCGAGGGCGCCGCCCTCTGCACCGATGTTGAGCGCGTGTACTTCGCCGTGGGTCGTCACGCGATGCTCACTGGGCGGATTCGAAGCGCAGGTAGGCACGGCTGACGTTGCCGCGGAAGTAGCCATTGCCCAGCCAGCGGTGATCCTGCGCGCCGGTGTTGATGACCCAGCGCACGGGCTTCCCGGCGAGCCGCGTGGCCTCGGCTTCCAGCAACTGCGCGCCCAGCGTCGAGGCGCCACTGTCGATCAGCACTGCGCCCTCGGCGGTGTCGATGACGCCAAAGTTGGCGTTGAGGCCATGGTTGTCGTAGGTGCGCGCGCCGGTGGGGCCGATGAGCGCATGGACGCCAGCGGCAACTTCCCGCCGATCAAGGCGGAAGCTGTCGCTGGCCAATGCGGGTGCGATGAATGCGGCGCTGAGTGCGAGGCTGGCGACTAGTCGGGCGAGTGTCGTCATGAGTGCGCAAGAGGGTAAGCAAGTACGGAAGTAAGTGTGGATATGCTGATGAAAGCGGGGAAAAAGAAGCACGAGCGCAAGACCCGTGCTTTTGCATCATGCGCTGCGATTCACTCTCTTGCTTGCTCCTGCTCGGCTTCCATCAGCATGGCAGCCAGCGAGGTGAGCCCCTCGGCCTGAGCGGCCTCGGAGATTTCCTCCAGAGGGGCGCCGCGGTCGATGGCGCGCGCCGTTTCGCTGTCAGCGGGAAGCTGGCTGCGGAACTCGCGCAGGCGCGAATCGAGCGCGCCGAGCACGCTGTTGTCCGATTCGCCCACTGAGCCGGTGGCATTTTGCTCTTCGAGGGCCTCGAAGAGGGCGCCGGCCAGTGCGTGCAAGCCCTCTGCGTTGGCGCTGGCGGCGATCTCTTCCGGCGCCGCGCCGCGTGCGATTGCGGCCGCAGTCTTGCTGTCGGTCGGCAGGGTGTCACTGTAGTTGTTGAGAATCTGCTTGATCATTTCCATCTTCGTCTCCTCAGTAAAATGGGTCAGATCGATTCAGTCAGCGTCAGGGATGAAGCATGGTCTTTTCGTCAGTGTAGGCCATGCGGCGCCAGGTGGCGCAAGGCGTTGATGACCCCGAGCCAAGTGCCGAGGCGCAGTACGAGGGCAACAATCGATTGTCTGCTCTGCGTTTGATTATGGGCGGCCGTTTCACTATGCTTTGCAACGTTTCAAGATTGCTAAAAATATTGCGTGATTTGAGGATCGTACGAGGGTTGGCATCAATGGCATGGGCCGTATCGGCCGTCTGGCCTTGCGCGCGGCGATGGGCGCGGCAGAGCGGCAGACGGCCGATCCGCGTGCCGGCAACCGGCTGGAAGGGGGGCACCTCAACGAACTGAAGGGCGGCGCGGCGGCCGAGATCCCTGGGGCGAGCTGGGCGTGGACGTGGTCCTGGAATGAACCGGCAAGTTCCTGAGCCCCGAGACCCTGCAGGGCCATCTCGACCGCGGCGCCAGGCGCGTGATCGTGGCCGCCCCGGTGATGGCCGCCGCCGCTCGGCGGTTGCCGCGAACGATCACGAGAACCACCATGGAAAAAACTGCCGCACTCGCCGTCTTCGAATCGCTGTCCTCGGGCATCCGGCTGGACGTCTATCGCCTGCTGGTGCGAAAGGGGCCGACGGGCCTGGTTGCCGGCGAGATCGCGGCGGCGCTGGATCTGCCGCCGACCAATACCTCGTTCCACCTGAAGACGCTGACTCACGCCGGGCTGGTGTCGGTGGAGCAGGAGGGGCGCTTCCAGCGCTACCGCGCCAACCTGCCCTTGATGCGCGAGCTGATCGGATATCTGACCGCGGAATGCTGTGACGGCGTGCCGGAGCGCTGCGAGGAGACACGTGGCGCGGCGTGTGGCGACGGGCTCAAGTGCTGAGCCTGCGTACCCGGCCACTGCGCCTTCTTCAACCATCATGCGCCCTCGGGCGCCACGAGACCTGAAATGGGTTTGTTCGAACGTTATCTTACCGTCTGGGTCGGCTTGGGCATCCTCGCCGGCGTCGGCCTCGGCCTCGTCATGCCGGGCTTCTTCCAGGGCGTCGCCGCGATCGAGTTCGCGCACGTGAATCTGGTGGTGGCCGTGTTCATCTGGGTGATGATCTACCCGATGATGATCCAGATCGACTGGCATGCGGTGAGGGACGTCGGCCGCAAGCCGCGCGGGCTGATCCTGACTCTGGTCATCAACTGGCTGATCAAGCCCTTCACGATGGCGGCGCTCGGCGTGCTGTTCTTCCACCATCTGTTCGCGCCCTGGGTCGATCCGCAATCGGCCAGCGAGTACATCGCCGGCATGATCCTGCTCGGCGTGGCGCCATGCACCGCGATGGTCTTCGTGTGGAGCCAGCTGGTGAGGGGCGACGCCAACTACACCCTGGTGCAGGTGTCGGTGAACGACATCATCATGATCTTCGCCTTCGCGCCGATCGCCGCCTTCCTGCTTGGGGTGACCAACATCACCGTGCCGTGGGAGACGCTGCTGCTGTCGACCGTGCTCTACGTGGTGCTGCCGCTCGCCGCCGGCATGGCAACACGCCACACGCTGGAGCGGCGCTCGCCGACCGCGGTTGCGGAACTCGTCGCGCGCCTCAAGCCCTGGTCCATCGTCGGCCTGATCGCCACCGTGGTGCTGCTGTTCGGCTTCCAGGCCAACACCATCATCGACAAGCCGCTGGTGATCGCGATGATCGCGGTGCCGTTGATGCTGCAGACCTACGGCATCTTCCTCATCGCCTATGTCGCCGCGAAGGCGATGAAGCTGCCGCACAATGTCGCCGGCCCGGCCTGCCTGATCGGCACCTCGAACTTCTTCGAGCTGGCGGTGGCGGTGGCGATCTCGCTGTTCGGGCTCAATTCGGGGGCGGCGCTGGCGACCGTGGTCGGCGTGCTGGTCGAGGTGCCGGTGATGTTGTCGCTGGTCGCCGTCGTCAATCGCACGCAACACTGGTTCACGCCCGCCGCCGTCCCGGCGCAGCCGGCCGTCATCAAAGGGGAAACGCGCTGATGAGCGACATCACCATCTACCACAACCCGCGTTGCGGCACTTCGCGCAACACGCTGGCGATGATCCGCAACAGCGGTGAGGAGCCGATCGTCATCGAATACCTAAAGACCCCGCCCAGCCGCGACAGACTGGTCGAACTGATCGCCGCCGCTGGGTTGGGCGTGCGGGGCATCATGCGTGCGAAGGAGGCACTCTTTGCCGAACTGGGTCTTGCCGACCCGACGAAGACCGACGCGGAACTGATCGACGCGATGCTGGCCCACCCCATCCTGATCAACCGCCCGATCGTGGTCACCCCGCTCGGCACCCGGTTGTGCAGGCCTTCGGAAGTGGTCCTCGACATCCTGCCTCAGCCGCAGCGCGGCGCCTTCTCCAAGGAGGATGGCGAGCAGGTGGTCGACGTGGAGGGGCGCCGTGTCTGAGTCGCAGCCCTGCCTATCCATGCCCGATCTGCCCAACATTGACGCTGCGCTGTTCCGCGTGCCCGATCCCGCGCAGTTGCGCGCGGCGCATCCATCCACCCATGCGCCACGCATCGCGTTGCTCTACGGCTCGCTGCGTGCGCGCTCCTTCAGCCGCCTGGCGACGGAGGAGGCCGCGCGCCTGCTGCGCGCCATGGGCGCCGAGACGCGGATCTTCAACCCGAGCGGCCTGCCGCTGCCCGACGACGCGCCCGACACCCATCCCAAGGTGGTCGAGCTGCGTGAGCTCACGCAGTGGGCCGAAGGCATGGTGTGGTGCTCGCCCGAGCGTCACGGCGCGATGACCGGCATCATGAAGACGCAGATCGACTGGATTCCGCTGTCGGTCGGCGCGCTACGCCCGACCCAGGGCAAGACGCTGGCGGTGATGCAGGTGTGCGGCGGTTCGCAGTCCTTCAACGCGGTCAACCAGATGCGCGTGCTCGGGCGCTGGATGCGCATGCTGACGATTCCCAACCAGTCCTCGGTGGCGAAGGCCTTCCTCGAGTTCGACGACAACGACCGCATGAAGCCCTCGGCCTACTACGATCGCATCGTCGATGTGATGGAGGAGCTGGTGAAGTTCACCCTGCTCACCCGCGACATCGCCCCCTATCTGGTGGATCGCTACAGCGAGCGCAAGGAGAGCGCGGCCGAGCTGTCGGCGCGGGTGAATCAGGCGGCCCTATGAAGGACGAGTGGCTGAATGCGCGCCGCGAGCTTCGCTCCCTTCGACGCGAGCAGGAGAAGAGTGCGGCATGACTCGCCCCTGCCTGCTTGCCGCCTGGAGCGCCTGCGAAGCTCAGTTGCTCGGCTTTCTGCGTCATCGCGCGCCGGCCGGTGTCGCCGCCGAGGATCTGTTGCACGACCTGTTCCTGCGCGCGCTGCGCCAGGACCGCGGCTTTTGCGAGCTGCATAACCCGCGCGCCTGGCTGTTCGAGGTCGCGCGCAATCTGGTCACCGACCAGCTCAGGCGCCAGCGCGAGACGGTCGCGCTGCCGGAAGGTCTGGCCGCGAGCGAATCCGCGATGGATGAGGTCGAGGAAGTTGATCGCCTTTCCGCCTGTCTGCCGCGGGTGTTATCCGAGCTGGCGGCCGAGGATCGGGAGTCGATCGAGCTGTGCGACATCGGCGGCATGACCCAGGCGCATTTTGCCGAGCTCAAGGGGCTGTCGCTGCCCGGCGCGAAGTCACGCATCCAGCGCGCCCGCAAGCGCCTGCGCGCGCGGCTGTTGCAGGCCTGCCAGGTCAAGCTCGACCCGGCCGGCAAGGTCTGCTGCTTCGTGCCGCGCGAGCCGCGGGCATGACTCAAAGGCGGGTCCTGGGCTCAAGGTGCACCGGCGTGGTGTGCCAGATCGTGCGCGTGTACTCGTCGATCGTGCGGTCGGACGAGAACGCCCCCATGCCGGCGATGTTGAGCAGGCTGCGCCGGCTCCAGTCTTCCGGGTTGCGGTAGGCGGCATCGACCCTGGCCTGGGTCTGCACATAGCTCGCGTAATCGGCCAGCAGCTGGTAGTGGTCGCCCCAGTTCACCAGCACATCGAAGATCTGCTGGTAGCGGCCCGGCTCGCCGGGGCTGAACACGCCGGCGCGGATGGCGTCGAGCGCCTTGCGCAATTGCGCGTCGCGCTCGTAGTACTGGCGCGGTTGATAGCCGCCGTTGCGGATGTGGGCGACCTCGGCGGCGCTGTGGCCGAAGATGAAGATGTTGTCGTCGCCCACCTGCTCGCGGATCTCGACATTGGCGCCGTCGAGCGTGCCGATGGTCAGCGCGCCATTGAGGGCGAGCTTCATGTTGCCGGTGCCCGAGGCCTCCGTGCCGGCGGTGGAGATCTGTTCGGACAGGTCGGCCGCGGGGATGATCAACTCGGCCAGGCTCACGCTGAAGTTGGGGACGAAGACCACCTTCAGCCGCTTGCCGACGCGCGCATCGGCGTTGATCACCGCGGCGACGTCGTTGATCAGTCGGATCACCAGCTTGGCCATCTGATAGGCGGACGCCGCCTTGCCCGAGAAGATCACCACCCGCGGCACGTGCGCGGCCTCGGGCTGGTCGAGGATGCGCTGGTAGCGCGTGATCAGGTGCAGCACGTTGAGCAACTGGCGCTTGTACTCGTGCATGCGCTTGACGTGCACGTCGAACATCGCCGCCGGGTCGATGTGGATGCCCAGGTGCTCGCCGATCCAGTGCGCCAGGCGCAGCTTGTTGGCGTGCTTGACTGCGCGCAGCGCCTGCAGGAAATCGCCGTCGTCGCGCAGGCCTCGCAGGCCCTTCAATTGGTCGAGGTCGCGCCGCCAGCCGGGGCCGATGCGGCTGTCGATCAGCGCCGCGAGTGCAGGGTTGGCGTGGGCCAGCCAGCGCCGCGGGGTGACGCCATTGGTCTTGTTGTTGAAGCGCTGCGGCCAGATGCGGGCGAAGTCGGCGAAGATGGATTCGCGCATCAGCGCCGAATGCAGGGCCGACACGCCATTGACCGAATGTGAAGCGAGGATCGCGAGGTAGGCCATGCGCACGCGGCGTTCGCCGTGCTCGTCGATCAGCGACACGCGGCGCATCAGCTCCACATCGTGGCCGAAGCGGTTCGTGAGCTCGGCGAGAAAGCGCGCGTTGATGTCGAAGATGATGCGCAGGTGGCGCGGCAGCACGCGGCCCAGCATGTCGAGCGGCCAGGTCTCGAGCGCCTCGTGCATCAAGGTGTGGTTGGTGTAGGAGAACACGCGCTGGCACAGCGCCCAGGCGTGGTCCCAGGCCAGGCCGTGCTCATCGACCAGCAGGCGCATCAGCTCGGGCACCGCGAGCACCGGATGGGTGTCGTTGAGGTGGATGCTGACCTTGTCCGGCAGGGTGTCGAAGTCGCCATGGCCGACGCGGTGGCGGCGAAGGATGTCCTGCATGCTGGCCGAGACGAAGAAGTACTCCTGGCGCAGGCGCAGCTCGCGGCCCGACAGCGTGGAGTCGTCCGGGTAGAGCACGCGCGAGACGTTCTCCGAGTGGTTCTTGCTTTCGACCGCGCCGAAGTAGTTGCCGCGGTTGAAGGCGGAGAGGTCGATCTCGTCGGTGGCGCGCGCGGACCACAGGCGCAGTGTGTTGGTCACCTCGGTGCCGTAGCCGGGAATGATCGAGTCATACGCCATGGCAAGCACGTCCTCGGTGCCGACCCAGCGCACCGTGTCGCCCTGTTCCTCCAGATGGCCGCCGAAGCGCACGCGCATCTGGATCTCGGGGCGCGGGAACTCCCACGGGTTGCCGTGGGTGAGCCAGTAGTCGGGCACCTCGACCTGCTGGCCGTCGATGATCTGCTGGCGGAACATGCCGTAGTCGTAGCGGATGCCATAGCCGAAGCCGGGCAGGCCGAGCGTGGCCATCGAGTCTAGGAAGCAGGCCGCCAGCCGGCCCAGGCCGCCATTGCCGAGCGCCGCGTCGGGCTCGAGTTCGGGCAGGCTGTCGGGGTCGACGTCGAGCTCGCGCAGGGCCTGGCGCACCGGGCCGACGAGCTCCAGCGCGAGCATGGCGTTGCCCAGGCTGCGACCGATGAGGAACTCCATCGACAGGTAGTAGACGCGCTTGACGTCCTGTGCGTAGCTCGCGCGCGTGGTCTTCATCCAGCGCTCGACCAGGTGGTCGCGCACCGCGTAGGCCACGGCATGCAGCCAGTCTTCGGGCTGGGCCGATTCCATGTTCTTTCCCACCTGGTACATCAGCTTGTTGGCGATGGCACGCTTGAGCGACTCGACGTCGGTCGACAGGTGGTCGTACTGGTGGGTGAATTGGGCGAGATCCATGGGGCGGGAGCGTAGCGTTTCGGGGGAAGGGGGCTCAGCACGCGGGCTGCATCGCGGGTGCTGAAGGCAGCGCTGCGGTGAGCGACGGTTCTCGAGGCGGCATCGGGCGGATCAGAGCTTGTCCAGCAGGTCGCGGGTCACCAGCACCACGCCGTTCTCGGTGCGGTGAAAGCGGCGCGCGTCGAGTGCTGCATCCTCGCTGATCACCAGGCCTTCGGGAATCGTGCAGCGGCGAGTGCGACTTGTACTGGGTGATGACGCCGATTCGGCGCAGGCCCGAGTCCGTGCAGTCGGACAGGGCGAAGTCGATGATGCGGAACTTGCCGCCGAAGTGCCCCGCGGGCTTGGCGCGCACGTTGGTGAGGTCGCACAGGCGCGAGCCGCGTCCGCCGGCGAGCACCAGGGCGAGGGTGCGGCGGGCGATCCGGCGGCGCTGGTGGCGGGCTTCGAAGTGCATGGTGACGGCTCCTGGTCGGGCTGTTCGATCTGCAGCGAGACATGCAGGCCTGCGGCCGGCTGAACGGCGGTCTGCGGGCTTGGCGTCCTATGGACGTGCTGCCCGAGCGCTCGGTGCTCAGCGGTGGCGGGCGCTTCAGGTCACTACGCTCGCTGTGCCCATGCCGCTGTGGCGGCGGATGCCGGCGAGCTCGTCGGCGATGCGGATCAGCGCGCCGAGCGCCTGCTGCACCGGCTGGTCGTGGCGGGCGGGGTCGGGCTCGTAGCGTTCCAGATAGACGCGCAGCGTGGCGCCTTCGGTGCCGGTGCCCGACAGGCGGAACACGATGCGGCTGCCGTCGGCGAACAGCAGGCGCACGCCCTGGCGGGTGCTGACCGAGCCATCGACCGGGTCGGTGTAGGAGAAGTCGTCGGCGCTGGCGATGCGCAGCCCGCCGCCGCAGTCGCGCCCGACCAGCGCCGGCAGGCTCGCGCGCAGTTCGGCCATCAGCGCGTCGGCGCGCGCGCTGGGGATGCCCTCCCAGTCGTGGCGCGAGTAATAGTGGCGGCCGAAGCGTGCCCAGTGCGCGCGCACGAGGTCTTCGACCGAGCGCCCGGTGGCGGCGAGCAGGTTGAGCCAGAACAGCACCGCCCACAGGCCGTCCTTCTCGCGCACGTGATTCGAGCCAGTGCCGTAGCTTTCCTCGCCGCACAGCGTGGCCTGGCCGGCGTCGAGCAGGTTGCCGAAGAATTTCCAGCCGGTGGGCGTCTCGTGGCAGGGGATGCCGAGCGCCGCAGCGACCTTGTCGGCGGCGCGCGAGGTCGGCATCGAGCGCGCGATGCCGGCGAGCCCGGCGCGATAGCCGGGCACCCGCGTGGCGTGCTCGGCAAGCACCGCCAGGCTGTCGGAGGGCGTCACCACGAAGTCGCGACCGAGGATCATGTTGCGGTCGGCGTCGCCGTCCGAGGCCGCGCCGAAGTCGGGTGCATCGGGGCCGGACATCGCCGCGATCAGGGCGGTGGCGTGCGCCGGGTTGGGGTCGGGGTGGTGGCCGCCGAAGTCCTCCAGCGGTTCGCCATTGACCACCGTGCCGGCCGGGGCACCGAGCTGGCCTTCGAGGATGGCGCGCGCGTAGGGGCCGCCGACCGCGCTCATGGCGTCGAAGCTCATGCGGTGGCCGGCGGCGAACCAGGCGCGCATGGCGTCGAAGTCGAACAACTGCTGCATCAGCTCACCGTAGTCGGCCACCGGGTCGATCACCTCGACGATCATGCCACCCAAGGGCCGCGCGCCCAGGGTGTCGAGGTCGAGGTCCTCGCCTTCGCTTTCGATGCGGTACTCGGCGATCTCCAGGCTGCGCGCGTAGATCGCCTCGGTGAGCTTCTCCGGCGCGGGGCCGCCGTTGGCGGCGTTGTACTTGATGCCGAAGTCGCCGTCCGGCCCGCCGGGGTTGTGGCTGGCCGACAGGATGAGGCCGCCGAAGGCGGCGCGGCGGCGGATCACCGCACTCACCGCCGGCGTCGACAGCAGACCGCCGCAGCCCACCAGCACCCGGGCAAAGCCATTGGCCGCCGCCATGCGCAGGATGGTGCGCACCGCGGCGCGGTTGTGGAAGCGGCCGTCGCCGCCCAGCACCAGGGTCTGGCCCGCGTGGCCGGGCAGGGTGTCGAACACCGCCTGAACGAAGTTCTCGAGGTAGTGCGGCTGCTGGAAGACGGCGACCTTCTTGCGCAGGCCGGAGGTGCCGGGGCGCTGGCCGGCGAAGGGGTGGGTGGCGACGGTCTGGATACTCATGGCTTCAGGGTTCGATTGAGGAGGGTTGAAGCGCGGCTGATGCCGCAATGGTGTCGGAACTGTGGTGCGCAGTGCGTTTGTCGGCTGCAATCGGCGCCAAATCGCCGGCGAGGTGGCCAGCCGGGCGCCGATCAAGGAGAAGCGTTACGCCGTGGGCAGGCGCGGTGTGTACCGAGCCGCCGTCGACACCCAGCGGCGGCGGATCGAGCGGCGCCCCGTCGGCCTGGCTGCTGTCGAAGACCGGGTGCCAGCGGCCGGCAGGCAGCCGGAACGCGGCCGCCGCGGTGGCGGGATTCAGCAGCAACAGGACGCGGGCTTCGCCGGCACCCGGCGGGCAGAGCAGGATCGCGAGCCCACGCTCGGCATGATCGGCCCAGTGCCCGGCATCGAGCGCGGTGGCGTCCGGACGCAGCCACATTACCGTGGGCGTGCCGCCCCGTTCCGGCCCGCGCAGCCAGTCGGCCTGGTGCAACGCCGGGAGCGCGGCGCGCAGCGCGAGCAGGCGGCGCACGCAAGCGAGCAAGGCCTCGTCGGCGCCAGCCCAATCCAGCCAGGTGGTGTCGTTGTCCTGGCAGTAGGCGTTGTTGTTGCCGCGCTGGCTGTGGCCGATCTCGTCGCCGGCGAGCAGCATCGGCGTGCCCTGTGCGCACAGCAGCGTGGTGAGCAGGGCGCGCTGCAGGCGGGCACGCAGGGCGAGCACGGCGCCATCGATCGTGGGACCCTCGACGCCGCAGTTGCACGACGCGTTGTGATGCTGGCCGTCGCGGTTGTGCTCGCCGTTGGCGTGGTTGTGCTTGTGCTCGTAGCTGACCAGGTCGCGCAGCGTGAAGCCGTCGTGCGCAGTGAGGAAATTGACGCTTGCGGTAGGCGCCCGGCGACCGTGGTGGAACTGTGCGGCCGAGGCCGCGAAGCGATGGGCGAACAGGCCGCGATCGCCCGCGCCGCGCAGCCACCATGCGCGCACCGTGTCGCGGAACTGGTCGTTCCATTCCGCCCAGCCGGCGGGAAAGGCGCCGAGCTGGTAGCCGCCGGCGCCGATGTCCCAGGGCTCGGCGATCAGCTTGAGGCCCGCCAGTCGCGGGTCGGCCTGGATCGCGGCGAAGAGGCCGGCGTCGCGGTTGAAGTTGCCGTGGCGGTCGCGGCCGAGCGTGGTGGCGAGGTCGAAGCGAAAGCCATCCACCCGGTAGTGGTCCGCCCACTGGCGCAGGGCGCCGAGCACCAGCTCGACCATGCGCGCTTCGGCCAGGTTGACGCTGTTGCCGCAGCCGGTCCAGTTCTGGTAGTGCGCCGCATTGCCTGGTAGCAGATGGTAGGCGCGCGCATTGACCAGGCCGCGCAGCGACAGCATCGGCCCGGCGGCGTCGAGCTCGGCGGTGTGGTTGAAGACGACGTCGAGCACCACTTCCAGCCCGGCGGCGTGGAGGGTGTCGATGGCCTCGATCAGCTCGGCGGCAGGCGTGGTGCCGGTGCGGCCGCTCCAGTAGCGGGTCTCTGGCGCCAGCCAGGCGAGCGGCGCGTAGCCCCAGTGGTTGGCCAGGCCGCGCCGCTGCAGGGCGGCCTCGTCGGCGCGAAAGTGCAGCGGCAGCAAGCACAGGGTGGTGATGCCCAGGCTGCGGTAGTGGGCGAGCATCACCGGGTGGGCGAGCGCCGCGTAGCTGCCGCGCAGCGCGGACGGGATGTCGGGGTGGCGCTGGGTGAGGGCGCGCACATGGGCTTCGTAGATGACCATGCGTTCGCGCGCGACGGCGGGGCGCGGCGGGCGCGGGCGTGGCGCGGGCGGTGCCGGCACGCGGGCCTTCGGCGCTACGGCGGCGTTGTCGCGCGCATCCGGGGCCAGCGTGCCCTCAGCGCGGCAGGCGTGGAACAGATCGAGCTCGGCGCTCAGTAAGGGGTCTTCGGGCTCGCCCGGCCCCTGGCGTCCGTAACCGCCCACCACCTCCTGCGCCCAGGGGTCGAGCAGCAGCTTGGCCGGATTGAACCAGTGGCCCAGCTGTGGCGCCCACGGCCCGTGGGCGCGCAGCCCATACACCAGGCCCGGCCCGGCGCCGGGCGCAAAGCCGTGCCACACGCCCTCGCTGCACACGGGAAGCGGCAGGCGGCAGCGCTCCTCGCGGCCGGCTTCGTCGAACAGACACAGCTCGAGCGCATCGGCATCCGGCGCCCACACGGCGAAGTTGAGCCCCGCCACTCCGTCCTCGACGGCCGGACTTGCGCCAAGCGGCCACGGCCGGCCATGAGCCAGCGCCGGCGCTGCCGCGGGCATCAGGGCGGCGCGCACGCCATCGTCGATCCGCGCTGCCGGTCCGTGCGCCAGCGACAATCCGGCGTCTGCCATGCGGCACCTTTCTTGGCCGGGCATTCGAGCCTCATTCGTTTGCGCGCAGCGCGGCGGTGGCAGGGGATCCTGCTGCGGCGCTGCACTTGCCGACTAGGATAAGGCTTTCGCATGCCCTCCGGCGCGGCCTTTTCGACCCGGCAAGGCGAGGCGCAGTTTTTGCAGCGAGCATCGGGGCCTGGTCGCCATGCGCCCGGCCCGTCCGCCTCAATAGTCGATGTTGTCCTTGCCGCCTGGCCGCGCAAAGCCGCCAAGGATCCAGGCGCTCGCGCTGCTGGCATTGAGGCGGAAACCGGGCGACACCCGTACCTGTGCCACTTCATCGCCCGCCTCGTCGAAGGCGCTCAGGGTCGCAAAGGGCTCGTATTCGTCGGGCGTGATGTCGAGGCGAACCTCCCACTGGGCATCGAGCGCGAACACCGTCAGCGACTTGTGCAACAGGGCGTGCGCCTGCTGGGCGTGGCGCTGCAGCACTTCGGTCGCGGTTTTCACCAGGGTGCTGAAGGCGGCCTGGTCGAGCGGCTTGGGGTTCTTCTTGTCGCGGCCCATGGTCCACGGGCCGACCAGCGCGGGTTCGGCCTCGCCGTCCTTGAGCATCTCCACCGCCCAGCCGTCGTCGTCCTCGTTCTTGATCACGCGCGCGGTCCAGCCGTCGAGTTGCCACAGGCGATCGCTGCGGATGGCGTTGGGGGCATCGTCGATGGCGGGGGGGCGGGTGTCGTGCATCTCGGTCATGGGCGGCGTGGTGTCGAAAAGGGGGATGGGGGGCTGGGGCGCCGGGACTTCCGGGCCTGCCGTGCCGGCACTGCCGAATTTGGTCAAAGTGGCGTCCGGTGGGTCGTGCCGCCCGGTGCTGGCCTGCTGTGCCACTGGCGCGCGCACCGCGTCATGGCCGGCGCGGCTCCGAGTCCCCGCAGGCTTGCGGACGGCCCTGCGGCGGGCGGACGGCGACTCCGTGGGCGCGGTCGGTGCCGCGAACAGGGTCATCTGATCGTGAGTCATGGTCAGTCTTCCTTGAAGACTGAAAGTTTATACAGCTTGTCGATCGGTGGCCACTGTCGGCTTGTCCCTGCGTGGAGTCCGGGAAGTGGGCGCAGTCACGTCCGCCGCCGCGCTGCCGGCGGGCGGCAACGTCGGTGTCGAGGAGGGCGGGGCGCTGAGCCTGCCGCTCGCGCCAGTCCGTCGTGACTCCTCCGCGGTCAGCCTTGCGTTGACGCAATCGACCAGCGCGGCAAAGTCGCTTTCGCTGTGCAGCTGCGGCGAAAGCGTATTCATGTTGCCGAGGATGGAGGTGAGCTCGGCGATCGTGCGCCGGATTGCGGCGTAGTGGTCGATCTCCTCCCTGAAGCCCTTCAGGTCGGCTGCGGAGACGGTCTTGAGAGCCTCGTCGAGTTCGCGGATCTGGGCTTCGCAGGGGAGAGGGAGAGGGTGCCACCACCGTGTCGCCGCCGCCCGGCGGTCGTCGGGCGAGGGAGGACTCCAGCGCCCTGAATATCGCCTCGACGTTTTGCCTGTTGAGACCGAAGTCGAACACCGTCGTGCTTACCTTGCAGCTGCTGCGCACATGGACGGTGCCATCCTGCACCGTGAGCTCGATGGTTTCACCGAAGGACTTCCAGTTGACGCCGGCACTCGCCTCGATGCGGCCTTCGGCCGGCACGACGCGCTCGATGGTGAAGCCGCATTCCGACAAGGCGTCACGACATCGTTCGAACAGCAGGGCTGTCGATACCGCGTACTGGCGCCTGTCCTCGTGATTCGCTGCCATGCCAGTCTTCGCCATGATTGCGCTCGCCGCGGCGCGCTCGAAGTCTCCGTGCTTCGTGGTCGGCGTGCAAGCCCTCCTGGTCGCTGCCGCTGGCCGGGCATGCCGAGCTTTGCAGGCATGCCCGCGCGGCAATTCAGCTCGGCGTGCGGCTGGTCCTGCCGGTGCTGCTGCCTGCGGGTCAGGCTGCGTCTGCTTGCGTGCCCCTGGCAACATCCTCCAGAAACAGCGCGTCCGCGCGCACGAAGCCGAGCAGCAATGCGGCCAGCGCGGGATAGACATCGAAGCGCGGTCGGGCCTGCCGGCAGCGATCGACGAAGCGCGCCAGCCAGTCGAGCAGGGCGCTGTGCAGGAAGGCCGCCTGGGCAGCAGCGGATTGGGCGATGTCGCCCACCGCGGCGTCCTTCTGCGCGAGCTCGGCCATCAGCGCCAAGGGTACGGCGAGGTGGTCGGCCGGTTCGCGAAAGCCGGCCTGGAGGGTGAGGTTGCACGCGGCGAGGAACTCGCGCATGCGCGCCTCGGCGGCGCCGTATAGCGGCGAGGCGGCGTCCTTGCCTTCGTAGGCCGAGGCGTAGGGCAGGGCGCTGGTCTTGCCGTCGAGCAGGAAGAGCTGGGCGAAGTCCGCCGCCAGTTCCAGGCGCGGGAGTTGCTCGGCGCGCAGGGCGGCGATGGCCGCGTCCAGGCGCTGCACCTCGGCGGCGAGACCGAGCTCGGCCAGCCCCGCAAAGGGGGCGAAGCCCCCCTCGGCGAAGTGGGCGCGGTACAAGTCCTCGGGAACTTCCTGTGCGTACAGCCGGGAGAACCAGCCGTACAGCCCGGCGCGCTGCGTGCTGGCGAACTGCCACTCCGCGGCGGAGAGGGCCGCAGCGTCGGCGGCCCCGACGCCGCCGGCTCGTGCATGCGCGTCCGTCATGCCTTCACCTCCCGGCCTTCCGGATCGACCTCGATCGGGCCGCCGAAGGACGTCACCGGCGGCGGCGTGCCGACGAACTTCTCGATCTCGACCAGACAGGTGTTGGCGCTGGTGGCCTGGGCCAGGCTGGAGGTGCCGATGTCGAGCGTCAGCGTGTTGGGGTCGCCGTAGGTGTCGAGCGCGCCGATCTCCGGCCCGGTCGGGCCGTACCAGGCGCCTTCCTGGATGCGCACCACGCCGCGCGGGAAGTTGTCGGATACGTGCGCGCCGGCCAGCAGCTGGCCACGGTCATTGAACACGCGCACCACGTCGCCATGCCGGATCCCGCGTGCAGCAGCGTCCTCGGGGCCGATGAACACCGGCTCGCGGCCGGCGATGGCATAGGTCTCGCGCAGCGGTTCGGATTCGCACAGCTGCGAGTGCAGGCGCTTGTCCGGGTGCACCGACTGCAACCACAGCGGGAAGCGGTCCGAGCCGGGGCCGCCGTGCGAGCGCTCGGCCTTCTCCATCCACACCGGGTGGCCCTTGCAGTCGGCGTAGCCGTAGCGGTCGATCTTGCGGCTGAAGATCTCGATGAAGCCCGACGGCGTGCCGAGCGCGTTGACCTCGGCGTCGTCGCGGAAGTCGGCATGGCGCACCCAGGGCTTGCCCTCCGGGAACATCACGTAGCCCTTCTTCCAGAACTCGGCAAAGGGCGGCATCGCGATGTCCTTGAGGCCGTTCTCCTTGCGGCAGTCCTCGTAGATCTTCTCCACCCATTGCATCTCGTCCATTCCGCGGGTGTACTCGGCGTCGCGGTTGAAGCGCCGGGTGAGGCCGCGGAAGATCTCGAAGTCGGGGCGCGAGTGAAATAGCGGGTCGATGAGTTTTTGCATCGCGATGATGCCGCGGTTGCTGTACGAGCCGTAGCCGTCGATATCGTTGCGCTCGAAGGGCGTGCACGCGGGCAGGACGATGTCGGCGAAGCGGCAGGTAGCGGTCCAGTTGTAGTCGATGGCGACCACGGTCTCGAGCTTGCGCCAGGCTTCCTTCATGCGGTTGCGCTGGGGCTGGCGGTGCCACTGGTTGCAGCCGCTGAAGATCGCCATCTTGTAGGGTGGCAGCTTGACCTTGCCGCCGTTGAAGTCGATCTCCTTGCCCGGTTCGAGCAGGGCGTCGATGACGCGGGCGATCGGCAGCACCGCGCTGTAGCCCTTGTAGTCGGTGTTGTCGTGCTTGGGCTTGCGGCCCTCGTCCAGGTTGAGCGGGAAGGCGCCGGGCATGGCCGCGCCCGACGAGGACACGCCCACCGAGCTGTAGTGGTGCGCATAACTGATGCCGCCGCCGGGCAGGCCGATCTGGCCGAGCATGGCGGCCAGCACCGCGCCCATCCAGTAGGGCTGCTCGCCGTGCTGCTGGCGCTGCACCGCCCAGCCGAAGACGAGCTGGGTGCGGTGCCTGGCCATCAGGCGGGCGAGCTCGCGGATGCGCTCTGCAGGCACGCCGCAGATCTTCTCCGCCCATTCCGGCGTCTTCTCGACCTGGTCCTCGGTCTTGCCTTCGAGGTAGGGCAGGAACTGGTCGAAGCCCAGCGTGTAGGTGTCGAGGAACTCCTGGTCGTGCAGGCCTTCCTTCACCAGGGTGTGCGCGATGGCGAGCATCAGCGGCACGTCGGTCATCGGGTTGATGTACTGGTGCTCGGCGCTGCCGAGGTAGTTCAGCGTCTTGCTCCTGACCGGGTCGATGCAGATCACCTGGATCGACTTGTCGGTGACCTTCTGCTTGAGCTGCTCGAAGTAGGCGTAGGACTCGTGGGTCTCGGTGTTCCAGCCCACCTGCAGGTTCTTGATCGGGTCGTTGGCCCAGAACACGACAAGCTTGCTCTCCTGCAGAATCACGTCCCAGGACGTGCCCTGCGAATAGACCTCGGTCGAACCCAGCACGTAGGGCAGGATCATCTGCCCGGCGCCGGTCGAATAGTCGCCGATGGTGCCCACGCTACGGCCGTGCATGCCGATGCCGCGCACCATGTGGTTGCCGCAGCTATGCACCTGGCCGACCGAGCGCCAGCCTACGCCGGCGGTGTGCAGCGCCCACGGGCCGTGGTCCTTCTGGATGCGCTCGAGCTCCTCGTAGAACAGGTCCAGCGCCTCGTCCCAGCTCACCCGCACGAAGCGGTTGTCGCCGCGCTGGCTGGTGTCGCTGAGGTGGCGCTTGCGGTACCAGTCGAGCCGCACCATCGGGTAGCGCACGCGCGACGGGCTGTAGATCAGGCCCATGATGCCGTTGATCATCTCCGTCGGATGCTTGTCGTGCTCGAAGGGGCGGACCTCGATCACGCGGTCGCCGACCACCTTGGCGCGGATGGCGCCAAAGTGCGAGCCGGTGACCTTCCAGGTGGTGATGTCGTCACTGATGCTTGCCGCCTCGCCGGCAGCATGGGCGGCGCGGGCGGTGAGCAGGCCGGGCGCGACCAGCGCGCTGCCCGACATGGCCGCCATGGCCTTGAGGAAACCTCGCCGAGAGTAGTTCATGGTGTTCAACTCCTGATCAGGGACGCGCGGTCTGCAGGGCGGAATCGGGCGAACCGGTGCCGTGATGCGACGCGCTGAAATCGGACGAATGGGTCTGGAGATACTTGAGCACCACGCGGGCGGTGTCGTCATCCATGCTGGTGAAGCCGACCATGCCGCCGAACAGACCCGGCCAGGTGTTGGCGTCGAAGTGCGCCTCGTCGGGCTGGCGATGGCACACGCTGCAGCTCGCGTTGTAGCTCGAGCGGGCGATCGTCCATACGGGCTCGACGCTGTCGAGCACGCTGCCCTTGCGCATCCAGGCGGTCGCGGTGACCTGCTGCCATTCGAGACCGGTCATCGGGTCTTCGCGGGTGTCGAGCACCTTCACGAAGCGCTCGTCCCGTGCCACCTCCCGGTCGAGGATGGTGCTGGTGATGTTGAGGCCGAAGTGGCTGTACCAGACGCGGCCGTAGCCCTTGTTCTTGCGCCACAGGGTGAGCTCGACACGCTGGGCGTCGCCCTTGGCTTCCAGCACCTTGACCTGGGCGCCAACCTCGATCGAGCCGATGCGCTGGGTCAGCCCTTCGTCGGCGAACAGCTCCTGCGGCACGACGAGATAGTAGGTTTCACCCGGACTCACCCGCTGCGAGGCGGCCGAGGACACCAGGGTGTCGAAGGCCGGGTTGCGCGCGCCCTTCATCTCGGGCAACTGGTGGGCAATGCCCTTGTGGCAGTCGACGCAGCTCTGGTTGCGCTCCGCGGCCTTGCGCATCGCAACCTGCGAGGCGGGGCGCATCTTGTCGAAATCCATGTCCTTGTAGTCATGGCAGGCGCGGCATTCCTTCGAGCCGTTGGCGGCAAAGCGCGTCCATTCGCGCTGCGCGAGCACGAGGCGATGCTCCTTGAACTTCTCGCGGGTTTCGATGGTGCCGATCAGATGGCCCCACACCTCGCGGCTCGCCTGCATCTTGCGCGCGACCTTGTCGGTAAAGTCGTGGGGCACATGGCAGTCGGGGCAGCGTGCGCGTACGCCGCTGCGGTTGTTCCAATGCACGGTCTTCTGCAGCTCGGGCAACAGGTTGTCGTGCATGGTGTGGCAACTGAGGCAGAACTCCTCCTTGTTAGTCGCTTCCATGGCGACATTGAAGCCCTGCCAGGCGAGCACGCCGGCAACGAAGCCACCGGTGACGAGTACACCAAGGCCGATCCTGACCGATGGCTTGAGGAAGAGGTCCGCGATGGACCGAAGTAACTTTTTCATGATGTTGCTCCTGCGTGTTGTCCGATTCCTGGGCGGGGGGCCGCGTCGCGCTGCCTTGCGCACGGCATGGAGGGATCAGGACGGCGGGCCGAAGAACAGGATCTGCAGAAACCACACCACGAATCCGTAGGCCGCGATCGCCAGCGTCATCGTGACGGGCAGCCCGACGAAGGCGAGGAGCAAGAACTTGGGCCACTCGTTCTTGCGTCCCGGTGCCTCTGCACCGGACGGGGCGGAACGCCCGCTTGCTTGATCATTCACGTCTCAGTCTCCGTGTTCACACATTCACCGAACGACAACCGCGCTGGAACCGCGCTCGAACTCAAGGGTGTGCCGGGCGATCCTTCTGCAGCATAGGCGTGCTCGGCTCAAAAACCACACCCCGATCATAGGGATTGGTTGTTAACACCGAGGGGAGTTTTGTGAATGGCGACGGTATGCGTGTTAATGGCATTAACACGAGGGCGGGGAGGCGGTGGGCGATCGCGATGTGGCGCTGCGGGTCGCCTGCCTCTCGCTGCGATGTGCGGTGAGAGGGGGAGGAGAGAGGCCGAGGAGAGAGGCCGAGGAGAGAGGGCGAGGAGAGAGGGCGAGGAGAGAGGGCGAGGAGAGAGGGCGCAGTGCGCCGCATCACGCGGCGACCGAGTGCCTGCACGGCGGGCCCGGTCGCAGCGAGTGCAGCCGCCTACAGACGTTCGGGAGAGGACAGGTCCGAGGCGGGGGACAGCTTGTCGGGTGCGTCGTTGAGGATCTGGATGGTCGGGCTCAACGCAACGCAGCGCTCAACTGGTCGACCAGTTCGGCCCAGTCTGCGTCCTCGGCCAGTTTCTCTCTCAGGAAGGCCGCCTGAGCCGTGGTCCAGAAGGGGGCGTCGGCGATCCTCACCCTCTCGGGCAAGGGCGAGTGCGCCTTGATGAAGGCCTCGATGGCGTCGCCGTCGTTGGGCAGACCGAGTTGCAAGAACAGCTCATTGAAGACGTGAACGGGCTTTTCCATGTGACTCTCCTGTAGGGCTGGCAACGGAACGTCAAGGCTTGAAATATAGCGCAGCAGAACGAGGCTGCCCGCCGCAGGTAGTGCGTGCGCCCGTGAAGAAGGCAGGCTTTCCGTGTGGCGGGCCGCCGTGGCATCAGCGCCACCGCCGTCGATTTGCTGCAAGCGCGACTGGCGTCCTATAATCCTGCGGTTTAGCCTGCTGGATACCTACGCCCCATGCTCAGACTTGTTGCCGGCAACTGGAAGATGAACGGCAGTCTCGCCGCCAATCGCGCCTTGCTGGACCAGCTCGTGGTCGTCCCCGGCGTGGAGATGGCGGTGTGCGTGCCCTATCCTTACCTGGCACAGTTGCAGGATCGTCCGTCGGGGCTGCAGCTCGGTGCGCAGGACGTCAGCGAGCATGGGGCGGGCGCGTATACGGGCGAGGTCAGTGCGGCCATGCTGGGCGAGTTCGGCTGTCGTTACGTCATCGTCGGTCATTCCGAGCGCCGGGCCTTGTTCGGCGAGGCCGACCTCGTCGTCGGCCGCAAGGCTCGGGCTGCACAGGCGGCGGGGATGGTGCCCATCGTATGCGTGGGCGAGACGCTCGACGAGCGTGATGGCGGGCAGGTGATGGCGGTGATCGGGCGTCAGCTGGCCGCCGTGCTCGATGTCGTGGGCGTCGAGGCGATGGCGGCGCTGGTGCTCGCCTACGAGCCGGTGTGGGCGATCGGTACAGGCCGATCGGCGACGGCTGGGCAGGTGGCCGAGGTGCACGGGGGCATTCGGGCCTGGCTGCGGGCGCAGGGTGTCGATGCAAGGCGGGTGCGCATCCTCTATGGTGGCAGCGTCAAGCCGGACAACGCGGCCGCCATTTTCGCGGTGGCCGACGTCGATGGCGGGTTGATCGGCGGCGCGTCCCTGGTGGCGGAAGATTTCATGGCGATCTGTCGCGCTGCGGCAGACGCGGTTTGATTGTTCAACGTTTGGTCTTTTTTCAGGGTTTGTGATGGGTGACTATCTCTTCTCCATGGTGCTGACGGTCCATGTTCTGGTCGGTCTCGGCGTCATCGGTCTGGTTCTTGTGCAGCACGGCAAAGGTGCCGACATGGGCGCGGCATTCGGCAGTGGTTCGTCGGGCAGCTTTTTCGGTTCCTCGGGTTCGGCCAACTTCCTGAGCCGCACCACCGCGGTGCTGGCGACGGTGTTCTTCCTCACCAGTCTCGGCCTGAGCTATCTCGCGAGCAACAAGCCTGCTGCGCCTTCCAGCGTCATGGAAGGGGTGCAGACCGCGCCGGCGACCGATGGCATTCCGGCGCTTCCTCCGGCACCGGTCGATACCTCGCCGGCACAGTCGATCCCGAAATAATTATAGGGAGAGCTCTTTGCGCGGTGCGCAAAAGCTCTTATAATTATCGGGCTGTTTGATCAGCGCGCCGACGTGGTGAAATTGGTAGACACGCTATCTTGAGGGGGTAGTGGCGAAAGCCGTATGAGTTCGAGTCTCATCGTCGGCACCATATTCCGGTAACGCCCGCATCAGCGGGCGTTTCCACGCAGAGCAGCCATAACAATAATGACGACGCGGCCTTCGATGTCGTCCAACGCAATGGGGGTATCTGAACATGCTGGAAAACTATTTTCCTGTCCTGATGTTCATTCTCGTTGGTCTTGGTTTTGGGGTTGCTCCTGTCATTCTTGGGCGCGTTCTTGCGCCTTATCGCCCCGATAGCGAAAAAAACTCTCCCTACGAATGCGGCTTCGAGGCGTTTGAAGACGCCCGCATGAAGTTCGACGTTCGCTATTACCTGATTGCCATCCTCTTCATCCTGTTCGATCTCGAGATCGCCTTCCTGTTTCCGTGGGCGACGGTCTTCCAGGAGTTCATCGCCGCCGGCGAGGTCGCCTGGTTCGTGTTCGGCTCGGTGATGGTCTTTCTTGCGGTTCTGGTCATCGGTTACATCGTCGAGTGGAAAAACGGCGCACTCGACTGGGAGTAATGCATGAGCATTGAGGGCGTCTTTCGCGAGGGGTTCGTCACTACCTCGCTCGATGCGGTCATCAACTGGACGCGCACCGGCTCGCTGTGGCCGATGACGTTTGGTCTGGCCTGCTGTGCGGTTGAGATGATCCATGCGGGCTGTTCCCGCTATGACCTCGACCGCTTCGGGGTGGTGTTCCGGCCCAGTCCGCGCCAGTCCGATCTGATGATCGTGGCCGGCACGCTATGCAACAAGATGGCGCCGGCGCTACGCAAGGTGTACGACCAGATGTCGGAGCCGCGCTGGGTCATCTCCATGGGCTCGTGCGCGAACGGGGGAGGGTACTACCACTACTCCTACTCGGTCGTGCGCGGTTGTGACCGCATCGTGCCGGTCGACGTCTATGTGCCCGGCTGTCCGCCGACGGCCGAGGCGCTGATCTACGGCATCCTCCAGCTCCAAAACAAGATCAAGCGCACGAACACGATCGCGCGCTGACGGGTGTCCCAGACATGAGTGCCAAGCTTGAACGCCTGAGCCAGACCTTGCGCGACGTATTCGGCGACAGCTTGAAGTCGCTGGTGGTGGATCGCGCTGAAGTCACCATCGAGGTCGCGGCAAGTGACTATCTCCGTATCGCGCGCACCCTGCGCGACCATGCGGATCTACATTTCGAACAGTTGATCGACATCTCCGGACTCGATTATTCGACCTTCGGGAATGGTGGCTGGGAGGGCGCGCGTTTTGCCTCGTCCGCCCACCTGACCTCGGTGAAGCACAACTGGCGCGTACGTCTTAAGGTCTTTGCCGAGGATGACGAGTTCCCCGTACTGGACTCGGTCGTCGATGTCTGGCCGAGCGCCAACTGGTATGAGCGCGAGTCCTTCGACCTGTACGGGATCCTGTACTCCGGTCACCCCGATCTGCGTCGCATCCTCACCGACTACGGCTTCGTCGGCCATCCTTTCCGCAAGGACTTCCCGGTTTCGGGCTACGTCGAAATGCGCTACGACCCCGAGCAGGGCCGGGTCGTCTATCAGCCGGTCACCATCGAGCCGCGCGAGAACACACCGCGCATCGTGCGCGAAGAGAACTACGGGGACGTCGGCCATGGCTGAGATCCGCAACTACACGATCAACTTCGGTCCGCAGCACCCTTCCGCGCACGGTGTGCTGCGTCTGGTGCTCGAACTCGATGGCGAAGTCGTCGAGCGGGCCGACCCGCACATCGGCCTGCTGCACCGCGGCACCGAGAAACTCGCCGAGACCCGTACCTGGGTGCAGTCCGTGCCTTACATGGACCGGCTCGACTACGTGTCGATGATGTGCAACGAGCACGCCTACTGCATGGCCATCGAGAAGCTGCTTGGTGTGCAGGTGCCGGAGCGGGCGCAGTACATCCGCGTGATGTTCGACGAGATCACGCGCATCCTGAATCATCTCCTCAACATCGGCACCCACGCCCTCGACATCGGCGCGATGACGATGGTGCTGTACACCTTCCGCGAGCGCGAAGACCTGATGGACGCCTATGAGGCGGTGTCGGGCGCGCGCATGCACGCGGCCTACTATCGGCCGGGCGGCGTCTATCGCGATCTGCCGGATCGCATGCCGAAGTACGAGGTGAACAAGTTCAAGAACGAGAAAGTGGTCAAGGAGCTCAACGCCAACCGCGAGGGCTCGCTGCTCGACTTCCTCGAGGACTTCACCAATCGCTTCCCGACCTACTGCGACGAGTACGAAACCCTGCTGACCGATAACCGGATCTGGAAGCAGCGCACGGTCGGCATCGGCGTGGTCTCGCCCGAGCAGGCGCTGGCCTGGGGTTTCACCGGACCGATGCTGCGTGGCTCGGGCATCGCCTGGGATCTGCGCAAGAAGCAGCCCTACGAAGTGTATGACCGCATGGACTTCGACATCCCCATCGGCAAGAACGGCGACTGCTACGACCGTTACCTGTGCCGCATGGAGGAAATGCGTCAGTCCAACCGCATCGTCAAGCAGTGCATCGAGTGGCTGCGCAAGAACCCGGGTCCGGTCATCACCGACAACCACAAGGTCGCCCCGCCTTCGCGCGAGAGCATGAAGTCGAACATGGAAGAGCTGATCCATCACTTCAAGCTCTTCACCGAAGGCATGCATGTGCCCAAGGGCGAGGTTTATGCGGCGGTCGAGCATCCGAAGGGCGAGTTCGGCGTGTATGCCGTGTCCGACGGCGCCAACAAGCCCTACCGCCTCAAGCTGCGTGCGCCGGGCTTTGCGCACCTTGCCGCGATGGACGACATGGCGCGCGGGCACATGATCGCCGACGTGGTCGCCATCATCGGCACGATGGACGTGGTGTTCGGCGAGATCGACCGCTGACGCGCCGGGCGCAGACAGGGAAGGTACCGGCGCCGCAGGGCGTCGCAGGATCAAACAAGAATCGGCAGGCTATCCGGAAGATCAAGACGACATGCTGAGCCAGGAATCGCTGCAACAGATCGATCGAGAGATCGCGAAATACCCGTCCGATCAGAAGCAATCCGCGGTGATGGCTGCGCTGCGGATCGCGCAGGTCGAGAAAGGCTGGCTGCCGAAGGAACTCATCGAGTTCGTCGCCCGCTACCTCGGCATGCCGGCCATCGCGGCCTACGAGGTCGCCAGCTTCTACAACATGTACGACCTCGAGCCGGTCGGGCGGCACAAGGTCACCGTGTGCACCAATCTGCCGTGCGCACTGTCCGGCGGTGTCGATGCGGCGGACTACCTCAAGAAGAAGCTCGGCATCGAATTCAACGAGACCACGCCCGACGGCAAGTTCACGCTGAAGGAAGGCGAGTGCATGGGTGCCTGTGGCGACGCCCCGGTGCTGCTGGTGAATAACCATCACATGTGCAGCTGGATGACCACCGAGAAGATCGACCAGATGCTGGCCGAGCTGGACAAGAAATGAGCACGCAAGGAATGATCCTCGCCGGTTGTGACGGCGACCGCACCTGGCGGCTCCAGGACTATGTCGCCCGCGGCGGTTATTCGGCCCTCAAGAAGATCATCGCCGAGAACACCTCGCAGGACGCGATCATCACCGAGCTGAAGACCTCGGTGCTGCGCGGCCGCGGCGGCGCGGGTTTTCCGACCGGCCTGAAGTGGAGCTTCATGCCGCGTTCCTTCCCAGGTGACAAGTACCTCGCCTGCAACTCGGACGAGGGCGAGCCGGGCACCTTCAAGGATCGCGACATCCTGCGCTACAACCCGCACAGCGTCATCGAAGGCATGGCGATCGCGGCCTACGCGATGGGGGCGGCGCGCGGCTACAACTACATCCACGGCGAGATCTTCGAGGTGTATGCGCGCTTCGAAGAGGCGCTGGAAGAGGCGCGTGCCGCCGGCTTCATCGGCCAGAACATCCTCGGCAGCGACTTCTCCTTCGAATTGTTCGCCCACCACGGTTATGGCGCCTACATCTGTGGCGAGGAAACCGCGCTGCTCGAGTCGATCGAGGGCAAGAAGGGCCAGCCGCGCTTCAAGCCGCCCTTCCCGGCGAGCTACGGCCTGTATGGCAAGCCGACCACGATCAACAACACCGAGACCTTTGCCTCGGTGCCCTTCATCATGAACATGGGCGGCGAGGCTTTCCTTAACCTCGGCAAGCCCAACAACGGCGGTATGAAGCTGTTCTCGGTGTCGGGCCACGTCAATCGTCCCGGCAACTACGAGATTCCGCTCGGTACGCCGTTCGCCGAACTGCTCGAGATGGCGGGCGGCATGCGCGGCGGGCGCAAGATCAAGGCAGTGATTCCGGGCGGCTCGTCGGCACCGGTGGTGCCGGGCAGCGTGATGATGGACAGCACGATGGACTATGACTCCATCTCCAAGGCCGGCTCCATGCTGGGCTCCGGTGCCGTCATCGTCATGGATGAGACCACCTGCATGGTGAAGGCGCTCGAGCGCCTGTCCTACTTCTACTTCGAGGAATCCTGCGGTCAATGCACCCCCTGCCGCGAGGGCACGGGCTGGTTGTACCGCGTGGTGCATCGTATCGAGCACGGCCTCGGCCG
This sequence comes from Thauera sp., assembly GCF_035444905.1. GTDB lineage: Bacteria > Pseudomonadota > Gammaproteobacteria > Burkholderiales > Rhodocyclaceae > Thauera. The sequence continues at coordinate 93,450 of NZ_DAOMPS010000006.1, forward strand.
TCCCGACGACCTCGATCTGCTCAACTCCGTCACCGCCAACATCATGGGTCGCACCATCTGCGCCCTCGGCGATGCCGCCTCGATGCCGGTGCAGAGCTTCGTCAAGCACTTCGGCAGCGAGTTCGAATACCACATCGAAAACAAGAAGTGCCTGGTGTCGCCCGAAGTCCAGCGCGCCGGCAGTCAAATCTACGTGAGCCCGTCATGCTAGAGATCGAAATCGACGGCAAGCAGGTCCAGGTCAACGACGGCAGCACCGTGATCGAGGCTGCAGCGGTTGCCGGGTCCTATATTCCGCACTTCTGCTACCACAAGAAGCTGTCCATCGCGGCCAACTGCCGCATGTGCCTGGTCCAGGTCGAGAAGGCGCCCAAGCCGCTGCCGGCCTGTGCGACGCCGGTCACCAACGGCATGAAGGTGTGGACCCACTCCGAACTGGCGGTGAAGGCGCAGAAGGGGGTGATGGAGTTCCTGCTCATCAACCACCCGCTCGATTGCCCGATCTGCGACCAGGGTGGCGAATGTCAGCTGCAGGATCTCGCCGTCGGCTACGGTTCGACCGCCTCGCGCTACCAGGAAGAGAAGCGCGTCGTGTTCAACAAGAACCTCGGCTCGCTGGTGGCCACCGACATGACGCGCTGCATCAACTGCACGCGCTGCGTCCGCTTCACCGCCGAGATCGCCGGCGAGATGGAACTCGGCCAGGCCTTCCGCGGCGAGCATGCGGAGATCATGCCCTTCATCGAGAAGACGATCGACTCCGAACTGTCGGGCAACATCATCGACCTGTGCCCGGTCGGAGCGCTGACCTCCAAGCCCTTCCGCTTCGCCGCCCGCACCTGGGAGCTGTCGCGGCGCATGTCGGTGAGCCCGCACGATTCGCTTGGCTCCAACCTCATCGTGCAAACCAAGCACGACGTCGTGAAGCGCGTGCTGCCGCTCGAGAACGAGGACATCAACGAATGCTGGCTGTCCGACAAGGACCGCTTCTCCTACGAGGCGCTTGCCAGTGAGGAGCGCCTGACCGCGCCCATGATCCGTCAGGGCGGGCAGTGGAAGCAGGTCGATTGGCAGGCGGCGCTCGAATTCGTCGCCACCGGCCTGCGCGGCATCGCCAAGGATCACGGCGCTGCCGCAATCGGCGCGCTCGCATCGCCGCACAGCACGGTCGAGGAGCTCTTCCTGGTGCAGAAGCTGGTGCGTGGCCTGGGGTCGGAGAACGTCGATGCGCGCCTGCGCCAGGCCGACTTCCGTGCCGATGGCAAGCGCCAGGGCGTGGGCTGGCTCGGCATGAAGATCGCCGAAGTCAAGGACCTCAATCGCCTGCTGGTGGTGGGGAGCTTCCTGCGCAAGGACGCGCCGCTGCTCGCGCAGCGCGTACGCCAGGCGGCAAAGAAGGGGCTCCACGTCAGCGCGATCGGCCCCAATGCCGAGGATTGGTTGTTGCCGGTGCGCCAGCGCGCGCTGGTCGCGCCCTCCGCGATGGTGGCGACGCTGGCCCAGGTGGTGGTCGCGCTCGCCCAGGAAAAGGGCGCCGAAGTCAGCGTCGCGCTGCTCGGCAAGCTGCCTGGGGTGGTCTCCGACGACGCGCGCGCCATCGCGCAGAGCCTGGCCTCCGGCCGCAAGGTGGCGGTGTGGCTGGGCAGTCTTGCCGCCCAGCACGCCCGCGCCAGCGAGCTGCAGATGCTTGCACAGGAAATCGCCCGCCTCAGCGACGGTTGCTTCGGCTTCATCGGCGAGGCGGCCAACGGCGTCGGTGCCGCCCTCGTCGGCGCGCTGCCGGGCGAAGGCGGCCTCAACGCCGCCGCCATGATCGAGCAGCCGCGCAAGGCCTATGTGCTGCTCGGCGCCGAGCCTGATCTCGATTTCGCCAACCCGGCGGCCACCGTCGCCGCGATGCGTGGCGCACAACTGGTGGTGGCGATGACGGCCTTCCAGTCGGCCACCCTGCGCGAGCTCGCCGACGTGATGCTGCCCATCGCGCCCTTCACCGAGACCTCCGGCACCTTCGTCAATTGCGAAGGTCGTGCGCAGAGTTTCACTGCGGTGGCCAAGCCGCAAGGCGCTACGCGGCCGGGCTGGAAGGTCCTGCGCGTGCTCGGCAACCTGCTTGCGCTCGAAGGTTTCGGCTACAACGACTCCGAGTCGGTGCGCGCCGAAGCGCTGCCGGCCGACATCGGCGCGGCGCTGGGCAACGGCGTGGAAGGCGTCGTGGTGTCGACCGCGACTGCCCCTGCCGCGGCGCTCGAACGCGTCACCGACGTGCCGATCCACTTCGCCGATCCGCTGGCGCGTCGTGCGCCCGCGCTGCAGAAGACGCGCGATGCCGCCGCACCGGTGGCGCGGATGGCGCCTTCGACGATGGTCGCGCTCGGCATCGCTGCAGGAGACAGGGTGCGGATCGTGCAGGGGGGCGGGCAGGCGGAGCTGCTCGCGCAGGCCGACCAAGGCCTGGCCGCCGGCTGCGTGCGCATCGCGACGGCACATCCCTCGACCGCCGCGCTGGGTGCGATGAGCGGTGAACTCAGCGTGGAGCGTGTCTGATGGAAGCGATGCTGCAACCCGTTGCCGACTTCTTCGGCCCGAGCTGGACGGCGATCTGGACCCTGGTCAAGATCATCGCCATCATCGCTCCGCTGATGATCTGCGTCGCCTATCTGACCCTTGCCGAGCGCAAGGTGATCGGTTACATGCAGGTGCGCATCGGCCCTAACCGCGTCGGCCCGAAGGGCTTGCTGCAGCCGATGGCCGACGGCGTGAAGCTGCTGTTCAAGGAAATCATCATCCCGAGCGGGTCGAGCAAGGGCCTGTTCATCCTGGGGCCGATCCTCGCCCTCGCGCCTTCGCTCGCGGCCTGGGCGGTGATCCCCTTCGACGACGGCCTGGTGCTGGCCAACGTCAATGCCGGCCTGCTGTTCCTGCTCGCGATCACCTCGATGGAAGTCTATGGCGTGATCGTCGCGGGCTGGGCCTCGAACTCGAAGTACCCCTTCCTCGGCTCGATGCGCGCTGCGGCGCAGATGGTGTCCTACGAAGTGTCGATGGGCTTCGCGCTGATCTGCGTGCTGCTGATCTCCGCCAGCCTCAACCTCACCGACATCGTCATGTCGCAGGGTGAGGGCCGTTTCGCCGACATGGGCCTGGGTGTGCTGTCGTGGAACTGGATCCCGCTGTTCCCGATGTTCGTCGTGTATGTGATCTCGGGCATCGCCGAAACCAACCGTGCGCCCTTCGACGTGGTCGAGGGCGAGGCCGAGGTGGTGGCAGGGCACATGGTCGAGTACTCGGGCATGACCTTCGCGCTGTTCTTCCTCGCCGAATACGCCAACATGATCCTGGTCTCCATCCTGACCGCGATCCTGTTTCTCGGTGGCTGGCTGTCGCCGGTGGGTTTCCTGCCCGACGGCTTCCACTGGCTGGCGCTGAAGACCGCCGCGATCCTGTTCATCTTCCTGTGGGCGCGTGCCACCTTCCCGCGCTTCCGCTACGACCAGATCATGCGTCTGGGCTGGAAGGTGTTCATCCCGGTCACCCTGGTGTGGGTGTTTGTGGTGGCGGTGTGGATGATGTCGCCGCTGTCGATCTGGAGTTGAGAAGACCATGGGTGCCAAGGATTACATCGGCAGTCTGTTCCTGAAGGAACTCGTCAAGGGCATGGCCCTGACCGGACGCCACTTCTTCCAGCGCAAGATCACCGTCCAGTTCCCGGAGGAGAAGACGCCTCAGAGTAACCGCTTCCGCGGCCTGCACGCCCTGCGCCGCTATCCCAACGGCGAGGAGCGCTGCATCGCCTGCAAGCTGTGCGAGGCGGTGTGCCCGGCGATGGCGATCACGATCGAGTCGGATCAGCGCGACGACGGCTCGCGCCGGACCACGCGCTACGACATCGACCTCACCAAGTGCATCTTCTGCGGCTTCTGCGAGGAAGCCTGCCCGGTCGACGCGATCGTCGAGACCCGGGTGCTCGAGTACCACGGGGAGCAGCGCGGCGACCTCTACTACACGAAGCAGATGTTGCTGGCGGTCGGAGATCGTTACGAGTCCCAGATCGCGGCCGACCGCGAGCAGGACGCCAAGTACCGCTAAGGGGAGGGCGCCTCGGCGCCACGAGTCAAGAACATGGAATTCAAGACCTTCGTCTTCTACTTTCTCGCCGTGATCATGGTGTTCGCGGCGCTGAGGGTAATCACTGCCCGCAACCCGGTGCATGCCGCGCTGTTCCTGGTGCTGACCTTCTTCAACGCCGGCGGGCTGTGGCTGCTGCTGCAGGCCGAGTTCCTCGCCATCGTGCTGGTCATGGTGTACGTCGGCGCGGTGATGGTGCTCTTCCTCTTCGTCGTGATGATGCTGGACATCAACCTCGACCGTCTGCGCGAGGGCTTCTGGAGTTACCTGCCGGTGGGGGCGCTGGTGGGCATCCTGATGCTGGTCGAGATGATCATGGTGCTGGGCGGCTCCTACTTCGGGCTCGAAGCGATGCCCGCGCCGCCCGCGGCCGCGGAGGGGTTCAGCAACACGCGCGAACTCGGCCGCGTGCTGTACACCGACTACGTCTATGCCTTCGAGCTCGCCTCGCTGGTGCTGCTGGTGGCGATGGTCGCCGCGGTGGCCTTGACCCTGCGCAAGCGCAAGGGCTTGAGGTACATGCAGCCGTCCGAGCAGGTCGCGGTCAAGCGCGAAGGCCGGGTCGAGCTGGTGAAGATGCAGGCCGAAAAAGAAGACTGAAGTCGCACGCGAACAAGAACCGCGCCGGTAACGAGCCGGCGCGATCAGGGAGTCACAGATGCTTTCGCTTTCCCATTTCCTCATCCTGGGCGCGATCCTGTTCGCGATCAGCGTGGTCGGGATCTTCCTCAACCGGAAGAACCTGATCGTGCTGCTGATGGCCATCGAGCTGATGCTGCTCGCGGTCAACATGAATTTCGTGGCCTTCTCGCATTACCTGGGCGACATCGCCGGCCAGGTCTTCGTTTTCTTCATCCTCACCGTCGCAGCCGCGGAATCCGCGATCGGCCTGGCGATCCTGATCGTCATGTTCCGCAACATGCGCACGATCCATGTGGATGATCTGGGCAGCCTCAAGGGTTAAGGAAGCGTCACGATGACGGACATGCAGACTCTCTATCTCCTCGTGCCGCTGGCGCCGCTGGCCGGCGCCATCCTCGCCGGCCTGTTCGGCAAGACCATCGGCCGCGCGGGTTCGCACATCGTCACCATCCTCGGGGTGGCGATCGCCTTCGTCGCATCGGTGGTGATCTATCAGGATGTGGCGGCGGGCAACACCTTCAACGGCACCGTCTACACCTGGATGGTGTCGGGCGGGATCAGTTTCGAGGTCGGTTTCCTGATCGACTCGTTGACGGTGATGATGATGCTGGTCGTGACCTTCGTGTCGCTGATGGTCCACATCTACACCATCGGCTACATGTCGGAAGATCCAGGCTACCAGCGCTTCTTCAGCTACATCTCGCTGTTCACCTTCTCGATGCTGATGCTGGTGATGTCGAACAACTTCCTGCAGTTGTTCTTCGGCTGGGAAGCGGTGGGCCTGGTCTCCTACCTGCTCATCGGCTTCTGGTACGAGCGGCCGACCGCCATCTACGCCAACATGAAGGCCTTCCTGGTCAACCGCGTGGGCGACTTCGGCTTCCTGCTCGGCATCGGCCTGATCGCCGCCTACACCGGCAGCCTCAATTACGCCGAGGTGTTCGCGCAGGCCGACCAGCTTGCTTCCACCGAGATGGCCGTGACCGGCTGGCCGCTGATCACCGCGATCTGCATCTGCCTGTTCATCGGCGCGATGGGCAAGTCGGCCCAGGTGCCGCTGCACGTCTGGCTGCCCGACTCCATGGAAGGCCCGACGCCGATCTCGGCGCTGATCCACGCCGCGACCATGGTGACCGCGGGCATCTTCATGGTGGCGCGCATGTCGCCGCTGTTCGAGCTGTCCGATGCAGCGCTGTCCTTCGTCCTCGTCATCGGTGCGACCACCGCGCTGTTCATGGGCTTTCTCGGCATCGTGCAGAACGACATCAAGCGCGTGGTGGCGTATTCGACGCTGTCCCAGCTCGGCTACATGACGGTGGCGCTCGGCGTGTCGGCCTACTCGGCCGCCGTCTTCCACCTGATGACGCACGCCTTCTTCAAGGCGCTGCTGTTCCTCGGCGCGGGCTCGGTGATCATCGGCATGCATCACGATCAGGACATGCGCAACATGGGCGGCCTGCGCAAGTACATGCCGATCACCTGGATCACCTCGCTGCTCGGTTCGCTGGCGCTGATCGGCTTCCCGCTGTTCTCGGGCTTCTACTCCAAGGACTCGATCATCGAGGCGGTGCACGCGTCGACCATCCCGGGGGCGGGCTACGCATTGTTCTGCGTCCTGCTGGGCGTCTTCGTCACCGCCTTCTACTCCTTCCGCATGTACTTCCTCGTCTTCCATGGCGAGGAGCGCTTCGGCAAGGCGGACGGACACCACGACCACCACGGTGACCAGGATGACGAGGAGCCCTCGGCCGACCACCACCATGGCCTGGCGCCGGGTCAGAAGCCGCACGAGTCGCCCTGGGTCGTGACCCTGCCACTGGTGCTGCTGGCGATCCCCTCGGTGCTGATCGGCTTCTTCACCATCGAGCCGATGCTGTTCGGCGAGTGGTTCAAGGGCGTGATCTTCGTCGGCGACAACCACGTCGGGCTGAAGGAACTCGAGGCGTCCTTCCATGGCCCGGTGGCGATGGCCATCCACGGGCTGCAGACGGCGCCGTTCTGGCTCGCCATCGGCGGCGTTGCGCTGGCCTGGTTCTTCTACATGAAGCGCCCGGACATCCCGGCCGCGATCCAGCGCACCTTCAAGCCCATCCACAGCCTGCTCGAGAACAAGTACTTCTTCGACCGCTTCAACGAGATCTTCTTCGCCGGTGGCGCCCGCGCGCTCGGCAAGGGCTTGTGGAAGGCGGGCGACCAGGGTCTGATCGACGGGGTCGCGGTCAATGGCTCGGCCAGGCTGGTGGGCTGGATCGCGCAGATGTCGCGCCTGTTCCAGACCGGCCACCTGTACCAGTACGCCTTCATGATGATCATCGGCGTGTTCATCCTGCTCACCTACTGGATCAACCGCGGCTGATGCCCGGCACTGGCCACACACGCCCATTCGGATACACATAACAAGATTGAACGCGTCGTCCGCGACGCACTGAACGGAAAGCAACGATGACGGACATTCCTCTCCTCAGTCTGGCGATCTGGGTCCCGATTATCGGGGGCCTGCTGGTGCTGGCGACCGGCTCGGATCGCAATGCCCCGCTGGCGCGCATGCTCGCCTTCGCGGTCGCGGTGGCTGGCTTCGTCGTCACCATTCCGCTCTACACCGGCTTCGACACGACGACCAGCGCGATGCAGTTCGTCGAGCTCAGGTCCTGGGTGCCGCGCTTCAACATCAACTACCACCTCGGGGTCGATGGTCTGTCGGTGCTGTTCGTGATCCTCAATGCCTTCATCACCATCCTCGTCGTGATGGCGGGCTGGCAGGTGATCCAGGACAAGGTGGCGCAGTACATGGCAGCCTTCCTGATCATGTCGGGCCTGATGAACGGCATCTTCTCCGCACTCGACGGCGTGCTTTTCTATGTTTTCTTCGAAGCCTCGCTGATTCCGCTCTACCTCATCATCGGCATCTGGGGCGGCGCAAACCGCGTTTATGCGGCGATCAAGTTCTTCCTCTACACGCTGCTCGGCTCGCTGCTGATGCTGATCGCCCTGCTGTATCTGTTCATGCAGTCCGGTGGCAGCTTCAGCATCCTCGACTGGCATCAGCTGCCGCTGCCGATCGAGCCCCAGGTCCTGATCTTCCTTGCCTTCCTGATTGCCTTCGGCGTCAAGGTGCCGATGTGGCCGGTGCACACCTGGCTGCCCGACGCCCACGTCGAGGCGCCCACCGGCGGTTCGGTGGTGCTGGCGGCGATCGGCCTCAAGCTGGGTGCCTACGGCTTCCTGCGCTTCTCGCTGCCGATCGTGCCCGATGCCGCGCAGCAGCTCGCGCCGCTGGTGATCACGCTGTCGCTGATCGCAGTGGTGTACATCGGCTTCGTCGCCCTGGTGCAGGCCGACATGAAGAAGCTGGTGGCGTACTCGTCGATCTCGCACATGGGCTTCGTGACGCTGGGCTTCTTCATGTTCAATCCGCTCGGCGTCGAGGGCGCACTGGTGCAGATGATCTCCCACGGCTTCGTGTCGGGCGCCATGTTCCTTTGCATCGGCGTGCTCTACGACCGCATGCACTCGCGCCAGATCGCCGACTACGGCGGGGTGGTGAACACCATGCCCAAGTTCGCCGCCTTCTTCATGCTGTTCGCGATGGCCAACTCCGGCCTGCCCGCCACCTCGGGCTTCGTCGGCGAGTTCATGGTCGTGCTCGGCGCGGTGCAGTACAACTTCTGGATCGGCTTCATTGCCGCCACGACGCTGATCCTGGGCGCGGCCTATTCGCTCTGGATGTACAAGCGGGTGGTGTTCGGCAAGGTTGCCAACACGCATGTCGCCGAACTCGAGGACATCAACGGGCGCGAGTTCGCCTTTCTGGGCATCCTGGCGTTCTGCGTGCTGGCAATGGGCCTGTATCCCTTCCCCTTCACCGAAGTGATGCATGCCTCGGTCAATGAACTCCTGCGGCATGTTGCCGTGAGCAAGCTCTGAGCGCCGTTCAGCGCAAGCGCCCGAGAGACACTTAACGGACTGGTCAGAAGATGAATTTCGTCGTCCCCGACTTCTACCCCGCAGCGGCCGAGATCTTTGTCGCCGTGATGGCCCTTGTGATCATGCTGGCAAGCACCTTCGCACGAAGCATCGCACGCGGGCTGAGCTACCACCTGACGCAGGCGACGCTGATCGCGGCGGCTTTCATCACCATCTTCACGATGGAAGGCGAGGTGGTCTACACCTTCAGCAATCTATTCATCAGCGACCTGATGGGCGACTTCCTGAAGCTGATGATCTACTTCTCGACCGCGATCGCCTTGCTCTACGGTCGCGCTTACCTGGCCGACCGCAAAATCGACAAGCCCGAGTTCTACCTGCTGGCGCTGCTGATGACGCTGGGCATGATGGTGATGGTGACTGCCAACCACATGCTGCCGATGTATATCGGCCTCGAGATGATGTCGCTGGCGCTTTACACGATGGTGGCCTTCGACCGCGATTCGCCGCGCTCGACCGAGGCGGCGATGAAGTACTTTGTGCTCGGCGCGCTCGCCTCCGGTCTGCTGCTGTACGGCATGTCGATGGTGTACGGGGCGACCGGCTCGCTCGAGTTCTCGGCGATTGCGCAGTCGATCTACAACCAGTCCGCCAACCAGACGGTGCTGATGTTCGGCCTGGTGTTCCTCGTCGCGGGCATCTGCTTCAAGCTGGGCGTCGTGCCTTTCCACATGTGGGTGCCGGACGTCTATCAGGGCGCGCCGACGGCGGTGACCCTGATCATCGCCAGCGCACCCAAGCTGGCTGCGTTCGCGATGGCGGTACGCTTGCTGATCTGGGCGCTGTTCGATATCGCCGCCGAGTGGCAGGTGATGCTGATGCTGGTGGCGGCGGCGTCGATCGTGCTCGGCAACGTGGCCGCGATCGCGCAACAGAACATCAAGCGCATGCTGGCTTACTCGGGCATCTCGCACATGGGCTTCATGCTGCTAGGCCTGCTCGCCGGCGTGGTCGAGGGCGATCGCCACTTCGCGCTCAATGCCTACAGCTCGGCCATGTTCTACGCCATCTCCTACGTGATCATGAGCCTGGCCTCCTTCGGCATGCTGATCCTGCTGTCGCGTGCCGGTTTCGAGGCCGAGAACATCGACGACTTCAAGGGCCTCAACAGGCGCAGCCCCTGGTATGCGCTGATGATGCTGTTCGTGATGTTCTCGATGGCGGGCGTGCCCTTCTTCATCGGCTTCTTCGCCAAACTGTCGGTGCTGCAGGCAGTGGTCGCGGCCGGCTATTTCTGGCTCGCGGTGCTGGCGGTGGTCATGTCGGTGATCGGCGCGTTCTACTACCTGCGCGTGGTCAAACTGATGTACTTCGACGAGCCGCTCGACGCCTCGCCGATCCACGCCCCGGCCGAAGTGCGGGTGATGCTGTCGGCCAATGGCCTCGCCATTGCTGGGCTCGGCCTTGCGCCGCAGATGCTGATGTCGCTGTGCGCCTACGCCCTGCTGGGTTCGCTGTGAGCTCTCGATGAGCGGGGCACGACACGGATGAGCGTGCCGCAGGTCGATCCCCTCGAGGAGCGCGCGCTTTCGACCGAGCAGGTGTTCAGCGGCGCTCTGCTGAAGGTCTGCCGCGATCGTGTCGTACTGCCTGACGGCAGCGAGAGCGTGCGCGAGTACATCCGCCACCCCGGCGCGGTGGTGGTGGTCGCGGTGCTCGACAATGGCGCGCTGCTGTTCGAGCGCCAGTTCCGTTATCCGCTGCGTCGGGCCTTCCTCGAGTTGCCTGCAGGCAAGATCGACGCCGGCGAGGACATCCTCGCCTGTGCCGTCCGTGAGCTGCGCGAGGAGACGGGCTACGAGGCGCGCCACTGGCAGCATGTCGGCGTGATGCATCCCTGCATCGGCTACTCGGACGAACGCATCGAGATCTTCTTTGCCAGCGGGCTGCGCCATGTGGGTCATGCCTGGGACGAGGGGGAGTTCCTCGAGCTACTGGAACTGCCGCTCGTCGAGGTCGAGGCCCGCATCCACGCGGGCGAGATCACCGATGGCAAGACCATCACCGCCCTTTATCGCAGCTTGCCCCTCATCCGCGCCGCCGCAGCGGCCTGATCCCGGGCCTTGCGGGCTCAGGCCGGCGTGAGGTCGCGGCGGAAGGGCGAGCGTTCTGCGAGCTCATCCAGATAGAAGCCGATGCCGTTGCGTTCGCGCGCAAGGTAGTCGTCGACCGCGTTGCGAAAGCGCGGGTCGGCGATCCAGTGCGCGGACTGCGTGCGCACGGGCAACAGCCCGCGCGACAGCTTGTGCTCGCCCTGTGCGCCGCCCTCGAATCGCCGCAGGCCCTGCGCGATGCAGTACTCGATCGCCTGGTAGTAGCAGAGCTCGAAATGCAGGAAGGGCAGCGGCTCGATCGCGCCCCAGTAGCGGCCGTAAAGGGCCTCCTTATCGCACAGGAAGAAGGCTGCGGCGACCGGCGCCCCCTCGCGCTCGGCCAGCAGCAGGCGTACCGCGTCGGGCATGCGCGCGGCGAGCCGGTGGAAGAAGCTGGCGCCCAGGTAGGGCGTGGAGCGATGCAGGGCGTAGGTCAGGGCGTAGCAGTGGTGGAAGAAATCCCACTCGGCGGCGCTCGCCGCGTGGCCGTCGAGCCAGCGCAGGTTCAGCCCATGTGCCGCCGCCCGGCGCCGCTCCTGGCGAATCTTTTTGCGCTTGTCATGGTTGAGGCTGGCGAGGAAGGCGTCGAAGTCCGGCCACAGGTGCAGGGGGGCGTCGCTGTCGCCCTCGAGCCTGCCAGCAACGCCGTTCTGCCAGTGAAACTGCACGCCCTCACGCATCATCAGCCCGGCGTCGGCCAGGATCGCCGCGTCCTGCGCGTTGGGAAACAGCAGGTGGAAGGAGGACAGGCCGCTGTCGCGCACGCGCGCAAGCACCGCTTCCAGCAACTGGCGGCGATCGTCGGGGTCGGGGCCGAGCAGGCGTGCTCCCGGGATCGGGGTGAAGGGCACGGCGGCGAGCCACTTCGGGTAGTAGTCCAGCCCGTGGCGCTGGTAGGCCTCGGCCCAGGCCCAGTCGAACACGTATTCGCCATAGGAGTGCGCCTTGAGGTACAGCGGCATCGCCGCCACCAGCTCACCGTTGCGCCACAGGCTGGCGTGGGCCGGCGTCCAGCCGCTGCGTCCGCCCACGCAGTGTTCGCGCTCCAGCGCGTGCAGGTAGGCGTGACGCAGGCAGGGCGCGGCGGCGGGATCCGTGGCGCGCAGCAAGTCGTCCCACTGCGCCGGGTGGAGTTCGCCAAGGCTGGCGAGCAGATGGAATCCGTCGGGCTTCTTCATGGGGGCGGCCTGCCTTATTTTTGTGCATTGCGACGATACGCTTGCGCGTCATCGACTTGCAAGCGCGATCCACGACTTATCCACAGGCTTGCTAACGCCCGCTGTGGGTCGAACCTGAGCCGCGCCGAAGCGGTATAGTTTCGCTCATGAATGCACCTGCCCATACCCCCGTTTCGATCGCCGTCGCGCAGCTCAACCTGACCGTCGGTGATCTCGTCGGCAATGCCGATCTCATCATCGAGGCCATTGCGCGCGCGCGCGCGATGGCCGCCGACATCCTGATCACGCCCGAGCTCGCGTTGGCCGGCTATCCGCCCGAAGACCTGCTGCTGCGGCCCGACTTCTATCGGGCCTGTGCACGCGAGACGCAGCGTATCGCCGATGCCGCGGGTGACTTGATCGTAGTCCTGGGCCATCCCTTCGAGGAGGGGCTGCAACGCTACAACGCCGCCTCGGTGCTGAGCCGGGGCAAGGTGCTGGCGCGCTATCACAAGAGCCTGCTGCCGAACTACGAGGTGTTCGACGAGGAGCGCTACTTCGAGGCCGGCGGCGACCCCTGCGTGTTCGACTGCAAGGGCGTGCGCTTCGGCATCAACATCTGCGCCGACGTATGGGAGAGCGGGCCGGCACAGGCCGCGCTGGCCGCCGGGGCGCAGGTGCTGCTCGCGCTCAACGCCTCGCCTTATCACATGAACAAGCAGGTCCAGCGCATCCAGGTGCTGCGTGACCGTGTGCGCGAGACCGGACTGCCGGTGTTGTACTGCAACATGGTGGGCGGCCAGGATGAGCTGGTCTTCGATGGCGCCTCCTTCGCGCTCGACCGCGACGGCACGCTCGGTTACCAGGCCGCCAGCTTCACCGAGCATCTCGATGTGGTGCAGTTCGCCGAGGGGCGCTGGCGCAGCGCCGTGCATGTGCATCCGCGGCGGCTCGAGGCCGAGGTGTATGAGGCGCTGAAGACCGGCGTTCGCGACTACCTCGGCAAGAACCGCTTCCCGTCCGCCATCATCGGCCTGTCGGGCGGCATCGATTCGGCGCTCACACTGGTGGTGGCGGTCGACGCGCTGGGGGCGGAGCGCGTGCGCGCGGTGATGATGCCTTCGCCCTACACTGCGCAGATGAGCCTGGACGATTCGCGCGAGATGGTGCGCCGACTCGGCGTGCGCTATGACGAGATCCCGATCGAGCCGGCGATGGCGGTCTTTGCCGAGCTGCTCGCGCCGCAGTTTGCCGGGCTGGCGGCCGACACCACCGAGGAGAACCTGCAGAGCCGCATCCGCGGCATGATCCTGATGGCCCTGTCCAACAAGACGGGTGCGATCGTGCTCACCACCGGCAACAAGAGTGAGATGGCCACCGGCTATGCGACCCTCTACGGCGACATGGCCGGCGGCTTCGCGGTGCTCAAGGACTTGTACAAGACCTTCGTCTTCCGCCTGTCGAACTGGCGCAACACGGTGGGCGAGGTGATCCCGCAGAACATCATCGATCGCCCGCCCTCGGCCGAGCTCAAGCCCGACCAGAAGGACCAGGACAGCCTGCCACCCTACGAAGTGCTCGACGCCATCATCGAGGCCTACATGGAGCGCGACGAGTCGCCGCGCGAGATCATCGCCGCCGGCTATCCGGAGGCGGAGGTGCGGCGCACCGTGGGCATGCTCAAGCGCAACGAATACAAGCGCCGCCAGTCGCCGGTGGGCATCCGCGTGACCCCGCGCGGCTTCGGCAGGGACTGGCGTTATCCGATAACATCGCGCTACCAGGATGAGTTCTGACACAGGAGAGAGGTGGATGAAGAAGATCGAGGCGATCATCAAGCCGTTCAAGCTGGACGAAGTGCGCGAGGCCTTGTCCGAGGTGGGCATCACCGGCCTCACGGTGACCGAGGTGAAGGGCTTCGGTCGTCAGAAGGGCCACACCGAGCTCTATCGCGGCGCAGAGTACGTGGTCGACTTCCTGCCCAAGATCAAGGTTGAGGTGGTGCTCGGCGACGACGTCGTCGACCAGGCGGTGGAGGCGATCGTCAAGGCCGCGCACACCGGCAAGATCGGCGATGGCAAGATCTTCGTCTCGCCGGTGGAGCAGGTGATCCGCATTCGCACCGGCGAAACCAACGAAGCAGCAATCTGAGGCCGACGCGGCGGCCCGCGTGGCCGTCATTCTCGACAAGCGGCGACGCGACCCCGACAGACGCCGCCTTGCGTTCAGCGCGAGGCGGCGTTTTGCGCTCTGAGCAGCACCAGCAGCGCGCCCCCGCCGCCGTGATGCGGCCCCGCCTGGCAGAAGGCGAGGATTTCTTCGCGCTGGGCCAGCCAGCCGCGTGAAAGCTGCTTGAGGATCGGCACCTTGCCGGGCGAGCCGTGGCCCTTGCCGTGGATGACGCGGATGCAGCGCTGGCCCTGGCCCAGGCTGTCGTGCAGGAAGCGTGCGAGCGCCGCGCGCGCCTCGTCGCGGGTGAGGCCGTGCAGGTCGATCTGCGCCTGCAGCACCCAGCGCCCGCGGCGCAGATCGGTGAGCACGCGGCGGGGCAGGCCGGGGCGCAGGAAGGCCGCCTCGTCGCCCATGTCCAGCCTGTCCTCGAAGGTCAGCGGCGCGGCAAGCGATTCGTCGAGGGCGGCGCGTTCGTCCGCCTCGCGCTTGACCGGGGCGGGCGGAGGGGCTGGGCGCTCGAGTTGCACCCGGTTGCGATCGTCGACCGGTCGGGCGTCGCCGACGACGGCGCGAAACAGGCTCGCCGGGTCGCTCAGCTCGGCGTCGGCCGGCAGCACGATCGCGTCGGGGCGCTGGATGCGTGCAGGTTGGGCGCTCTGGTTGCGATGGTGATGGCGTTGCGGGGTGTCGAGTTCGGCGCGGCCGCTGTCGCGCAGCGGAACGACGCCGGCGTAGGCCGCGCGCAAGGGGTCGAGCTCGGCACGCAGCGGGGTGGCTTCGCGGGCTTCGTCCGCGGCCTGTGGCGCGCGTGGCACGGGGGCAGGGCGCGGCCGTTCGAGCTCGGCGCGGTTGCCGCCGCGGACCGGTTCGATCGCGCCGACCATGCGACGAAATAGTTCGCGCTCGGCCTCGTCAGGGCTTGCGCCTGCCTCGGCGGGCGCAGGCCTTCCCCTGTCCTTGCCGGCACCGCTGTGTGCCACCGGGTGGCGGATCTCTTTGCCGTGCGGGCTTGGCGCCGCGGGGCGTTGCGCGGCCGCGTCGGACGCCGGCGATGCCTGCTCGCGAAGTTGCCTGCGCAAGTCGGCGAGGCCGTTGTTGGTGCGCTGGCTCGCGCCCGCGGCCTTGCCGCCATCCTTGGCGTCGGCGGCAGGCCCGGGCGGGCGCGGACGGCGACTCACGGCCGCGCTCAGTTGCCGAGGGCGTCGAGATAGCGTTCGGCGTCGAGCGCGGCCATGCAGCCGGTGCCGGCCGAGGTCACGGCCTGGCGGTAGACATGGTCCTGCACGTCGCCGGCGGCGAATACGCCGGGCACGCTGGTCTGGGCGGCGTTGCCGTTGCGCCCGCCATGGGTGACGATGTAGCCGCCTTCCATCTCGAGTTGGCCCTCGAAGATGTCGGTGTTGGGCTTGTGACCGATGGCGATGAACACGCCGTGCAGGGCGAGCTCGCGCGTGGCACCGGTGTTGACGTCCTTGAGGCGCATGCCGGTCACGCCGTTGTTGTCGCCCAGGATCTCGTCGAGCGTGGCGTTGAGGGCGAGTTCGATCTTGCCGGTGGCGACTTTCTCCATCAGCTTGTCGATCATGATCTTCTCGGCGCGGAACTTCTCGCGGCGGTGGACCAGGGTGACCTTCTTCGCGATGTTGGCGAGGTAGAGGGCTTCCTCGACCGCGGTGTTGCCGCCGCCGACCACGGCGACATCCTGGTTGCGGTAGAAGAACCCATCGCAGGTGGCGCAGGCCGAGACGCCGCGGCCGGCGAACTTCTCCTCGGACGGCAGGCCGAGATACTTGGCGGTGGCGCCGGTGGCGATGATGAGCGCGTCGCAGGTGTACTCGCCCGCATCACCGATGAGGCGGAAGGGCCGCTCGCCCAGCTTCACGGTATGGATGTGATCGAACAGCATCTCGGTGTTGAAGCGCTCGGCATGCTTCTGGAAACGCGCCATCAGGTCGGGGCCCTGCACGCCATCGGCATCAGCCGGCCAATTGTCCACGTCGGTCGTGGTCATGAGCTGGCCGCCCTGCGCCAGGCCGGTGACGAGCACCGGGTTGAGGTTGGCACGGGCGGCATAGACAGCCGCCGTGTAGCCGGCGGGACCGGAGCCGAGGATCAGCAGGCGGGCGTGTTTCGTGGTCATGAGGGGCATTCCTGCGGGTTGCAAACGAGGCCAGGATTATAGCCGAGCCCCCCTTCGCCTGCGCCGATGCCCGCGATAGGGCGGCCATATCGGCCTGCCAGCGGTCCGAGGCGAGGAGGTCGCGCGCGAAGCTGTGAGCGTGCGCGGCAGGCGGGCGTGACCTACTTCACGCCGTTTTCATGATTGGGGTGACATTCGTATAAACTTATGCTCGGAGTCATCGACAAACCGACCGTTCTTGTGTCAACCGGAGCCAGCATGTCCCAGACCACCGCCGTTTCCGTCGTCGCCCTGAAGACTTTTCCGCTTTTTCACGGGCTTAGCGACGAAGTGTTGAGCAACGTGGCGCGCGTGTCGATGATGCGCCGGTTTCCGCGCGGGCAGTCGGTCGTGTGTGCCGGCGACCGGCCCGACTACGTCTATCTCGTGTTGACCGGCAGCCTCAAGGTCGTGGTCAGCGACGAGGACGGGCGCGAGGTCATCCTTTCCATCCTGGGCCAGGGCGAGCTGTTCGGCGAGATGGGCATGTTCGAGGAGCGCCCGCGTTCGGCTTCGGTGATCGCGGTCGTGCCTTCCGACCTGGTGCTGATTTCCAAGCAGGATTTCCGCCGCCTGATGCAGGACAGCTTCGACGTGTCCTGGCGCATCATGTGCAACCTCGCCGAGCGGCTGCGCAACGCCGACCGCAAGATCGAGAGCCTGGCGCTGATGGATGTGTATGGACGGGTCGCACGCCTGCTCATCGAAATGTCGGAAGACGTCGGCGGCCAGGCGGTGGTGGTGCGCAAGGTGTCCAAGCAGGACATCGCCAAGATGATCGGCGCCTCGCGCGAGATGGTCAGCCGCGTCATGAAGGACCTCGGCCAGCAGGGGCTGATCGAGGAGCGGCCCGACGGCATCGTGCTGCGCGAGCGCCTGAACGACGTCTGAGCGCCTCGGTGCGCGGGCCGGAGGTGGCGTGGTGCTTTGTGAGCAGGCGCAACAATCGCGGCCGGGGCGGGTGATCGATCCCGTATAATCCGGGCGTCGTATCACTGCCGCTACCTGCCACGCCCTCCATGCTGTCTCGCTCTTCCTCCCGCTCCCAGCCCCTGCCGGAAAAGATCTCCCTCTTGCTGCAGGAAGCACGCTGGCTGATCCTGGGCGTGATGTCGCTCTACGTCGGTCTGATCCTGATCGGCTACAGCGAGGCTGATCCGGGCTGGTCGCATGCCTCCGAGGTCGCGCGTGTCTCCAATCCGGGCGGCCGCTTCGGCGCCTGGCTGGCCGATCTGCTGCTCTACCTGTTCGGACTGTCGTCCTGGTGGTGGGTGGTCTTCCTCGGCTACAGCCTGCTGTGGGGCTTCCGGCGGCTCAAGAACAAGCTCGAGCTCGACCGCCGCTCCTTTATCTTCGTCATGATCGGCTTCTTCGTCGTGCTGCTCACCAGCAGTGCGCTGGAGTTCCTGCGTTTCCACTCGCACGGTGCGGCGGTCCCCTTGGAGCCCGGTGGGCTGGTGGGGATGGAGCTCGGTCAGCTCACGCAGCGCTACTTCGGCTTCACGGGCGGCACCCTGATGCTGCTCACGCTGCTGGCTTGCGGGCTGTCGCTGTTTACCGGGGTGTCCTGGCTCGCCATCGTCGAGCGGGTGGGCCTGGCGCTCGAACAGGCCGTGGTCGGGGTGCTGCAGGCCTGGCAGCGCTGGCAGGACCGGCGTGTCGGCCGCGAAATCGCCCAGAAGCGCGAGGCGGTGGTCGAGACCCGCCGGCGCAAGACCGAGAAGGTCGCCGCCGCGCCGCTGCGCATCGAGCCCGCGGTGGTCGCGGTGCCCAAGTCGGAGCGCGTCGAGAAGGAGCGCCAGCAGACCCTGTTTACGGATGCGTCGGGCGGGGCGATCCCGCCGGTCGCACTGCTCGATCCGGCTGCCGGCGGGGTGGAGCCGCCGTCGCCCGAGTCGCTCGAATTCACCTCGCGCCTGATCGAGACCAAACTCGCCGACTTCGGCGTCGAGGTGAAGGTGCTCGCGGCCTATCCCGGGCCGGTCATCACGCGCTACGAGATCGAGCCGGCCACCGGCGTCAAGGGCAGCCAGGTGGTCAACCTCGCCAAGGACCTCGCGCGCGCGCTGTCGCTGGTATCGATCCGCGTGGTCGAGACCGTCCCCGGCAAGTCCTGCATGGCGCTCGAGCTGCCCAACCCCAAGCGTCAGATGGTGCGCCTGTCCGAGATCATCGGCTCCAAGGTGTATCAGGATGCGCATTCGCCGCTCACCGTGGTGCTCGGCAAGGACATCGGCGGCCAGCCGGTGGTCGCCGATCTGGCCAAGATGCCGCATCTGCTGGTGGCTGGCACCACTGGCTCGGGCAAGTCGGTCGGCATCAACGCAATGATCCTGTCGCTGCTGTACAAGAGCGAGCCCGAGCGGGTGCGCCTGATCATGGTCGACCCGAAGATGCTCGAGCTGTCGATCTACGAGGGCATCCCGCACTTGCTGGCGCCGGTGGTGACCGACATGAAGCACGCCGCCAACGCGCTCAACTGGTGCGTGGCGGAGATGGACAAGCGCTACAAGCTGATGGCGGCGGTCGGCGTGCGCAACCTCGCCGGCTTCAACAAGGCGGTGACGGAGGCGCGCAAGGCCGACAAGCCGCTCACCAACCCGTTCTCGATCAGCCCCGAGAACCCCGAGCCGCTCGAGCCCTTGCCCTACATCGTGGTGGTGGTGGACGAGCTGGCCGACATGATGATGGTGGTCGGCAAGAAGGTCGAGGAGCTGATCGCCCGCCTGGCGCAGAAGGCACGCGCCGCAGGCATCCACCTGATCCTTGCGACCCAGCGCCCCTCGGTGGACGTGATCACCGGCCTGATCAAGGCCAACGTGCCGACCCGCATTGCCTTCCAGGTGTCGAGCAAGATCGACTCGCGCACTATTCTCGACCAGATGGGCGCCGAGACCCTGCTCGGCATGGGCGACATGCTCTACCTGGCACCGGGTACCGGTCTGCCGGTGCGGGTGCATGGCGCCTTTGTCGCCGACGAAGAGGTGCACAAGGTCGTCGATCACCTGAAGACGATCGGCCCGCCCGATTACGTCGAGGGCATCCTGTCCGCGGGCGAGGATGACCTGGAGGCGTCCCTCGGTGGCGGCGGGGAGGGCGGCGAGGGCGAGGCCGACCCGCTCTACGACCAGGCGGTGGAGGTCGTGGTCAAGACGCGCCGGCCATCGATCTCGCTGGTCCAGCGCCACCTGCGCATCGGCTACAACCGCGCTGCGCGCCTGATCGAACAGATGGAACGTGCCGGCCTCGTGTCGCCGATGGGCAGCAACGGCAACCGCGAAGTCATCGTGCCCGCCAAGGAGAACGAATGAACACCCGCAGCCTGTCCGTCGCCGTGCTCGCGCGCGGCGGTGTCGCCCTCGTGCTCGCGAGCATGGCCATGCTCGCCGCGGCGGCCGATGGGGTCGCCCAACTGCGTGATTTCGTCGCCCATGCGCGCAGCGCCGAGGGCGAGTTCGAGCAGGTCGTGATGGCGCGCTCCGGGCGCCGTCCGCAGGAGGCCAAGGGGCAGTTCGCCTATGAGCGCCCGGGCCGTTTTCATTGGGAGTACACGCGCCCCTACCGCCAGGTGCTGGTCGGCGACGGCCGCGCCCTGTGGACCTGGGACCCCGACCTCAACCAGGTCACCGTGCGCGAGATCGGCGACGCGCTGGGGGCGACGCCGGCGGCGATCCTGTTCGGCGCGGGCGCCCTCGATGACAGCTTCGAGCTCGCAGACGGCGGTGTGAGCGATGGCCTGGCCTGGGTCGAGGCGCGGCCGCGGCAGGCCGAAAGCGGCTTCGAGTCGCTGCGCATCGGCCTCGCCAAGGGCCAGTTGCAGCAGATGGAGATGCGCGACAACTTCGGCCAGACCACGCTGATCCGTTTCACCCGCCTGCAGCCCAATCCCCCGCTCGCGGCCGACCGCTTCCGCTTCGTCCCGCCGGCCGGGGCCGACATCATCGGCGAGATCCCCGACGACCTTGGGGCTTCGCGGACGACGCCGGGGCGCTGAGGTCTGTCGCCGGCCATGGCCGATCTGTTCGAGTCGCTCGAGCCGCCGCGCGTGCCGCTGGCAGAGCGCATGCGCCCTAAGACGCTGGACGAGGTGGCGGGGCAGGCCCACCTGCTGGGCCCGGGCAAGCCCCTGCGCCTGGCCTTCGAGGCGCGCCGGCCGCATTCGATGATCCTGTGGGGGCCGCCCGGTGTCGGCAAGACCACGCTCGCGCGCCTGATGGCCGAAGGCTTCGATGCCGAGTTCATCGCGCTGTCGGCGGTGTTCTCCGGCGTCAAGGAGATCCGTGAGGCGATCCAGCAGGCACAGGTGGCCAAGGCACGCGGTCGCCACACGATCCTGTTCGTCGACGAGGTCCATCGCTTCAACAAGGCGCAGCAGGACGCCTTCCTGCCCTACGTCGAGCAGGGCCTGGTCACCTTCATCGGTGCGACTACCGAGAACCCGTCCTTCGAGGTCAATTCGGCACTGCTGTCGCGGGCGGCCGTGTACGTGCTGGAGGCCCTCGACGCCGAGGCGATGACGGCATTGTTCGAGCGCGCCAGAGCCGTGGCCTGCCCCGCGCTCGTGTTCGAGGACGATGCCCGCGAGCGCCTCATCGGCTTTGCCGACGGCGATGCGCGCCGGCTGATGAACCTGATCGAACAGGTCCAGGTGGCGGCCGAGACCGCGAGCGTGGCACCGGTGACGGGCGCCTTTGTCGAGCAGGCGCTGTCGCGCAGCCTGCGGCGCTTCGACAAGGGCGGCGAGGCCTTCTACGATCAGATCTCGGCCTTGCACAAGTCGGTGCGCGGCTCGGACCCGGATGCTTCCCTGTACTGGCTGTGCCGCATGCTCGATGGGGGGGCGGATCCGCTTTACCTTGGGCGCCGACTGATCAGGATGGCGGTGGAGGACATCGGTCTCGCCGACCCGCGGGCGCTGGAGATGGCGCTCAACGCGATCGCGACCTACGAGCGCCTCGGCTCGCCCGAAGGCGAACTCGCGCTCGCCCAGGCGACCATCTTTCTGGCCTGCGCGGCGAAGTCGAATGCGGCCTACAAGGCCTATAACGCAGCGCGCGCCTTCGTGGCCAAGGACGGCTCGCGACCGGTTCCGCTGCACCTGCGCAATGCGCCGACGCGGCTGATGAAGTCGCTCGATTACGGCAAGGCCTACCGCTACGCGCATGACGAACCCGACGCCTACGCAGCGGGCGAAAACTACCTGCCGGAGGGGCTGGATGCGCCAAGCTGGTACCAGCCCACGCCGCGTGGCCTGGAAGGCAAGATCGCCGAAAAGCTCGCACGCCTGCGCGCGCTCGACGCCGCGGCCGCGGCGACAGGGTCTGACGGGCAACAGGACGTGAGGGGGGCACCCGATTCGGTGTCACCCTCACGCCAAGGCCCGCACGCTGGGCGCGATGCGGGCGGGGAGAGATCTAGTGGGGCAGGGGATGATCTGCCATGAAGCGCGCGCACACCGAAGCAGCCTGCTCGGCCTTGCGCGCGTCGCCGCACGCATTGGCGCGCTCGATCAGCTCGAGCATGTAGTTGGTCAGCACCATCACGCCTTCGGGCGTTTGCACAAGCCCGCAGACCATCTGAGCCGCCGCAGCGTCAGGGATGTCTTCGTGCTCGGCGATCAGGGCGACCTCATCATCGGTCAGATCGCAATAGTCAAGGCAGTCACGAATAGATAGCATGCCGTTCTCCTCCAAGGTTGAGCCGTCTGACGCGGCTTGATGCCTCTCTGTCTCAAGGATAATGGACAGCATAGGTTTTGCAAGTTCGATTTAAGTGTCAGTGACTAATCAAGTTATTGATTGGAAAAGTTAATTTTTGCGCTGCGCCATCAGCCGCGGTGCTTCCAGAAGGCGCGTGTGACCATGGGCTTGCAGCCGTTTGCCGTGACGTTCTGCGAGCATTCGTTCCCAACTCATTGATAGAAAACCGTACCAGGAATTTCCCGATGCTCGATATCCAGCTTCTCCGCTCCCACATCGATACCGTTGCCGCCCGTCTCGCCACGCGCGGGCTGACGGTGGACGTCGCCGCCTTCCAGGCCCTGGAGGATGAGCGCAAGCAGTTGCAGACGCGCACCCAGGAATTGCAGGCCAGGCGCAATGCGCTGTCGAAGCAGATCGGCATGCTCAAGGCCAAGGGCGAGGACGCGGCGGGCGTGATGGCGGAAGTCGGCCAGCTCGGCGAGGAGCTCAAGGCCTGCGAAACGGCGCTGCCCGATCTGCTCGAGCGCATCAACGATTTCGTCTCGCGCCTGCCCAACCTGCCGCAGGACAGCGTGCCAGTGGGTGCGGACGAGACCGCCAATGTGGAGGTGCGCCGCTGGGGTACGCCGGCGCAGTTTGACTTCGAGGTGCGCGACCACGTCGACCTGGGAGCGCCGCTGGGGCTGGAGTTCGACACCGGCGCCAAGCTGTCAGGCTCGCGCTTTGCCTTCCTGCGCGGCCCGGTCGCGCGCCTGCACCGCGCGCTCGCCCAGTTCATGCTCGACACGCACACCCTCGAGCACGGCTATACCGAGTGCTACACGCCCTACATCGTCAACCGAGAGGCGCTGTTCGGCACCGGCCAGCTGCCCAAGTTCAAGGAAGACCTGTTCTGGGTGCTGCGCGGTGGCGACGAGGAGGGGCTGGAGCAGTACCTCATCCCGACCGCCGAGATCACCCTCACCAACAGCGTGCGCGACGACGTGCTGGCGCTCGATGCCCTGCCGATCCGCCTCACCGCGCACAGCCCCTGCTTCCGCTCCGAGGCCGGCAGCGGTGGCCGCGACGTGCGCGGCATGATCCGCCAGCATCAGTTCGACAAGGTCGAGATGGTGCAGATCGTCGAGCCCGCGCAGAGCGACGCTGCCCTCGAGCAGATGGTCGGTCATGCCGAGGCCATCCTGCAGAAGCTCGAGCTGCCGTACCGGGTGATCACGCTGTGCACCGGCGACATGGGCTTTTCGGCAGCGAAGACCCATGACCTCGAAGTGTGGTTGCCGGCGCAGAACACGTATCGCGAGATCTCGAGCTGCTCGAACTGCGAGGCCTTCCAGGCACGACGCATGCAGGCGCGCTTCAAGAATGCGCAGGGCAAGAACGAACTGGTGCACACGCTCAACGGCTCGGGCCTGGCGGTCGGCCGCACCCTGGTCGCGGTGCTCGAGAACCACCAGCAGGCCGACGGCTCGATCCTCATCCCCGCCGCCCTGCAACCCTACATGGGCGGGCTGGAGCGCATCGAGGCGCCGCTCTGACGATGGCTTGCGACGCCCGCCGCCGGAGGTTCAGGCCGCGGGCGCCAGGCGGGGACCGCGACCCTGGCGCCAGCCGTGGAAGCTCTCCAGCAGCGACAGCAGGGCGGGCACGAAGAACAGCACGAGCAGCGCCGAGAAGCCCAGCCCGAACGCGATCGAGGTCGCCATCGGGATCAGGAACTGGGCCTGCAGCGAGCCTTCAAACAGCAGCGGCGTGAGCCCGCCGATGGTGGTGAGCGAGGTCAGCAGCACCGCCCGCAGGCGGCCGCAGGAGGCGTCGACGAGCGCATCATGCTGGCTCGCACCCTTGTGCTTGAGCTCCTTGAACAGCGTCACCAGGATGATCGAGTTGTTGACCACGATGCCGGCGAGGCCGAACAGGCCGAACATCGACAGGATGGTGAGGTCGATGCCGAGCAGCCAGTGGCCGAAGATCGCGCCGGCGAGGCCGAGCGGGATGGCCGACATCACCACCAGCGGCCAGCTCCAGGACGAGAACGACCACACCAGCACGAGGTAGATCAGGCCCAGGCCCAGCACCAGGCCCGCGCGCATGTCGGCCAGGGTTTCGCGCTGGTCCGCGGAGCGTCCCTCGAAGCTGTACTCGATGCCGTAGCGGGCGGCAAGGCGTGGCAGGGTATCGCGCGCCAGTTCGGCCTGGATGGCGTTGGCGTTGTTGAGCTCGGTGTCGACCGCCCCCGACACCTCGACCGCGAGCCGCCCCTGCGCGTGGCGCAGGGCCTCGAAGCCGCGCCGCGACTCCCAGCTCGCCACCGTGGCCAGCGGTGCGAAGCGGCCGTCGGGCAGGCTTACCGTGATGCGCTCGAAGACGTCGAGCCGGCTGCGTTCGTCACGCGGCAGCAGCACGCGCACCTCGAGCTCGTCGCGGCCGACCTGGACCAGTTGCGCCAGCGCGCCGTCGAAGGCGGCGCGCAACTGGCGGCCGAGGCTCTCGGTGGTGAGGCCGAGGGCTTCGCCGGCCGGGGTCAGGCGATACACCAGTTGCTCACGACCAAAAGGCATGTCGTCCTCGGTCTCGCTCACGCCGGGAATGCCCTTGAGCGTCTCGGCGAGCGCGAGCGCGGCCGCCTTCAGCGCCTCGGCGTCGTCGCCGGTGAGGCGGACGTTGAGGTCGCGTCCGGGCGGCCCCGACTGACGTGCGGTGAAGGTGAGCAATTCGATGCCGGCGACCGGGCCGAGCTTTTCCCGCCAGGTGGCGAGGAAGCGCTCGTTGCGCACCTCGCGTTCGTCGGGGGGCGTCAGCTCGACCATCACGCCGGCGAGCTGGTCGCCACGCGCGCTGGTGCCGCTGCCGCTGCTGATGGTGCCGCCGAGGCGCGCGACCGCGGTGCGCACGAGGCCGCCGCCGAGTTCGGCCTCGGCTTCGAACAGCGCGCGCTCGAGATCCTGCAGGAAGGCCTCGGTGTGGTGGCGCGGCGTGCCGGCGACGAAGGTGGCGTTGGCGAACACGACCTGGCCCTCGGGAGTGGGGAAAAACACGAAACCGATTCGCCCGCCGGCGATCAGGCCCACCGCCAGCACCATCAGGCCGACGCTGAGCGCGACCGTGGTGCCGCGCCAGGCCAGGCTGCGTTCGACCAGGCGGCGGAACGGCCCGTCGCGAAAGCGGGCGAAGCCGGCGTCGAGCCGCTCGCGCAGCGCGGAGTGGTGCAGCCCGGCCTCGCCCGCGAGGGCGATACGCAGGTGGGCCGGCAGGATCAGGAAGCTCTCGAGCAGCGAGGCGGTGATCACCATGATCATCACGAAGGGGATGTCGCCGAGGATGTTGCCGATCACGCCCCCCACCATCATCAGCGGCAGGAAGGCGGCGACCGTGGTCAGCGAGGCCGCTACCACCGGCCACAGCATGCGCTGCGCGCCGCCGAGCGCGGCCTGAGCCGGGCCTTCGCCCATCTGGCGATGGGTGTCGGCGTCCTCGCTGACGACGATGGCGTCGTCGACAATGATGCCCAGCGCCATGATCAGCGCGAACAGGCTCATCATGTTGATCGTGCCGCCGAAGAAGAACATCAGCCCCAGCGTGGCCAGGAAGGCGGTGGGGATGCCGACCATCACCCACAGCGCGACGCGTGCGGGCAGAAAGAAGTAGAGCACCGCCACCACCAGCAGCAGGCCCGACAGGCCGTTGCTGACGAGCAGCCGGATGCGGTCGTTGATCAATTGCCACTGGGCGTCGAACACCTCCAGCCTGATCGTCGGCGGCAGCGTCGGGCGCGTCTTCTCCAGCCAGTCGTCGAGCACCCGTGCGGCCTTCAGCGAGTGGCCGCTCTCGCTGCGCTGCAGTTGCAGTTCGACCACGCGGTCGCCGCGCTCGAACAGGGCGAGCTCGTTGGCGCGCGGCTCGCGCGTGATGGTGGCGATCTCGCCCAGGCGCACGACGCCGCGTTCGTCGCTGATCACCGCCAGCGAGGCGAAGGCCTCGGCGCTGCGGCGCTGCTCCAGGCCGCGGATCTCGCGCGCGCCGTCGACCTCGCCGGCGATGCCCGCCGGCACGTCGCGTGCAAGCTGGCCGACGCGCTCGCCGACCTCGACCAGGGACAGGCCGAGGGTCTCGAGCGCCGCCGAAGGCAGTTCGATGGCAATGCGCTCCTCCGGCAGTCCGGTGATGCTGACGCGGTCGATGCCGGCGGCGAGCAGTTCGCTTTCGAAGCGCCGTACCCAGGGACGCAGCTCCTCGACGCTGTTGCCGCGCACGAGCAGGCGCGCGATGGGCTCGTAGCGCGACACCCGGCTCACCTCCGGCGCCTCGGCGTCCCGTGGCAGGTTGCGGAACTCATCGACGCGCTGGCGCACCTGGTCGAGCGCGAGCAGGGCGTCCGTGCCTTCGTGCAGTTCGAGGGTGATGCTTGAGACGCCCTGGGCCGAGGTCGAGCTCATGCGCTTGAGGCCGTCCACCGTCTTCAGGCGCTCCTCCAGGGGCGAGGTGATGCCCGCCTCGACGTCCTCGGCGGCGGCGCCGCTCCACACTACCCGCACCGAGATCACGTCGAGCTCGAAGCTCGGAAAGAACTGCACGTTCATGCGCATCAGGCCGACGGCGCCGAGCACGAAGGCGAGCAGCATCAGCACATTGGCCGCCACCTTGTGGCCGGCCAGCATCTGCAGCATGCCGGTGCGCTTCATCGCGCGGCGGTCTCGACGACTTCGACGGCCAGGCCGTCAATCGCGTGTGGCAGGTGGGTGCGCATGATCTGCATGCCGGTCTCCAGGCCATCGGCCCGCACCAGCAGCTGCAGGGTGTCGCCCTCACGTCGTTCGCCTGCGCGCGCCACGCGCAGGCCGCGGATGCGGCCGTCCTCGATGCGGTACAGGCGGTCGCCGCCATGCAGGGCCGAGGGCGGCACGGCGAACACGTCGTCGGCGAGCGGACGCTCGAGCACCGCATTGACGAAGGCGCCCACCGGTACCTTGGCCGCGTCCTCCAGGCGCAGCAGCACATCCACGCCGCGTGCGTCGGCCTCGCCGCTGATGCGCTGGAGGTGGGCGACGAGCGTGGTGGCACCGAATTCGGCGCGGGCGCGCGGTGTCTCGCCGCGGCCGAGCGCGGCGCGCAGTTCCTCGGCATAGATGGCGGGCACGCGCGCGCGCAGGTAAAGCGCATCCGACGAATACAGGCTGAGCAGGGTCTGGCCGGCCTGCACCTGGTTGCCGGGCGCCACTTCGACGGCGCCGATGCGGGCCGCGAAGGGGGCGACGATCTCGCCGCGCTCGGCATCGCGCCGCGCCTCGGCCAGGCGCGCCTGCAACTGCGCCAGGCGTGCGGGGTGCTCGGCGATGGCCTGCTGGCGCTGGGTGAGGGATAGGCGCACCCGGGCGACCTCCTCGCGTGCCTGGTCGAAGGCACTCTCGGCGCCGAGGCGGGCGTTCTTCAGACGCTCGAAGCGCTCGAGCTTGGTCTGGGCCAGTTCCAGCAGGGTGCGCTCCTGGCCGATGGCTTCCTGGTCGGCGCGGTGGCGGATGCGCTCGCGCTCGAGCTCGGCCGCCGCCTGGGCTACCCGTGGCTCGAGGTCGCGCGGGTCGAGGCGCGCGAGTACGGTGCCGGGCTCGACGCGGTCGCCGTCGCGCACCCGGACCTCGAGCACGCGCGCGCTGACCGGTGCCGCCGCCTGCAGGCGGTCGGGGGCCTCGATGCGGCCATACAACACCAGGGTGGGATGCAGGCTGGTCGCCGCGAGTTCGTGCGCCTCGACGCGCCACACGCGCTCGCGCACCTCCACGGCGGGGGCCTCGGGGCGGGTGGCGCGCAGGCCGGCAAATCCCGCGATGGCGACGAGGAGGATCAGCACAGGGAGCAGACGTCGCATCGGGCAGGACCTTCTCCGCAGCGATGCTGCGTGTCTATTAGAGAGTGCTTACTGTATTGCTGCCAGCACGCGGGCGGGCACATTCTTGCAGCACTGCAGGCCTTGCCGGCGCAGGGGTGGGACGGCGCGGCTGCGGCTCAGTCCGCCAGCCAGTCCGACTCCCACTGCGCCAGTTCGGGAAAGTGCTTGTCCGCCTCGGTCCGCAGCTCGAGCTCGAGTTGCTCGATCAGCGCCCGCAGCCTCGCATCGGGTGCCTGTGGCAGCATCGGCACGAGCTCGACGATCAGGTCGCCTGCCGGGCGGCTGCCGCGGGCGGGGAATCCGGCCGCCTCAACCCGCATTTCACGCGGGTGGGCGAGACCAGGTTCAAGCAGGACCGTACGCGGCCCGGCGGGATGCGGAATGGGCAGCGGGCCCCCGATCAGCATGCGCAAGGCACTGACCGGGCGTTGCAGCAGGAGGTTCCGGCCATCGCGGCGGAACAGGGCGTGGGGGGCGAGGCGGATGCGCAGGCGCAGGTCGCCGGGTGCGTGAGCGGGGTCGGCATGCGGCTCGCCCTCGCCCGCGAGGCGAAGCTCGTCATCGTCCGTCATGCCCGGTGGCACCTGAACCTGCAGCCAGCGTTCGGCCTGCTCTTCGCCGCTGCCGCCGCAGCAGGCGCAGGCGCGGGTGTGGCTGTAGCCCCGGCCCTCGCAGGCGTTGCAGCGCACCAGGCCGTTTTCCGAGCGCAGCCGGCCCGAGCCTCGGCACGGCTCGCACAGGCGACTGACGCTGAAGCGCTCGAGGCCGCTGCCACCGCACTGCGAGCACGGCTGAGGGCTGCGCACGCAAACATCCTTGACTGCGCCCAGGAAGGCCTCCTCGACGCTGATCTCAAGGGTCTGCGCGCGATCGGCGCCGCGCGCTGGGGGGGCTTCCTCCTCGGCGGCATCCGGACGCGCTGGCTCAATGCCGGACTCACCGTCGAGCAGCGCGGCGAGCAGGGCATCATGGGCCTGGCGCAAGGCCTTGAAGTGCTCCACCGCATGCGGGTCGGCGTTGCGATCGGGGTGCCAGCGCATCGCCAGATGGCGGAAGGCGCGCTTGATCTGCGGACGGGTGGCGCCGGGTTGGAGGCCGAGCAGTTGGTGGGCGTCGTGCATCTTCAGGGGGTCGTGAGGCAGGGGCGGCAAGCCGTGAGCTTAACCGAGCGCAGGATGCTGAAGAAGCGGCAGTGGCCGAGCGGGCCGAGAAACGAAAAAGGCCCGATCACGGGACCGGGCCTTTTTCAGCAATCTGGCGCGCCCGGAAGGATTCGAACCTCCTACCCCCTGGTTCGTAGCCAGGTACTCTATCCAGATGAGCTACGGGCGCGTTGCCGATATCGTTTAGAGCCCGAAGTCGGAAGGCTGTGAATGGCGCGCCCGGAAGGATTCGAACCTCCTACCCCCTGGTTCGTAGCCAGGTACTCTATCCAGATGAGCTACGGGCGCTTCGTACTGCACTGCGAAGGAGCGGCATTATATCGCCTGATGCCGCGCCTTCAACTGCTTTTTTTGGCGGAGAGGGTGGGATTCGAACCCACGGTAGGCTCGCACCTACGCCTGATTTCGAGTCAGGTACATTCGACCACTCTGCCACCTCTCCGCTCGAAGGTCGGCATTATAGTGAGTTTTCGGGAAATGTGAACAAATTTCTGCGGCGATCGATCACGCGCCCTTGGGCTGCATTTCTTCGAGGGCACGCACCGCCTCGGCCGCGTACATCAGCGCCGGGCCGCCGCCCATGTAGGTGCACACGCCGAGCGTCTCCATGATCTGCTCCCGGCTGGCGCCGATACGGATCAGGGCCTTGATGTGGAAGCCGACGCAGGCGTCGCAGCGCTGGGTGACGGCGATGGCCAGCGCGATGAGCTCCTTGTGCAGCTCGCTGAGGGCACCGTCCTGCAGCGCGCCCTTGGCCATCGCGCTGAAGCCCTGCATGGTGTCCGGCGTCTCCTTGCGCAGGGTCGCCAGCGCCCTGGACACGTCGGTGGTGATCTGGACGAAGGACTTCGACATCGCGCTGCTCCCGTAATTTAGGAGCTGCTTATATTAAGGGTTTGCGCTGCGTTTGTCGCGTTCGATCAGGGCGTAGGCCGAGTGGTTGTGGATCGACTCGAAATTCTCCGACTCGACCACGTAGGCATCGATGCGGGGCTCGCGGTCGAGCTGGCTGGCGACGTCACGCACCATGTCCTCGACAAACTTGGGATTGTCGTAGGCACGTTCGGTGACCCACTTCTCGTCGGGGCGCTTGAGCAATCCGAAGACCTCGCAGGAGGCCTGCGCCTCGACCAGCTGCACCATCTCCTCGATCCACAGGTGGTCGTTGAGCACTGCGGTCACGGTGACGTGCGAGCGCTGATTGTGGGCGCCGTAGGCCGAGATCTTCTTGGAGCACGGGCACAGGCTGGTGACCGGCACGACGACCTTCATCGAGAACTCATAATGGCCGCCCTCACGGATCGAGCCGATGAAGCACACCTCGTAGTCCATCAGGCTCTGCACGCCCGACACCGGGGCGGTCTTGTTGATGAAGTAGGGGAAGCTCATCTCCACATGCCCGGTCTCGGCCTCGAGGCGCTCGACCATCGCGCGCAGCATGGGCTCGAAGGACTCGACCGAGATCTCGCGCTCGTTGTCGTTGAGGATCTCGATGAAGCGCGACATGTGGGTGCCCTTGAAATTGTGGGGCAGGCCGACGTACATGTTGAAGTTCGCCACCGTGTGCTGCACGCCGCCCGCCTTGTCGGCGACCTTCACCGGGTGTCGGATCGACTTGATGCCGACCTTGTTGATCGCGATCTGACGGTTGTCCGCGCTGCCCTGGACGTCGGGCATGGGGAGTTCGGTGGGGGCGTTCATGGGCGTTTCTCTTGATTCGAAGTCATCGGGCCAGGTGCAAGCGAGTTGCACCTGGCCCGAATCTTAGCTTTCCCGACAAAAATGCTCAACTTTCAGCGCTGCGGGGCCACCGCGCTCTCAGCCCTGCGCGTCGAGCTCCTGCGCCTGGCGGATGCGGGCGAGGATGCTGTCGTGGTCGAGGCCGACCGAGGCGAGCAGCTGCGCCTGGTCGCCGTGGTCGATGAAACGGTCGGGCAGGCCGAGGCGCAGCACGCGCGGGCGGGTTCGCAGCCCTTCGACCATACGTGCGACCTCGCTGCCGGCGCCACCGATGACGGCGTTCTCCTCGAGGGTGACGAGCAGCTCGTGGTCGGCGGCAAGCTGCGCGATGAGTGCCTCATCGAGCGGCTTGACGAAGCGCATGTTGGCGACGCTGGCGTCGAGCGTGTCGGCCACCCTGGAGGCGACCTCGACCAGGCTGCCGAAGGCCAGCAGCGCGACGCGCTTGCCCTGGCGCAGGAGCGCACCCTTGCCGATCGGCAGCGCGCGCATTTCGGCCACCGGCGCCACGCCCTTGCCGCTGCCACGCGGATAACGCACTGCCGTCGGTCCCGGATGACGGGTGGCGGTGTACAGCATCTGACGGCACTCGTCCTCGTCTGCCGGTGCCATCACCACCATGTTGGGGATGCAGCTGAGGTAGGAGAGGTCGAAGGCGCCGTGGTGGGTGGCGCCATCGGCGCCCACCAGGCCGCCGCGGTCGATGGCGAACACCACCGGCAGGTTCTGCAGCGCGACGTCGTGAATCAGCTGGTCGTAGGCCCGCTGCAGGAAGGTCGAGTAGATCGCCACCACCGGCACGAAGCCTTCACAGGCGAGGCCGGCGGCGAAGGTCACCGCGTGTTGTTCGGCAATGCCGACGTCGAAGTAGCGCTCGGGGTACTCCTGGGCGAAGCGCACCAGGCCCGAGCCCTCGCGCATGGCCGGGGTGATGCCGACGATGCGCGGATCGGTCTTGGCGATGTCGCACAGCCAGTCGCCGAACACCTGGGTGTAGGTGAGCTTGCCGGCGCCCTTGCCGGTCTGGATGCCCGCCGTATGGTCGAACTTCGACACGCCGTGGTACAGGATCGGGTCGGCCTCGGCGAGCTTGTAGCCCTGGCCCTTGCGCGTGATCACGTGCAGGAACTGCGGGCCGGTGAGCTTCTTCAGGTTCTGCAGCGTCGGGATCAGCGCGTCGAGGTCGTGGCCGTCGATCGGGCCGTAGTAATGGAAGCCGAACTCCTCGAACAGCGTGCCCGGGCTGATCATGCCCTTCGCGTACTCCTCGACCTTGCGTGCGAGCTCCGCGACCGGCGGGGCGATGCCGAGCACCTTCTCGCCCATGCGGCGCGCGGTGTTGTAGGTCGAGCCCGACAGCATGCGGGCGAGGATCTTGGTGAGTGCGCCGACCGGTGGCGAGATCGACATCTCGTTGTCATTGAGGATGACCAGCAGGTTGAGGTCTTCCATGTCGCCGGCGTTGTTGAGGGCCTCGAAGGCCATGCCCGCGCTCATCGCGCCATCGCCGATCACCGCGATCGCGTGGCGGTCTTCCTTGCGCGCGCGTGCCGCGACCGCCATGCCGAGGGCGGCCGAGATCGAGGTCGAGGAATGCGCGGTGCCGAAGGTGTCGTATTCGCTCTCGCAGCGGCGCGGGAAGCCCGAGATGCCGCCCCAGTGGCGCAGCCCGCCCATGGCCTGGCGACGGCCGGTGAGCACCTTGTGGCCGTAGGTCTGGTGGCCGACGTCCCACACGATGCGGTCGTACGGGGTATTGAAGACGTGGTGCAGGGCGATGGTCAGTTCGACCGTGCCCAGGTTCGACGACAGGTGGCCGCCGGTCTTCGACACCGACTCGATCAGGAAGGCACGCAGTTCGTCGGCCAGGGTGCCGAGTTCGCGGCGGTCGAGCGCCCTCAGCTCGGCGGGCGAGCCGATGCGTTCGAGGTTGGGGTAGGGGGCCATGGGTCCAGCGTTCCTTGCTTGTTGTCGTGGGGCGTCGTCGGCAGGGTGTCGCGGACTCAGAAGGCGCGATGCACGATGTAGTCCGCGAGCTGGGCCAGGCGGGTGGCACGCGCGCCGAAGGGGGCGAGGGTCCGCAGCGCGTCGGCAAGCATGTCCTCGGCCAGGCGGCGCGCGTCGGCCAGGCCGAGCAGGCTGACATAAGTGGGCTTGTCGTTGTCGGCGTCCTTGCCGGCGGTCTTGCCCAGGGTGGCGGTATCGGCCTCGGCGTCGAGAATGTCATCGACGACCTGGAACAGAAGGCCGATCACCTTGGCGTAGTGGTCGAGCCGGTCGAGGTCGTCGGCCGAGAGGTCGGCGCCGGCGCGCGCGCCGAGCAGCACCGCCGCGCGGATGAGCGCGCCGGTCTTGTGCACATGCATGAACTCGAGCTCGGCCCGGCTCAGCTGCAGGCCGACCGAGGCGAGGTCGATGGCCTGGCCGCCTGCCATGCCGCGCGAGCCTGACGCGATCGCCAGCTGCGACAGCATGTCGAGCTGGGTTGCGGGGTCGAGGCCGAGCGAGTTGTCGGCAAGGGCCTGGAAGGCGAGCGTCTGCAGCGCGTCGCCGGCGAGGAGCGCGGTCGCTTCGTCGTATTCGACATGCACCGTGGGCTTGCCGCGGCGCAGCACGTCGTCGTCCATGCAGGGCATGTCGTCATGGACGAGGGAGTAGGCGTGGATCAGCTCGACTGCGCACGACACACGGTCGAGGTGCTCGGGGCGTGCCGCGGCAAGTTCGCCGGCGGCATGGGCGAGCAGCGGCCGCACGCGTTTGCCGCCGCCGAGCACGGCGTAGCGCATCGCCTCGTGCAGGCGCGTCGGCGCGATCGAAGCCTCGGGCAGGACCTCGGCGAGGGCAGCCTCGGTGCGCTGCTGGACCTGGCCCATCCAGTCCTGGAAAGAGAGATGGGAGTGGGGCTCGTTCATTCGCCTGCCTCATTTGTGTCGCTGCGGAACCCTTCCGCGGCGAAATCAACCAAAGTATCACCTTCGAGAATCCGCACGCGCTGCTCCGCCTCACTGAGCGTACCCTGACAGTAGCGCAGCAGGCTTACGCCGCGCTGATAGCGGGCGAGCGAATCTTCCAGCGGGAGATTGCCCGATTCCATCTCCTGGACGATGGCCTCGAGCTCGGCAATGGCGGCTTCGAAGGATTTGGGGGAGGTCGCCGACTTTGGCATGGATGAATATCTGGCGCGGCAAAGGCGGAAAAATAACCGATCGCACGTCTGGCGGTCAAACGGGGGCTGACTTAAACTAACTCGTTTATTTTTCCGGCTTTCTGGTCGCACAAGGGGGGTTCGGGCGTGTCCGACATGGCTTTCAATACCGATCTGGCTCAGGCAGTTTCGCAACTGCCGGTGTCGTGGTACTTCGATGAAAAGGTGTTCGAGCTGGAGAAGAAACTCCTCTTCGATGCCGGTCCGGGGTACGTCGGCCACGAGCTGATGGTGCCTGAAGTCGGCAATTACCGCTCCCTCGAATGGCTGGATCACGCCAAGCTGCTGTTCCGCACCGATGCCGGCGTGCATCAGATGTCCAACGTCTGCCGCCACCGGCAGGCCATCATGCTGCAGGGCAGCGGCACGACCGAGCACGTGGTCTGCCCGGTCCACCGCTGGACCTACAACCAGCAAGGTGAGCTGATCGGTGCGCCGCATTTCGCCCAGAAGCCCTGCCTGGGGCTCAAGCGCGATGCGCTCGAGAACTGGCAGGGCCTGCTGTTCAAGGGGCCACGCTCGGCCAATGCCGACCTCGCCGGCATGGAGGTCGGGCGCGAGCTTGATTTTTCCGGCTACAAGCTCGACCGGGTGCAGATCCACGAGTGCAATTACAACTGGAAGACCTTCATCGAGGTCTATCTCGAGGACTACCACGTCGTCCCCTTCCACCCTGGCCTGGGCAACTTCGTGACCTGTGACGACCTGTCCTGGCAGTTTGGCGACTGGTATTCGGTGCAGAAGGTGGGCATCACCTCGCTCGCCAAGCCGGGCTCGGCCACCTACGCGAAGTGGCACAAGGCGGTGCTCGACTGTTACGGCGAGAAAAGGCCCGAGCACGGTGCGATCTGGCTTACGTACTACCCCAACATCATGGTGGAGTGGTATCCGCATGTGCTGGTGGTGAGCACCCTGATCCCGACCGATATCGACAAGACGACCAACGTGGTGGAGTTCTACTACCCCGAGGACATCGTCGAGTTCGAGCGTGAGTTTGTCGAGGCCGAGCAGGCCGCGTACATGGAAACGGCGATCGAGGACGACGACATCGCCGAGCGCATGGATCGCGGGCGGCTCGCGCTGCTCAAGGAGGGGCGCAATGAAGCCGGCCCCTACCAGTCGCCTTACGAGGACGGCATGCAGCACTTCCACGAATTCTACCGGCGGATCATGGAGCCGCACATCGGGCGCTGAGCCCGCCCATCGCGGCAGCGCCGTGAAGAAAAACCCCGGCAGGCGAAGGGCCTGGCCGGGGTTTTTTGCGGCTGTACCCGTGCAGGCTCAGCGTGCGTCCTGCAGCTCCCGCGGCAGCGGGAAGGTCACCTTCTCCGGCACGCCGTCCAGGTTGCGCACCGAACTTCCGCTTAGTGCCTTCAGGCGCGCGATCACCTCTTCGACCAGCACCTCGGGCGCCGATGCGCCGGCGGTGACGCCGATGCGGCGCTTGCCTTCGACCCAGGCCGGATCGATCCCGGCCGCATTGTCGACAAGGTAGGCCGGTACGCCGCGCAGTTCGGCGACCTCGCGCAGGCGGTTGGAGTTGGAGCTGTTCTTCGAGCCCACCACGAACACCACGTCCGCATGTGGGATCATCAGCTTCACCGCATCCTGGCGGTTCTGCGTGGCGTAGCAGATGTCGTCCTTCTTCGGGCCGACAATATTGGGGAAGCGCGCGCGCAAGGCATCGACGATGGTCGCCGCATCATCGACCGACAGCGTGGTCTGGGTGACGTAGGCCAGCAGGTCGGGATTGGCCACCTGCAGCGCGGCCACGTCCTCGGGCGTTTCCACCAGATGGATGCCGGTCTTCACCTGGCCCATCGTGCCCTCGACCTCGGGGTGGCCCTTGTGGCCGATCATGATGATCTCGCGGCCCTGCTCGCGCATGCGGCCGACCTCGATGTGCACCTTGGTCACCAGCGGGCAGGTGGCATCGAACACACGCAGGCCACGCTTCTCGGCCTCGTCGCGCACCGCGAGCGAGACGCCGTGGGCCGAGAAGATGACGGTGTTGCCGGTCGGCACTTCATCGAGCTCCTCGACGAAGATGGCGCCCTTGTTGCGCAGGTCGTCGACCACGAACTTGTTGTGCACGACCTCGTGGCGCACGTAGATCGGCGCGCCGAAGCGCGCCAGCGCACGCTCCACGATCTCGATCGCGCGTTCTACGCCGGCGCAGAAGCCGCGCGGGTTGGCCAGCAGGATTTCCTTGTCGTTCATCGTTTCACTTTCGGGTATCGGGTTGGGGGCGCTCGAGAGCATCAGAGGATGCCGATGACCTCGACCTCGAAGCGGATCTGCTTGCCCGCGAGCGGATGGTTGAAGTCCACCAGCGCCGATTGTTCATCGATCTCGCGCACCAGGCCGGAGTAGCGCGAACCGTCCGGGGCGGTGAATTCCATGATGCTCATGGCTTCGATCTCCTCGTCCGGCATGTGTTCGCGCTTGACGCGCTCGACGAGCTCGGCACGGTGCGGGCCGAAGGCGTTCTCCGGCTCCAGCTCGAACACGTGCCGGGTGCCGGGGGCGAGGCCGACGAGCAGCATCTCCATCGCCGGCAGCATCTCGCCGGCGCCGAGTTGCAGCGTGGCGGGCGTGGCGTTGAAGGTGCTGATCAGGGGCTGGCCGTTGGGCAGCGAGATGCGGTAGTGCAGGGTGACGAGGCTGTTGGCTTCGATGGTCTGGCTCACGATGGGGGCTCCGGCGTGGCGTCAGGGCTGGGCAGGGTGGCCGCGGAACTGGCCCCACAGCATCAGCACGACGCCGACGGTGATGGCCGAGTCGGCCAGGTTGAACGCCGGCCAGCTCCAGCCGGCGTAGTGGAAGTGCAGGAAGTCCACCACCGCCCCGTGCAGCAGGCGGTCGTAGACGTTGCCGATGGCGCCGCCGATGATCAGCGCAAACGCTGCGGGCAGCAGCTTCTCGTGGCGGTGCTGGTACATCAGCATCAGCAGCCAGCCACTGATCACGACCGCCAGCACGGTGAAGAACCAGCGCTGCCAGCCGCCATGGTCGGCAAGAAAGCTGAACGCGGCACCGGGGTTGAAGACCAGCACCAGGTCGAAGAAGCTCGTGACCGGGATCACCTGGCCGTAATGCAGGTTCGCCAGCACGAGCTGCTTGGTCAGCTGGTCGAGCACGCCGACCACCACCGCCAGGATCAGCCAGGGCAGCATCAGGGCCAGCGCGCTGCGCGAGTGGGGTGTCGGGTGGGGCGTCGTCATCGTCGAAGTCGCGTCAGGCATGGGCGCGGATTTCGCCTTCGCCGAACAGGTTGCTCACGCAACGTCCGCACAAGGTCGGATGCTCGGCATGGCTGCCGACCGAGTCGACGTAGTGCCAGCAGCGCTCACACTTTTGCGTCGCGCTCGGGGTGGCGACGATGCGCTCGTCTTCGGCACTCGCGGCCTCGGTGAGGGTCGCGGTCGAGGTCATGGTGACGAAGCGCAGGTCATCGCCCAGGCTCGCCATCGCGGTGAACTTGTCCGAGCTCAGCGCGAGCGCGAGCTCGGCCTGCAGCGAGGCGCCGACCTTGCCCTCGGTGCGCAGCGCCTCGATCACCTTCAGGCCCTCGGCGCGCACCGCGCGGATCGTCTCCCAGCGCGCGATCAGGCCGGCTTCGCCTTCCTGCGCGGGCAGGGCGTGGAAGGTGTGCAGCATCACGCTGTCGGGCTCCTCGCCGGCCCTGGCCGGGTTGAGGATGGCCCAGGCCTCCTCGGCGGTGAAGGACAGGATCGGTGCCATCAGCTTCAGCAAGGTCTGCGTGATGTGCCACAGCGCGGTCTGCGCGGCGCGGCGCGGCAGGCTGCCGGCGGCGGTGGTGTACAGGCGGTCCTTGAGGATGTCGAGATAGAAGGCCCCGAGGTCTTCTGCGCAGAACACCTGCAGCGCCTGCACGATGCGGTGGAATTCCATCTTCGCGTAGTCGGCCTCGGCCTGCTGCGCGAGCCGGCGGGTGAAGGCCAGCGCATAGCGGTCGATGTCCATCCACTGCTCGAGCGGAACGGCGTCCCTCTCGATGTCGAAGTCGGCGGTGTTGGCGAGCAGGAAGCGCAGGGTGTTGCGCACGCGGCGATAGACCTCGACCACGCGATCGAGGATCTCCTTCGAGATCGACAGCTCGCCCGAGTAGTCGGTGGACGCCACCCACAGGCGCAGGATCTCGGCGCCGAGCTTGCTGGTGACTTCCTGCGGCACCACCACGTTGCCGAGCGACTTGCTCATCTTGCGCCCGGCCCCGTCCACCGCAAAGCCGTGGGTGAGCAGGCTGCGGTAGGGCGCGTGGCCGTCGATCGCGCAGCCGGTGAGCAGCGAGGAGTGGAACCAGCCGCGGTGCTGGTCCGAGCCCTCCAGGTACATGTCGGCGCGCGGGCCTTCCGGGTGACCGTCGTTGTGCGAGCCGCGCAGCACGTGCTTGTGCGTGGTGCCGGAGTCAAACCAGACGTCGAGCGTGTCGCTGATCTTGTCGTACTGGGCGGCCTCGGCGCCGAGCAGCTCCGCGGCGTCGAGCCTGAACCAGGCTTCGATGCCTTCCTTCTCCACGCGCAGCGCGACCTCTTCCATCAGCTCGACGGTGCGCGGATGCAGCTCGCCCGTTTCCTTGTGCAGGAAGAAGGGGATCGGCACGCCCCAGTTGCGCTGGCGCGAGATGCACCAGTCGGGGCGGTTGGCGATCATCGCGTGCAGGCGCGCCTGGCCCCAGCCGGGGTAGAACTTGGTGGCTTCGACCGCGCGCAGCGCGCGCTCGCGCAGTGTCGAGCCGTCGGCGGCGTCACGGTCCATGCCGACGAACCACTGCGCTGTGGCGCGATAGACCAGCGGCGTCTTGTGCCGCCAGCAGTGCATGTAGCTGTGGGTGATCTTGCCGTGCGAAAGCAGGGCGCCGACCTCGGCGAGCTTGTCGACGATGGCCGGGTTGGCCTTCCAGATGTTCATGCCGCCGAAGAAGGGCAGGTCGGACACGTACTCGCCGCCGGCCATCACCAGCGACAGGATCTCCTCGTTGCTGCGGCCGTAGGCGCGCCACGAGTTGAAGTCGTCCACACCGTGCGCCGGGGACGAGTGCACGATGCCGGTGCCGGCATCCACGCCCACGTAGTCGGCCAGATACACCGGCGACACACGATCGAAGAAGGGGTGGCGGAACTCGATGCGCTCGAGTGCGGCGCCCTTGGCGGTGGCGACGATGTTGCCCTCGAGCTGGAAGCGCTGCAGGGCCGATTCGACGAGGTCCTTGGCCAGCACGAGCAGGCGGGCGCCGCCGTCCTTCAGCGTCACCTCGACCAGCGCATAGTCGAACTCGGGGTGGGCGTTGAGCGCCTGGTTGGCGGGGATGGTCCACGGCGTGGTGGTCCAGATCACTGCGGCGGCGGGCTTGTCGAGCTTCGCCAGGCCGAAGGCGGCGGCGAGCTTCCCGGCATGTTCACCGGAGACCGGGAAGGCGACATCGATGGTCGGCGAAGGCTTGTCGGCGTACTCGACCTCGGCCTCGGCCAGCGCCGAGCCGCAGTCGAAGCACCAGTTCACCGGCTTCAGGCCCTTGAATACGTAGCCGTTCTTCGTCATCTCGGCGAGCGCGCGGATTTCGTTGGCCTCGTTGGCGAAGTCCATCGTGCGGTAGGGGTTGTCCCAGTCGCCGAGCACGCCGAGGCGGATGAAGTCAGCCTTCTGGATCTCGATCTGCTCGGCGGCGTAGGCGCGGCATAGCTCGCGGACCTTGTCCGCGGGCAGGTTCTTGCCGTGGGTGACCTCGACCTTGTGCTCGATCGGCAGGCCGTGGCAGTCCCAACCCGGCACGTAGGGCGCATCGAAGCCGGCGAGCGTCTTCGAGCGCACGATGATGTCCTTGAGGATCTTGTTCAGCGCATGGCCGATGTGCAGGCTGCCGTTGGCGTAGGGCGGGCCGTCGTGGAGCACGAACTTGGGCCGGCCGGCGCTGGCCTTGCGGATGCGCTGGTAGAGCTTCTTCTGCTGCCAGTCGGCGATCCAGTTCGGCTCGCGCTTGGGCAGGTCGCCGCGCATCGGGAAGGGGGTGTCGGGCAGGTTGAGCGTCTTGCGGTAGTCGGCCATGGCGGATTCGATGTCTGTGGGGTCGGTTCGGTTCTTCGAGTGCCCTGCAGTGCTCGGGGGCAGTCAGGGGTGTTCCGGTTGCGACGGCTCGGTCGGGTGACCCGGGTGCGATGCGAACCAGGCGCGGGCCGTCTCGGCGTCGCGCGCGATCTGCGCACGCAGCGCTTCCAGCGAGGGGAACTTCTGTTCGTCGCGCAGCTTGTGCAGGAAATGCACGCGAATGTGGGCGCCGTAGCACTCCGCGGTCCAGTCGAACAGGTGCACTTCGAGCCGGGCACGGCCGTTGGCCGTTGCCGTGGGCCGCAGGCCGATGTTGGCCACGCCGGCAATGCGCTGCTGCGCCAGCCCCTCGACGCTCACCGCATACACCCCCGTGAGCGCCGGACGGCGGTGCTTCATCTGGATGTTGGCAGTGGGAAAGCCCAACTGGCGCCCCAGCTTGTCGCCGTGGCTGACACGGCCGGCGATGCTGTAGGGCCGGCCGAGCAGGCGCGCGGCGTGGCCGAGATCATCCTCGAGCAGGGCCGCACGCACCGCGGAGCTCGACACGCGCTCGCCGTCCACGCCCAGCGTCGGCATGGCCTCGACCCCGAAGCCGTGGCGTCGGCCCGCTTCCTGCAGCATGGCGAAGTTGCCGCGGCGGCGGGCGCCAAAGCAGAAGTCGTCGCCAATGTAGAGGTGGCGCACGCCCAGTCCGCGCACCAGGGTGTCGTCGATGAAGCTCTCGGCCG
The DNA here is from genome assembly GCF_035444905.1 of Thauera sp. Lineage (GTDB taxonomy): Bacteria > Pseudomonadota > Gammaproteobacteria > Burkholderiales > Rhodocyclaceae > Thauera. The sequence goes on from NZ_DAOMPS010000006.1 coordinate 134,293, forward strand.
ATTGCGCCGCCAGGCGGGCATTGAAGCGGCAGACGTAGGTGCGATCAACCCCAGCTGCCTGCAGCAACAACAGCTTCTCGCGCAGCGAGGCCAGGCGGGCAGGCGCGTCGGCCGGGCTGAAGTACTCGCGCGGATGCGGCTCGAAGGTGAGCACCACCGCCGGCAGGCCGAGCTCGCGGGCCTTTCCGGTAAGCAGCGTGAGCAGGGCCTGGTGGCCGCGATGCACGCCGTCGAAGTTGCCGATGGTGAGCACCGAGGCCGTGTCGGCCTGCTCGGGAATCCCGCGGTGAACCTGCATAAGCGCCTGAAAAAGCCGCAATTATAGCGACAAAGCCCGCGTCTGCGGGCTTTGCGGCTGGGGAGCGAGGCGGTCGGCGACGGGTCGCCACCGGCTCAATCGAGTTGGGCGACGCGCGTCGGCGTGCTCGGCGCATGCTCCTGGAAGTAGCGCTTGATGCCGCGCATCAGGGCGTTGGCCATCTTGTCCTGGTAGGCCTCGTCATTGAGGCGGCGCTCTTCCTGCGGGTTGCTGATGAAGGCGGTTTCGACCAGCACCGAGGGAATGTCGGGCGCGCGCAGCACGGCGAAGCCGGCCTGTTCGACCTCCGGCTTGTGCAGGCGGTTGACCGTACCGAGCTCGCCGAGCATGGCGCGGCCGAGCTTGAAGCTGTCGTTGATGGTGGCTGTCTGCGACAGGTCGAGCAGGGTGCGGGCGATATGGCCGTCCTGGCGGGCGAGATTGACGCCGCCGACGAGGTCGGCATCGTTTTCCTTCTGTGCCAGCCAGCGTGCGGCCGAGCTCGAGGCGCCGCGCTCGGACAGCACGTACACCGAGCTGCCGTTGGCTTCGGGCCGCACGAAGGCATCGGCGTGGATCGACACGAAGAGGTCGGCGCGCACACGGCGTGCGCGCGCCACGCGCTGGTGCAGCGGCACGAAGTAGTCGCCGTCACGCGTCAGCACCGCGCGCATGCCGGGTTCGGCGTCGATCTTGCGCTTGAGCCGGCGCGCGATCGACAAGGTGACGTTCTTCTCGTGGCTGCCGCCACGACCGATCGCGCCCGGGTCCTCGCCGCCATGACCGGGGTCGAGGACGACGGTGTACAGGCGATTGACGGCCGCTTCGTTGCGTCCGCCGCCGCGGCGGGCCGGTTCGCGTGTCTGCGCGCGCGCGACCGCGGTGGCGTCCCTGCCGTCCTCGCCCATCGCCGCATCCATCGGCGAATCCTTCAAGATCAGCGCCATCAGCGGGTCGTGCTCTTCGGTCGGATGCAGGTCGAGCACCAGGCGGTGGCCGTAGTCGCCCACCGGCGCCAGCGTGAATACCTGCGGATTGACCTGGTTCTTGAGCTCGATGACGACGCGCACCACGCCGGGGCGGTTCTGTCCGGCACGGATCAGGCGGATGTAGGGGTCGGAGTCGAGCACCTTGGACGGCAGCGACTGCAGCACGCTGTCGAGCCGCACGCCCTCGAGGTCCACCACCAGGCGGTCGGGGTCCTGCACCAGCATGTGGCTGAAACGCAGGGCAGCAGCGCCTTCGAGGGTGATGCGGGTGTATTCGGGCGAGGGCCACACGCGTACGGCGAGCAGGCTGGCCGGGGCGGCGTGGCCGACCGGGCTGACCATCAGCGCGAGCGTTGCGCCGGCGAACTTGAGCAGCTCGCGCCGATTGAGGCTGCGCGCGCGCGCCGAAGCGAGTTCGAGGCCCTGTCCCGCAGCGTCGTGTTCGATCAAGCCGTCCCGGGCGCCGGGTCCGCGCCCTGCAATGTCTTCCCCAGTTCGATCACGCATTTCCGCCCCGCATCCGTGTGTCCGCAAATCTCCGCAAAGCGCCCGTCGGCCTCGGTTCGAAGCCGGATTTCGAGGTCGGGAGCGGGGAGGTAGGGGGCCGCCTTGTCAGGCCACTCAACGACACACACCCCCGGTCCCGCAAAGTACTCGTCCAGCCCCGCGTCCAGATATTCTTCGGGCGAATTGAAGCGATAAAAATCAAAGTGATATAAGTCTAATCTAGAAACTACGTAAGGTTCAATCAAGGTGTATGTCGGGCTCTTCACCTTTCCGGCGTGACCGAGGGCCCGCAGCAGGCCGCGGGTGAGGGTGGTCTTGCCCATTCCGAGGTTGCCCTGCAGCCAGATCCTGAGCCCCGGATGCAGCACGCGGGCCAGCGCGGCACCAAGCGCCTCGGTATCGATTTCGCCCGGCAAGTGCGCGCCCACACGGGCGCCGTTATCATCGGCGGCTTGAATCAACTCGATCATGGGAACCTCGTGGGGATGGCGGCTGGACAGGGGAGCGGGATGATCGGCGCGCCGGCGTTGCCGCCATTCGATGGGGCGGAGCTTGTTGCGCAAATAAGACAGTGGGGGCTCGAACTGGGCTTCGGGGCGATCGGGGTCGGCGGTATTGACCTCACGGACGCCGAGCCCGGGCTGGCGGCCTGGCTTGAAGCCGGTTTCCATGGCGAGATGGATTATATGGCGCGCCATGGCATGAAGCGTGCGCGCGCCGCCGAACTGGTACCGGGCACGCTGCGCGTGATCAGCGCACGCATGGACTACTGGCCCGACGCCGCCCCGGCCGACGCCGCGCTCGCCGATCCGCAGCGCGCCTATGTGTCGCGCTACGCGCTGGGGCGGGACTATCACAAGGTGCTGCGTGCCCGCCTGCAGAAGTTCGCCGAGCGCATCGCGGCGGTGGCGCCGCACCAGTACCGGGTGTTCACCGATTCCGCTCCGGTGCTGGAAGTGGAGCACGCTAGCCGCAACGGGCTGGGCTGGCGGGGCAAGCACAGCCTGTTGCTCGATCGTGCGGTGGGCTCGTGGTTCTTCCTCGGCGAGATCTTCACCGACCTGCCGCTGCCACTCGATGCCGGCGTCGAGCCGCACTGCGGGCGCTGTACCGCCTGCATCGATGCCTGCCCCACCGGCGCCATCGTCGCCCCCTACCGCGTCGATGCACGGCGCTGCATCTCCTACCTGACCATCGAATTGCAGGGCGCGATCCCCGCCGACCTGCGACCGCTGCTCGGCAACCGCATCTACGGCTGCGACGACTGCCAGCTCGTGTGCCCCTGGAACCGCTTCGCCCAGCTCACGCACGAGCCGGATTTCGCGCCGCGCAATCGGCTCGACAGCGCCACCCTGGTCGAGCTCTTCGCCTGGTCGGCGGCCGACTTTGCCGAGCGCACCGCGGGCAGCCCGATCCACCGCATCGGCCACGAGTGCTGGCTGCGCAATATTGCCGTCGCGCTGGGCAATGCGCCGGGGACGCCCGAGGTGCTGGCCGCGCTGCGCGCGCGCGCGGACGACGACAGCGCCCTGGTGCGCGAGCATGTGGCCTGGGCGCTCGCGCGCCATGCGGCGGCGGCAAGCGGCTAGAATCGGCCGCCCCCCTCGCAGGAAGCTCCGCATGGAAGACCGCATCGAAAAGCTCGAGACCAAGCTGATGGCCGCCGAGGATCTGCTCGACGAACTCAACCGCACGGTGTGGCGCCAGCAGCAGGAGCTCGAGCTGCTGCGCGAACATGTGCGTCAGCTCGCCCAGCAGGTGAAGACCATCCAGCCCGGCAATCCGCTGCGTCCCGAGGACGAGGTCCCGCCGCACTGGTGAGCGGATTCAGGCGATCAGCGCCCCGGTGAGCCGCGCCAGGGTGTCGCCGAAGGCACTGGTCAGGATCACCAGCAGCGGCATGCCGTAGCCGAAGCCGTATACCGCCAGCCGGATGCGCCGATGTGCGCTGCCCAACTCCAGGAAGTGGTCGCACACCAGGCGCACCTTGATGCCCATCACCAGGGCCACCACCACGGTCACGCCGAAGCCGGCGTCGGCCCGCCCGCCGAGACCGGCGCCGGCCACGCTGAGCAGCACCAGCAGCAGCCAGACCAGATCGAGTTTGCGTGTCCCGCTCATGTCGCCCGCCCCCTCATCGCAGCACGTAGAACAGCGGAAAGATCATCAGCCACAGGATGTCGGTCGCGTGCCAGTAGCAGGCGAAGGCCTCCAGCCCGGCGTGCTCGGCGACGGTGTAGGCGCCGCCGGCGGTGCGCGCCATCACCCACAGCATGCCGAGCAGCCCCCAGAACACGTGCACCAGGTGGGTGAAGCTCAGGTAGTAGTAGGTGATGATGAAGACGCCCCCGCTGCCGTCCAGCCCGTGGGCGAAGTTCCAGCGCAGCTCGAGCACCTTGATCAGCGGGTAGCCCAGGCCGAACACGAAGCCGGCCAGCAGCCAGCGCAGGCAGGCGGCCTTGCGTGCCGCGCGCATCGAATGCAGGGCGCGTGCCACGCACCAGCCGCTGGTCAGCAACATCAGGGTGTAGCCGGTGCCGGCGGCGAGCGACAGTTGGCCGGGCCCGGCGCGGAAGGCCTCGGGGTGATGGGCGCGGGCGACGAAGTACACCGCAAACAACAGGGCGAACTCGGTGAGCTCGCAGAAGATGCCCACCCACATCGCCTTGCTGCCGGGGATCCGGCCGGCGGCAGCCGGCGCGGGAACGGGGTCGGGCACGTTGGTGCGCTCAGGAAAGGCGAGGGAGGCGGTCACTGCACGGGGGCCGGTGGTGTTTAGGAGCCGATCGTCGACATCGACAGTTGGTGGATGGAAGGAATACGCCTGGCCGCAAGCGTGCGCCTTGATCCAGGGTAAATCGTGCGCGTCGGTGCGACGCCGACTCGATGCGGGTGCGATACTCCCTGTCCGATCCACGTGGAGGTACCCGCCGTGAAAACCGCACTATCCCTTGCCCTGCTGGGCTTGCTGCTGCCCTCGCTGGCGCAGGCCGAGACCGTGGGCAGTGTCGATACCGCCTTCAAGCTCATCGGTCGCAACCACCAGGTCGTGGTCGAAGTTTTCGACGACCCGAAGGTGAAGGGGGTGTCCTGCTACGTGTCGCGGGCGCGCACCGGTGGGGTCAAGGGCACGCTCGGCCTCGCCGAGGACACGGCCGACGCCGCGGTGGCCTGCCGCCAGGTGGGCGAGATTGGGTTTGCCGAGCCGCTGAGGAAACAGGAGGAGGTGTTCTCGCAGAGCGCCTCGATCCTGTTCAAGAAGATCCGCATCGTGCGCATGGTGGATGCCGCACGGAACACGCTGGTCTATCTCGTCTACAGCGACAAGCTCATCGACGGCAGCCCGCAGAACAACGTCACCGCCGTGCCGGTGGCGCGCGCCTTGCCGATCCCGGTCCGCTGAGCGCGGGGCCGGCGGAGTTGCTCAGGCTGCAGCCACCTCGTTCAGGCTGCACTTGGTGACGCCGAATTCGGTCCGCACCAGCAGCGGGTAGCTCGCGCCGCTGAAGCGGCCGAAACTGCCGATGTTGTATCCGACCACGTAACCGGCGACATGGCCGATCCAGACGCGCCGGCCGACGCGGTAGCCGGCGCGGATCGCACGATTGACGGCAAGCTCGACGCCGCCGTGCCAGGGGTGAGGGCTGTTCTCGCTGCGTTTGCCCTCGATGACGGAGAGGGACTGGGTGCTCATGATGACCTCTGTCGGGGGGCCCGGGGGGGGGCCTGCAAAGCCTTCAACGGCCCGCTTGCTGCGAGCCTGACCCACTTTCCCGCACTGAGCGAAGCAGGGGAGTGATCGTTGTCACGCTCCGGCTCAATTCCTGCCGCCCGGGCGGTCGATCATCATCGTGCCGTGACCGGACGCACACCCGCGGCGTGCGTCAGCCGGCGCATTGCGCCGCCAGCCAGCGGCCCTCCGTCTCGACATCGAGATCACCACGTGTGGAGCGCATCGTCACCCGCGTCGTGAAGTACTCCGGACTGTCGATCCGCGCGCGGAAGCTGCCGGTCGCCTCCGGCCCGGTGCAGCGCATCGCCCCGCTCACGGTGTTGCCGCTCTTCACCACCTCGGTCAGCGTGCAGTTGCCCTCGACCTTGCCCGCGTAGATCGCGTCCTGGCGTGCCTGCTCGGGCGTGATGCAGGTGCGCACGGTGCCGTCCTGGCCGAGGCTCACGCCGCGCTGCGCCATCTGCTGCTCGATCATGCGGCGGGTATCGGCGGGCAGGTTCTTGAGCTGTTGCTGCAACTGCGCCATCTGTGCCGACATGTCGGGCAGGCCGCCCACGCTCAGGTGGGTGGAGCGGAACTCCCACAGGCCGGGGCGGATGTTTTCCACGGCATGGGCGGAAAGCGGGAGGCTGGCGAGGGTCAGCACGACGGCGGTCAGTTGGCGGAGGGGCATGAGGGGCGTCCTGTGGGTGTCTGGGGGCACGAGCGCTGGCCTGCGCTGGGCGGCGGGCCTTCGAACGCGGGATTATCTCAGGACGAAGCGGCAAGCACCTTAGGACGGAGCGTTTCGATGGTGAGCAAGTTTGTCGGCCGAGTGGCTGGCCCCGTGCGGATGACTTGACTGCGCCACGCAAGGTTAGCCAGGCACTGCAATTACGAGCGAAGTCCGCTTCGCAACTTGAATCCGGGCAGCGCACCTACCGTCCATGCAGGTCCTCGACCGTGCTGCGCGCGCCGGGCTGGTCGCGTAGCAGCCGGGCAAGCAGTGCGCGCTGGTGAGCATCGAGGATCGCGCGCTCAGTGATCAACTGTTCGATGATCAGGCGTTGCTGGGTTTGCTGCAGTTCGGCAGTGGCTGCGCGCTCGGACTCGATGCGCCCACTGTCGATCGTGTCGGCGAAGAGGGCCTCGATCAGCGCAGCGCGATGAGCTTCAAGCTGCGTCGTGGCGGCATCGAACTGCAACAGGAAAGGCTGCTCGGCAGC
>NZ_DAOMPS010000007.1:0-138614 GCF_035444905.1 Thauera sp.
TCGCCCTCGGGTTTCAGATTCTATCGAGGCGACAACTATCTTGACCCAGAGGGGTATCGAAACGGCGGACCCACCGCCGAGCGCCGTCTAGCCGCCCTGCCCTGTGCGGCCGCCACCAAATCCGCCACGACAGCGCCGAGCGTGGGCGTTACAATTGCGAGCTTCCCAGGCCGCAACCGGAGCCCCCAGCAATGCCGCTCACCCAGACCGAAAACCTCAACGTCCTCGCCTTCGACCACATGCCCTCGCCCGAGGAGATCAAGGCGCGCGTGCCGCTGACCGAGCGCGCGGCGGCTTCGGTGGTCGCGGGCCGCAAGGCGGTCATGAACATCCTCGACCGCAAGGACCCGCGCGTGTTCGTGGTGGTCGGGCCGTGCTCGATCCACGATCCGGTGGCCGGGCTGGACTATGCGCGCCGCCTGAAGGCGCTGGCCGACGAGGTCTCCGACACGATGCTGCTGGTGATGCGCGTCTATTTCGAGAAGCCGCGCACCTCGACCGGCTGGAAGGGTTTCATCAACGACCCGTTCATGGACGACTCCTTCCGCATCGACGTCGGCATGGAGCGCGCGCGCAAGTTCCTGCTCGACGTGTGCGAGATCGGCCTGCCCACCGCCACCGAGGCGCTCGACCCGATCGCGCCGCAGTATTACGGCGACCTCATTTCCTGGACCGCGATCGGCGCGCGCACCTCCGAGTCGCAGACCCACCGCGAGATGGCCTCGGGCCTGTCCACGCCGGTCGGCTTCAAGAACGCCACCGACGGCGATCTCGAGGTGGCGATCAACGCCATCATCTCGGCGGCCAGCCCGCACAGCTTCCTCGGCATCAACAGCCAGGGCCAGTCGGCGGTCACGCGCACTCGTGGCAACCGCTACGGCCACGTCGTGCTGCGCGGCGGCGGCGGGCGCCCCAACTACGACACGGTGTCGGTCTCGCTGGCCGAACAGGCGCTGACCAAGGCCAAGCTGCCCAAGAACGTCGTGGTCGACTGCTCGCACGCCAACTCGTGGAAGAAGCCCGAGTACCAGCCGCTGGTCATGAAGGACGTGATGCACCAGATCCGCGAAGGCAACCAGTCGATCGTCGGCCTCATGATCGAGAGCAACATCGAGGCCGGCAATCAGCCGATTCCGGACGATCTGTCGCAGCTCAAGTACGGCTGCTCGGTCACCGACGCCTGCGTCGGCTGGGACACCACCGAGGACATGATCCGCAAGTCCGCGGCGATGCTGCGTGAGGTGCTGCCGCGGGCGGAGCGGCGCGCATGAACCTGGTCGTGCTGGCCAGCGACGTCGACAGCGTCGCGCTGAAGAACGTCGCCAAGCTCACCGAGGCGCGCGAGATCGAGCAGATCACGCCGCGCTCGTTCAGGCTCGTGGGCGCAAAGCCGCACGAGGCCCTGGTCGCCACCTGCAATGCCGGCGGGCTCGACCATGTGTGGCTGCCCGAAGGGCGCAAGCTGACGGACTTCGGCCTGTTCGTGACCGACATGGACTCGACCCTGATCAACATCGAGTGCATCGACGAGATCGCCGACATGCAGGGCCTCAAGCGCGAGGTGGCGGCGATCACCGAGGCGGCGATGCAGGGCGAGATCGATTTCCGCGAATCGCTGACGCGCCGCGTCGCCCTGCTCGCCGGCCTCGACGAGCACGCGCTGGCCGAGGTCTTCGATCACCGCCTGCAGCTAAACCCGGGCGCCGAGCGCCTGCTGCAGGGCCTGCAGCGCGCCGGCATCCGCAGCATGCTGGTGTCGGGCGGCTTCACCTATTTCACCGAGCGGCTGAAGACTCGCCTGGGCTTCGACTACGCCTGGGCCAACGAGCTGGAAGTGGTCGACGGCAAGCTCACCGGCAAGGTGATCGGCGACATCGTCGACGGCGAGGGCAAGGCGGCGCACCTCGAGCGCGCACGCGACGAGCTCGGCCTCAAGGCGGAGCAGGTCATCGCCGCCGGTGACGGTGCCAACGACATCCCAATGCTGCGCGCCGCCGGATTCGGCGTCGCCTTTCATGCCAAGCCGGTGCTGCGCGACGTGGCGCACTGCTGTCTCGATCACTGCGGCCTGGACGGCATCCTCGACATCTTCGGTCCCGCGTCGGCCTGAGGGCCGGCGTGCTCAGGCCCGCAGCGGCTCGCTCAGGCGGCCCGCCTGCATGCGCAGCACCCGCCCGCAGCGGCGGGCAAGCGATTCGTCATGCGTGACCAGGATCAGGGTCGTGCCGGCCTCGCGGTTGAGGCTGAACATCAGCTCGATGATCGCCTGGCCGGTCTCCGCATCCAGGTTGCCGGTCGGCTCGTCCGCGAGCAACAGACGCGGATTGGGGGCAAAGGCGCGCGCCAGCGCCACGCGCTGCTGCTCTCCGCCCGACAGATGCTTGGGGTAGTGGCGCAGCCGGCTGCCCAGTCCGACGCGCTGCAGCCACTGCGTCGCCACCGCCTTTTCGTCGGCCACGCCGGCCAGCTCCAGCGGCAGCATCACGTTCTCGAGTGCGGTGAGCGCCGGCAGCAACTGGAAGGACTGGAACACGAAGCCGATCGACTCGCCGCGCAGTGCCGCGCGCGCGTCCTCGTCGAGGGCAAACAGATCGGTGCCCTGCAGCCGCACCGTGCCGCGCGCGGGAACATCCAGCCCGGCAAGCAATCCCAGCAGCGTCGATTTTCCCGAGCCGGATGCGCCGACGATGGCCACCGACTCCCCCGCCCCCACCGCAAAACTGACGTCCTGCAGAATGTGCAGATCGCCCTGGCCGTCGGCCAGCCGCACCTGTTTGGACAGGCCATCGACTTCGATGACCGGACTGGAGATCTCTATGCCGCTACGATCCATCGCTACCTTCTTCGTCATGTTGTTGTTCGCCGGCATGGCACACGCCGCATCGACCATCCTGGTCTGGGGCGACAGCCTGTCGGCCGGCTACGGCCTCAAGCCCGGCGAGGACTGGCCCACCCTGTTGCAGACGCGCCTGCAGCACAAAGGGTTCCAGCACGAGGTCATCAACGGCAGCGTATCGGGTGAAACCTCGTCCGGTGGGCGCACCCGCCTGCCCGCCGCGCTCGAGCGCCACCGACCCGACATCCTGATCCTCGAGCTCGGCGCCAACGACGGCCTGCGCGGCCTGCGTCCGCAGCTGATCGCCGACAACCTGAAGGCGATGATCACCGAGGCCCAGGCCGCGGGCGCCCGCGTGCTGCTGGTCGGCATGCAGATGCCGCCGAACTACGGCGCGGCCTATACGCGCCGCTTTGCCCAGACCTTCTCGGACCTCGCCGAGGACACGGGCGTAGCGCTGGTGCCCTTCCTGCTGGAGGGCTTCGCCGACCAACCCGAGCTGTTCCTGCCCGACGGCATCCACCCCAGCGCCGAGGCCCAGCCCTTGGTGCTGGACACGGTGTGGAACGGTTTGGCGCCGCTGTTGACTCAGACGCAGCGCGCGCAGGCCCGCAAGGAGTAAAAGCGATGGACCGCGCGCGGCTCAGCGCGCGGGGCGCTCAAGCGACCTGCACCCGCGCCGGCCCCGCCACCATCGTCCCCACCACGCTGCCGGCCTCGCCCTGCTCGGCACGAATGGCGGCCTGAACGGCCTCCACCGCCTCCGGCGCGCAGGCGATCAGCAGCCCGCCCGAGGTCTGCGGATCGGTCAGCAGCTTGCGCTGCCAATCGGGCGCCCCGGCCGCAAGCGCGATGCTGTCGCCGTAGCTCGCCCAGTTCCGCGCCGATGCCCCGGTGGCGGTGCCGTCACGCACCAGGGCCAGCGCCTCGGTGATCACCGGCAGGGCGTCGAACTGCAGCGTGGCGCCCAGCTTCGCGCCGCGGCACATCTCGAGCAGGTGGCCGGCGAGGCCAAAGCCGGTGACGTCGGTCACCGCGTGCACCCCGTCGATGTCGGCCAGGCGCGCCCCGGCGCGGTTGAGCGTCGTCGTCCAGCGCAGCATCTGCGCATAGCCATCGTCGGACAGCAGGCCCTTCTTCAGCCCTGCCGACAGGATGCCGATGCCGAGCGGCTTCGACAGGATCAGCACGTCGCCGGCCTGCGCGCCAGCATTGGTGCGCACCCGCGCCGGATCGACCACGCCCACGCCGACCAGGCCGTAGATCGGCTCGAGCACGTCGATCGAATGCCCACCCGCGATCGGGATTCCCGCCTCGCGGCAGACTTCGGCACCGCCCTGCAGGATCTCGCCGATCACCTCGCGCGGCAGCTTGTCGAGCGGCATGCCGACCACCGCGAGGGCGAACAGCGGCGTGGCGCCCATGGCATAGACGTCGGACAGCGCATTGGTTGCCGCGATGCGGCCGAAGTCACGCGGGTTATCGACGATGGGGGTGAAGAAATCGGTGGTGGCGACGATCGCCTGGCCGTCGTTGAGGCGGTAGACGGCCGCGTCGTCGGCCGTATCGGTGCCGACCAGCAGGTCGGCCGGGACCAGGCCGGCGGGCATCGCGGCGAGCAGCTCGGACAGCACGCCGGGCGCGATTTTGCAGCCGCATCCGCCGCCGTGGGAGAATTGGGTCAGTTTGATTTCATTCATCTTGTGTAAGGAGTGGCGGCAGGCCGGCGCAGGCGTCGGATGAGGCCGCATTGACCATGCAGAAAGGCGTCGCGACCGTAGCACAGCTGTCCGGGTTTGACGAGATCATCGATGCGCGCACGCCGGCGGAGTTTGCCGAGGACCACCTGCCCGGCGCGATCAACCTGCCAGTGCTCGACAACGCCCAGCGCGTCATCGTCGGCACGATCTACAAGCAGCAATCGGCCTTCGACGCGCGCCGGATCGGCGCCGCGATGGTCGCGGCCAACATCGCCCATCACCTGGGCACCGCCCTGCGCGACAAACCCAGGACCTGGCGGCCGCTGATCTACTGCTGGCGCGGCGGCCAGCGCAGCGGCTCGTTCACCACCTGGCTGCGCATGGTGGGCTGGGATGCCTGCCAGCTCGAAGGCGGCTACAAGGCCTTCCGCCACCACGTCATCGCCAGCATCGAACACATCACGCCGACGCTGGACCTGCGCGTGGTGTGCGGCCCGACCGGCAGCGCCAAGACGCGCGTGCTCGAGGCGCTCGCCGAGCTGGGCGCACAGACACTCGACCTGGAAGCGCTCGCCGCCCACAAGGGCTCGGTGCTCGGCGCCCTGCCCGACCGCCCCCAACCCGCGCAGAAGCACTTCGAGACGATGCTGAACGCACGACTCGAGGCGCTCGACCCGACACGCCCGGTGTACGTCGAGGCCGAAAGCCGCAAGATCGGCCTGGTCTTCGTGCCCGAACCGCTGATCATGCGCATGCGCGCCGCACCCTGCGTGATGATCGACGCCACGCGCGAGGCCCGCCTCGAGTTCCTCGTCCGCGACTACGCTTACCTGGGCGACGACGTCGCCGGCTTGCAGCGCAACCTGCAACGGCTGCGGGAGCTGCAGAGCAAGGAGACCCTGGCGCGCTGGCACGCGCTCGCCGCCGCCGGCGCCCTGCCGGCGCTCTTCGGCGAGCTCATCGACCTGCACTACGACCCGCTCTATCGCCGCTCGCAGGACGGCAACTACGCCGGCTACGCCAAGGCCCCGCGCCTGCACACGGACGATCTCGGCCCCAACGGCGTGCGCGAGCTGGCGCGGCGCATCATCGCCCTCGGCTGATCCGTTCGGCCTCAGGGCAGGCGTGGCGCGACCTGACCTCGTATCGCGCACACGCGCTGCAGCACGGCCGGGCGGGCGCCGTGCACTTCGCCCTGCTCGAAGGCGATCAGGGTCCAGTCGCCGCGCAGCCGCTCGAGCAACTCGTTGGGCTGCAGCAGGAAGTCCGGGCGCGACGGCTTGCCGAAGCGCTCGTTGCCGGCCATGAAGGTCTCGTAGATCAGCACGCCGCCCGGCGCGAGCAGCGCCAGCATGTCGTCGAAGCGCGGCCGATAGAGGTAGTTGGTCACCACCAGGCCATCGTAGCGACGACCACCGAGCGGCCAGTCCTCGCCTTCGAGATCAAGCGCCAGCGTGCTTACGCCGGCAACGCCCTGCAGCGCCTGCAGGGCCGCGAGGTCGCGGTCGACCGCCTCGACCCACCAGCCCTGCGCCGCCAGCCAGCGCGCATGGCGGCCGCTGCCGCAGGCGTAGTCGAGCACCGACCCGCCAGCGGCAATGAGGGAGGCGAAGCGCAGCACCCAGTTCGAGGGTGCAGGGAGGTGGGCATGGGACGTAGCGGTCATGGTGGGAAGGCTCGGCAGGGTGGATGGGACGCAAGGGCACAGGCGACAAGGACAGGGCGGGCCGCCCTGCGGCACGGGGGCATGCACCACCCGGTCGGTCATCGATCGTCGTGGCTGGCGATTCTATGCGGGCGCACGCGCCTTGCGGACCGCGGCGCACGAACTGTGCTATACAGGAGGTCGTTTCGCCCGGCCCAGCCGGCGAACACCTCCCGCCCAACACGTCATTGCCACCGTGACCGCTCGACCGCCATCCAGCGATGCGAACCCGAGGGAGTCCACCGAGCGCCCATCGCCGGCCGCGCCCTCCGCGACCACACGTCTGCTTGCAGCGCAGGGTGACCCGTTTTGCCTCGAGATGCTGCAGTCGGTCCAGCAAGTGCTGTTTCGCACCGACGACGACGGCCACCTGAGCTTTCTCAATGACTACTGGCATGTGCTGTCCGGGTTCAACGTCGGCCAAAGCCTGAACCGTCCGCTGACCGACTTCCTGCACCCCGACGATCGAGCCCGTGCTCAAGCCGCCTTCGAGCAGCTGCTCGCCGGGGCGCTGCACGAGTGGGCGGACGAGCTACGCCTGCGGACGCTGGGCGGCGAGATCCGCTGGGTCGGCGTGAGCGGCCGCCTGGTGAGCGCGACGGACACCGCACCGGCATGGATCGCCGGCACCATCGACGACATCTCGTCGCGCAAGATCGCCGAACTGACGCTGCGCAACCTCAACCAGGAGCTCGAAGCGCGGGTGCGCGCACGCACGGCCGAGCTGGAAGCAGCGAACCGCGAACTCGAAGCCTTCTCCTATTCCGTGTCACACGACCTGCGTGCGCCCTTGCGTGCGATCGACGGCTTCTCGCGCATTCTCGCCGACGAGACGGCCGAGCTGCTCGACGCCCGGCAGCGCGAGCACCTCGGCCGCATCCGCAAGGCCGCCGAGCGCATGGCCATCCTCATCGACGCGCTGATCGGCCTCGCCACCCTCACGCGCCAGGCGCTGCAGCGCGAGACGGTGGATCTGTCGCAGCTGGCCGAATCGGTGATCCGCGATCTGCACGCCGAGGACCCGACGCGCAACGTCGACGTGGTGATCACGCGCGGGCTCAGCGTCAATGCCGATCCTGCCCTGATGCACGTGCTGCTCGACAACCTGCTGCGCAATGCCTGGAAGTTCTGTGCCGCCGCGGCTGCGCCGCGCATCGCCTTCCGTGCCGAACGCGAGGGCGGCCGCACGGTGTTCTGCGTCGAAGACAACGGTGCCGGGCTCGACATGCGCTACGCGGAGCGCCTGTTCGAGCCCTTCACCCGCCTTCATGCCAGCGAGGACTACCCGGGGACGGGGATCGGGCTGGCGACGGTGAAGCGCATCGTCACCCGCCACGAGGGGCGCATCTGGGTCGATGCGCAGCCGGGCGAAGGCGCGCGCTTTCATTTCACCCTCGGCCATTGAGTAGAACGCGTCTAAGATGCCGCGCAAACATGACATAGTGCGCGAAATGCAACAGAGCGCCGAAGGGCTTATTGTGCACCGCAGTATAATCAGGCGAACTCACAGGCTGACGCGCACTGCCGCGCCCTGTCCCTCGCCCAACCGAATCCAACCCACTTGCGGGTCTCAATCATGAAAGAGAAGCACTATCTGTCACCGCTGATCGAGCCGCGCTCGGTCGGCATCATCGGCGCCAGCGAGCGCGAGGCATCGCTCGGCAACGTGCTGTTGCGCAACATGCTCGATGCGGGCTACAAGGGCAGGCTGTTCGCGATCAACCCCAAGCACGACCAGGTGCACGGCATCACCTGCTACAAGTCGGTGGAAGAGGTACCGCACCGTCTCGACCTGGTCGTGATCGCGGTCCGTGCCGAGAAGGCACCGGCCATCGTCGAGAGCTGCGGTCGCGCCGGCGTCAAGGCCGCCATCCTGCTCTCGGCCGGTTTCTCCGAGGCTGGCCCGCGCGGTGCGCTGCTCGAGCGCCAGGTGATCGACGCCGCCCACCGCCACAAGATCCGTCTGCTTGGCCCCAACTGCCTCGGGGTGATGCGCCCGCAGCTCGGCGTCAACGCCACCTTCGCCCACGCCACCGCGCTCAAGGGCAGCATCGGCCTGATCTCGCAGTCGGGGGCGCTGTGCGCGGCCATCCTCGACTGGGCCAAGCCCAACAACGTCGGCTTCTCGGCCGTGGTGTCGCTGGGTTCGTCCTCGGACATCGACTTCGGCGAAGTGCTCGAATACATGATCTCGGACCCGCGTACCGAGAGCATCTTCCTTTACGTCGAGGGCATCCGCGACGCCCGCCGCTTCATGAGCGCGCTGCGCGGCGCGGCACGCGTCAAGCCGGTGCTGCTGATCAAGGCCGGTCGCCATCCCGAGGCCTCGCGCGCCATCCTGTCGCACACCAGTGCACCGATGGGCGACGACGCCATCTTCGATGCGGCGCTGCGTCGTGCGGGCGTGATTCGCCTCTACAACATGGGTCAGTTGTTCGCCGCGGCCAATGCGCTGTTCTCGCACTTCCGCCCGCGCGGCAACCGCCTGGCGATCATCACCAACGGCGGCGGGCCGGGCGTCATGGCGGCCGACCGTGCATCCGACATCGGCATTCCGCTGTCCGAGTTCTCCGAAGGCACGATGGAGAAGCTCAACGCCGCGCTGCCCGCCGGCTGGTCGCGCGGCAACCCGGTCGACATCCTCGGCGACGCCGACCCCGAGCGCTACAGCAAGGCCCTGAAGGCCGTGCTCGAGGGCCCCAATGTCGATGGCGTGCTGGTGATGCTGACGCCGCAGGCGATGAGCAACCCGACCGGCGTGGCCGAAGCGGTGATCGAGCTCGAGAAGACCGCCGACAAGCCGGTCGTGACCTGCTGGATGGGCGAGGAGCTGGTCGGCGAGGCACGACGCAAGTTCAGCGTCGCCGGCATCCCGCATTTCCGTACGCCCGAGCCCGCGGTCGAGCTCTTCAGCCACATCTCGGCCTACTACCAGAACCAGAAGCTGCTGATGCAGACGCCGTCCTCGCTATCGCACCTGCCCGCGCCGTCGATCGAAAGCGCGCGGCTGGTGATCGAGATGGCCTTGTCCGAGCGGCGCAAGAAGCTCAACGAGATGGAATCGAAGGCGCTCCTGGCGGCCTTCCGCATTCCCATCGCGCAGACCGTGGTGGCGCGCTCGGCCGCCGAGGCGATGGTGCTGGCGGCCGAGATCGGACTGCCGATCGTGATGAAGATCGACTCGCCCAGCATCGCCCACAAGTCGGACGTCGGCGGCGTGCGCCTGAACATCCGCAGCCTGGCCGCGGTGCGCTCGACCTACCAGGAGATCCTCGACGAGGTCAAGCGCGTCCAGCCCGACGCCTCGATCAACGGCATCGCCATCGAGCCGATGATCCAGAAGCGCAACGGCCGCGAACTGGTCGTCGGCGTCAAGCGCGACCCGGTGTTCGGCCCCGCGATCACCTTCGGTGAGGGTGGCAACCTGGTCGAGGCCAACCGCGACATCGCCGTGGCGCTGCCGCCGCTCAACAGCTTCCTGGTGCGCGACATGATCCGCTCGACGCGCATCGCCTCGCGCCTGGGCGAGTTCCGCAACATGCCCGCGGTGGACATGAACGCGCTCGAGCTCATCCTGCTGCGCGTGTCGGAGATGGTGTGCGAGCTGCCGTGGATCACCGAGATGGAGATCAACCCGCTGATCGTCGACGAGCACGGTGCGGTCGCGGTTGACGCCAGCATCATGGTCGACAACGTCTCGCCGACGGCCGATCGCTACGACCACATGGCGATCCACCCCTACCCCTCGCACCTGATCAGCACCTGGATCGTGCCCGACGGCACGGTGGTCACCATCCGCCCGATCAAGCCCGAGGACGCCGAGCTCGAGATCGACTTCGTGCGCAGGCTGTCGGCCGAGACCAAGTACTACCGCTTCATGAACACGATGCGCGAGCTGCCGCCTGCGATGGTCGCGCGCCTGACCCAGATCGACTACGACCGCGAGATGGCCTTCGTTGCCACGCTCAATGCCGACGGCGTCGAGCAGGAAATCGGCGTATGCCGCTACGCGGTGAACCCGGATGGCGAGTCCTGCGAGTTCGCCGTGGTGGTGGCCGACGACTGGCAGCACCGTGGCCTGGCGCGCAAGCTGATGGGCGTGCTGATCGAGACCGCGCGCAGCCGCGGCATCGGCTACATGAACGGCGTCTTCCTCGCCAACAACGAGCGCATGCTCAAGTTCGTGCAGCGCCTCGGCTTCGTGCTCAGCAACGACCCCGAGGACAGCTCCGTGAAGCTCGGCGTGCTGCCGCTGCAGGACTGAGGCGATGGCATTCGGGATCGAGCGCATCGACTTTCACGGCCTGCCCGCGCTGCGGCTGCAGACGGCGACGGGTGCGCAGGCGGTGGTCAGCCTGTTCGGCGGCCAGGTGCTGTCGTGGATGCCGCCGGGCGGTGGTGAGCGCCTCTACCTGAGCCCCAGTGCGGTGCTCGACGGGAGCGCGCCGATCCGCGGCGGGATGCCGGTGTGCTTCCCACAGTTCGCCGACCAGGGCAGCCTGCCCAAGCACGGATTCGCGCGCACGGCGATGTGGACGGTCGAGACCGAGCGCGGCAGCAAGGAATACGCCCTTGTCACGCTCGGCCTTGCCGACTCGGACGCCACGCGCGCGCTGTGGCCCCACGCCTTCCATGCCGAGCTCAGCATCCTGATCGAGGACAGCCGCCTCGAACTCGAGCTGGAGGTCGAGAACACCGGCAGCGCGGCGCTGGAATTCACCGCCGCTCTGCACAGCTACCTCGCCGTGCGCGAGGTCGAGGAATCACGCCTCGAAGGCCTGCACGGCTATCACTACAGCGACAAGACCGATGCCGACCGGGTCAAGCGCGACAGCGGCGACGTGCTGCTGGTCGAAGCCGAGACCGACCGCATCTATCGCGACGTCAAGCGCCCGCTGCTGCTGCGCGAATACGACCGCAGCCTGGGCATCAACGCTGACGGCTTTGCCGACGTCGTGGTGTGGAACCCCTGGCTCGAGCGCAGCGCCGCGCTGCCCGATCTGCCTGCCGACGGCTTTCGCCACATGCTGTGCGTCGAGGCCGCCGCGGCGCACGCGCCGGTTCGCCTGGCCGCGGGCGAGACCTGGTGGGGTCGCCAGACCCTGGTCGCGCTCTAACCTGCCCGCGCGCCGTCCCGGCCTGGCGGTCGGGACGCAGGCCTTGCCCCATGCGGACGCTTGCTGCACCATCCCGCCCTTCGTTTCAGCCAACGCCCTCGCCCGCCCATGCTCCCCCCGATCGAACACCGCATCGCCGAAGAACTCGGCGTCTCGCCGCGCCAGGTCATCGCTGCCGTCCAGTTGCTCGATGACGGCGCCACCGTGCCCTTCATCGCCCGCTACCGCAAGGAAGTCACCGGCGGTCTGGACGACACCCAGTTGCGCACCCTGGAAGAACGCCTGGGCTACCTGCGCGAACTCGAGGACCGCCGCGCCACCGTGCTCGCCTCGATCGAGGAACAGGGCAAGCTGACCGCCGAGCTGCGCGCCGAGATCGAACACGCCGATACCAAGCAGCGCCTCGAAGACCTCTACCTGCCCTACAAGCCCAAGCGCCGCACCAAGGCGCAGATCGCGCGCGAGGCGGGCATTGGCCCGCTGGCCGAGGCCCTGCTGGCCGATCCGACGCTGGCGCCGGAGACCGAGGCGGCAAAGTACCTCAATGCCGACGCGGGCTTTGCCGACACCAAGGCGGTGCTCGATGGCGCGCGCCAGATCCTGATGGAGCATTTCGCCGAGGACGCCACGCTGCTGGGCGAACTGCGTGCCTACCTGCATGAACACGGCCAGGTGCGCTCGGCCGTGATCGAGGGCAAGGAGGCCGAAGGTGCCAAGTTCCGCGACTGGTTCGATTTCGCCGAGCCGATCGCCACCATGCCCTCGCATCGCGCGCTGGCGCTGCTGCGCGGGCGCAACGAAGGCGTGCTGCGCCTGTCGCTGGAAGTCGAGCGCCCCGACCCGGACGCCCCTCACCCCTGCGAGGGCCGCATCGCCGTGCGCTTCGGCATCCGCAACGAGGGCCGCCCGGCCGACCGCTGGCTGGCCGAGACCGCGCGCTGGGCCTGGAGCGTGAAGATCTCGATCCACCTCGAGCTGGACCTGATGGGCGAGCTGCGCGAGCGCGCCGAGGAAGAGGCGATCCGCGTCTTCGCGCGCAACCTCAAGGACCTCTTGCTCGCCGCCCCCGCCGGCACGCGCGCCACTATCGGCCTCGATCCGGGCATCCGCACCGGCGTCAAGGTGGCGGTGGTCGACGCCACCGGCAAGCTGGTCGACACCGCGACCGTGTATCCCTTCGAGCCGCGCCGCGACCGTGAGTCCTCGATCGCCACCATCGCCGCGCTGGCGAAGAAGCACGACGCCGAGCTGATCGCGATCGGCAATGGCACCGCCTCGCGCGAGACCGACGCACTGGTGGCGGAGCTGATGAAGCGTTACCCGGAGCTGCATCTGACCAAGGTCATGGTGTCGGAGGCCGGTGCCTCGGTGTATTCGGCGTCCGAACTGGCGGCAAGGGAGTTCCCCGACGTCGACGTCAGCCTGCGCGGCGCGGTGTCGATCGCCCGCCGCCTGCAGGACCCGCTCGCCGAGCTGGTCAAGATCGATCCCAAGTCGATCGGCGTCGGCCAGTACCAGCACGACGTCAATCAGGGCCGGCTGGCCAAGAGCCTGGACGCGGTGGTGGAGGACTGCGTGAACGCGGTCGGGGTGGATGTGAACACCGCCTCGGCACCGCTGCTGGCGCGGATCTCGGGGCTGAACGCCACGCTCGCCGGCAACATCGTCGACTACCGCAACGCCAAGGGCCCCTTCCGCAGCCGCAGCGCGTTGAAGGACGTGCCGCGCCTCGGCCCCAAGACCTTCGAGCAGGCCGCGGGCTTTCTGCGCATCCCCAGCGGCGACGATCCGCTCGACGCCTCCTCGGTGCACCCGGAGGCCTACCCGGTGGTCGAGCGCATCCTCGCCAAGGTGAAGAAGAGCGTGCGCGAGCTGATGGGTAACGGCAGCTTCCTCAAGAGCCTCAAGGCGAGCGAGTTCACCGACGAGCGCTTCGGCCTGCCGACCGTGCAGGACATCCTCGCCGAGCTCGAGAAGCCCGGCCGCGACCCGCGCCCCGAGTTCCGCACCGCCAGCTTCCGCGAAGGGGTGGAGACGCTCAAGGACCTGCAGCCGGGCATGCTGCTCGAGGGCGTCGTCACCAACGTCACCAACTTTGGCGCTTTCGTCGACATCGGCGTGCATCAGGACGGCCTGGTGCACATCTCCGCCTTGTCCAGCACCTTCGTCAAGGACCCGCACAGCGTGGTCAAGGCTGGCCAGGTGGTGAAAGTGAAGGTGCTCGAAGTCGACATTGCGCGCCACCGCATCGCCCTGACGATGCGCCTCGGCGACGAGGCCGCGCCGCGCCGTGGCGAACCCGCCCGCCAGGACGCGCGCGAGGCACGCGGCGGCGCGCGCCCCGACAACCGCCGCCCGGCGCCTGCCGACCGCGACGCGCAGCGCTCGAAGCCGACCGGCGGCCGCGCGCAGACCGACCGTCAGCCGGCGGCCGGCGGCGCGCTGGCCGATGCCTTCGCCCGCGCCCGCGGCGCAAAGTAGGAGCCCTTACGCGATGCGCATCGTCATCCATGGCATCAAGAACTGCGACACGATGAAGAAGACCTTCGCCTGGTTCGAAGGCGCCGGCGTCGCCTACCTGTTCCACGACTACAAGAAGGCGGGCATCGACCCGGCCACCTTGCAGCGCTGGTGCGAGCGCCTCGGCGGCTGGGAGGCGCTGGTGAATCGGCGCGGCACGACCTGGCGCAAGCTGTCGCCCGAGCAGCAGGCGGTCACCGACACGACCGCCGCCATCGCGCTGATGCAGGCCCAGCCCAGCCTCATCCGTCGTCCGGTGATCGAGTTCGCTGACGGCGAGCTCCTTGTCGGCTTCGACCCCGACGCCTTCGAAATGAAGACCCAGGGCTGAAGCCTGTCCGACCGCCTGGTCGGCACTGCGCATACCACCCGGCCGCACTCCACCCGGACCCCACTCCATGAGCGACTCCCTCCCCCCCAGCTACGTCCAGCGCTTCCTGCTTGAAGACCTGGACATCCGCGGCGCCGTCGTGCGCCTGACCGATGTCTGGCAGGCGATGCAGCAGGGCCGTTCCTACGCCCCCGCCGTCGCCCGCCTGCTGGGCGAGATGAGCGCCGTGTCCGCGGTCATTGCCGGCAACCTGAAGCAGCCCGGGCGCCTGACCTTCCAGATCAGCGGCCATGGGCCGGTGAGCCTGCTCGTGGTCGACTGCGCCGAGACGCTCAACCTGCGCGGCTATGCCAAGGCCGACGCCATTCCCGCCGCCGCAGCCGCCAGCGGCGAACTCGGGGCGCTGGTCGGCGATGGCAGGCTGCAGCTCTCGCTCGACATTCCCGGGCTGGACCAGCCCTATCAGAGCCTGGTCCCGCTCGAGGGCACGAGCATCGCCGCCACCTTCGAGCACTACCTCGCGCAGTCCGAGCAACAACCCGCCGGCCTGTGGCTGGCCTGCAGCGCAGACGCCGCGGTCGCCCTCTTCGTGCAGAAGCTGCCCGGCGCCGACGCGAGGGATGCCGACGGCTGGTCGCGGATACAGCAGCTCGCCCAAACCGTGCGCGACGACGAACTGCTCGGCCTGGACGCGCAGGAGATCCTGCGCCGCCTGTTCGCCGAGGAGAACGTGCGCCTGTTCGATGCCAGACCGGTCACGCACGATTGGCCTGCCGATCCCGAGAAGGTCGCCAGTATGCTGCGCGCGCTTGGCGAGGACGAGATCCGCGCCCTGCTCGCCGAGCACGGCGAGGTCGTGGTGCACGACGATCTGTCGAACCACACCTACCGCCTCGATGCGGCCGACGTCGACGCCCTCTTCCGTCCGCCCACGCTGCACTGATCGGGCGCACGGGGGCGGGTCTGCTTGCCCGAACGCGTGGCCATCAGTACACTCCTCGAGTTTTGAAGCCCTCACCGTCCATGCCAGCCTCTGCGCCTGCCCGCCCGATCGAATTCCGCAGTACGACGCTGGGGGCCACCGTTGCCGTGCTGCAGGCGGCCGAGCCCAATGTGCTCGCCGACGCCCTGCACAAGATGCTCGGCGGCATGCCTGACTTCTTCAACGGCGAGGCGGTCATCCTTGATTTCGCGGCGCTGCGCGACACCCCCGAGCGCATCGACTGGGCGGGGCTGCAATCCCTGCTGAGGCGCTACCGCCTGCAGCCGATCGGCGTCTGCCGCCTGCCCGAGGCCTTCCACGCCGGCGCGCGCCAGGCTGGGCTGGCACTGCTCGACGGCGCCATGCTCGGCGATCGTCCCGCCGCTGCAGATACCCCGAAGCCCGTCCCGGCAGCCCCCGCACCGGCAGCAGCGCCAGTCGCGCCGCCGCCCGCGGCCGCCACGGTGGCGCCGACGATGTTCGTGGACCGTCCCTTGCGTTCCGGTCAGCAGGTCTATGCGCGCGGCGCCGACCTGGTGTTGCTCGGCGGCGTCAGCCCGGGTGCCGAAGTCATCGCCGACGGCAGCATCCACTGCTACGGCCCGCTGCGCGGCCGGGCCATCGCCGGCGCGCAGGGCGACCACAGCGCCCGCATCCTTGCCAGCAACTTCGGCCCCGAACTGGTCTCCATCGCCGGCGTGTTCCGCACCTTCGAACGCGGCATACCCGAGACGCTTGCCGCCCGACCCACCATGGTTCGACTGAGCGGCACAGAACACACACTCAACATCGAAGCGCTCAAGCTCGACTGAGCCAGCGCACTGCATCAACAAGGGGATATCGTGAGAGTCATCGTTGTAACGTCAGGCAAGGGCGGCGTCGGCAAGACCACCACCAGTGCAGCCTTTGCGTCCGGGCTCGCCCTGCGCGGCTTCAAGACCGCCGTGATCGACTTCGACGTCGGCCTGCGCAACCTGGACCTCATCATGGGCTGCGAGCGGCGCGTGGTGTATGACCTTGTGAACGTGGTCAACGGCGAGGCGCGCCTGAACCAGGCGCTGATCAAGGACAGGCACTGCGAGAATCTTTTCATCCTCCCCGCCTCACAGACGCGCGACAAGGACGCGCTGACCGAGGAAGGTGTCGAGAAGGTGTTGGGCGAGCTCGAGCACATGGCCTTCGACTACGTGGTAGCCGACTCCCCGGCCGGCATCGAGCGCGGTGCGGTGATGGCCCTGACCTTTGCCGACGAGGCCATCGTCACCACCAACCCCGAGGTGTCCTCGGTGCGCGACTCCGACCGTATCCTGGGCATCCTGCAGTCCAAGTCGAAGCGCGCGCGCGACGGCGGCGAGCCGGTGAAGGAGCACCTGCTCATCACCCGCTACTCGCCCAAGCGCGTCGAGGACGGCGAGATGCTGTCCTACAAGGACGTGCAGGAGCTGCTGCGCGTGCCGCTGATCGGTGTCATCCCGGAGTCCGAGTCCGTACTCCATGCCTCCAACCAGGGCACGCCTGCGATTCATCTCAAGGGTACCGACGTCGCCGAAGCCTATTCCGACGTCGTCGGCCGTTTCCTGGGCGAGGATCGCCCCCTTCGCTTTGTCAATTACGAAAAGCCGGGGCTGATGAAGCGTCTGTTCGGAGGCAAGTGACATGTCCTTCCTCGCCCGCCTCTTCGGCGAAAAGAAGAAGACCGCCGAGATCGCCAAGAACCGCCTGTCGCTGCTGATCGCACACGAGCGCGCCGGCGGCAGCGCCACCGCCGATTTCCTGCCAGCCCTGCAGCGTGAGCTGATCGAGGTCATCTCGAAGTACGTCGCCGTCAATCCCGACGACATCAAGGTGCATCTCGACAAGCAGGACAACATGGAAGTGCTCGAAGTCAACATCGTGCTGCCGGAGCAGGGCCGCTGAAGACAATGTGCCCGGATGGTGAAATTGGTAGACACAAGGGACTTAAAATCCCTCGCCGCAAGGCGTGCGGGTTCGACCCCCGCTCCGGGCACCATTTGCCAACGCTGACTGTCCATCGGCTGCAGGCATGTGCAAGCCTGCAGCCGTGCATGCAGACCCGTTCAGGGGGCAGTCAACCGTGATCGTTCTAGACCTCTCCTGTCCCGAAGAGCATGTCTTCGAGGGCTGGTTTGCGACCAGCGCCAGCTTCGAGGAACAACTCGTTCGTGGACTGGTGAGCTGTCCGGTCTGTTCGAGCACGCACATCCGGCGCCTGCCCAGCGCCCCCTACGTCCAGACCGGCGCAGCGGCGCGTGAGCGATCTTCGCCAAAGCGCACCGAGACGACGAACCAGGGCTCGGCCCCGGCGCCTGCAGCGCCCCGCGCCAGCGTCCCCGCCGGTGCCACACCGGGTCTTCCCGAGGCACTGGCGCAAGCCCTCACCACCCTGCGCCAGCTCGCCCGCAGCGCGGAAGACGTGGGCGAGCGCCTGCCCGAGGAAGCGCGCCGGATTCATTACGGCGAAGCCGAGGTGCGCAACATCCGCGGCGCGGCATCGCGCGACGAGGTCGACGCCCTGCTCGAGGAGGGCATCATGGTGTTGCCGGTGCTGCCCCCCGAGGAAGACCTGCACTGAGACTCGCCGGCGCCCTCGTCAGGCGCCGCGCAGGTTCAGGTGCGCGCCGTGATCAGCGGCACCCGCATTTCGTCCGCTGTCAGCCCGCCATGCACGCCGATGAGCTCGAACGGCTCCTCGCCCTCGACCTGATCGACGATCGTCCAGCCCGGCTCCATTAACAGCACATGGGTGCCCACCCGCTCGGCAAGGCGCGCGTTCGGCTTGCCCGGGCCGAGCAGCCCCGAGGCCAGACATTCCGCCCCACTGATCATCACCGCCCTGCCGGCGAGGCTCGTGCGCGCCCAGGCCTCGAAATCGCGCTCGGCGCCGTCGCGTACCTCGCAGAAGGCCAGCCTGCGCTCGCCGAACAGCGGCGCCGCCAGCATGTCGGCCACCTCGCCATCGGGCGCGAGATCGATGCGCCGCTCGACCGGGCTGTCGATGAAGCCGTGGTCCGCGGTCACGACCACACGCACGTCACGACCGGCCAGCCGATCCAGCAGCCAGCCGAAAAGGGCGTCGAGGCGCGCGAAGCAGCGCCGGGCCTCGATCGAGCGACAGCCGTGATGGTGGCTCAAGGCATCGAACTTCGGGTAGTACGCGTGGACCAGGCCGCCGCTGGCCGACAGCGCATCGACCATGGCCAGGATCGTATATCCAAAGTCCTCGAGGCCCTGGTAGGGCTCGACGTGGGCGCCGCGGGCGTGATGGCGCGAGAAGCGCGAGAAGGCGATGTCGGCCGGCGACACCAGATTGACCGGGCGGCAGGCGTGATGAAACATCGGCGGCGTCGGACACAGGCGCGACATCAGGCAAAGGGCGGCCAGTTCCTCACCGCCGCGCTGCATCAACGGGAGCGGCGCAATCACCCCGCCAAAACGGCGGTCGTGGATGAACCAGCCGTTGAGCCCATGCACCGCCGGCGACACCCCGGTGAGCAAGGTGGTGAGCGCGCTGGCGGTCGTGCTGGGGAAGACCGAGCTCAGGCACGCTCGGCGATGCGCCTGCAGCAGCGAACCGGCGCCGAGCGTAGTCAGGAAGCGATCGCCGAGCCCATCGAGCACCAGCAGCAGGACCACCGCCCGTTCGCCTGCGGCGACCTCGCCCACCTCCCAGCCCGCGTGGCGGTCGTGCAGCCAGGCGCGCAGGCTGCTGGCGAGGCCGTAGATGCCACCTGCCCCGTAGTCGGGCAGCACGGCGTCGGTCGGAAGGGGAAAAGCGGGGGCGTGCGAGGGCACGGAGCGGGACCCCAGAACGAAAAAGCCGGATGAGCACATTGTACTCATCCGGCTTCGGATTCTGGAGCGGGAAACGAGTCTCGAACTCGCGACCTCAACCTTGGCAAGGTTGCGCTCTACCAACTGAGCTATTCCCGCTTTGACGACAGGGCGCGAAATATATCAACTTCCGCACCGCATCGCAACCACTACAAAACCACTTTACTGCTGGAGGCGCGACTCGGAATCGAACCGGGGTACACGGCTTTGCAGGCCGCTGCATAACCACTCTGCCATCGCGCCACGACCGTTTCGGCCGGCTGCTCCCGATCCTGCCGGAGCCTCCGTGCCAGGCAAACGCCTGGCCGGCGAATTCTTGGAGCGGGAAACGAGTCTCGAACTCGCGACCTCAACCTTGGCAAGGTTGCGCTCTACCAACTGAGCTATTCCCGCTCGGGAAAGACCGCCATTATAGGCAAAAATTTGTATTCGTCAACCTCGATCGCTACGCTTGTCGAGCAGCAGCGGCATCGCGCGATGCAGGTAGTAGCCCATGGACCACAGCGTGAGGGCGGCAGCCACGTAGATCAGGATGTTGCCGATGAGCCGGATGTCGATACCGAGGAGCGGCGCATTGAAGAGCAGCATGGGAATGGCGATCATCTGGGCGGCAGTCTTGAGCTTGCCGACGTAGGCGACCGCGACGCTGGCCGACTGCCCCACCCGCGCCATCCATTCGCGCAGCGCCGAGATCGTGATCTCGCGGCCGATGATGACCACCGCGATGAGCGCGTCAACACGGGACAACTGGACCAGCAGGATGAGCGCTGCGGCGACCATCAGCTTGTCGGCCACGGGGTCGAGAAAGGCGCCGAAGGCCGAGGTCTGCCCCAGGGCGCGCGCGAGATAACCGTCGAACCAGTCCGTCACCGCCGCGACGACGAAGATGACGGTCGCCACCAGGTTCTTGGTGGCCACCGGCATCAGGTTGTCGGACAGGTAGAAGATGCCGACAAAGATCGGAATCAGCACGATGCGTGCCCAGGTCAGGGCATTCGGAATGTTGAGCGGCATGCCGACGGGCAACTCGCGTGAATGGAGAAGTCGGAGTATATCAGCGCCCATCGATTGCCAGTCCGCTCGCAAGGGCTGGCGCCCTCAGCGGACAAGCCGCTCAGAGCTTCAAGCTTGCCCAGTCGGGATGGTCGTACTCACGCCCATAGAAATTGAGCGTCTCGACGACCCGCATCAGGCCCAGGCGCTTGGCCGGCGCACGCGGTGCGTCACGCATCAGCCCGGCGCCATCGACGAGGTCGCCCAGCAGCCACTGCAGGTGGCGCCCGGCGCGGTTGTGGAAATCGCGGCCTGCGCTGATCGCCGCGACCTGGCGCTCGATCTCGGCAGCAAGCTCGACATAGTCGGCCTCGACCATCGCCTGCAGCCCCAGGGCCTGCACACGCTGCTCGATCGTGTTGCGCAAGGTGTTCATGTCCGCGCGCAGACGCTCGTCGGTGGGCCGGGGCAGTTCGTCGGCGGGGTCTGCGAGCTTGGGCGCCGCGCGTTCTGCGTCGGCCGCGAGAACGGGCGCGGGACCGGCCAGTACGGCGGCCAGGAGCATGGCGAGTGAGAGCTTGGAACGCATGCGGACTTCTCCGAGGAAAATCGAGTGCCGCTCATGCTATCGACTCATCCACGGTTTCGGCTTGAACTGAATCAAGCGCCGACGCCCCTCAGCGAAATTTCCTCTTGCCGCCCGCGCGGTCAGGCCGGCGAACACCCTCGCCTCGCCCCTCTCGTCTTGCCCCCCTCGCCTTGCCCCATCCTGACCCCAGCTCAGGCGCGCGCCGCCTCGCCCGCCGCAGGCGCTCGGGTGACGGCCAGGCGCTGTCCGAGTGCGTCGGCGTACAGCGTCAGTTCGCCCGCAGCCAGATCCGCCACGTGCACCACCGCCTCCCATTCGGCGTCGGCGGGCGACAGCAGCGCCAGCTGGTTCGGCCAGGCCAGGATCGCGGCTTCGTCCAGCTCGTTGCCGGGCAGCTTCGGAAACAGCGCGAAGTACAGCAGGTCGGCCTCGATCAGTTCGTTCAGGAAGTGCGTGCCCAGGGAGACGTCGGGCACCAGGTTGTCGTGCATGGCGACGATCTCGCACAGCGCCGCGACGTGATTGATCTCGGAGAACATCACCGGCAGGCCGAGGAAGGGGTCCTTCGAGCCCCACCGCCCGGGCCCCAGCATCAGCACGCAGCGTCCGTCGCAGCGCGCATTCAGGCGGCCGATCACCCGCGTCACGGCCAGGCGCTGGGCCTGATTCAGGACGCCGAAGGCCGCTGGCCGCACATGGATGACGCGATCCGGATGGATCACCCGGCTCGGCCCGATCACCGCGCCGCGGGCCGCGAGCAGTTTCGGTGCATCGGGCGGCGGCTCGGCATCGGGCACGCCTTCCACGCTGCGCACCTGCATCGGCCGGCATTGCAGCAGGTTGATGCGGTAGCCGCCATCGGCCGTGAAGTTGAGCGCGAACTCGATCTCCACCGGATGGGCATAGGCCGCATGCAGCGCCGCGAGCAGGGTGCGCAGGTCATCGACGAAGCGCGTGCGCGCGATCAGACCATCGAAGGTGAGAAAGGCCGGGCGGTCGTGATCCTCACGGCTGGTGAAGAGCTCGAAGGGAAAATCCGGCTGGCCGTGCACCAGCTCGGCAAAGGGCCCGCTGATCACCGCGTTGCGCTCCAGATCGAGCGTATCCATGCGCCGCTGGGCATGGCGGGCGATGGCGCCGAAGTTGGTCTCGGGGCGCAGATCCGGTTCATTGAGCGCCACCAGCCGCGTGTAATCGTCATCGCTGCGATCCACTGCGCGGGTGCCGAGGCCGGCCACCAGGCGCACGACGCCGGCCTTCATGTCGATGCGCGGGTTCCATGGATAGGGGTTCACCGACAGGCCGACGCCCGCGGCATGCGGATGGAAGTAACGCCCGCCGGCGGTGCCCGACACGCGCATGATCAGCAGCGCCATCTGCTCGTGCTCGTCGAGCAGCCCGCGGCGGCGGCGGTAGCGCAGCGCCTGCTCGGACAGCGTGCTGGCGTAGACCTCCCGCACCGCGTCCAGCAGATCGGCAAGCCGCTTCTCGCGCGGCCCCTGATTGACGCAGAACACGCTGTCGTACTGGCCGGCAAAGGCGTTGCCGTAGCGGTCCTCGAGGCGCGAACTCGAGCGCACGATGAAGGGCCATTCGCCGAAGTAATCCAGCATGGCCTCGAACTGGCGTACCGTGCTGTCGGGAAAGAAGCCCCGCCGGATGCGGGCGCGGGCGCCCTCCTCGCCCGCCAGCCCCTGCAGGAAGCCAGCCGCCTCACGCTGGCGACGGCGCACCCACCACAGGCCGTTCTGCACGAAGAAGGTGTCGAACACCTCGGTGCCGACGTAGAAGGAGTCGTGGGCCTCCATCCGCCCGTGCAGTTCGGGCGCGTCGCGGCGCAGCACGGCGCGGGCTACCAGCATGCCGGCCGCCTTGCCGCCGATGGTGCCGATGCCGATCATGCGCGCACGCACCGCGAGCAGGTCGTCGAGCGTGAGGTAGCGCTCGATCAGCCTCTGCAGGCCGGTCTCGTCGGGAAACAGCATGCGCGCAAGGCGCGCGAAGGCTTGCGCCTCCGCCCCGGTATCCGGTGCGTCGGCGTGGCGCAGGGCGGCGACCGTGCGCGCGGCATCGAACAGATGCTGCCAGTGGCTGCGGATCTGTTCGTCCCCCAGCCCCGGCCATCCTGACCCGGCGAGGATCTCGGCCACCGTACCGCTGTCGGCCACCGCGCGGAAATGGTCACCCGGCTCCCACGCATGGATCAGGTTCATCACCGCCGCCGAACGGTGCTGCACCTTGATCGGGCGGATGTAGAGCCGATCGCGGCAGCGAAAGACGTCGAGCAGGTACTGCGTGGTGTCGGTGATCATGCCCATGCCGGCGCGGGCATGGCGGTTGCGCAGCACGGCAAAGTAGGTGACGGTATCAAGGTCGAACAGGCGCGGGCAGGTCAGGCGGAAGAAGTTGCCCATCATCCGGTCCGACTGCCAGGCATCGGCCAGTTCCGACAGGCAGTCGAAGATGTACATGGTCTCGGGACCGGCCGCCTCGATCACCGAATGCACCTGGTCGACGAAAGCATCGAAGCCCGCCTGCGGCTGCGGGTGGTGGATCTCGGCACCGCCGTCAGCTTGGAGCAAGGCGCGGTGGGAGGCGAAGCGGAAATAGATCAGCCGCCGCCGTTGTGCCCGCGCCGCCTCGGCGTAGGGGGTCACGAGGGCCTGGTAGTCGTCGAGCGACTGCACCTGCCAGACGATGTTGTCGCCGCGGGCGACGCCGCTGAGCACGGTATCGAGGCCCGGCAGGCCGGTGGTCGGGGCGAAGGCGCTGGGCGCGTCGGGACGGGATGGGCTCATGGCTGAACCCTAGCGTGCGCCCCC
Source organism: Thauera sp. (assembly GCF_035444905.1). Classification (GTDB taxonomy): domain Bacteria; phylum Pseudomonadota; class Gammaproteobacteria; order Burkholderiales; family Rhodocyclaceae; genus Thauera. Next base: position 23,448 of record NZ_DAOMPS010000007.1, read on the forward strand.
TCGTTGAACAAGGCCGATGCGCAGCCGCAGCGGGATGGATCGATCCCAAGCCAGGGCTGCGAGCGCAACGCCGGGAACTTTCTTGCACAGCAGCATCCCTTAGAATCCGTTCGCTCAACGCCGGCGCCCCCTACTTCTGCGGATATTGCTGATGCCCACCATGACCACCCCTGCCCGCCTCGCCCTCCTCGTCCTGTCGACGCTCGCCCTCGCCGCCTGCTCCCAGCAGGTCGAGGACACCCACCCCGACAAGCCGGTGACGCAGCGCCAGGAGGCCTTCAAGGCCATGCTGCGCACCTTCGAACCGATGGGCACGATGCTGCGCACCGATCGCTACGATGCCGACACCTTCGCGCGCATGGCGCTGGAGCTGAAGGCCTTGCGCGACAAGCCCTGGGCTCACTTCGGCGCCGACACCAACTACCCGCCGACCAAGGCCAGGCCGGCGGTGTGGCAGAAGACGGCAGAGTTCGAACAGCGGCGGGAGCACTTCATCGCCACCACCGACGGCCTGTTCGAGGCGGCCGAAGGGCGCAACGCGGCCGAGGTGCGCCGCGCGTACGAAGCGGTTCAGGACAGCTGCAAGGCCTGCCACCGAGACTTCCGTCGCTGAGTCCTCGAGCCGGCACCTGCGCCAGGCGCGCGTGCGTGTGCTTGCCCCACCCTCTATGGCAGTCCCGCCCATGGCAGGCGGGGTCCTTGCACGGAAGTCGCCCACTTCAGGGCTCACCCCCCGTAAGGTCCAGTTCCTTCAGGCGCCGGTACAAGGTCCGTTCGCTGAGACCCAGCCGCCGGGCAAGCTCGCTTCGGCTGCCGCGATGATTTCGCACCGCGCGCAGCAGCGCCTGTCGCTGCACCTCCGCCAGGTCCAGGTCTGCCCGCGTCGCGCTGCTGGCGGGTGCTGCGCTCGTGTCTCCCTGTGCGGGCGCATGCGGGTCCTCGGGAACCAGCACCTCCTCTGGCAAGTGCTCGACACCGATCGTTTCGCCGTCACACATCAGGCTGGCGCGTTCGAGCACATTGCGCAGTTCGCGCACGTTGCCCGGGAAGGGATAGGCCTGCAGCACCCGCAAGGCCGCGGCTGACAGGCGCAGCCGACGTTTCGGCGCGACGCGCTCGAGCAGGGAGTCGACCAGCAGCGCCAGGTCGCCCTCGCGCTCGCGCAGGGCCGGCACCGCGATCGGAAAGGTGTTGATGCGAAAGTACAAATCCTGCCGGAAGCTGCCCTCGGCGATCATCCGCTTGAGTGGCCGATGCGTGGCCGACACGAGGCGTATGTCGGCCCGGCGCAACTCGGTGGAACCGACGCGACGATAGGTGCCGGTCTCGAGCAGCCGCAACAGCTTCACCTGCATGCTGAGCGGAATGTCGCCCACCTCGTCGAGGAACAGCGTGCCGCCGCTGGCGGCCTCGACCAGTCCTGGCTTGCGCGCCGTGGCGCCGGTGAAGGCCCCGCGTTCATGGCCGAACACCTCGCTCTCGAACAGGGTCTCGGGCAGGCCCGAGCAATCGACCACCACGAAGGGGCCTTCGGCGCGCCGGCTGGCCTCGTGTACCGCGCTCGCCAGCAGCTCCTTGCCCGTCCCCGATTCGCCCTGTAGCAACACGCTGGCATCCGACGGGGCCACGCGCGCGATCAACTCGAGCATGCGCTGGAAGGCGGGCGAGCGGCCGATGAGGCCGCGGTGGTCGGACACCCCGCGCGCGACATGCATGGGCTCCATCTTCTCGATGAACCAGGCGATCTCACCGCTCGAATCCCGCACCGGCGACAGCTCGATGTTGACGTACTCCTCCCCGCGCGGCGTGTGATGCAGATGCAGCACGCGCTCGCGCTGGCCCGACTTCAGGCTGCGCGCCAGCGGGCAGGACTCGCCGGCGTGATCACAGGGCACGCTGTAGTGGTGGCTGACGTCGTAGCAGGACCTGCCGACGACGCTGCGCCCTTCCGAGAAGGCGCGCCGGTAGGCCGCGTTGGCCGCGATGATGCGGTAGTCGCGGTCACACAGGATGTGTGGCTCGGCGAGGGTCTCGAGAAAGGACACCAGCTCGGGGAGGGGACGCGGACTGGAACGCGGATCGATCGGCATGATGTGTCACTTGCGGCGGTGCGGATGGCAGGAGTCTGCCGCGCTGGCAGAGTGCGGGTCAATGGCGGGGTGCCGACATCCACCGCCTCGGTGGCCGAGCTGTTTGACATTCCCTGCGCGCCAGCGCTACCCTGCGCCCCGTTCATGGTTGTCTGCCGTCATCGGCAGGCATGAAAAGGGAATCCGGTGCGGCGCCCTGCGCGCCCAACCCGGAGCTGCCCCCGCAACTGTAATCGGCGAGTCCTGCGCCCTCTCTGCCACTGGAATCTTTCCGGGAAGGCTGGCGCAAGGCGATGACCCGTGAGCCAGGAGACCTGCCATGCACATCACCTTCAACAGTTTGGGGCGGGGTGTCCCTGACAAGAGGCATGGCTCACACCATTTCACTTGCTCGTTTTCCTGATGGCACGGCAGCACCGCATGGCATTGCCATGCGCGTGACGCATCACGCCCGTGCGTCGGAGATCCGCCCTGCCCGCACCGGATCTCCGCCATGTCCACCGTCGACCGCCCCGCTGCAACGCTGACACCGCCGACCGATTCCACGGGCGCCGTTCTGAGGCCGATGTTCCGCTTCGGCCCCGCCGACGCCCCCCGCATCCTCGAACACCTTCTTGCGCTGGATGCCGATGACCGCCTGCTGCGCTTCAGCCACGGCATCCGCGACGAAGGCATCGCCGCCTACGTCGCCACGCTCGATTTCGCACGCGACCATGTGCATGGTCTGGGCACCGCACAAGGCGACATCGTCGCCCTCGCCCATGTCGCGGTGCGCGATGGGGAGGTCGACTTCGGGCTCAGCGTCACCGCAACTCATCGCCAGCGCGGACTGGGCCGAGCAATGTTCAACCACGTCATTGCACTGGCCCGCCTGCACGGCGCAGGCCGGATCGTGTGTCACAGCGTCAGCCCGGCGGTACTCCACATGGCTGCCGCCGGCGGCTTCCGTCGGCCTGGCGGCAGCCACACCGCCCCCCTGACGCTGGATCTGCGGGCCGAGTCCCACGCCGGCGACGACGCCCACTCTTGCCCGGCCCCCAGCGCAATCAGCCTCGCGGCCGCCTGAAGCTCGCCTTCCCTCAGTAACCCGTTTCATCCGCACTCACCCAGACGAGGACCACCCGTGGACCGACTTCCCGCCGAAGCACGTGATAGCGCCATGCAACTCGCCGCCTTCCAGATCATCCGCCGCAATGGCGCCGTCGTTGCCTTCGATCCGAACAAGATCGCCGTCGCCATGACCAAGGCCTTTCTCGCCGTCGAGGGCCGCCAGGGCGCAGCGTCCTCGCGCGTGCGCGACATCGTGGCCCGACTCACCGATACCGTGGTCGGCGCCCTCACCCGTCGCCTGCCCGACGGCGGCATGCTGCACATCGAGGACATCCAGGACCAGGTCGAGCTGGCGCTGATGCGCTCGGGCGAGCACGACGTCGCGCGCGCCTACGTGCTCTACCGCGAACGCCGCGCTGCCGAACGCGCGGCGCAGAAGGACGCCGACGCGCAGGCGGGCGGCGCCGGCCCCGTGCTGCACGTCGTCGATGGCGAAGCGCGCCGCCCGCTCGACCGCGCCGCCCTGCTCACCGTGTGCCGCGAGGCCTGCGCGGGACTGGACGGGGTGTCCGCCGACACCGTGCTCGAACACGCCCTGCACAACCTCTACGACGGCGTGCCGGTCGCCGCCGTGCGCCAGGCGCTGGTGCTGGCCGCGCGCACGCTGATCGAGCGCGAGCCGGACTACGGCCGTGTCGCCGCCCGCCTGCTGCTGTCGGCCATCCGCGTCGAGGTCATCGGGCGCGAAACCGCGCAGGCCGACATGGCCGACCCCGAGCACGGCTATGCCGCCTGCCTGCCCGCCTTCATCCGCCAGGGCATCGAGGCGGAGCTGCTCGATCCGCGCCTGGCCGACTTCGACCTCGCCCGCCTGGCCGCGGCGATCCGGCCCGAGCGCGACCTGCAGTTCGACTACCTCGGCCTGCAGACCCTTTACGACCGCTACTTCCTGCATATCGACGGCCGCCGCATCGAGCTGCCGCAGACCTTCTTCATGCGGGTGGCGATGGGCCTGGCGATCAACGAGATCGACCGCGAGGCGCAGGCCATCGCGTTCTACGAGCTGCTGTCGAGCTTCGACTTCATGAGCAGCACGCCGACGCTGTTCAACAGCGGCACCCGCCATGCGCAGCTGTCGTCCTGCTATCTGACGACGGTGGCCGACAGCCTCGAGGACATCTACCAGTCGATCAAGGAGAACGCCCTGCTGCAGAAGTTCGCCGGCGGCCTGGGCAACGACTGGACGCCGGTGCGCGCGCTCGGCAGCCGCATCAAGGGCACCAATGGCCAGAGCCAGGGCGTGATCCCCTTCCTCAAGGTGGTCAACGACACCGCGGTGGCGGTGAACCAGGGCGGCAAGCGCAAGGGCGCGGTGTGCGCCTACCTCGAGACCTGGCACCTCGACATCGAGGAGTTCCTCGAGCTGCGCAAGAACACCGGCGACGAGCGCCGCCGCACCCACGACATGAATACCGCGAACTGGATCCCCGACCTGTTCATCAAGCGCGTGCTGGAGAACGCCGAATGGACGCTGTTCTCGCCGGCCGACGTGCCCGACCTGCACGAGCGCTACGGCCAGGACTTCGAGGCGGCCTACCGCGCCTACGAGGACAAGGCCGAGCGCGGCGAGATCCGCCTCTTCAAGCGCCTGCCGGCCATCCAGCTGTGGCGCAAGATGCTGACCATGCTGTTCGAGACCGGCCATCCGTGGATCACCTTCAAGGACGCCTGCAACCTGCGCTCGCCGCAGCAGCACGTGGGCGTGGTGCATGGCTCGAACCTGTGCACCGAGATCACGCTCAACACCTCGGCCGACGAGACCGCGGTGTGCAACCTCGGCTCGGTGAACCTGCCCGCCCATCTGGTGCGCGACGGCGACGGCCGCTGGACGCTCGACCACGGCAAGCTGCAGCACACCGTGCGCGTCGCGATGCGCCTGCTCGACAACGTCATCGACCTCAACTACTACGCCACCCCCAAGGCACGCGCCGCCAACCTGCGCCACCGCCCGGTGGGCCTGGGCGTCATGGGCTTCGCCGACGCGCTGCACATGATGGAGCTGGCCTACGCATCGGATGCCGCGGTCGAGTTTGCCGATCGTTCCATGGAAGCCGTCTGCCACGCCGCCTACTGGGCCTCGACCGAGCTGGCCGAGGCACGCGGGCCGTATTCCAGCTTCCGCGGCAGCCTGTGGGACCGGGGCATCCTGCCGCAGGACAGCCTCGCGCTGCTGGCCGAGGGCCGTGGTCGACTCAGCAACACGGGTGTCAACGGGGGCGGCGGCGCCCTGCTCGAAGTGGACCGCTCCTCCGCGCTCGACTGGGGCCCGCTACGCGAACGCATCGCCCGCCATGGCATGCGCAACTCGAACTGCGTCGCCATCGCGCCGACCGCGACCATCTCCAACATCGTCGGCGTGTCCGCCTCGATCGAGCCGGACTACCAGAACCTGTACGTCAAGTCCAACCTGTCGGGCGAGTTCACCGTGGTCAACGCGCATCTGGTGCGCGAGCTGAAGGCACTCGGCCTGTGGGACGAAGTGATGGTGGCCGACCTCAAGTACTTCGACGGCTCGCTCGCCCCGATCGAGCGCATTCCCGCCGAACTCAAGGCGCGTTACGCCACCGCCTTCGAGATCGAGCCGCACTGGCTGGTGGAAGCCGCCTCGCGCCGGCAGAAGTGGATCGACCAGGCGCAGTCGCTGAATCTCTACGTCGCCGCCGCGTCGGGCCGCAAGCTCGACGAGCTCTACCGCCTGGCCTGGCTGCGCGGGCTCAAGACCACCTACTACCTGCGCACCCTGGGCGCCACCGCCATGGAGAAGACCGGCACCACCACGCCGGCCACCGCCAGCGCCGACCCGGCGCCCAAAGCCTGCTCCATCCTCGACCCCGACTGCGAGGCCTGCCAATGACCGCCTTCTTCGACGACTGGGATGCCCCGGTCCTCAGCGCCCCCAAGCCCGCCACGACACCAGAGCCCACCGCCACCACGGCCCCCTCCGGTGTGGACGCCCGCGCCGCACGCAGCCCCGCCCTGTCCGCCGCCGACGCCCGGCCGGGCGCACTGGCGCCGGTGCGTGCTGCCGACAAGCGCATCGTCAATGGCAAGGGTGACATCAACCAGCTCGCGCCCTTCAAGTACCCCTGGGCGTGGGAGTTCTTCCTCAACGCCAACAAGAACCACTGGACGCCGCTGGAAATCTCCATGGCGCAGGACGTGCACGACTACCACCATCGCCTGACCCCGGCCGAGCGCCATGTGTTCGAGAACGTGCTGTCCTATCTGACCACCTCGGACATCCTCGCCATGCGCAACATCGGCCTCGCGGTGATGGAAAAGATGAGCGCGCCCGAACTGCAGATCTACCAGGCCCGCCAGGTGTATGAGGAAGCCCTGCATACCTGGACCTATCAGCACTGCATCGAAAGCCTGGGTCTGGACCAGCAGGAGATCTACAACCGCTACCGCGTCGTGCCCGAGATCCACGGCAAGATCGCGCTCGCCAACCGCCGCCTCGAGCGCGTGATGCGGGCCGACTTCGACCTCACCGACCGCGACAAGCTGCACGAATTCGCGCTCTCCTACCTCTTCTTCGCCGCCATCTTCGAGGGTTGCTGGTTCTACAACGGCTTCACCCCCATCTTCGCGCTGCAGCGGCGCGGGCTGATGAAGGGCACGGCCGAGCAGTTGCAGTACATCATGCGCGACGAGGTGCTGCACTGCGCGTTCGGCATCCGCACCGTGCGCACACTCATCGCCGAGGAAAACCTGCAGCTCGACCCGGCGGCGCTCGCCCGCCTGTGGGAGGAAGCCGAGGCCGCCGAAGCCGCCTACGCCGGCTATCTGCTGCGCGAGCCCATCCTCGGCTACTCGGCGGCGCAGCACATGGGCCAGTTCCGCTACATCGCCAACCGCCGCGCCCGCCAGCTCGGCCTGGCCGAGCCCTTCCCCGGCGCGCAGAACCTGCTGCCCTGGCTGGACGAGCAGGCCAACCTGCGCAAGGAGAAGAACTTCTTCGAGACGCGGGTCACGGAGTATCAGACGGGCGGCGCGCTGGCCTGGGATTGAACACCGTCGTGTGGGGCGCCGGACAGCGGCGTCACCCCACGCCTCAACGCAGCCGCAGCGCCAGTTCGTCGAGCGGAACAGGCTTGCCGAACAGGTAGCCCTGCAAGAACCTGCAGCCTTGCTGCCCGAGCAGTTGCTGCTGGTCGCGCGTCTCCACGCCTTCGGCGATGACCTCGAGCCCGAGCGCGTGGCTCATCGCGATGATTGCCTGCACGATGACGGCATCGTCCGGGTCATCGATGATGTCGCGCACGAAGGCCTGATCGATCTTCAGCTGATCGAGCGGCAGGCGCTTGAGGTACTGCAGCGAGGAGTAGCCGGTGCCGAAATCGTCCATCGAGAAGCGCACCCCGAGCGCGCGCAGGGCTTTCATCTTGACGATCGTCGCCTCGATGTCCTCGAGCACGGTGCTCTCGGTCAGCTCGAGCTTCAGCCTGCGGGGCGGCGCCCCAGTGCGCTCGAGCACCGCACGGACCTGCTGCACGAAATCGTCCTGGCGGAACTGCCGGGCGCTGACATTGACCGCGATGCTCAATTGCGCGGTTCGCGCATCCCTGGCCCAGGCAAGGAGCTGCGCGCAGGCCGTCTCGAGCACCCAATGGCCGATCGGCAGGATCAGGCCCGACTCCTCGGCAAGGCCGATGAAGGCAGCGGGCGGCACCAGTCCCCGCAGCGGATGCCGCCACCGCAGCAAGGCCTCGACCCCCTGCAGCCGGTCATGCTCGCCGACCTGCACCTGGTAGAAGAGCTCGAGCGGGTCACGCTCGATCGCCGAGCTGAGCTCGGACTCGAGCGTGACCCGCTCCTCGAGCTGTGCCTGGATGACCGGATCGAAGAAGCGCAGGTTGCCGCGGCCTTCGCTCTTGGCCTGGTACATCGCGTTCTCTGCATGCTTGAGCGGATCATCCAGGTTGGCGAGGACGGCGCCGAACAGGCTGCCGCCAATGCTGGCCGTCACGTACAAGGGCACGCCATCGATCTCGAACGCCTGCTCGAGTGCGGCAGAGACCCGTTCGGCGCAGGACTCGACCTCGCCCACCGCGGTGCCCGCATCCATGCTGAGCGGTCCGAGCAGGATGGCAAACTCGTCACCCCCCAGGTGCGCGAGGGTATTGCCCTCGCCGACGACCTGCGCCAGGCGGGCGGCCACTTCAACGAGCAGCTTGTCGCCAACACCGTGGCCATAGGCGTCGTTGATGCGCTTGAAGCCGTCCAGGTCGAGGACGACGATACCTGCGTGGCCCGATAGCTGCTCGCAGGCGAGCAGCACGCTGCGCATGCGCTCGCGCAGCAGCCGCCGGTTGGGCAAGCGGGTCAGCGGATCGTAGAAGGCGAGCTGAAAGGCCTGCTCCTCGGCGCTACGCTGGCGCTCGATGGCATTGCGAAAACTGAGCAGCGTACCGGCGATGCGCGCGAACTCGCCCTGCCCACCCGCGTACATCGCCTCGATGCGCGGTAGCGGGATCCTCGCCTCGGCACTGCGCGCGAGCGTGCTCAATGCATCGGCGATATCGACCATGCGCGCACCCGTGCGACGACCGAGCAGGCTCGCGACCACGAACAGGCCGATCATCAGGATCAGCCCGCTCAGCAGCGCGCCACGGAAGGCGCCCTCGAAGCGAGCGGTCTGCGCCGCATTCCGATCGCGCGCGCGCTCGGCGAGCAGGGATACGATCTGGCTCGAGAAGATCGAGAACTCCCGGTGCTGGGCCTGTGCCTGTTCGAGAAAATCGGCCGCGACCGCGGGGTTGACGGCAAGCACGTCGGTCGTCATGGCGATGAAGCCCCTGTACTCGCCAATCGACGCCATCAGCCGGCGCGCACTGTCATGATTGGCGTCGATGACCAGCCCTGACTCGGCCAGATGGCGAACCCGCTCGCCCAGGGCGTCGAGCTCCTCGACGATACGCGTGTGCATGCGATAGAGCTGCAGCTCATCGAGCATCTCCGTTCTTGCCCCATCGAAGGCAATCGCCATCTGGCGCTGGATGAGGCCCATGTCACGCGAGAATCGCGCCGCCTCCTCGATCACGACCAGATCGCTGTCCTGCGCCCCGGTGGACAGGTCGAACTGCTCGCGCACGCTGGACAGCGCGCCGTAGTTCACCAGCAGCGCCACCAGTAGCACGACGCTGACCGGCAACAGCAGCAGAAGCTGCAGGCTGCGTCCGGCCTTCATGACCGCCGCCTCCGATGCCAAGCCGTGACCACAGACGACCCGCCAACTCGCACGCCGCCGTGGTGTCCCATGCTCACCGCTCCAGCCCCAGTGCCTGCAACAGCTCGGCCCAGTGCTCCGGTTCGATGCTCGCCACGTACTCGAAACCGTCCTCATTGGCGGCACCCTGCGGCCTGAAGATCACCAGGGTCGCCTCGCGCGGCAGGTAATCCATGATCTCGGCAATGTTCGGACCGTGCGCCACCACGACCCGGTTATCGCCCACCGCCGCAAGGGGCGTCGACAGCCACTCGCGCGTGCGGGCAACCGCCGGCGCCTTGTCCGCCGCCGACATCGTCGCGGTGTACATCAGCAGCGCGTCGACCTCGACGGGCTCTCCGAACACCCGACGTGCACTCTCCCGCGCACGGCAGAAGGGGCTGCTGATGATCCTCGAGTAAGGCACGCCGAGCCGGGAAAACTGCGTACCGATCTGGTCGAGCTCGGCGCGCCCCGCGCGGCGGATCGATGACGAGTGCATCGCCACATCCGGTCGCCATTAGCAGATAGCCGATCAGTGAGCTCCTCCGGCCTTCGACGGGGATGAAAACGAGCCCAGCGGCGGGGCCCTGCGGGAAGTCGTCTGGATGCATGTCGCGGATTCCGGGAAGGACTGAAGGGCGCTCGCGCAGGAAGCCGCCCACGCCCGTCAGCCCTTCCCTATCAAGTCGCATGCCAGGTCCGCGGCAGCGGCGGCGATCGCGCAGGACTTCACGCCGGGCGCGCCCGAACCCACGGCCATGACTGCCATTCCCGGCCACTGCCGCCATTCATGTCACAGCTTGGCAGACCTGCCCACACCACCGACGCGGGGCGATGGCCCCGTAATGCACTGGCTGCCGGCAAAGGCACTGGGCGGTGCTTCGTGGCACGTCAATTGCTGTTATCGATTGACAGCAATGACTCCAGGATCGAACCGTCATTGGAAATTGCTATGCCGAAGATCTCGGAATCAAATTTCCCTCAAATATTAGAGTTCACTTATTCTTTCGTTGCCATACCTCAGCCAGACCACTACGGAGCACGATCATGGAAAACGCACCGCAATTCAGCTTCCCCCGCCTGAACGAACCGGCCCCTGCCTTCAGTGTCCGCACCACCCACGGTGAGCGTTCGCTCGAGGACTATCGCGGCAAGTGGCTGATCCTGTTCTCGCACCCTGCCGACTTCACCCCGGTGTGCACCACCGAGTTCATCGGTTTCGCCAATGCCGCGCCCAAGTTCGCCGAGATGAATTGCGAACTGCTCGGCCTGTCGATCGACAGCCTGTTCTCACACCTGGCCTGGACGCGCAACATCAAGGAGAAATTCGGCGTCGACATCCCGTTCCCGATCATCGAGGACATCAAGATGGACGTCGCCCGCGCCTACGGCATGGTCCATCCGGGCGCCGCCGACACCCAGGCCGTGCGCGCGACCTTCTTCATCGACCCCAACGGCGTTCTGCGCGCCATGGTGTATTACCCGATGAGCAACGGCCGCAGCATCGACGAGTTCGTCCGCCTGCTGCAGGCGCTGCAGACCTCGGACACGCACGGTGTGGCCACGCCCGAAAACTGGTGCCCGGGCAAGGACGTGATCGTCTCCCCGCCCAAGACCGCCGAGGCGGCCGACAAGCGCGCCACCGAGGGCTACAACACGGTCGACTGGTACTTCTCCACCAGGTCGCTGTAAGCACCCTGCCCTGCAGCATGACTCGCCCGCTGATCCCGATCGGCCCGGACCCCGTCCGCAAACCCACTCGTAGCCGCCGGCCTGCGGGCGCCTTCCGACTCACCACAGGAATCCCACCATGAACAAAACCCTCGTTGCCCTCGCCATCGCCCTCGGTTCCACCGCCGCGCTCGCCGACAAGCCCGCCGTCACCGTTGTCCTCAACGCCCAGAGCCCGATGACCCAGGGCATGGCCATGGTGCTGGCCAACCAGATGCAGGAACAGGGCGCGCAGGTCGACATCCTGCTTTGCGATCACGCCGGCGACCTCGCCCTCAAGGGGGCCGGCGGCCAAGCGCTCAAGCCCAACAACGTGACACCGGCGCAACTGCTCGACGGCGCGCTAAAGAAGGGCGCCACCGCCTCGGTGTGCGCGCTCTACCTGCCCAACAGCGGTAAGCAAGCCGAAGACCTGAAGGACGGCATCAAGCCGGCCAAGCCGGCCGACATGGGCGCCGCTCTGCTGGAGCCGAACCGCAAGGTCATCGGATTCTGATGATCTACCGCACTTGATCATCAACGGATGCCCCACGCCATGAGCTCCCATCTGCTCGCATTCCTCCTCTCTGCCACAACCGCCACCACGGTGCTGGCGCAAGCGTCCGCGCTTGAAGTCAGCCTGACTGGAATCCAGCACGATCGCGGGAGCCTGCGCGTGGGGCTGTATCACTGCGAGGAAGACCGATGAACGCCCCCGCCTCCTCCACCACGCCCGCCGCTGCGCACGACGCTCATTGCGGGCGGCTTGCGCATTTCCCGGTCGCCCTGCTCTCCACCGTGATGGGCATTGCGGGCCTCACCATTGCCTGGTTCAAGGCCCATCACACCGGCGGCGGGCCGGTCGAGATCGGCGTTGCGCTGCGTTGGCTGGCGAGCAATGCGGTGCGCTTCTTCCGCCTGCCGTTCTTCATCTCGGCGTGGGCCTATTCCTTCCCGCTGGCGGCCATGACGATCGCCACCTTCGAGATGAGTGCGCGCAGCGGCCAGGCCTTCTATGCAGGGCTGTCCTGGCTGATGCTCGCGGTGCTGAGCGGCGTCGTCGCGCTGCTGGCCTTCAAGACCCTGCGGGCCGCCAGCCGCGGCCAGATCTGCGTGCCCGAGTGAGACGCCCACTCAGCCACGAACCGACATGAGGAGATTTCCCATGCCCCAGGCAGACATCCGGTCCTTCTTCGACGCCGCCACCAACACCGTCACCCACGTGGTGTCCGACCCGGCGACAGCACGCGCCGCGATCATCGACAGCGTGCTCGACTACGACCCCAAGTCGGGACGCACATCGCGCACCTCGGCCGACGCCGTCATCACCCACGTGCGCGACGCCGGGCTTCAAGTCGACTGGCTGCTCGAGACCCACGCCCACGCCGACCACCTTTCGGCCGCGCCCTACCTCAAGCAGCAGCTCGGCGGCAAGATCGGCATCGGCGCGCATATCCGCCAGGTGCAGGGCGTGTTCAAGGACATCTTCAACGCCAAGGACATGAACACCTACGGCGCCGAGTTCGACCACCTGTTCGAGGACGGCGAGCGCTTCCGCATTGGCGGGCTGGAGGTCGAGGTGATGCACACTCCCGGCCACACGCCGGCCTGCCTCACCTACATCGTCGGCCAGGACGCCTTCGTCGGCGACACCCTGTTCATGCCCGACTACGGCACCGCGCGCTGCGACTTCCCCGGCGGAGATGCGGCCACGCTGTTCCGCTCGATCCGCAAGGTGCTGTCGCTGCCGCCCGAAACGCGCCTGCACCTGTGCCACGACTATCCGCCCGACGACCGCGCCCCGGTGTGGCAAACCACGGTGGCCGAGCAGCGGGCGAAGAACATCCACGTCCATGACGGCGTGACCGAGGCCGACTTCGTCGCCATGCGCACCGCGCGCGACCGCACGCTGGCCATGCCGACGCTGATCCTGCCGGCGATCCAGGTCAATGTGCGCGCCGGCAACCTGCCACCGGCCGAGGATAACGGCGTGCATTACCTGAAGATCCCGATCGACCTGCTGTAGGCGCGCCACCCGATGCCCGCGACGACGGCCGCCGCCCCCCGCACCCTGCTCGCGCGCTGGCACGACTACCGACGCAGCGCACTGACCGACGACCTGATCGCGGCAGTTATCGTCACCATCCTGCTGGTACCGCAGAGCCTGGCCTACGCCATGCTCGCCGGCCTGCCGCCGGTGGTGGGCGTGATGGCGAGCCTGCTGCCGATCGTCGCCTACGCCGCCTTCGGCTCCAGCACCAGCCTCGCCGTGGGGCCGGTCGCGGTGCTGGCGATGATGACGGCGCAGGCGGTCGGCGGCGTCGCCGCCGCGCATCAGGTCACGCCGCACCTGGCGGCGCTGGTGCTGGCGCTGGAGATGGCGGCGGTGTTCCTGGTCGCCGCGCTGTTCCGCCTCGAGACGCTGGCGGCGCTGCTCGGCGCCCCGGTGCTGCACGGCTTCATCACCGGCGCGGCGCTGGTGATCGCGATCGGCCAGTTGCCAGCACTGCTGGGGGTGCAGGCTGGCGGCAGCACGGTAGTCGCACTGTGGCAGTCGCTCGCCGGCGCCAGTCACCCTTTGCCCCATGCGACCACCGCACTCATCGGCGTGCTGGCGCTCGCGATGCTGTGGGCCCTGCGCCGGCACGGCAACCCCGTGCTGCAAGGCCTGGGCTTCAGGCCCCGGACCGCGCAGTTGCTGGCGCGTACCGCGCCCATCGTCGTGGTCGCGGCTGCGATCGCCTGGGTCGCCGGCTTCCCGCACCTGAATGAGGGAGTCGTCCTGTCGGGCGGCATCAGCCTCGGCGAGGGCCTGGCCTTCCCGATGCCGTGGACGGCGCCCTTGCCGGTGTGGCGTGAACTGCTCGCTCCGGCGGTACTGCTGGGACTGGTGGCGTATGTCGAGAGCCTCGCCGTGGCCGAGGCCCTCGGCGCACGCCGCGGCGAGAAGGTGTCGCCCCGACGCGAACTCTTCGGCCTGGCGGCGGCCAACGCCGCGGCCAGCGTGTCCGGCGGCATGCCGGTCACCGGCGGCTTCGCGCGCAGCATCGTCAACTTCGACGCCGGCGCGCGCACGCGCATGGCCGGCGTATGGACCGCGCTCTTCCTCGCGGTGGCGATCGCGCTGCTGGGCGACGTGCTGCACGACCTGCCGCGCGCGGTGCTTGCGGCGACGATCGTCATCGCCGTGCTGTCGCTGGTGGATTTCGCGCCCTTCGTGCTGGCGTGGCGCTACTCGCGTACCGAGTTCGCGCTAATGCTGATGGTGGCGGTGCTGACACTGACGGTGGGGGTGAAGGAGGCCTTGCTCGCCGGTGTGGTCGGTGCCGTCGGCCTGCTGCTGCAGCGCACCGCCCGCCCGCACTGGACCGAGGTCGGGCGCCTGGCCGGCACCGACGTGTTCCGCAACGTCAATCGCTTCGAGGTCGAGACGCTGCCGGAAGTGTTATCCATCCGTGTCGATGAGAGCCTGGTGTTCACCAACTCACGCTGGATCTCCGAGACCCTGTCATCGGCCCTGGCGCGCCGCCCGAACCTGCGCCACGTGGTGCTGATGATGAGCGGGGTCAATGGCATCGACCTCACCGGCCTCGAGGTCCTGATGCAGCTCGACCGCGAACTGCGCGCCAAGGGCCTGCGGCTGCATCTCTCGGAACTGAAAGGTCCGGTGCGCGACCGCCTGGACCGGGCCGGGGTGACAGCGTGGCTGTCCGGGCGCATCTTCATGACCCAGGCCGACGCCTTCAACGCCCTCGCCGCGGAATGCCGCAGCGCTGGCTGACTTCGCCTCGCGCAATGCGGCGCGCGCCAGGGGTTGGCAGCTTACGACGGGCCGCCACCGGCTCAGGCGGTGGTCGAGTCGTCCTCGCCGATCAGCACCAGGCTCCCGGACAGCCACTTGTGCGGCGGAATCTCGAGGTTGGTCGGTGCCGGCTGGCTGAGGAACACGCGTCCGGCCAGATCGAAGATCGAACCGTGGCACGGGCACAGGAAGCCGCCGGGCCAGTCCGCGCCGATGCCGCTGGCCGCGCCTGAGGCGAACTTCTCCGATGGCGAGCAGCCAAGGTGGGTGCAGATGCCGATCACCACCAGGTACTCGGGATTGATCGAACGGTGGCGATTGGCTGCATAGCCGGGCTGCTGCTGCTCGCCCGACGCGGGGTCGGCGAGCCGTGCCTCGTGCGCTTCGAGGCCGGCAATCATCTCCGGCGTCCGGCGCAGGATCCACACCGGCTTGCCGCGCCACTCCACGGTCATCATCTCGCCGGGGGCGAGCTTGCCGACCTCGGCCTCGACCGGGGCACCGGCCGCGCGGGCACGCTCGGACGGCGTCAGGCTGGCGACGAAGGGGACGGCGGTCGCGGCTGCGGCAACCGCTCCAGCACTGGAGCTGGCGATGAGGAGTCGGCGGCGCTCCTTGAGCGTATCGGACATGGTCTGCGTCTCCGGGGGTCGATGTCTTGGCGCAGGCTTGCGCGCTGAAAAGAGAAGCGGGGCCGGGGGAAAACGTCGGCCACCACCACCGGGGGGGTGATCGCAGAGGGGAACGATCCAGCTGGTGTGCACGACTCGACCCCGCCTCTGGGCCTATATAAGCAAACCCTGTGCCCAGTTCCGCGGAGGACTGTACCAAGGGCCGGCCAGAAAGCCCTCGCGCCCCGAAAGCCCACGATCCGCGCGGGTCACAGCGGCATTGTTGCGGCGCTTCACGGACTGGGTTCGGAGCACCTCCCTCAGCGAGGCGCCCCACTTTACTGCCAACTTGGCATTATTTCGGCACTTTTCTGCCATTCCTGCAGCACACCGCAGAGGCGGGAAACGCCGCCCGAGCCGCCCACTGGCCCGCCAGCGCCTTGATTCGTCTCATATCCAGCCGATTTCGCGGCCCTGGCACGAGTCTTGATCCACATTCCCTGGTTCATGGTGGCGCTGGGCTTCGCAATGCTGGCGCTGTTCGGACTGGCGCTGTGGTCCTCGATCAAGGGCGATTTCGCCGAGCGTCGCTGGCTGCTCAAGTGGGCCCTGTGGTTTCTGCCCATCCCGTGGCTGGCATGCGAGATGGGCTGGTTCGTAGCCGAGTACGGCCGCCAACCGTGGACGATCTACGGCGTGCTGCCCACCCACCTGTCGGTGTCCACGCTGACGGTGGAAAGTCTTTACGGCTCGCTCGCCGGCTTCGTCGGCTTCTACACCCTGCTGCTGATCGTCGAGATGGTTCTGATGGTGAAGTTCGCGCGCCAGGGTCCGGGCAGCCTGGCGGTCGGCCGCCTCGCTTCCTTGCAGGGCGGCGCTCTGTGACCTCGGTCACATAGCCCTGATCACAACATGGCCATTTGATCAAATACTTATATGATTGGAAAAGAAGCGACGATAGAAACGGGGCTGCGCGCATGGCACAGATCCCCGACCGGGAAGGAGAGACACATGTCCGATACGCCTGAATCCCCCTGCGCAACGCCCGACGTCGATGCCACCCGACGTCGCCTTCTGTTCGGCGCATCCGTGCTGCCGGTGGTCGCCGGCAGCGGCCTCGCCGTGGGCGCCCGTCCGGCCCAGGCTTCCCTGAGCACTTCGGCGCGCATCGTCATCGCCGGCAGCGGTCTGGGTGGCCTCGCCCTTGCGAGCCGCCTGTCGCGCGAGCTGGACGGCGCCAGGATCACGATCATCGACCGCAAGGAGATCCACAACTACCAGCCCGGCTACACCTTGGTGGCGACCGGCATCTGGCCGGTCGGCAAGGTCAGCGACCGCAATGTCGACCTGGTGCCCGCCGGTGTGGAGTGGGTGCGCGAGATGGTGGCGGAGTTCGATCCCGAGGCCAACGCGGTCGTCACCGACAGCGGCATCCGCATCGAGTACGACTACCTGGTGGTGGCCACCGGCCTGCATCTGGACTTCGCCCAGATCGAAGGCATGGACGTCGCCGCGATCGGCACCCACGGCCTGGGCTGCGTCTATCCCAGCCCGGCGGCGGCCGAAGCGACCTGGCAGGCGATGGACACGTTCCGCCAGAAAGGCGGGCGCGCCCTGATGACGCTGCCCGCGACGCCGTTGAAGTGCGCTGGCGCGCCACTGAAGATGACCTTCATGCTCGCGGACCGCCTGCAGCAAGCTGGCACGCGCAAAGCCTCGACGATCGACTTCCACTCCGCGCTGGGCAACATCTTCAGCGTGCCGCGCATCAACGAGGAGGTCCTGCGCCGCTGGGCGGGGCTGGACATCCCGGTCACCTTCAACAGCAAGCTGGTGGCGGTGGACATCGGCGCCCGCCGCGCCACCGTGAGCAGCCCGGAAGGCGAACGCACCGAGATCGACTACGACTTCATCCACGTCGTGCCGCCGATGCGCGCACCCGACTCGGTGAAGAACAGCCCGCTGTCGTGGAAGGAAGGTGGCTTTGCCGCTGGCGGCTGGCTGGAAGTCGACCCCAAGACCCTGCGCCACCGCCGCTTTCCCAACGTGTTCGGCATCGGCGACATCAACGGCACCGCCAAGGGCAAGACCGCCGCCACGGTCAAGAAGAGCGCGCCGATCGTGGCGCAGCACCTGATCGAGGTGATCGCCGGCCGCGAGCCCTCGCAGGTCTTCGACGGCTACACCTCATGCCCGCTGCTGCTGCGCGAGGGCTCGGCGCTGCTGGTCGAGTTCGACTACGAGAACAACCTGACGCCCTCGCTGCCGATGATCGACCCGCTGCAGGACAGCTACTTCGCCTGGGTCATGAAATACCGCCTGCTCAAGCCCGCCTACATGGCCGTGGCCAAGGGCCGGGTCTGAGGGGAGAGACGACATGTACGAGATCTGGCTGACCCTGAACATCCTGTTCGAACTCGGGCTGCAGTCCCTGCCCGCCGTCATCGGCACCGCGGTGCTGTGGCTGGCCCTGATGGTCTTCGCCGCCACCCGCCCGGGCGCCGGCTGGAAGAAGGCGATCGCGCCGGCTTTTGTCATCGGCGTCATCGCCACGGCGATCACTTTCTTCATCACCCCGGCCATGACCCAGTCGTCCTTCGCCAACATGGGCTACTGGGTGGACTGGATGAACCTGTTCTTCTACGCAGCGGCCTTCGGCGCCGTGGCCGCGGCGCTGGCCTGGCCGATCGCCGCAAGCCTGCGCCGCCAGGCCTGACCCCCCGATCCATCACCGGAGAACACGCAAGATGAAAAGACTCCTGATCGCCGCCGCCATTGGCTTCGCCAGCCTCGCCGCCCACGCCGCCGACATCGGCATCTCGGCCAAGGAGACCTACGCCAAGATCCAGCAGGCCGAGCAGAACGTGCTGTTCCTCGACGTCCGCGACCCGGTCGAGATCATGTTCGTCGGCTCAACCGACGCCGCCCATGCCAACGTGCCGTTCATGCTGGTCGATCGCACGCAGTGGAACGCCGAGCGCGGCGTGTTCCGCCTGTACCGCAATCCCGACTTCATCAATCAGGTGAAGCTGGAACTGGCCAGGCGCGGCCTGAGCGCAGACGCCGAGATCATCACCCTGTGCCGCTCGGGCAGCGAGCGAGGAAAGCCGAGCGCCGACTTCCTGCGCGAGAACGGCTTCCCGAATGCGCGCTACGTCATCCATGGCTTCCAGGGCGACGCCATCAAGGAAGGGCCTCAAGCCGGCTTCCGCCTGCAGAACGGCTGGCAGAACAGTGGCCTGCCGTGGTCGCCGAAGATGAGCCCGGAGAAGATTCATCGCGTCGATCGCCCCTGATCGAGGGACGGCCGCTCAGGGCCCGCAAGGGCCGGGCCGTCCCGTCGTACGTCAGCCGCGGTAGTAGCGTTGCGGCACGAAGGGGGTGCTGGCCACTTCGATCGGCACCGCCTTGCCGCGCACCATCGCCGACAGCGGGGTGCCGACCTTGGCCAGCGCGGTATCGACGTAGCCCATCGCCACCGGCGCCTCCAGCGTCGGGCCGAAGCCGCCGCTGGTGACCATGCCGACCTTGCGACCGTCGGCATCCACCAGCTCCGCGCCCTCGCGCACCGGCACGCGTGCGTTCGGGCGCAGGCCCACGCGCTTGCGCGCCACGCCCTTGGCGATGTGCTCGAAGACCACGTCGGCGCCCGGGTAGCCACCGGGACGGGCACCATCGGCGCGGCGCACCTTGGACAGCGCCCACAGCAGGCTGCTCTCGACCGGCGAGGTGTGCTGATCGAGGTCGTGGCCGTACAGGCACAGGCCAGCTTCCAGGCGCAGCGAGTCACGCGCACCGAGGCCGATCGGCGCGACTTCGGGGTGGCTGAGCAGTTCCTTGGCGAGCGCCTCGGCCTTGTCGGCCGGCACCGAGATCTCGAAGCCGTCCTCGCCGGTGTAGCCCGACCGGCTGACGTAGCACTCGGCGCCAAGCAGGGTCACGGTGGCGACGTTCATGAACACCATCTTCGCCGTCTCGGGCGCAAGGCGCGCCAGCACCGCGCCGGCCGCCGGCCCCTGCAGGGCGAGCAGGGCGCGATCGGCCAGCACCTCGACCTTGCAGCGCGCGGACAGGTGCTGCTGCATGTGCGCGATGTCCTGTGCCTTGCAGGCGGCGTTGACGACCACGAACAGCCGACCGTCGCCAAAGTTGGCGACCATCAGGTCGTCCATTACACCGCCCTTGTCGTTGAGGAACAGGGCGTAGCGCTGCATGCCCGGCGGCAGGTCGATGATGTCGACCGGCACCAGGGTCTCCAGTGCAGCCGCGGCGTCGGGGCCAAGCAGCATCACCTGCCCCATGTGCGAGACGTCGAACAGGCCGGCCTGGCTGCGGGTATGGAGGTGTTCCTTGAGGATGCCCGCCGGGTACTGCACCGGCATCGCGTAGCCGGCGAACGGCACCATCTTGGCGCCGAGCGACACGTGCAGATCGTGAAGCGGGGTTTGCAGCAAGGGGGCGTCGGATTGAATGTCGCTCATCTTGGTTCCTTGTCGATTTGCGGAAGGGCGTTCAGCATTCGGTGACGTTCGCGGCGAGACCACCGCGCGCGCCTTCCCTGTATAGCAGTTTCATGTCGGCGCCGGGGTCACGCAGGGACTCGAACCGCTCGAGACCCTGCGTGAGCGCACGCGGCGCCCGTCTCTCAAGCCCCGTACACCGGGAAGCGTGCGCACAGCGCGGCGACCTTGGCACGCACCGCGTCGATCACCGCCGGGTTGTCCATGTCATCGAGGATGTCACAGATCCAGCCGGCGAGCGCGCTGACCTCGTCGATGCCGAAGCCGCGCGTGGTCGCCGCCGGCGTGCCGATGCGGATGCCGCTGGTGACGAAGGGCGACTGCGGGTCGTTGGGCACGGTGTTCTTGTTGACGGTGATGTGTGCCGAACCCAGCGCCGCGTCGGCGGCCTTGCCGGTGATGCCCTTGGCGATCAGGTCGACCAGGAACAGGTGGTCGTCGGTGCCGCCGGAGACGATCCGATAGCCGCGCTCGACGAACACCGCCGCCATCGCGCGCGCGTTGGCGATCACCTGCTTCTGGTAGTCCTTGAAAGCAGGCTCGAGCGCCTCCTTGAAGGCCACCGCCTTGGCGGCGATGACGTGCATCAGCGGCCCGCCCTGGGTGCCGGGGAACACCATCGACGCGATCTTTTTCTCGATCTCTGGATTGGCGCGGCCAACGATGATGCCGCCGCGCGGGCCGCGCAGGGTCTTGTGCGTGGTGCTGGTGACGATGTCGGCGAAGGGCACCGGGTTCGGGTACAGCCCGGCGGCCACCAGGCCGGCGACGTGGGCCATGTCGACGAACAGCAGCGCACCGACCTTGTCGGCGATGGCGCGAAAGCGCGCGAAGTCGAGGTGGCGGGCATAGGCGGAGAAGCCGGCGACGATCATCTTCGGTTTGCACTCGACGGCCAGCGCCTCGAGCGCGTCGTAGTCGATCACGCCCTCGTCGGTGACGCCGTACTGCACGGCGTTGAAGATCTTGCCGGAGAAGTTCACCTTGGCGCCGTGGGTCAGGTGACCGCCATGGGCCAGGCTCATGCCCAGGATGGTGTCGTGCGGCTGCAGCAGCGCGAGATACACCGCGGCATTGGCCTGCGAGCCCGAGTGCGGCTGCACGTTCGCCCAGTCGGCGGCGAAGAGCTGCCTGGCGCGGTCGATCGCAAGCTGCTCGACCACGTCGACATGCTCGCAGCCGCCGTAGTAGCGCTTGCCCGGATAGCCTTCGGCGTACTTGTTGGTGAGTACCGTGCCCTGCGCCTGCATCACGCGCGGGCTGGCGTAGTTCTCGGACGCGATCAGCTCGATGTGGTCTTCCTGGCGTGCGCGCTCGGCCTCGATGGCGGTCCAGAGTTCGGCGTCGTAGCCGTCGATCTGCATGTGCTTGTCGAACATGGGGGACTCCTGAATTGGTTGGGTGCGACAGGTGAGGTTCAGCGGAGGACGTTCAACGGGGGAAGCTCAACGGCTCGGGCGCGCGGCCGATTTCCGGGCTTCGCCGCCGTCGGCACCGCCGTTGGCGAAGTACTCGCGGGTCAGTGTGACGACGACCGGCGTGAGCAGCAGCAGCGAGATGAGATTGGGGATCGCCATCAGCGCGTTCAGCGTGTCGGCAACCAGCCACGCGAAGTCCAGGCTGGTGACCGCGCCCACCGGGACGCACAGGATCCACAGCACGCGGAAGGGCTTCTCGCTCGCCGTGCCGAGCAGGTATTCCCAGCACTTCTCGCCGTAGTAGGCCCAGCCGAGGATGGTAGTGAAGGCGAACACCGCCAGCGAGATCGCGAGCAGGTACTTGCCCACGCCCGGCATCGCGGCCTCGAAGCTGGCCGAGGTCAGCACGGCGCCGGATGCGCCCGAAGTCCACACGCCGCTGACGATGATCGCCACGCCGGTCATCGTGCACACGATGATGGTGTCGATGAAGGTGCCCATCATGCCGATCAGGCCGGAATACACCGCGTTGCTGGTAGTTCCCGCCGCCTGCGCGATGCCTGCGGTACCGAGGCCAGCCTCGTTGGAGAAGATGCCGCGCGCCACGCCACGCTGGATCGCCATCATCACGGTCGCGCCGACGAAGCCGCCGGCCGCCGAGATCGGCGTGAAGGCATGGGTGAAGATGAGGTCGAAGGCGGCCGGGATCTGGTCGGCGAAGGTGACCAGCACCACCGCGCAGCACACGATGTAGCCGATGCACATCGCCGGCACGAGCTTCTCCGCGACCGCGCCGATGCGCTTGATGCCACCGAGCACGACCGCGCCAGTGAGCAGCATCAGCACCCCGCCGGTGACCCAGGGGTCGATGCCGAAGGCGTTCTCCATCGCGCTCGAGATGCCGTTGGCCTGGACCATGTTACCGATCCCGAAGCCCGCCAGCCCGCCGAAGATCGCGAACGCACCGGCCAGCCAGCCCCAGCGCTTGCCCAGGCCGTTGCGGATGGCGTACATCGGGCCACCGGCGTGCTCGCCCTTGTCATCGACCACGCGGTACTTCACCGCGACCACGACCTCGGCGTACTTGGTCGCCATGCCGACGAAGGCCGTCATCCACATCCAGAACAACGCGCCCGGGCCGCCGACCGCGATCGCGGTCGCCACGCCCGCGATGTTGCCCGTACCCACGGTGGCCGAGAGCGCGGTCATCAGCGCGGCGAAGGGCGAGATCTCGCCCTCGGCACGGGAGCCCGCCTTGCGGCTGCCCCAGATCAAGCGGAAGCCCTGCGGGATGCGCCGAATCGGCATGAAGCCGAGGCGGATCTGAAGATAGAGGCCGGTACCCAGGATCAGCACGATCATGGGCACGCCCCACACGATGCCGTTGAGCCAGTTGAAGAAATCGTTGATGAGCTGCATGGTGTCTCCTGCCTCCTTGTCGTTATGGCGCCGGCGGGATGGCACGCTTGCTGCGTCTTCCGTCCCCCGGCGGTACATCTAGCCGGCGCATGCCGGCGTGTTGGGTCAGATCAGGCGCCGGCCTCCAGCTTGAGATCCACCATCAGTTCGTTGGCCAGCGCCTCGAGCGCCGCCTGCAACTCGGCGGGCGCCACGCTGGCCGGTACGCGGACCTCCAGTTCGGCGCGGAACATCGCCTCGCCGCTGAAGGACGCGCTCTCGCAGGCGCTGTCCATGCGCTCGACGCTCGCCCCGTGCTGCGCCAGCACCGAGGAAATGTCGCGCACGATGCCGGGCCGGTCGTGGGCGAGGAGCGCCATGCGGATCAGTTCGCCGCCGGCCGCGCCCGCCGCGGCGCTGCCGCGCTCGATGCTCAGGCTGAGACCGGCCGACGACAGCCCGCGGAGTGCTGCCTCAAGGCGTTCGGCGTTCGCTTCGGCCACGTCGAGCCGCACGATGCCCGCGAACCTGCCGGCCAGGTGTGCCATGCTGCTGTCGAGCCAGTTGGCGCCGTTCGCGGCTGCGCGCTCGGCGAGCGCGTTGACCAGGCCCGGGCGATCCTCGCCAACCAGGGTGACGATGAAAGAGGCGTTCATGTGCGGGGCTCCTCAGACTTCTTCGTAATCGGACAGCGGCGGGCAAGCGCAAACCAGGTTGCGGTCGCCATACACGTTATCCACCCGGCCGACCGGCGACCAGTACTTGTTCGCGCGCAGGCTGGCGAGCGGATAGACGGCCTGCTCGCGGCTGTAGGGATGGGTCCAGTCGCCGACAATGGCCTCGGCGGTGTGCGGGGCGTTGACCAGCGGGTTGTCCTCGGCGTCGTAGTCGCCGCTGGCAACCTTGGCGATCTCCTCGCGGATCGCGATCATCGCGTCGCAGAAGCGGTCGAGCTCGGCCTTCGACTCGCTCTCGGTCGGCTCGATCATCAGCGTGCCCGGCACCGGGAAGGACATCGTCGGCGCGTGGAAGCCGAAGTCGATCAGGCGTTTGGCGACGTCGTCGACGCTGATGCCGGTGCTGTCCTTGAGCGGGCGCAGGTCGAGGATGCACTCATGCGCCACCATGCCATGCTCGCCGCGATAGAGCACCGGGTAGTGCGATTCGAGGCGGCGGGCGATGTAGTTGGCGTTGAGGATCGCCGTCACCGTGGCGTGGCGCAGGCCATCGCGGCCCATCAGGGTGATGTAGGTCCAGGTGATGGGCAGGATGCTGGCGCTGCCCCAGGGCGCCGCCGCCACTGCGCCGATGCCCTTCAGACCGACCGCCGCGTGACCCGGCAGGAAGGGCGCGAGGTGCGCCTTGACGCCGATCGGGCCGACGCCCGGACCGCCGCCGCCGTGCGGGATGCAGAAGGTCTTGTGCAGGTTCAGGTGCGAGACGTCGCCGCCGAAGTGGCCCGGGCCGCACAGGCCGACCATGGCGTTGAGGTTGGCGCCGTCGATGTACACCTGGCCGCCGTGGGCGTGCACGATGTCGGTGATCTCGCGCACCGCGGTCTCGAACACGCCGTGCGTCGACGGGTAGGTGATCATGATCGCGGCGAGCTGGTCGGCGTGCTGCGCGGCCTTGGCCTTGAGGTCGGCGACGTCGACATTGCCGTTGGCATCGCAGGCAACGACGACCACGCGCATGCCGGCCATCTGCGCGGTGGCCGGGTTGGTGCCGTGCGCCGAGCTCGGGATCAGGCACACGTCGCGGTGGCCCTCGCCGCGGCTGGCGTGGTAGGCGCGGATCGCCAGCAGCCCGGCGTATTCGCCCTGCGAGCCGGCATTGGGCTGCAGTGACACCGCGTCGTAGCCGGTGCAGGCGCACAGCATCTGCTCGAGCTCGGCGGTGAGCTGGGCATAGCCCTGCGTCTGGTCGGCCGGCGCGAAGGGGTGCAGGCCGCCGAACTCGGTCCAGGTCACCGGGATCATCTCGGTGGTGGCGTTGAGCTTCATGGTGCACGAGCCGAGCGGGATCATCGTGCGATCGAGCGCGAGGTCCTTGTCGGCCAGGCTGCGCAGGTAGCGCAGCATCTTGGTCTCGGACTGGTGGGCACTGAACACCGGGTGGGTCAGGAAGGCGGAGCTGCGCAGTTGCGCGGCCGGCAGCGCCTCCTGCACCTGGGCTTCGACGGCATCGAAATCGAGCGCCGCGGCGCCCGCGCCAAACACCTTCCATAGCGCCTCGACGTCGGCGCGGCGGGTGGTCTCGTCGAGCGCGATGCCGACCGTGATGGCGTCGATCTCGCGCAGGTTCATGCCCGCGGCGCGCGCGGCGGCATGCACCGCGGCGGCATCGGCGACGCGCACGGTGATGGTGTCGAAGAAGGCCTGAGTCGGCACGTCGGCGCCGAGGCGGCGCAGGCCGGCGGCCAGGGTCGCGGTCAGGCGATGCACGCGGCGCGCGATCGTGGTCAGGCCGGCCGGGCCGTGGTAGCAGACGTACATGCTGGCCATGATGGCGAGCAGCGCCTGCGCGGTGCAGATGTTGGAGGTGGCCTTCTCGCGCCGGATGTGCTGCTCGCGGGTCTGCATCGCCAGGCGGTAGGCCTTCTTGCCGTGGCTGTCGATCGACACGCCGACAACGCGGCCGGGCATCACGCGCTTGTGCTCGTCGCGAGTGGCGAAGTAGGCCGCGTGCGGGCCGCCAAAGCCCATCGGGATGCCGAAGCGCTGGGTCGAGCCGATGGCGACGTCGGCGCCGAAATCGCCCGGCGGCTTGAGCAGGGTCAGCGCCAGCAGGTCGGCGGCGACCACCACCAGCGCCTTCTTGTCGTGGGCGGCGGCGACGATGGCGGCGTAATCCACCACCTCGCCGGTGCTCGCCGGATACTGCAGCAGCACGCCGAAGACCTCGTGCGCGGCCAGATCGGTCGCGGCGTCGCCGACGATGACCTCGAAGCCGAGCGGCTCGGCGCGGGTACGCACGACCTCGATGGTCTGCGGGTGGCAGTCGCGCGAGACGAAGAAGGCCTTGGCCTTGCTCTTCGACAGGCGCTGGCAGAAGGCCATGGCCTCGGCCGCGGCGGTGGCCTCGTCGAGCAGCGAGGCGTTGGCGATCTCCAGGCCGGTGAGGTCGGTGACCATGGTCTGGAAGTTCAGCAGCGCCTCCAGGCGGCCCTGCGAGATCTCGGGCTGGTAGGGCGTGTAGGCGGTGTACCAGGCCGGGTTCTCGAGCACGTTGCGCAGGATGACCGTCGGCGTGAAGGTGTCGTGGTAGCCCGTGCCGATGAACGAGCGCAGCACCCTGTTCTTGTCCGCGATCGCGCGCAGCATTGCCAACGCCTCGGGCTCGGTGCGTCCTTCGGGCAAGGCCAGCGGCGCGGCCGACAGGATGGAGGCGGGGATGACCTTCTCGATCAGTTGATCGAGCGAGTCGAGGCCGAGGGCGGCGAGCATCGACTGGGTCTCGGCCTGGTCCGGGCCGACGTGGCGGCCGACGAAATCATCGCGCTGCTCGAGCTGTGCGAGCGTCGCGGACAGGCGGGTGTCGTTCATGTTCATGATGGCGGCGAAATCCGGAGGCAGGTCGGTCAGGTGGTCAGCTTGTCGTAGGCAGCCTGGTCGAGCAGGCCATCCAGCGCAGCCGGATCGTCGAGGCGGATGCGGATGAACCAGCCCGTGCCCAGCGGATCCTCGTTGACCGTCGCAGGGGCGTCGGTCAGCACCGGGTTGACCTCGACCACGGTGCCGGCGAGCGGCATCTTGAGCTCGCCCGCCGCCTTCACGGACTCGATCACCGCAGCCTCGTCGCCGGCATCGAAGTGGGTATCCACGTCGGGAAGCTGGACGAAGACGATGTCGCCGAGCGCGTTCTGCGCATAGTCGGTGATGCCGACGGTGACGATGTCGCCGTCAACGCGCAGCCATTCGTGATCTTCGGTGAATTTGACAATGCTCATGATGTCTCCTTGGTGTGGGGCGGGTTGTGGCGAGGCCGGGAAGGCATGACGGGATGCATGTTAGCGCTGCCTTGACATTTGTAGATTTGATAGTTGAAATGAAATTATTTAAACCCTAAATACCCCATCCCGATGAGCAACATCCCGACCGAACTGCTGCGAACCTTCGTCAAGGCCGTGGACCTGGGCAGCTTCACCCGCGCCGGCGATGCGGTCGGGCGTACGCAGTCGGCCGTCAGCCTGCAGGTGCGACGGCTGGAAGAACTGCTGGGAGCCGAGCTCTTCGTGCGCGGCAGCCACCGCGTCAAGCTCACCGACGAGGGCACGACGCTGCTCGGCTACGCGCGGCGCATACTCGCGCTCAACGACGAGGCGGTGAGCAGCATCCGCCGGCCCAAGGTCGCAGGCAGCGTGCGCCTTGGCGCACCGCATGAATACACCGCCTCGCTGCTGCCCGTCGTGCTCGGCAAGTTCGCCCAGGCCCACCCGGGCGTGATGCTGGAAGTGACCTGCGATCTCAGCAAGAACCTGCTCCTGCGGCAAGAGAAGGGCGAGTTCGACCTCGTCATCGCACTGCACGACGATCCGACGGCAAGCAGCGGCACCAAGGTACTGACCGAACCCCTGCTGTGGATCACCAGCCCGGACCACGCGCGCCACCAGCAACAGCCGCTCGCGCTGGTGCTGGCCCCGGCACCCTGCATCTATCGCAACCGCGTGCTCCAGACCCTGGGCCGGCTCGAGCGGGGCTGGCGCATCACCTACACGAGCTCCAGCTACAGCGGCATCATCGCCGCGGTGCGCGCCGGACTCGGCGTGACGCTGCTTGCCGCGACCACGGTTCCCGAGGGCGTGCGTGTGCTCGAGGAGCGGGACGGCTTCCCGTCAATGGGCGAGCTCGACCTGCGCCTGCACACGCGCACCGAAACCGAAAGCGAGGCGACCCGCCGCCTGGTCGACTACATCGCCACCAGCCTGGCCTAACGCTGCCGAGTGCGCCCGCTTAGGAAAAACTTAGGATCTTCGCAGCGGCTTTTTAGGAACACGGTTTCAGCCTTGTCGCCACACTGCAGTTGCCCGCGCTGGAGACGCTTCCCGCAGCGGGCTTCCACCAGCAGGAGACGAACGACCATGAAACGAGCGCGCACCCCCATCCTTGCCACCCTCCTCCTCGCCACCGCCGCCACGGTGACAAGCGCCGCCGAGCCGGCAGCCGAACAGGCGATGATCGAGCGCGGCCGCTACATCGCCCGCATCGCAGGCTGCAACGACTGCCATACGCCCAACTACGCGATGACGGGCGGCGCGGTCCCCGAGCAGCAGTGGCTGACCGGCGACCGACTCGGCTGGAGTGGCGCCTGGGGCACGACCTACCCCAGCAACCTGCGCCTGGCGCTCGCTCGCCTGAGCGAGGACGACTGGGTGCGCAACGCGCGCACGATCAGCTATCGCCCGCCGATGCCCTGGTTTGCGCTGCGCGACATGGACGAAGCGGACCTGCGTGCCTTCTACCGCTTCGTGCGTGCCCTCGGCCCGGCCGGCGAGCCTGCGCCGGCCTACGTTCCGCCCGGTGCCCAGCCGCAGGGGATGGCCGTCGTCTTTCCCGCCGATCAACACTGAGCCCACACCGCCCGCCTGCGAGAGAGTTGAGATCCGGTCCATGGTGTCTATGATCAAGACACCATGGACCTCGCCGCTGCCCCGCTGATTGATGACGCCCTCGCCGACTTCGTGCGCAGCGAGGTGTCGATCACGGTCGCGACTTGCGACGATGGTCGCATCCCCCACCTGGCCCGCGGCACGGGATGCCGCGTCTCCGCCGACCAGCGCCAGCTCACTGTGCTGCTCGCCGCACCGGCAAGCGCAGAGGTGCTCGCCGACATCGGCCGCAACGCACGCATCGCGGTGGTGTTCAGCCTGCCACGCACACACCGCACCCTGCAGTTCAAGGGTACTGACGCGGTCATTACCGGCATCGAAGCCAGTGACCCCGAGTTGGCGGCAGATTACGTCGATCGCTTCGCCACCGGCCTGGAGGCGTTCGGCTACTCCGGCGCGGTGATCCGCGGCGTGCTGCACGCCGACGGCGCCGATCTCGTGGCGGTGCGCTTCACGCCGACTTTCGGCAGCCTGCAGACCCCGGGGCCCGAGGCCGGCCACGTGCTGCGATCATGAAGCTCAAGCTCGACGCCATCCGCGCCTGTCTCGATGGCGCGATCCCCGGCACGATCGCCACCTGTGCGGCGGACGGCGTGCCCAATGCGGCCTACCTGTCGCAAGTGCAGTATGTGGACGCCGAGCACGTGGCGCTGTCGTGGCAGTTCTTCAACACCACGCGCCGCAACATCCTGGCCAATCCGCTGGCCCGCGTGGCCCTCATCGATCCGAGCACGGCAGGCCATTACCGGCTGTTGCTGCAGTACCTGCGCACCGAGGAGGAAGGGCCGCTGTTCGAGATCATGAAGGCCAAGCTCGCCGGGATCGCCTCGCATGCCGGCATGGCGGGCGTGTTCCGCCTGCTCGGCGCCGACGTCTATCGCGTGCTCGAGATCGACCAGGTGCCCAGCCGCACGCTGACGCCTGCCCTGCCGCGCGCCAACCTGCTCGCGGCCCTGCGCGCGAGCGTGGAGGAGTTGTGCCTGTGCATGGACCTCGACGCCCTCCTGTGCGGCACGCTGGACTGCCTCGAGCGCCACTTCGACGTCCATCACGCGATGATCCTGCTGCTCGATGCGGCAGCCGGTCGCCTGTACACCATCGCGAGCCGGGGCTACGAGACCTCAGGGATCGGCTCGGAGATCACGCTCGGCGACGGCGTGATCGGGGTCGCCGCGCGCGAGCGCACCCCCATCCGCATCGGCCACTTCGCAGCGGAGTACAGCTACGGCAAGGCCATCCGCGAAAACCTCGAACGCAGTGGACTCGCCCTCCAGATGGACACGGAGATCCCGCTGCCCGGCCTGCCCGGCGCCAACAGCCAGCTTGCCGTGCCGATCCGTGCCGGCACACGCGTGCTGGGCGTCCTCTACCTCGAGAGCGCACAGGAGCAGCGCTTCGGCTATGACGACGAGGACGTCATGGTCTCCCTCGCCGGCGGCCTGGGCGCGGCCATCCAGCTCCTGCACCATGGCCCGGCCGATCACCGCGACGAGCCGCGCCCCGCCTCCCGCCCGCCACCGGCGCAGCCCTCGGCGTCGGGGCCACCGCTGCAGGTGCGTCATTATGCCGAGAACGACAGCATCTTCCTCGACACCGACTACCTGATAAAGGGCGTGGCAGGCTCCATCCTGTGGGCCCTGCTGCGCGACCACGCCGACACCGGCCGCACCGCCTTCAGCAACCGCGAACTGCGCCTCGACCCCCGCATCCGGCTGCCCGACATCAGTGACAACCTCGAGGCCCGCCTGATCCTGCTCGGCCGCCGCCTGGTCGAGCGCAACGCGCCGATCCGTATCGAGAAGACCACGCGCGGCTGCTTTCAGCTGCGTGTCGAATGCCCCCTGCAACTGACGCACGTCCCGGCAGGCGCCTGAATTGCGTCCCGGTGTTCGGGCCATGCCACCCCTGCGCTAAACTCGGCCCCCTGCCAGCGCGTGCCCGGCCCACATTCCGCCCAGCGCGCCCCACCACCGAACCCGATGGAGTCACCCATGAGCCTGATGGCCCAACTGAAGAAGGATTCCCTGCTCGCCCGCAAGGCCGCCGACGGCGTGCGCGCGACCTTGCTCAGCACCCTGATCGGCGAAGCCGAGATGGTCGGCAAGAACGCCGGCAACCGCGAAAGCACCGACGACGAAGTGCAGCAGACTATCCGCAAGTTCCTGAAGAACAACCAGGAAGCGCTGGGCGTGATCAAGGATGCCGAGCGCCGCGCGGTGCTGGAGCAGGAATCCGCCATCCTCACCGCCTACCTGCCGCCGATGGCCAGCGAAGCCGAGGTCAAGGCCTTCATCGCCGACACCGTGGCCGGCCTCGCCGAACGGGGGCCGAAGCAGATGGGCGTGGTGATGGGCGCGCTGAAGGCGAAGTACGGCAGCAGCTTCGACGCCAAGCAGGCCAACGCCTGGGTGAAGGACGCGCTGAGCTGAGCCGCGCATCGCCGGCCTGTTGAAACTGCGCCGCGAGGCTGCGGCGCGGGTGCCGCCCGCACCAGGGAGACGCCCCCCCCCGCCGCTCAACGCAGCGCAGCGTGGATCTGCTCGGCGAGCTTGCGGCTAACGCCCTCGACGCGGCACAGATCCTCCACCGTCGCTTCGCGCACCCCATCGAGCCCGCCAAACGCGGCCAGCAGGTTGCGGCGGCGCGAGGGGCCCACACCGGGGATATCCTCCAGCTTGGAGCCCACCCGCGCCTTGCCGCGCTTGGCGCGGTGGCCGGTGATGGCGAAGCGGTGGGCCTCGTCGCGGATCTCGACGATCAGGTGCAGCGCGGCCGATTCACCGCCGAGCGCGAGGCCCTCGCGGCCGTCGGGGAAGATCAGCGTCTCCAGCCCGGCCTTGCGCCCTTCCCCTTTCGCCACGCCGACCATCGCCACCGACTCCAGGCCCACTTCGGCGAGGATCGCGCGCGCCGCACTCACCTGCCCCTTGCCGCCATCGATCAGGATCAGATCGGGGCACACGCCCTCCCCCGCCGCGACCTTGCCGTAGCGGCGCTCCAGCGCCTGGCGCATCGCAGCGAAGTCGTCGCCCGGGGTGATGCCCGTGATGTTGTAGCGGCGGTATTCGGCGCGCTTCATGGCGCCGGCCTCGCACACCACGCAGGAGGCCACCGTGGCCTCGCCCATGGTGTGGCTGATGTCGAGGCATTCGATGCGCTGCGGCGCCTCGTCCATGTCGAGGGCGCTGCGCAAGGCCTCCAGGCGCTGCTCGATGCGGCCGGTGTCGCGCGCGCGCGCCTGGATGGCGAGGTGGGCGTTCTTCTCGGCCATCTCCATCCAGGCCTTCTCGGCTTCGAAGCGCGGCAACACCACGCCCGGCGGTCGGTCGGTAATCTCGGCGAGGGTCTCCTTCACCGCGTCGGGCAGCAGGTTGACCAGGATGCGCGCGGGGATCGGGTGCTGGCTGTAGTGCTGCTCGACGAAGGCGAGCAGGCTGTCCATCGCCCCCGACACCGCCGCGCCGCTGGGGAACTGGGGGCGGTCGCCGAGGTGGCGGCCGCCACGCACCATGGCGATGTTGACGCAGGTGAGGCCGTCGGCCTCGATCGCGGCGAGGATGTCGACGTCCTCGTCCTTGCGGCTGTCGACGAACTGCTTGTGCAGCACCGCCTGCAGCACGCGCACCTGGTCGCGGCAGGCAGCGGCCTCCTCGAAGGCGAGGCGCTCCGCCGCCGCCTGCATGCGATTCGTGAGGTCGTCGATAACCTCGCTCGCCTGACCGTCGAGGAAGCGGGTGGCGAGCTTCACGTCCGCCGCGTAGGCCTCGGGCTCGATCAGCCCCACGCAGGGTGCCGTGCAGCGCTTGATCTGGTGCAGCAGGCAGGGGCGCGAGCGGTTGGCGAAGACGCTGTTCTCGCAGGTGCGCAGCTGGAAGGTCTTCTGCAGCAGGTGGATGCTCTCGCGCACCGCCCAGGCATTCGGAAACGGTCCGAAGTAGCGCGCGCCCTTGGTGAAGGCGCCGCGGTGGTAGGCCAGGCGCGGGAATTCGTCCGCCGAGAGCTCGATGTACGGGTAGGTCTTGTCGTCGCGGAAGAGGATGTTGTAGCGCGGCGCCAGGCACTTGATGAGGTTGTTCTCGAGGATCAGGGCCTCGGCCTCACTGCGCGTGGCGGTAGTGTCCACGCGCTGCACCTGGGCGACCATCATCGCGATGCGCGGACTGGAGAGGGTCTTCTGGAAGTAGCTGGAGACGCGGCGCTTGAGGTTCTTGGCCTTGCCGACATAGAGCACCTTGTCGTCGGCGCCGATCATGCGATAAACGCCGGGCTCCTCGGTGAGGGTGCGCAGGAAGGGCTTGGGATCGAAGGCGTTAGAGGACGTCGGGTCGGTCATGAGTGGTGATGCTGAACAGGGCTTGAAACCATCTGTGCCTCGGAGCGGACACGGGGCATTCCTTCCAGCGCGATTCGTGCTCGACGGTCCGTAGCAAACTTCCTGTCGATTATCCGTGCTTAGGGAGGGTCTCGGTGCGCTGCTCGCCGATGGTGGCTGCAGTCATGGTCGGCTCGGCGTTGCTGTCGTCGGGGATGGCGGCGACGCGGTCGCGCGCCTGGACGTAGGCGGCGTGGAGTTCGAGCGCAAAGGGGTCGGCGAGCCAGGCCGGCCGCGGGGCGGTCGGCACGACCGCGGCGAGGCGGGCGAGATTGTCGGGGTCGGGGACGGGGGCCCAGCGGTCGAGCAGTTCGGCGGCGAGGTCCGGGCGGTTGCACACCAGCAGCATGTCGCAGCCGGCGGCGTATGCGGCCTTGGCACGGCCGACGATGTCGCCGGCGACGCGGGCGCCTTCCATGTTGAGGTCGTCGCTGAAGATCACGCCCTGGAAGCCGAGCCGGGCGCGCAGCACGTCCTTGAGCCAGAAGGGCGAGAAACCCGCGGGTTGCGGTTCCGGGCTCGGGTCGGCGTTCGGGTAGATCACATGCGCAGGCATCACGCCGGCGAGCTGGCGGCCGAGGCGGTGGCGGTAAGGGGCGATGTCCTCGTTCCACACGGTGTCGAAGTCGCGTTCATCCACCGGCACGTCGTGGTGCGAATCGGCCTCGACGAAGCCGTGGCCGGGAAAGTGCTTGCCGACCGCGCCCATGCCCGCCTCCGCCATGCCGGCAACCAGCGCCTGGGCGAGCGCCGCCACCGCCTGTGGGTCACGGTGGAAGGCGCGATTGCCGATCGCGCGGCAGCAGCCATAGTCGAGGTCGAGCACGGGCGTGAAGCTGAGATCGACGCCATGCGCGCGCAGCTCGGCCGCGAGCACGAAGCCGGTGGCGCGTGCGGCTTCGAGGGCGCCGAGGTGATCCTGCTCCCACAGCGCGCCCAGGCTACGCATCGACGGCAGGCGGATGAAGCCGTCTGTGCGGAAGCGCTGCACCCTGCCGCCTTCGTGGTCGACCGCGATGATCAGCGCCGGGTCGCGCAGGGCGCGGATGTCGGCGGTGAGCGCGCGGAGCTGGTCCGATGCGCTGAAGTTGCGCGCGAACAGGATCACGCCGCCGACCAGGGGGTCGAGCAGGCGTTCGCGTTCCTCGTCGGTCAGCGCAGTGCCGGCGACATCGATCATGACGGGGCCGCGGGGGCGGCGGAGGGGGGAGTTCATGTGCTCGAAGTTCCGGGGCTCAGGCCTGTTCGATCAGTGCGAACGCAACGATGTGCTCGTCCTCGTCGCTGATGCTGAGGTGGGCGCGCAGCCCGTTGTCGCGCATGTGCGCGGCGAGGCGCTCGTCATAGCGGTACTCGGGCTTGCCGCGCGCGTCGTGGCCGACCGCGACCGCGTGCAGCGTGGCCGGCACGGCGACGCCGGTGCCGAGTGCCTTGCCGAAGGCTTCCTTGGCGGCGAAGCGCTTGGCAAGAAAGCGCGCCGGGTCGCGGTGGGCGCGCCAGGCCTCGACCTCGCTCGCGGCCAGGATGCGCAGCGCGAAGCGCTCGCCGTGACGCTCGAGCGCCGCGCGCATTCGCGGCAGTTGCACGAGATCGGTGCCGATACCGTGGATCATGCCTCGCCCTGCCCCGCTCCCTGGCGGCCGTTCATCGCCTGCGTTCCTTGCACGCTCGTCAGGCCGTCTGCGCCGCTTCGCGCATCAGGCGCTTCATCTCGGCCACCGCGGCGCGCAGGCCGACGAAGACCGCGCGGCTGACGATGGCATGGCCGATGTGCAGCTCGCGGATGCCGTGCAGGCGGGCGACCGGCTGCACGTTGTAGTAGTTGAGTGCGTGGCCGGCGTTGAAGCGCATGCCGAGCCGGCGCACCGCTTCGCCGGCGAGGCGGATCTTGTCCACCTCGGCCACCACGGCCGGGGCCTCGGCGTCACGGCCGGCGGCGTGGAAAGCGTGGGCGTAGGGGCCGGTGTGGATCTCGCACACGCGTGCGCCGATGCGCGCCGCGGCTTCGATCTGCTCGGGCTCGGCGTCGATGAAGACGCTGGTGACGATGCCGGCGTCGGCCAGGCGGGCGATGACGTCCTTCAGCCTCGCCTCCTGCGACAGCACGTCGAGGCCGCCCTCGGTGGTGATCTCGTGGCGGCCCTCGGGCACCAGCATCGCCATCTGCGGACGCGTGCGGCAGGCGATGGCGACCATCTCGTCGGTGGCGGCCATCTCGAGGTTGAGCTTGACCTGGGTGAGTTCGGCGAGCCGGCGCACGTCCTCGTCGTTGATGTGGCGGCGATCCTCGCGCAGGTGGATGGTGATGCCGTCGGCACCGCCCAGGTGCGCTTCCACCGCGGCCCACACCGGGTCGGGCTCCCAGGTGCGGCGCGCCTGGCGCAGCGTGGCGACGTGGTCGATATTGACGCCGAGTTCGATCATCAGAGCTCCTGCAATTCCTTCAACACCCGGCGCGACTGCAGCGGCTGGCCGCCCAGGGTGTGGTTGATCAGCATGCGCAGCAGCTGCTTGGACTGGGCCAGCGTCTCTGCGCGCGAAAAATCGTCGGCCGCCATGTCGAGCAGGGTCTGCCCGGACAGCAGCGGCTGGTCGCCGAGCGCGGCCGCATCCACCGTCGCCCCTTCTTGCTCGAGCGTCTCCAGCCGCACCGGACCGCGTTCGATTATATAAAGGTAGCGCCCCTCGGGCCGCACCGCGTTGCCGCCGTCCGCTTCGATGGCGAGCCCGGCTTCATAGCCGAGCTCCTGCAACAGGGCAAGTTCGAAACGGCGCAGGATGGGCGACTCCGATTCGCCGCGGCCCAGCGCCCGCACTGCCTCGGCATAGGCCGAGAACAGCTGCGGATGCGGGTCCTCGCGCGCGGTCAGGCGCACCAGCAGCTCGTTGAGGTAATAGCCGCAGATCAGCGCACGCCCGGTGAGCAAGGGCTGCCCGCCCAGCCATTCCGCGCGGGCCAGGGTCTTCACCTCGCCGCCGCCGGACCAGTCCATCGACAAGGGCTGAAAGGCCATCAGCACGCCACGCATCTGGGAATGCGGCCGCCGCGCGCCCTTGGCGACCAGCGCGATGCGTCCATGGTCGCGCGACCAGGCCTCGACGATCAGGCTGGTCTCGCGCCAGGGGTGGGTGTGCAGCACCCACGCGGGCTGCTGCTCGACGCGCTGCTTGGGGCCGGCCATGGCTCGCCCGCGGGCTTACTCGTAGCCGAGGCTCTTCAACGCACGCTCGTCGTCGGCCCAGCCGCTCTTGACCTTGACCCAGACCTCGAGGAAGACCTTGCCGTCGAAGAGCCTCTCGAGCTCGACGCGGGCCTCGCTGGAAATGCGTTTGAGCTTCTCGCCGCCGCGACCGATCACCATGGCCTTGTGGCCCGGCTTGTCCACGACCACCGCCGCGTGGATGCGCCGCAGGTTGCCCTCGAGCTCGAACTTCTCGATCTCGACCGCAATACCGTAGGGCAACTCGTCACCGAGCAGGCGGAAGAGCTTCTCGCGCAGGAATTCGGAGGCCAGGAAGCGTTCGCTGCGGTCGGTGATCTCGTCCTCCTCGAACATCGGCGTGCCCACCGGCAGCAGCGGCGTCGCGGTCTTGATCAGCTCGTCGACGTTGCGCCCCTTCTCGGCCGACAGCGGCACGATCTCGGTGAAGTCGCGCACCTGGCGCACCTGGTCGATGAAGGGCAGCAGACGTGACTTGTCCTTCAGCTGGTCGACCTTGTTGATGACCAGGATCACCTTCGACGACTCCGGAATCACCGCCAACACCTTGCGGTCGTCCTCGCTGAAGCGACCCGCCTCGATGACGAAGAACACCAGATCGACATCGGCCAGCACCTGAGACACGGTGCGGTTCATCGAGCGGTTGAGCGCATTCCGGTGGTGGGTCTGGAAGCCCGGCGTGTCGACGAAGACGAACTGGGCGCCAGGCTCGGTCAGGATCCCGGTGACGCGGTGGCGGGTGGTCTGCGCCTTGCTGGAGACAATGCTGATCTTCTGCCCGATCAGGCGGTTGAGCAGGGTCGACTTGCCGACGTTGGGGCGACCGACGATGGCAACGAAGCCGGCGCGATAGTCCTCGCCAGCGGGCGCGGCAGTGGCCGGCGCAGCGGCATTGGGGGGCAGTTCGTTCATGTCTTCCTCAGGGCGGCCAGCGCAAGCTCGGCCGACTGCTGTTCGGCGATGCGCCGGGACGGGCCGCGCCCCAGGGTGCGCACGCCCATTTTCGGGATCTCGCAGGCCACCTCGAACTCCTGCGCGTGGGCCTCGCCCAGCACCTGCACCATCGAGTACGTTGGCACCGCAATCCTGCGCGCCTGCAGCCACTCCTGCAAGGCCGTCTTCGGATCCTTGCTCGGCTTGCGCGGATCCACCTCGGCGAGCAGCGGCGCGTACAGGCGGTCGATGACCTCCTTGGCCCGGGCGAAGCCCGCATCGAGGAAGACGGCGGCAAACAGGGCTTCAACCGCATCGGCGAGGATCGAGGGGCGGCGGTTGCCGCCGGACTTGAGCTCACCTTCGCCCAGGCGCAGGCAGTCACCGAGTTGCAGGCCGAGCGCGATGCGATACAGCGCATCCTGACGCACAAGCGAGGCACGCACGCGCGAGAGTTCGCCCTCGCGCAGCTCGCCGAAGCGCTCGAACAGCGCGATCGACATCACGCAGTTGAGGATGCTGTCGCCAAGAAACTCGAAGCGTTCGTTGTTCGGCTGGCCGAAGCTGCGGTGGGTCAGCGCCTCCTCGAGCAGTCTCGCATCGGCGAACACATGCCCAAGGCTGGCCTGGAGTCGATCGGCCGTCATCGACTCACTGTTCCGCGCTGCTCGGATTGAGGTCGAAGAGCAGGCTGACGTTTGCGACCAGCGGCACGGTGCGCTCATAACGCGCCTCGATCACCGTGCGCGGGCCGGTCTTGTTGATGATCAGGTCGGCACCTGTCACGCTCGACACGTCGTCGATCTGGCGCCGGGTGTCGAAGCTGCGGCGCACCTCGACCAGGGTCGCGCCCTTGTCGGACTCGTCGGCAAGCACATTCATGATGCGCTTGACCGCCATGTACTCGGTGAACACGGGCACGGTGCGGAAACCGATGATCAGCACGAAGGACGCCAGGGCGCCGACGACCAGCACGCCCAGCAGGCTCAGACCGCTTTGGGTTTTCATGCGCACGATTGTCACTCCTGGATCAGTGGAAGCTGCCGATCCGCTTCATGTCACTGAAGTTGAACCAGATGAAGAAGGCCCGGCCGACGATGTTCTCCTCGGGCACGAAGCCCCACACCCTGCTGTCGCTGCTGGCGTCCCGGTTGTCGCCGAGGACGAAGTAGTGATTGGCCGGAACCGTACAACTCACGCCCGCGCTTGTGTAGGTGCAGTTTTCACGACCGGGGAAGTTGAGCACCTGCGGCACGAAGGCCGGTGCGTCACGCTCGATCAGCACCGAGTGCTCGACCTCGCCCAGCTTCTCGGTGTACTGCGGCGAGTAGTACAGCCGGTCGGGATGCAGATAGGTGCCCGACTCCTCGATGGCGACGACCTCGCCATTGATGCGCAGACGCTTGTTGAGGTATTCCACCCGATCGCCGGGCAGGCCTACCACGCGCTTGATGTAGTCCAGCGAGGGATCCGCCGGGTAGCGGAACACCATGACTTCGCCGCGCTGCGGCTCGTTGACGTCGATGATCTTGTGATTGATCACCGGCAGCCGGATGCCATAGGTCCACTTGTTGACCAGGATGAAGTCGCCGACCAGCAGGGTCGGAATCATCGAGCCGGACGGGATCTTGAACGGCTCGACGACGAAGGAGCGCAGGCCGAAGACGATCAGGATCACCGGAAAGAAGCTCGCACCGTATTCCACCCACCACGGCGCCGGGGCGTTGGCCGGGCGCAGCTTGCGGGCATGGAAACGGTCGAGGAACCACAGCGCGCCGGTGGCGACCAGGAGCAGGAAAAGAACCAGGGCGAAATTCATGCGGCTGTCGTCACTTGCCTTCGTCGGTCCGCAGCACGGCGAGGAAGGCTTCCTGCGGGATCTCGACGTTGCCCACCTGCTTCATGCGCTTCTTGCCTTCCTTCTGCTTCTCGAGCAGCTTCTTCTTGCGGCTGATGTCGCCGCCGTAGCACTTGGCGAGCACGTTCTTGCGCAAGGCCTTGATCGTCTCGCGCGCGATGATGTGAGCGCCAATCGCGGCCTGCACCGGCACGTCGAACATCTGGCGCGGAATCAGGCCACGCAGCTTGCTCGCCAGCTCGCGGCCGCGGTACTGCGCACTGGCGCGGTGCACGATCACCGACAGCGCATCGACCTTCTCACCGCCGACCATCAGGTCGAGCTTGACGAGGTCGGCCGTACGATATTCCTTGAAGTCGTAATCGAGCGAGGCGTAGCCGCGCGACACCGACTTGAGCTTGTCGAAGAAGTCCATCACCACTTCGTTCATCGGCAGCTCGTAGATCAGCTGCACCTGGCGGCCGTGGTAGCGCATGTCGATCTGGTTGCCGCGCTTCTGGTTGCACAGCGTGATCACCGGGCCGACGTAGTCCTGCGGCAGGAAGATGGTGGCAGTGATGATCGGCTCGCGGATCTCCTGGTACTTGCCGGGCTCAGGCAGCTTGGCCGGGTTCTCGATGCGGATGATGCTGCCGTCGTTGAGCACGACCTCGTACACCACCGTCGGCGCGGTGGTGATGAGATCCATGTCGAACTCGCGCTCGAGGCGCTCCTGCACGATGTCCATGTGCAGCAGGCCGAGGAAGCCGCAGCGGAAGCCGAAGCCGAGCGCCTGAGACACCTCGGGCTCGAACTGCAGCGAGGCATCGTTCAGGCGCAGCTTCTCGAGCGAGTCGCGCAGCTGGTCGTATTCAGAGGATTCGACCGGATACAGGCCGGCGAACACCTGCGGCTTGATCTCCTTGAAACCGGGCAGCGGCTCGGCCGCGGGGCGGTTGGCAAGGGTCACCGTATCGCCGACCTTGGCGGCTTCGATCTCCTTGATGCCGGCGATGATGAAG
Source organism: Thauera sp. (assembly GCF_035444905.1). Classification (GTDB taxonomy): domain Bacteria; phylum Pseudomonadota; class Gammaproteobacteria; order Burkholderiales; family Rhodocyclaceae; genus Thauera. The sequence continues at coordinate 63,311 of NZ_DAOMPS010000007.1, forward strand.
CCCACCTCGCCGGCACGCAATTGCTCGCGCGCCAGCGAGCGCGGCGTGAATACGCCGACCTGGTCGCACGGATACTGCGCCCCGTTCGACATCAGCAGGATGCGGTCCTTGGGCTTGAGCACGCCGTCGACCACCCGCACCAGCATCACCACGCCGACGTAGTTGTCGAACCACGAATCGATGATCAGCGCCTTCAGCGGCCCTTCGGGCTCACCCTTGGGCGGCGGGATGCGGGCAACGATGGCCTCGAGCACGTCCTCCACGCCCAGGCCGGTCTTGGCCGAGCACAGGATGGCTTCCGACGCGTCCACGCCGATCACGTCCTCGATCTCGCTGCGCGCGTTCTCGGGATCAGCGGCGGGCAGGTCGATCTTGTTGAGCACCGGCACCACCTCGACATCGAGATCGAGCGCGGTGTAGCAGTTGGCCACCGTCTGCGCCTCGACCCCCTGGGACGCATCGACCACCAGCAGCGCGCCCTCGCAGGCGGCAAGCGAGCGGCTCACCTCGTAGGAAAAGTCGACGTGTCCCGGCGTGTCGATCAGGTTCAGGTTGTAGACCTGCCCGTCCTTCGCCTTGTAGTGCAAGGCGGCGGTCTGCGCCTTGATGGTGATGCCGCGCTCGCGCTCGATGTCCATCGAGTCGAGCACTTGCGCCTCCATCTCGCGTTCGGACAGGCCGCCGCAGAAGTGGATGAGTCGATCGGCCAGGGTCGATTTACCGTGGTCGATATGGGCAATGATGGAGAAGTTGCGGATATGGTTCATGCGAAACGAAAAGGGTGCCTTGCAGCACCCGTTTTCGGAATGGTTGGCGTCGTCAAGCCCGTGATTCTAGCGGAAAACCACGGCAATAAGCGCGTACCACCGCTTCGTCAAGATGGTAGTGGCAGAGTTCGTGCTCGCCGTGCAACAGCACCGGCACCAACTCGTCCCAGCGCGCCTCCAGCGCCGGATCCTGATCGACATCGAAGACCTCGATCGACCACCCGAACTCGCTGGCGATCGGCCCCAGCGCAGCAATGAGTTCATGGCAGAGGTGGCACCACTCCCTGCTCATGACGGTAAACACCCTGGGCTCGGCGACCGCGCTCATTTTGCCGCCCGCAGGCTGACGTAGGAGCTGATCTCGCCGCGCTGCACCAGGAGCGTGACCTGCTGGCCAGGCTCGAGCGTCGTCACCATGCCCTCGAAGTCCTCGGTCCTGGCGAGTTGCACCTGTCGCCCGGCAACGACCATCGCCAGCACCACGTCGCCGGGCACGATCTCGGCGCGCGCCGCCGCGCCCTGCGCACGCAGAACCACCAGGCCGTGGTCGATTCCACGTTCGCGACGCTGCACCGGAGTCGGCAAGGCCAGCTCCAGCCCCAGTCGATTAGGGGCCGCCCCTGTGCTTGACGCGCTGCTGGCCAGCGGTTCGGCTTCCGGGTCCTCCCATTCACCGACGGTGATCTGCAGGCGGCGTGCCTCGCCATCGCGATAGATCTCGACATCGACCTCGCTTCCGGGCTGGACCGCCGCAACGATGCGCGGCAGGTCGGCCGAGCTCTCGATCGCGCGCGCATTGAAGCGCACGATCACGTCGCCCTGCTCGATCCCGCCATCCGCCGCCGGGCTGTCGGGCTCGACCGCGCTCACCAGCGCACCCGCGGCACGCGGCAGACCAAAACTGTCCGCCAGATCGCGGGTGATCTCCTGGATGGAGACACCGATGCGGCCACGCTGCACGCGCCCCTTGGTGCGCAGCTGGTTCTGCACGTCCATCGCCACATCGATCGGGATCGAGAAGGACAGCCCCATGAAGCCACCGGTGCGGCTGTAGATCTGCGAGTTGATGCCCACGACCTCGCCGCGCAGGTTGAAGAGCGGCCCGCCCGAGTTGCCCGGATTGATCGCGACATCGGTCTGGATGAAGGGAACGAAGTTCTCGTCGGGCAGACTGCGCCCCTTGGCGCTGACGATACCGGCGGTCACCGACTGCTCGAAGCCGAAGGGCGAACCGATGGCGAGCACCCACTCGCCCACCTTGAGCTGATCGGGGTCACCCAGCACCACGTGCGGCAGGTCGCTCGCCTCGATGCGGATCAGGGCGACGTCGCTGCGCGCGTCGGCACCGATCACGACCGCATTGAACTCGCGCTTGTCGGCGAGCCGCACGAGGATCTCCTCGGCCTCCTCGACGACATGCGCATTGGTGAGGATGTAGCCGTCCGCGCTGATGATGAAGCCCGAACCGAGCGACTGATTGTCCGGATCGGCGCCCGGGGCCTCGGGGATGCGAGGAATGAACTTGCGGAAGAAGTCGAACATCGGGTCCGACTCATCCAGTTCCGGGATCTGGAAGGGCAACCTGGCGGGCGGCTTGCGCACCTGGGTGGTACTGATATTCACCACCGCCGCGCCCTGGCGGGCAACGAGCTCGGTGAAATCGGGCAAGACCACGCTCGCGCTGCGCGCGACGCCCGACCACAGTGAAAGGAGCAACAGCAAGGCCGCAACCCACACGGTCTGCGCGCAAAAGGCGACACAACGCGGCCTGAGCGCCGTCACGCGCGAGCAGCAGCGGCTCATCTCGATTCCTGCAGGGCGTGTACGCAGCCGGCCGCCGGCGCCAGCTCCATGCGCAAGCGGTAACGCCAGTTGCGGCTGCGCGCCAGCAGCCGATTCAGCATCCAGGCCACGGCCAGGCCCGCTCCTGCCCCGACCACGGCAAACAAGTCGCCCTCGCCTGAGCCGGCAAACCCGTTGCCGATCGCTGCCCCCAGCACCAGCAGCACGGTCGCCAGCCCGTAACTGGCCAGCGCCGCGCTGAGCGGTGCACCATCGGGAATGCTGATCAGCACCCGGTCACCCACCTGCACCGGCACGCTCAGCGGCAGTACGAATTCGCCTCGCGGCGCACCGAAGGCCTGCGTCAGCTGGAGCGAACGGCAACCGCCCGGTTCGTCGCAACGCCCACAACCGCCGCCGACGTCGGCGACCTTGAGCCAGACCTGCCCGCCCTCGACACGCAGCACCTGGGCGCGCGCCTGCATCACTGCTGGACCGCCTGGATGTTGTCACCGATGAGACGAACCGCCCGCTCCGGCGCCTCGCCGAGCGCAGTCACCAAGTGGCCGTTGACGGTGCGCTTGTAGATGTTGATTGCTCCGTTCGATACCGGCCCGAGGCCGACGCTGGAGCCGTCGCCGATGGGCTCGATGAACACCGAGATTGCCGCCAGCCCGTCACTGAAGACCATATGCACGGCCTGCCCTCGGTCCCGACCGAGGGGACGACGCATCACCGAACTGAGGCTGTAGCCCGGCAAGGCCTGAGCCAGCCCCCAGCCGATCTCGCTCCTGGGCATGTCGTTGCCCCGCGCATTGACCATGCGCCAATCGTCATCCGGCGTGAAGCGCGACTCGAGCAGGTCCATGCCGACGTCGCCACCGATGCGCAGGTCGCTGAAGCTGAACTGCTCGATCAGTCCGCCATGCTCGTCGACGGTGCGGGATTTCAACAGCAGGCCGCTCTGCATCTCGGCCCAGAGGGTGTGGCCATAGCGCAGGTCATCACGCGGCTCGAGCACCACCGCCTGAGCCTCGTAGCCGGCCACCCGCCCCACTTCGCCCTTACGAATGCGGTAGCTTTCGGCAAGGCCGTTGAGCGAGGCCGGCAGGCGCGCTGGGAAAGCCCGCCGCCCGCTCGCCTGGTCGATGATCACGGTCCGTTCATCAGGCAGCACACAACGCACTTCGTTGCCGCGACGGATGATCTCCCGCGGGCTGCCGTCAAGCACCTCGAGACGCTCGTACTCACCGCTGGCGTCCACCCGATGCGCGATGCGCGAGGTCTCGACGTGGTCACCGGACTGATACACAAACGTGCCGACGTAATTGAGCCGCTGACTTGCAGAGGCGATCCGGCCGAGCCAGGACAGTGGATCCGAAGGCGCCTCGGCATACGCGGGGGCATGCGCCAGCAAGGCGCACAGCCCCAGCACTGCAGAGAAAAACCTCATCGACCCACACCCTGACGTTGTTCGGAAACGGTGCGGACGTATTGCACGCCTGCCGGCAGCGGACCGCCACCACTCAGTCCCTGATGGGCGAAGACGTACTCGCGATGCGGATCATTCGCGACCGGCAGCAGGGGCGCCCGCTCGACCGGCGCGCTGACAACCTGCACCGCAGGCGACGCGACAGCCAGGCGCGGAGACGCCGGCTCGTCCTGCGAATAAAGAGTTGCGGCGACGAGCCCGACGGCCGCCACCCCCATCACCGACGCCGCGATCGGCATCAGCGATTGCCACACGGTCTGTCGGACGCCGCTGCGAGCGGCGGCCTTGGGGGCGAGCAGCGTCGGCTCGTCGTCGAGACCCGCCATCACGCGCGCAACGAAGTCGTTCGACCCATGCCGATCGCCGCGAAGGGCGTCCCCGATCACGCAGTAGGCATCCCACTGCCGCCTCAGTTCGGCATCGCTTCGAAGGCGCTCGAAAACAGGGCGGGTCGCCTGTTCTTCCAGATCTCCATCGAGCAGCGCCGACAATTTGTCCTTCATGTTTGCCACCTACCAACGTTTGTCCGGGGCCGTATCGAGCAAGGGCCGCAGACGTTCTGCAATTGCTTCACGCGCACGAAAGATTCGCGAGCGCACCGTACCAATCGGGCATTCCATGATGTTGGCGATCTCTTCGTAGCTCAGCCCCTCCAGCTCGCGCAACATGATGGCGGTCCTCAACTCCTCGGGAAGGTCAGCCATCGCATCCTCGACGGTCTCACCAATCTGCCGCGTCATCATCAGCCGCTCGGGCGTGTTGATGTCGCGCAACTGATCACCGTCTTCGAAAGTCTCCGCCTCTTCCGAGTCGAAACTGGTCGAGGTCGGCGCCCTGCGTCCTTGGGAGACAAGGTAGTTCTTCGCCGTGTTGATGCCGATGCGATAAAGCCAGGTGTAGAACGCACTATCTCCGCGAAAGGAACCCAGCGCACGGTAGGCCTTGATGAAGGTCTCCTGCGCCACATCCTCGACTTCGGCGGAATCGCGGATCAGCCTGGACAGCAGACGATTAAGCTTGCGCTGGTACTTCGAGACCAGCAAGCCGAACGCCTGTTTGTCGCCGCGCTGTACGCGCTCGACGAGTTGCTGATCGAGCTCACGATCGCTCATGGGGTATGGTTTCTTCCGGATATTCGAATGACAAAACGTCCGGATTATAAGCGACCGCGTTCAGGTTCAGCACAAATCGAAGACACCCAAACAGACAGGGGGCCCAGAAAATAGTTCAGCCAACGCCGTGGTCTTTGGCGCCGAGCTTCAAGGTCGGCGTCTTCCTGCGATGCAAGGCGGGACAGGGGCGGGGCGTCACCACGCGTGCTATATTTTCGGCCTTCCCACGAGCCCGAGCGACATCTTGCTGAAACAGTACGACGTACTCATTCTTGGCAGCGGCACGGCCGGCCAATCCATGGCGCTTCGGCTGGCCGACAGGCTGCGCGTTGCACTCGTGACCAAGCGCGAGTTATCCGACAGCGCGAGCAACTGGGCACAAGGCGGGATTGCTGCGGTCCTGGATACGACCGACAGCATCGAAGCGCACATCCAGGACACCTTTGTCGCCGGCGCCGGCTTATGCAATCCGCGTTCCACCCGTCTGGTGGTGGAAAACGGCAAACGCGCCATCGAATGGCTGATCGACCGCGGCGTCCCCTTCACCCGCGAGGCCGACTCGCAGCTTGGCTACCACCTCACGCGCGAGGGCGGTCACTCCCACCGCCGCATCATCCATGCCGCCGACGCCACAGGCGCGGCCGTGCAGACCACGCTGGGCGCGCAGGTTCGCAGCCATCCCAACATCGATGTCTATGAGCACCACATCGCGGTCGATCTCGTCATCGGCGACAAGGTGGGGCAGCCCGGTGCCGGCTGCCTGGGTGCCTACGTGCTCGACATTGCCGCCGACGAGGTGGTCACCTTTGCCGCGCGCAACACCGTGCTCGCCACCGGCGGCACGGGCAAGGTGTACCTCTACACCACCAATCCGGACGTAGCCACCGGCGACGGCGTGGCCATGGCCTGGCGGGCGGGCTGCCGGGTCGGCAACATGGAGTTCATCCAGTTCCATCCCACCTGCCTCTACCATCCGCAGGCCAAGTCCTTCCTGATTTCCGAGGCGGTCCGCGGCGAGGGCGGCCTGCTGCGGCTACCCGACGGTTCGCGCTTCATGCCCGAGCATGATGCGCGCGAGGAGCTTGCCCCACGCGACATCGTCGCGCGCGCGATCGACTTCGAGATGAAGAAGCGCGGCCTCGACTGCGTCTACCTCGACATCAGCCACAAGCCGGCCGACTGGTTGCGCGGACACTTCCCCAACATCTACGCGCGCTGCCTCGAACTGGGGATCGACATCACACGCGAGCCGATTCCGGTCGTACCCGCCGCACATTACTCCTGCGGCGGCATCGTCACCGATCTCGCGGCACGCACCGACGTGCCCGGCCTTTATGCCGTGGGCGAATCCGCCTTTACCGGCCTGCACGGCGCCAACCGCCTCGCGAGCAACTCGCTGCTGGAATGCCTGGTGTTCGGCGAGGCAGCAGCCGATGACATCCTGTCGAAGCCGCAGAGTGCGCCCCCCGTGCTGCCGGACTGGGACGAGAGCCGGGTGACCGACGCCGACGAGGAGGTGGTGATCTCGCACAACTGGGCCGAGCTGCGCCGCGCCATGTGGGACTACGTCGGCATCGTGCGCACGACCAAGCGCCTGCTCCGCGCGCAGCATCGCATCCGCCTGCTCGAGCGCGAGATCCACGAGTTCTACAGCAACTTCCGCGTCAGCAACGACCTGATCGAGCTGCGCAACCTCGTGGTCACGGCCGAACTGATCGTGCGCTGCGCCCTCCAGCGCAAGGAAAGCCGCGGCCTGCATCACTCGCGCGACTTCCCCGACACGCTTGCGCGCGCCCGCGACACCATTCTGCGCCCACGCCGCGTACCGAAGACGAGCGCCCACTGAGCCGGCTGCCGGCTCGGAAGCGGGGCCGAAGCCCGCCGCCCCGTCGCGACGTTCAGGGCAGAGTCGGAACTGCAGCCGAAGCCCGGCCCGACTTGTGCCGCAGCCAGATCCTGAGCCTGCGCCAGGATTGCTCGGCGGCGCGGTCGAGGTTGCCCCGCAGCAGCATCAGCCGCCGCCTGCGGCGCGGGGTCCAGCGCGAGGAGTCGCCGCCCGCCGGCGCCAGCGCAAACCAGATTCCCCACTCGAGATCGACCGCCGACCCCAGCTGCACCTCGCACCACACGGGCGCGTCGCGGCCGGGCAGCAAAAGCTCGACATGGCCGTCACCCTCGAACACCAGGCGCATGCCGCGCTTTCCCAGCTCGACCACGAGGGTGCGCAGCAAGGACGCTGCCAGCAGGCCCCATACCGCCATCATGAGTGCCGCGGCGGCAGGCGTCTGGGCCGCAACGCTCACGCCGCCGACACCGAGCATGGGCACATGAAAAAGCGCCAGTGCAGCCGCTAGATGAGCGACCAGCACTGACGCCAGCAAGGCCCGCGAGGGGCGCAATTCAATGATCAGCGAATCGTGCATGGACTGCCATGCCGACAGCGCTCAGACGCGACGGAAAACCAGCGTCCCGTTCGTGCCGCCGAAGCCGAAGTTGTTCTTCAAGGCCACGTCGATCTTCATCGGTCGCGCGACGTTGGCGCAGTAGTCCAGGTCGCACTCCGGATCCTGGTCGAAGATGTTGGTGGTGGGGGGCGAGATCTGGTTGTGGATCGCAAGCACGGTGAACACCGACTCCAGCCCGCCTGCGCCGCCCAGGAGGTGGCCCGTCATCGACTTGGTCGAATTGACCACCAGCGTCTTCGCCACATCCAGGCCGAAGGCGAGCTTGATGGCATCGGTCTCGTTCTTGTCCCCGAGCGGTGTGGACGTGCCGTGGGCGTTGAGGTAATGGACCTCGTCGCCGTTGACCCCCGCATCCTTCATTGCGTTGACCATGCTGCGGCGCGGGCCGTCGGTATCGGGCGCCGTCATGTGATAGGCATCGCCGCTCATGCCGAAACCGGCCAGCTCGGCGTAGATCCTGGCGCCGCGCTTGACCGCGTGTTCGTACTCCTCGAGCACCATCACGCCGGCGCCTTCGCCGAGGACGAAACCGTCGCGCTCCTTGTCCCACGGCCGGCTCGCGGTCGCCGGATCGTCGTTGCGGGTGGACAAGGCCTTGGCCGAGCCGAAGCCGCCGATGGCGAGGTGGGTCACCGTCGACTCCGCCCCCCCGCACACCATCACGTCGGCATCGCCGTACGCGATCATGCGCGCACTCATGCCGATCGCATGGAGACCGGTGGTGCAGGCGGTGACCACGGCAAGATTGGGCCCCTTCATGCCGTACATGATCGACAGGTTGCCGGAGATCATGTTGATGATCGTGCCCGGGATGAAGAAGGGCGAGATCTTGCGCGCTCCGCCCTTCAGGTAGTCGTCATGCGTATCCTCGATCATCGGCAGACCGCCGATGCCCGAGCCGATGTTGACGCCGATGCGATCGGCGTTGCTTTCATTGACCTCGATACCGGAGTCGCGGATGGCCTGGATGCCGGCCGCCATGCCGTAATGGATGAACACATCCATGCGGCGTGCTTCCTTGGGCGACAGGTAGGCCGATACGTCGAAGTCCTTCACCTCGCCGGCGATGCGTGCGGCAAATCCGCTGGCATCGAAGCGGGTGATCGGACCGATGCCGCTCTTGCCGGCAAGCACGTTTTCCCAAGCCTCGGGGACCGTATTGCCGACCGGCGAAATGACGCCCAGACCGGTGACGACGACTCTGCGACGCGACACAGGCAACTCCGTTGGAATCAATGAATGAGAATGGAGACCTGCCCGGGCCTGCGAAGGGATGCAGCGGCCGGACAGGAGACGCTCGGAAAGCGTTGGAAATGCTTACTTCTTGAGGTGGGCGTTGACGTAGTCGATCGCCTGCTGGACGGTGGTGATCTTCTCGGCCTCTTCGTCCGGAATCTCGCACTCGAACTCTTCTTCGAGTGCCATGACCAGCTCCACGGTGTCCAGCGAATCCGCGCCCAGATCATCGACGAACGAAGACTCGGTCTTGATCTCCGATTCGTTCACGCCAAGTTGCTCAGCGACGATCTTCTTGACGCGCTGTTCGATGTTCTCCATGAACCAACTCCTTCCTGAGGGTGACAGGTGTATTGAAAAAAGACGGCGTATTCTACCAAAACGCCGCGGAACCGCTATCCTGATCCGCGATCAGGACATGTACATACCGCCATTCACATGCAGGGTGGTCCCCGTCACGTAAGCAGCAGCAGGTGAGCCAAGGAATGCAACGGCGCCGGCAATCTCTTCCGGCCGACCGAGCCGGCCCAGGGCGATGTTGCCGAGCAGGGCGTCACGGGCCGCCTCGGGCAATGCGCGCGTCATGTCAGTGTCGATGAAGCCGGGCGCGACGCAGTTCACCGTGATGTTGCGGCTGCCCAGTTCGCGGGCCAGCGCCCGCGTCATGCCGGCCACGCCGGCCTTGGCCGCGGCGTAGTTGGCCTGGCCCGGGTTGCCGGCACTGGCGACCACCGAGGTGATGTTGATGATGCGGCCGGTGCGCGCCTTCATCATGCCGCGCATGACCAGCTTGCTCATGCGGAAGACGGCGCGCAGGTTGGTGTCGATGACGGCATCCCACTCCTCGTCCTTCATGCGCATCGCCAGGTTGTCGCGCGTGATGCCAGCGTTGTTCACCAGGACGCCGATGGCCCCGAAGCGCTTCTCGATGTCGCCCACGAGCGCCTCGCAGGCGGCGGCATCGGTCACGTCGAGCGCCATGCCGGCGCCCTTGATGCCCGCGTCGGCAAGCGCCTTGTCGATGTCGGCCGCACCGGATTCCGAGGTCGCGGTGCCGACGACGATTGCACCGAGGCGCCCGAGTTCGAGCGCCACCGCACGGCCGATGCCGCGCGATGCACCGGTGACCAGCGCAACCTGCCCTTCAAGCGAAAAACTCATGACTTACCTCACTGCCGCAATGGCTTGCTCGAGACTGGCGGCGTCATGTGCCGAGCCCCCTTCGACGTCCTTGGCGATGCGCTTGGTCATGCCGGCGAGCACCTTGCCGGGCCCGCATTCGATGACGTGGCTCATGCCACGACCCGCCATCGCCTGCACCAGCTCGATCCAGCGCACTGGCGAATAGGCCTGGCGCACCAGCGCATCGCGAATCTTCTCTGGCTCATCATAGACGGCGACGTCGACATTGTTGATGACGTCGATCGCCGGGCGCGAAATCGTCAGCGTCGCCAGACGCTCGGCCAGGCGCTCGGCCGCAGGACGCATGAGTGCGCAATGGAAGGGGGCGGACACCGGCAGCAGCACGGCCCGCTTGGCGCCCCTGGCCTTGGCGATCTCACCCGCACGCTCGACCGCGGCCTTGGCGCCGGCGATCACGATCTGGCCCGGGGCGTTGAGATTGGCCGCCTCGACGACCTCGCCCTGCGCGGCTTCGGCACAGGCCGCGCGCACGGCATCGGCTTCCAGCCCCATCACCGCAGCCATCGCGCCCTCGCCTGCGGGCACCGCCTCCTGCATCGCCTGGGCGCGAAAGCGCACCAGCGGCACGGCGTCGGCAAAGGCGAGCGCACCCGCCGCGACGAGTGCGGAATACTCACCCAGGCTGTGGCCGGCCACCATGGCCGGTTTCGGCCCGCCCGCCGCCAGCCAGGCGCGATAGGCGGCCACGCCTGCGGTCAGCATCAGCGGTTGCGTGTTCACCGTCAGCGCCAGGCGCTCGGCCGGGCCGTCGCACACCATCGACCACAGATCCTCGCCGAGCGCATCCGATGCTTCCGCGAAGGTGTCACGAATCACGGCCGACTCACCGTAGGCCGCCATCATGCCGACCGATTGCGAACCCTGGCCGGGAAAAACCAGCGCAAATGCCATGATGTTCTCCGCTGTTGTCAAAAAATGGGTGGAATCAGAAATCGATCAGGGCTGCGCCCCAGGTGAAGCCGCCGCCCACGCCCTCCAGCACCAGGCGCTGCCCGCGCTGGATGTGGCCGCTGCGCACCGCCTCGTCGAGTGCCAGCGGAATGGACGCCGCCGAGGTGTTGCCGTGGTGGTCCAGCGTCGTGATGACGCGCTCCATCGGCAGGCCGAGACGCTTGGCGGTGGCCTGGATGATGCGGATGTTCGCCTGGTGCGGAATCAGCCAGTCGACCGAGTCGGTCCCCACGCCAGCCTGCTCGATCACTTCGTGCGCCACATCACCGAGCACCTTGACGGCGAACTTGAACACCGCCTGGCCATCCATGCGCAGGAAGGGGTCACCGATGACCTGACCGGATGCGACACCACCGGGCACGCACAGTATGGGGTGATGGCTGCCATCGGCGTGCAGCGCACTGGCGCGAATGCCGGGCTCGGTCGAAGCCTCGAGCACCACCGCGCCGGCGCCATCGCCGAACAGCACGCAGGTGGCGCGATCGGACCAGTCGAGGATGCGCGAGAAGACCTCGGCGCCGATGACGAGCGCGCGCTTGTGGCTGCCCGAGCGGATGAACTTTTCCGCGACCGTGAGCGCGTAGACAAAGCCGGTGCACACGGCCTGCACATCGAAGGCGGCGCCGCCGTTGCGGATGCCGAGCTTGGACTGCACAAGGGCGGCGGTGCTCGGAAAGATGTAGTCGGGGGTCGAGGTGGCGACGATGATGAGGTCGATGTCCTCGGCCTCGCAGCCCGCTGCCTCGATCGCCCGCTCAGCCGCCTCGCGCGCGAGGTCGCTCGCCCCCACGTCGGCGCTGGCGAGATGGCGACTGCGGATCCCCGAGCGGCTGACGATCCACTCGTCGGAGGTGTCGATGCCACGACCGACCAGGTCGTCGTTGCTCACCGGCTTGCCCGGCAGGCAGCTGCCGGTACCCGCGATCCGTGCGTAGATCATGCCTTCACCTCGTTCATGCTCGCCATGCGGTCGGAAATGCGTTCGATCAAGCGGTTGGACGCCGCCTCAGCGGCTCGCGCCAGCGCATTGCCGAAGGCGAGCGCATCGGCCGAGCCATGGCTCTTGAGGACCACGCCGCGCAATCCTAGCAGGGGCGCGCCGTTGTAGAGGCGATGATCGACCCGGTTCTTGAAGCGCTTGAGCACCGGCAACGCCAGCACGGCCATGAGCTTGGTCAGCAGCGAGCGGCCGAACTCCTGCTTGAGGAAGGCGCCCAGCATCTGCGCCAGGCCCTCGGAGGTCTTCAGCGCCACATTGCCGACGAAGCCGTCGCAGACCACCACATCCACCGTCCCTTCGTAGATGTCGTTGCCCTCGACGTTGCCGTAGAAGTTGAGCCCGCTCTCGCGCAGCAGCTCGCCCGCCTCCTTGACCACGTCGTTGCCCTTGATCGCTTCCTCGCCGATGTTGAGCAGACCGACCAGCGGGCGATCCTTGTGCTCGATCGCCGCCACCAGCATTGCGCCCATGATGCCGAACTGGAGCAGGTGCTCGGCGGTGCAATCGACGTTGGCGCCGAGGTCGAGGACATAGGTATGCCCCTTCAGCGACGGCAGGACGGTGGCAATGGCCGGGCGATCGATGCCCGGCAAGGTCTTGAGGACGAAGCGGGAGATCGCCATCAGGGCGCCCGTGTTGCCCGCCGAAACCGCGGCATCGGCCTCGCCCGCCTTGACGAGGTCGATCGCCACGCGCATCGAGGAGTCTTTCTTGGTGCGCATGGCGATCGCGGGCGGGTCGTCCATGGTCACCACCTCGGCTGCGGGTCGCACGCGCAGGCGACCGGCGAACTCGGTCAGCGCCGCGCCGAGCTGGGGCGCAATCGCCTCCTCGCGACCGACGAGGACTGCATGCGCATCGGGGTGGCTGCGCAGGAAGGACAGCGCAGCAGGCACGGTCACGGCCGGGCCGTGATCGCCACCCATGCAGTCGATTGCAATGGTGACACCCATCGGCAACTCGCGTGATGTTCAGTTATTGATGTCGGAAAAAAAGCGGCGCAGGCGCCTAGCGCCGTGCGCCGCCCTCGATCTTGCGGGCAGCGGATTACTCGCCCTTGACCTTCAGCACCTTCTTGCCGCGATAGAAACCGTTCGGGCTGATGTGGTGGCGCAGGTGCACTTCACCGGTGGTGGGCTCGACAGCCAGCGCCGGGCCGGTGAGGAAATCGTGCGAGCGGTGCATGCCACGCTTGGAGGGGGACTTCTTGTTCTGCTGAACGGCCATGAGAAAAACTCCTAATGCAAAATATCGCGCCTATTTCGCGCTGGGACTGCCTCGCAGCGACGCCAGCGCAGCGAAAGGCGATTCTTTCGTCGAGCCGCCCACTACCTGCGGCGACTCACAGTTTTCGTGTCGCGGTGCAATCGGCAAGGCCAGCAGGATCTCGTCCTCGACGAGCGCCAGCGCATCGAGCTCACCATCGACCTCGATCGCATCGACCTCGTCGTCTTCCAGCTCCTCCTCGGCGATCGGCTGCCCGACCCGAACAGGATGAAGCAGGGTATCGACCTTGAGTACCCAGGGCAGGCCGCCGAGGCAGCGCTGACATCCGAGCACGAGCTGACCGCTTGCCGTCAACCTGAGCCGTGGCTCCATGCCGGCGGCCCCCTGCACCATCAGCCCCTCGATCTGCCATACAAGCTGGCCTTCGGAGGAGGCCAGCACGTCGGACAGACGCAAAAGATCGGCCACAGCGACCTCACCCCCTATGGAGCGCGCCTCTGCGGCAAACCTGAAAGGGTCCGGGATGAGCCTGGACGGGATGCCTTGTTGCGACATAAGCCGCGCATGATATTATTTTTTCGGCCTTTGTGTAAAGCCTGTGCATGCAGAACGGGAGCGCGAGCACCCGCCATGCCCTCGGCCGCTCGCAGATCCGGTCGCACATCCACACGCCCATGCGGGACAGCCGCCCCGCCCACGCCGGCGCGTACCACCTGGAAACCCGATGAAGCTCGTCCTCGCCTCGACGTCCGCCTATCGCAAGATGCTGCTCGAGCGGCTCTGCATCCCCTTCGACACCGATCGCCCCGAAACGGACGAGACGCCCCTGCCCGGCGAAGCGCCGCCGGCGACGGCCGAACGTCTCGCCGCCGAAAAGGCGCGCGCCGTCGCGGGCCGCTGGCCCGATGCACTCATCATCGGCAGTGACCAGGTGGCCTACCTCGACGGCGAGGTCTTCGGCAAACCCGGCACCGAGGAACGCGCGATCTCCCAGTTGCAGCGCATGCGCGGCAGGACGATCACCTTCCATACCGCGCTAGCCCTGCTCAACACCCGCAGCGGCCACCTCCAGGTGGAAGGCGTTCCCACCCAGGTGAGCTTTCGCGAGCTGAGCGACGATGAAATCCGGCGTTACGTTGCCAAGGAGCGCCCGCTCGACTGCGCCGGCAGCGCGAAATCCGAAGGGCTCGGCATTGCCCTGCTTGACGCCATGCCGGGCGACGATCCGACCGCCCTGATCGGACTGCCGCTCATCGCGCTGTCGCGCATGTTGCGCGCTGAAGGACTGGAGCTGCCGTGAGCGCGCCCGTCGACGGCGGATCGACCACGCCTGGCGCGCTCTACCTGGTCCCGGTCGCACTCGGCGAATCGACCCCGTGGGGCAACTTCCTTCCCGAGCAGGCACAGCACATCGCCGCCCGCCTGCGCCATTTCGTCGTCGAAACAGCGCGCGCGGCACGCGCGCACCTCAAGCAACTCGACTACCCGCATCCGCTGCGTGAGACCGACATCCGCGAGCTGCCACCGGCCACCGAACAAGCCTCGACCGCCGCGCTCGACAGCCTGCTCGCGCCGGCCCTAGGGGGCGAGGACATCGGCCTGATGTCGGATGCCGGCTGCCCGGCCGTCGCCGACCCTGGCGCACGCCTGGTGGCACGCGCCCATGCGCTCGGCATTCGCGTCATCCCCCTGGTCGGCCCTTCGTCGATCCTGCTCGGACTGATGGGCTCGGGCCTCAACGGTCAGAGCTTCTGCTTCCACGGCTACCTGCCGGTCGGCGAAACCGAGCGCGACACGGCGCTGCGCGCAATCGAGGACGAATCTCGCCGACTCGGACGCACCCAGATCTTCATCGAGACGCCCTACCGCAACGAGCGCATGTTCGAGGCGCTGCTGAAGCTGCTCAAGCCCGAGACGCGCCTTTGCATCGGCTGCGAACTCAATACCGACAACGAATTCCTGCACACGCGCAGCGTGCGCGAGTGGAAGAAGGCCGACCGCCCTGCCCTCGCCAAGCGCCCTGCGCTGTTCCTGCTGCTCGGCTGAAACACGCCATCGAGGCCGCCTCTCAGATGGCGTCGAGCAGCCAGCGCGACAGCGCCTGCGGCGAATCCAGGCAATCGAGCGGCTGCTCGGCCTCGAGCGCAGCTCGTGGATGGGCGCCGAAGCTCACCGCCAGCGCCGCGGTCCGTGCGTTGCGCGCCATCTGCAGGTCGTGCGTCGTGTCACCGACCATCAGCGTGCGCTCGGGCAGCACGCCGAGTTCGTCCATGAGCTCCTCCAGCATCGCCGGATGCGGCTTGGAAAAGCATTCGTCCGCACAACGCGTCGCGTGGAAGTACGGCGCCAGACCGGTATGTTGAAGCACGCGATTGAGGCCGTGGCGACTCTTGCCGGTCGCCACGCCGAGCATGCAGCCGCGCCCGGCGAGCGCAGCGATGAGCGTCTTGACACCCTCGAAGAGACTCAGCTCATGATCCGTAGCCAGATAGTGATGGCGATAGCGCTCGACCATGAGGGCATGGTCGGCGGCGGGCAGCTCGGGCACGGCGTGCTGCAGGGCGTCGGCCAGCCCCAACCCGATCACGTAGCGCGCCCGCTCGTCCGACGGCGCCGGCAGGCCAAGGTCGCGTGCGGCGGCCTGCATGGCGCGCACGATGGCGCCCGCCGAATCCATCAGCGTCCCGTCCCAGTCGAAGACGATGAGCTCGAATCGTTCAGCCATGCTTGTGCCCCTTCTCCGCAGCATCCAGGTGTTCGACGAAAGCCTTCAGGTCCGGCGGCAGCGGCGACGCGAAAGCGAGCATCTCGCCGCTGATGGGGTGCATGAAACTGAGCTGCGCGGCATGCAGGAACATGCGCTTGAGCCCCTCGCCCTCGAGCTGCTTGTTGAGCGCGAAGTCGCCGTACTTGTCGTCGCCGCACAGCGGAAAGCCAAGGTGCGCCAGATGAACGCGGATCTGATGCGTGCGCCCGGTCTTGAGTTCCACCTCGAGCAGGCTGAACGCACGCCAGCGGCGGACGAGCCGCATCACGCTGTGCGCCGCCTTGCCCTCCTCGCTCACCCGCACCCGCCGCTCGCCCTCGGCGGTGAGGTATTTGTGCAGCGGGGCTTTGACATGCTGCAGCGGGTTGGCCCAGCGCCCCGGCACCAGGGTCAGATAGCGTTTCTCGACCTTGCCCTCGCGCAACATGTCGTGCAGCGCGGTGAGCGCCGACCGCTTCTTGGCCACGATCAGCAAGCCCGAGGTCTCGCGATCGAGCCGATGGGCGAGTTCGAGCATCTTCAGCTCGGGGCGCTGCGCCCGCAACTGCTCGATCACGCCGTAGCTCACGCCGCTGCCCCCATGCACGGCCTTGCCCGAGGGCTTGTCGATCACCAGCAAGGCGTCGTCCTCGTACACCACCGGCAGCGGCTGCCCCGCCGGCGCCGGCCGTGCGCGTGTCGGCTCGGCGACACGCAGCGGCGGAATGCGCACCTCGTCCCCTTCGACGAGACGGTAGGTCTGCTGCACGCGGCGCCCGTTCACGCGCACCTCGCCGCTGCGCAGGATGCGATAGACGTGACTCTTGGGCACGCCCTTGGCAATGCGCAGCAGGTAGTTGTCGATGCGCTGGCCGGCCGCCGCATCATCGATGCGTTCGTGCCGAACCGCGATCGCTTTGCCATCGATAGTCGTCATGAAATATACTTCTGCGCGGTTAACCCGGTCGCTGCCACCCAAGTGCGACGCGTCGCCATTTAATGCAGGTCGAAACATCTGCATCGGGACGTGCGCAGACTGCTGGCAATGAGCCCTGAAGAGCGCTCCCGGCTTGACCGTTGCCCGCCATCCAAGGCCGAAAAGGCGCCGATGGTAACGCAACAGACCCACTTCGACATACCCATCCAGCCCCCGGGTTGGATTTTGATGCGCACAGCGCACACGCAGGATCAAATGCGCCGGCCCGGCGGCCCACACGGCCGACCCGGCGGGTGCAAGAGAATATCGACCAGCCGACCCATCACAGCCCGACAAACCCACCGGATGAAAGCAGCAGTCCTACCCAATCGCTCCTGATCCCGGAAAGCGCGATGGTGCGCGCCGTTCGTCCTGCCCGTGTGTTCTGCGCGGGAGAACGATCCAAATGAAGCGCATGCTTTTCAATGCGACGCAGGCCGAAGAACTGCGCGTCGCAATCGTGGACGGTCAGAAACTGATCGACCTCGATATCGAATCGGCCGCAAAAGAAGAACGCAAGAGCAACATCTACAAGGCGGTCATCACCCGTATCGAGCCCAGCCTCGAAGCGGCTTTTGTCGACTATGGCGCCGAGCGCCATGGCTTCCTGCCGTTCAAGGAAATCTCCCGTTCCTACTTCCAGCCCGGCGTCGATGCGAACAAGGCGTCGATCAAGGAAGCCCTGCGCGAAGGCCAGGAGCTGATCGTCCAGGTCGAGAAGGACGAGCGCGGCAACAAGGGCGCCGCGCTCACCACCTACATCTCGCTCGCCGGCCGCTATCTGGTTCTGATGCCCAACAACCCGCGCGGCGGCGGCGTGTCGCGCCGCATCGAGGGCGACGAACGCGCCGAGCTGCGCGAGAACATGGACCAGCTCGAAGTGCCGGGCGGCATGAGCCTGATCGCCCGCACCGCTGCCATCGGCCGCAGCGCCGAAGAGCTGCAGTGGGACCTCAACTACCTGATGCAGCTGTGGCGCGCGATCGAGGGGGCGGCCCAGAGCCAGAAGGGCGCCTTCCTGATCTACCAGGAAGGCAGCCTCGTGATCCGCGCGATCCGCGACTACTTCCAGCCCGACATCGGCGAGATCCTGATCGACACCGACGACATCTTCGAGCAGGCCACGCAGTTCATGGCGCACGTGATGCCCGGCAACGTGTCGCGCGTGAAGCGCTACAGCGACGACGTGCCGCTGTTCTCGCGCTTCCAGATCGAGCACCAGATCGAGTCGGCCTATTCGCGCCAGGTCAATCTGCCCTCGGGCGGCGCCGTGGTCATCGACCACACCGAAGCGCTGGTCTCGATCGACGTCAACTCGGGCCGCGCCACCAAGGGCTCGGACATCGAGGAAACCGCCTTCCGCACCAACTGCGAGGCGGCCGACGAGATCGCACGCCAGTTGCGCCTGCGCGACCTCGGCGGCCTGATCGTCATCGACTTCATCGACATGGAGTCGGCCAAGAACCAGCGCGAGGTGGAAAACCGCCTGCGTGACGCGCTGCGCCACGACCGCGCCCGCGTGCAGACCGGCAAGATCAGCCGCTTCGGCCTGCTCGAGCTGTCGCGCCAGCGCCTGCGCCCGGCGCTGGCCGAAACGAGCTACATCACCTGCCCGCGCTGCAACGGCACCGGCCACATCCGCAGCACCGAATCGTCCGCGCTGCACATCGTCCGCATCCTCGAGGAAGAGGCGATGAAGGACAACACCGGCGCGGTGCACCTGCAGGTGCCGGTCGATGTCGCCACCTTCCTGCTCAACGAGAAGCGCGTCGATATCGCCCGCATCGAGATGCGCCACAAGGTGCAGCTCATCATCGTGCCGAACCGTCATCTCGAGACCCCGGCGCACGAGATCATCCGCCTGCGCCATGACCAGCTCAACGCCGAGGACATCGCGCTCGCGAGCTACCAGATGGTGCAGAAGCCCGCCGAGGAAGACGCCCGCCTGCCGTCCAAGGGCAACGAGCGCCCCGCTCGCCCCGAAGCCGCGGTGAAGGGCATCTCGCCCGCGCAGCCGGCGCCGGTGGCCGCGCCCGTGGCCGAGCAGCCTGCCGCTGCTGCACCCGCGGTGCCCGAGCCGAAGGGCCTGCTCGCACGCATCATGGGCTGGTTCTCCGGTAGCAAGCCTGCACCGGCCGCCGAGCCGGCCCCGGCTGTCGAAGCCGCGCCCAAGCGCGAGCCGCGCCCGCGTGGCGAGCGCAGCGCCGACGGCCGTCGCGGCAATGGCAACCGCGGGCGCCGCAGCGAGCGTGACGGCGAAGGCACGCGCACTGCCCGGCCCGAACGCAGCGAACGCGGCGAACGCACCGAAGTCGGCGACAAGCCCCAGCGCAATGCGGCCCCCGCCGACAAGGCCGAACGGGGCGAGCGCACCGAGCGCACCGAAGGTGGCCGCGGCCGCAATCGTGGCCAGCGTGGCAGCCGCGGCGAAGAGGCCGGCGAGCGCGCCGACAAGGCCCCCGAGCTGCGCAGCCCCGATACCGAGGAGGAGCAACTGAAGGGCGTGGCCGCAGTGGCCGCCCTTGCCCCGGTGGCGGACGCGGCCCTGTCTGAGGCCGATTTGTCCGCAAGCGAAGCGCCTGCAACCGAGCCGGGTTCCGAAGAAGGTGCGCCGGCCGAGAAGCGCCGCCGTCGCGGTCGCGGTCGCGGTCGCCGTTCCGGTGAGCCGCAGGCCGCCACCGAGGGCGTCGAGAGCGCGGAAGCCAGCGATGCCGGCGCCACCGCGCAGGCGGAACAGCCCGAGCTCATGAGCGACGCAGCCACCAGCGTGCCCGTGGCTGCAGCGCCAAGCGAAGTCCCGGTTGCCGAGCAGCACGAGGCCACCGCGTCCACCGCCGGCGCAGCAGATCAGCAGCCCGCTGCCCCGGCGATTGCCGCGTCCGCAGAGGCCGCAGAGGCCGTCGAGGCGACGGCGGCCAGTGTGGCCGAATCCGCGGCCGAACTGCCGGTGCCGGCCTCCGAGCCGGTCACGATCGAGGACACCGTCCTCGCCAGCGCCGCCGAGCTCGCGCCCCTCCCTGTCCGCGTCGAGCCCGCCGTACTCAGCGACGCAGGGAGCGAATCGATCAGCAGCCCCGAGGCCGAAGCTGCCGCACTTGATTCAACCGAGCCAGCAGGCACGATCGAGCAGGCGGCCACCACGTCCAGCGCACCTGCCGTCGCCACCGAGCAGGTCGTGGAACAGGCGGCGGCGCCTGCTGCCCCTGCCAGCGCCGAGGCCGAGGCGCTTGCGGTCGAGAGCAAGCCGGCCACCTTGGTCGCAGCCGAGGCCGGCGTCGTCGCCCCGGAGGCGGTCGCCGAGGAAGGGCGTCGCGACACGGACGCCTCCGCGCCGATCACACTGCCGTCCGCGGCTGGCGACAGCGGGCTGATCAAGATCGAGACCGACCCCACCAAGCTGTCGCAGTTCGGCAGCGGTGCCGTCGAGCCCCCGGTCCGCCTCGGCCGCAAGCCGCGCCCCGCGCCGGTGGTCGTGGACGAACCCCTGCAGCAGGTCGAGACGCACAAGTAAGCGTCGCTGCAGGACGCCCCACCAGCAAAAAGGCCATCCAGCGGATGGCCTTTTTGCTGTCCCTGCTCCTGCCTGCGGCGCGTGCGGCGGCAGGCCGCCCTCAGACTCGCGACGACACCGAATCGAGCAGGCCGCGCACCGCGTCCTCGCACATGTCGAGCACCACGTCGAAGCCTCTGGGCCCACCGTAATAGGGATCGGGCACCTCGTCGGCCAGGCGACCCTCACCGGCGAAGGCCATGAACAGCCCCAGCCGGGGCTGATAAACCTCGGGGCACTTGCGCTGCATGATGTCGAGATGACCGCGATCCATCGCCAGCAGCAGGTCGAACTCCTGGAAATCGCGCAACTCCAGCTTGCGCGCGCGCAGTGCCGACAGGTCGTAGCCACGCTGCTTGGCCGCCTTCTGCGTGCGCGGGTCGGGCGCCTCGCCAACGTGATAACCGTGCGTGCCGGCGGAGTCGACCTCGACCCGCCCCCCCAGCCCACTGGTCTCGATGAAATGCCGCGCCACCCCCTCGGCAGTGGGCGAGCGGCAGATGTTTCCCGTACACACAAAGAGAATCCGGGTCATTGTTGTCTCCTCTTCTCGACCTCTCAAACGCTGCCGTGCTGGTCTGCGCCAAACGCACGCTTGCGCAACTTGAAGAGCTCGTCGCGCGCTGCAGCGGCCTTCTCGAACTCCAGGTTGCGGGCGTGTTCCTGCATGTCCTTTTCCAGGCGCTTGATCGCCCGCGCCAGCGCCTTCTCGTCCATTACCGCGTAGTCGCTGCCCTTATCTGCCACGCGCGCGGCATCACGCCTGGCCCCATCCGAATCATAGACCCCATCGATAATGTCCTTGATCCGCTTTGTCACCGATTTGGGCACGATGCCGTTGGCCTCGTTGAAGGCGATCTGCTTGTGCCGCCGGCGCTCGGTCTCGCCGATCGCCGCCTTCATCGAATCGGTGATGCGGTCGGCGTAGAGGATCGCGGTGCCGTGCAGGTGGCGCGCGGCGCGGCCGATGGTCTGGATCAGCGAACGCTCGGAGCGCAGGAAGCCCTCCTTGTCCGCGTCGAGGATCGTCACCAGCGACACCTCGGGAATGTCCAGGCCCTCGCGCAGCAGGTTGATGCCCACCAGCACGTCGAACTCGCCCAGGCGCAGATCGCGGATGATCTCCACCCGCTCCACGGTGTCGATGTCCGAGTGCAGGTAGCGCACGCGGATGCCGTTGTCGGCGAGGTAGTCGGTCAGGTCCTCGGCCATGCGCTTGGTCAGCACCGTGACCAGCACACGCTCATTGACCGCCAGGCGCTTCTTGATCTCGCCGAGCAGGTCGTCCACCTGCGTCATTGCCGGACGCACCTCGACCATCGGATCGATCAGGCCGGTTGGGCGTACCACCTGCTCCACCACCTGGCCCTGGTGCTCCTCTTCGTACTTCGCCGGCGTGGCGGAGACGAAGATGGTCTGGGGCATCAGGCGCTCGAACTCGTCGAACTTCAGCGGCCGGTTGTCGAGCGCCGAGGGCAGGCGAAAGCCGTAGCCGACCAGGTTCTCCTTGCGCGAGCGGTCGCCCTTGTACATGCCGCCGACCTGGCCGATGGCGACGTGGGACTCGTCGATGAACAGCAGCGCGTCCTGCGGCAGGTAGTCGATCAGCGTCGGCGGCGGCTCGCCCGGGCCGCGGCCCGATAGATGCCGCGAGTAGTTCTCGATGCCCTTGCAGAAGCCCATCTCGTTGAGCATCTCGAGATCGAAGCGGGTGCGCTGCTCGATGCGCTGCGCCTCCACCAGCTTGCCCTCGCGCTGGAAGTAGGCAACGCGCTCCTTCAGCTCTTCCTTGATCGCCTCGATCGCCTGCAGCACGGTGGCGCGCGGGGTCACGTAGTGGCTGGACGGATACACGGTGAAGCGCGCCAGCTTGTGCTTGAGATGGCCGGTGAGCGGATCGAACAGGGTCAGGTGCTCGATCTCGTCGTCAAACATCTCGATGCGCACCGCCAGCTCGGCGTTTTCTGCCGGGAACACGTCGATGACGTCGCCGCGCACGCGGAAGGTGCCGCGGCGGAAGTCGATGTCGGCGCGGGTGTATTGCATCGCCACCAGGCGCTGGATGAGGTCGCGGTGCGCCATGCGCTCGCCCTCGCGCAGGTGCAGGATCATCGCGTGGTAATCCACCGGGTCGCCGATGCCGTAGATGCACGACACCGTCGCCACGATCACCACGTCGCGTCGCTCCATCAGGCTCTTGGTCGCCGACAGTCGCATCTGCTCGATGTGCTCGTTGATCGACGAGTCCTTCTCGATGAAGAGGTCGCGCGAGGGCACGTAGGCCTCGGGCTGGTAGTAGTCGTAGTAGCTGACGAAGTACTCGACCGCGTTCTCGGGCAGGAACTCCTTGAACTCGGCGTACAGCTGCGCCGCCAGCGTCTTGTTGGGCGCCAGCACCAGCGCCGGGCGGCCCATGCGGGCGATCACGTTGGCCATGGTGTAGGTCTTGCCCGAGCCAGTCACGCCGAGCAGGGTCTGGTACATCAGGCCGTCCTCCACCCCCTCGCACAGCAGGCGGATCGCCTCGGGCTGGTCGCCGGCGGGCGGAAAGGGCTGGTGCAGGCGGAAGGGGCTGCCTTCGAAACTGAGCACCGTCCCGCCTTGCTGCGCTGCGTCGTTTCCGCCGCTATTGCCTTGACTCGTCATGCTAAAATTCCCGCTCCATTCCGGTGCATCGCCACCCGGCGGCATCGGACGAAAACACCGATTATTTCCCAAATCGCGTGACAAGGCACGGCGCACCGCCGTTCCTGCCATGCGCTTCCACTGCTGCCCTACCGGAACAACTGGAGTCCTCATGTCCGCTTCGATCTTCGCCGCCGTCGAGATGGCGCCCCGTGACCCGATCCTTGGCCTGAACGAGGCCTTCGCCGCCGACACCCGCGCCGAGAAGGTCAACCTCGGCGTCGGCGTGTACTACGACGACAACGGCAAGATCCCGCTGCTGGGCGCCGTGCGCGCCGCCGAGAAGGCCCGCCTCGAAGCCATGCCGCCGCGCGGCTACCAGCCGATCGAAGGCCCCGCCGCCTACAACAACGCGGTGCAGGGCCTGCTCTTCGGCAAGGACTCGCAGCTCGCCACCAGCGGCCAGACCGTCACCATCGAGGCCCTCGGCGGCACCGGCGCGCTCAAGGTTGGCGCCGACTACCTCAAGCGCCTGCTGCCTGGCGCCACCGTGTACATCTCCGACCCGAGCTGGGAGAACCACCGCGCGCTGTTCGAATCCGCCGGCTTCCCGGTCGAGAACTACCCCTATTACGACGCCGCCACCCGCGGCGTGAACTTCGCCGGCATGAAGGCCAAGCTCGACAGTCTGCAGCCCGGCTCGATCATCGTGCTGCACGCCTGCTGCCACAACCCGACCGGCGCCGACCTGTCGGACGCGCAGTGGGACGAGGTGGTCGCGGTGTGCCGTGAGCGTGGCCTGATCCCCTTCCTCGACATGGCCTACCAGGGCTTTGCCGAAGGCATCGACGCCGACGCCGTGGCGGTGCGCGCGCTTTCGGCCAGCGGTCTGCAGTTCTTCGTGTCGAGCTCGTTCTCGAAGAGCTTCTCGCTCTATGGCGAGCGCGTCGGCGCGCTGTCCATCGTCACCGCCAGCAAGGAAGAAGCCGGCCGCGTGCTGTCGCAGGTCAAGCGCGTGATCCGCACCAACTACTCCAACCCGCCGATCCACGGCGGCGCCATCGTCGCCGCGGTGCTGTCCTCGGCCGAGCTGCGCCAGATGTGGGAAGACGAGCTCGGCGGCATGCGCGAGCGCATCCGCGCCATGCGCACCGGCCTGGTCGAGCAGTTGAAGGCCGAGGGCGTGGCGCAGGACTTCTCTTTCGTGATCAAGCAGCGCGGCATGTTCTCCTACACCGGCCTCACCGCCGCCCAGGTCGAGCAGCTGAAATCGGATTTCGGCATCTACGCCGTGTCGACCGGCCGCATCTGCCTGGCTGCGCTCAACTCCAAGAACATCGGCTACGTCGCCAAGGCGATCGCGCAGGTGGTCAAGGGCTGATGCTCTGGTCGCGTCGAGACGAAGAGGGCGATCCCCGAAAAATTGCCGTCTTCGCCTTGACGCAAGCGCGCCCACTGCCTAGAATGCGCGCCTCTGTTCCCCGATAGCTCAGTCGGTAGAGCGCCGGACTGTTAATCCGTAGGTCCCTGGTTCGAGCCCAGGTCGGGGAGCCAAGTTTCAGAACTTGATGTTTCCCAAGGGAACAGCAAGCGGCAGCAAAGTCTGCACAAGTGTTTTCGCAGCGCAAGCTGCACAAGGTAATTCCCCGATAGCTCAGTCGGTAGAGCGCCGGACTGTTAATCCGTAGGTCCCTGGTTCGAGCCCAGGTCGGGGAGCCAAAAATCAGAAAAGCCAATCCTCCGGGGTTGGCTTTTTTGTTGCCCACAGCGGGCATGCCTGCGGCGCGCTCTACGGTCCAGCCCCCTTGACGGCCATCAAGATCGAGCGGCCACTTTCCCCTTAAAGTCGCGCACCAATTCACTGACGGCCGCGGGGCGCCCGATCTAGACTTTCGGCTCGGATCGAGGATAACCAGTCGCCCAGACCGCGACCCCTTCCACATGTCGCACCTGACCATGAGCCGACGCGACAGCGTGCGGACCCTGCTTTCGCTGCTCCTTCTCCCCGCCGCGCTCTCCTGTAGCTCGCAGCGCGAGCCCTTGTCGGTGTCGGCCCATCCCTGGCCCGGTTACGCGCTGATGTTCCTAGCCGCCCGCGAGGGCTGGATCGGCTCCGATGCGGTGCGGCTGGTCGAGACGGCCTCGGCCACCGAGTCCATGCAGCGCCTCACGGCGGGCGAGATCGACGCCGCCGCGCTGACCCTCGACGAGACACTCAGCCTCCTCGCCCAGGGCTTCCGCCTGCAGGTCGTGCTCGTCTTCAACCTGTCATCAGGCGCCGACGCGCTTGTCGCCAAGCCGCATGTTGCGGACCTGCGCGCGCTCGCCGGCAAGCGCGTCGGCGTGGAGAACACCGCGGTCGGCGCCTTGATGCTGCAGTCGGCCCTGAACAGCGTCGCACTGAAGCCGCAGGATGTGCAGGTGGTACCGATGACCGTCGATCAGCACCTCGCCGCCTGGGAAAGGGACGAGGTCGACGCCATCGTCAGCTTCGAGCCGGTCGTCGGCATGTTGCTGGCCGCGCACGGCCGGATGCTCTTCGACAGCACCGCGCTCCCCGGCACGATCATCGACGTGCTCGCCGTGAGTGAGCGCGCGCTGGAGTACGCGCACAAGCGCCGTGCGCTCCAGGCCCTCATCAAGGGGCACTTCCTCGCCCTCCATCACCTGCGCTCCAACCCGGCCGACGCCGCCTACCGCCTGGCACCCCGGCTCGGTGAAAGCGGCCCCAATGCCCTGCAGAGCTTCCGCGGACTGCTGCTGCCCGACGAGCACGAGAACGGTCACCTCCTGCGCCGCAATGGCCGCCTGCTCGAGGTCGCCGACAACCTGTCGCAGCTGATGTTCGAGTGGGGCCACCTCGAACGGCGCCCTGCGCTCGACCGCCTCGTCGATGACCGCCTGCTGCCGCGCCCGGAGGAGCTTTCCCGATGAGTCCCCGATGGTCCGGCTGCGCACCCGTGCTGCGCCCTGCCTGTCTGCCGGGCCCTGCCGGCCTTCTGCGTGCTGCCATACTCCTGCTGTTCTGCCTGGCTGCGGGCACGGCAAGCGCGGCGCAGACGCTGGCGCTGGCGGTCGCGACCTACCGCCCGCCCGAACACAGCTTGCAGCAGTGGCAGCCCCTGGCCGACTACCTCACGGAAAAGCTCAATGGCCCCCAGGTCGTGCTGGTGGCCTTGTCCCATGACGAGATCCGCGACCGATTGGCACGCCAGACCGTGGATGTGGTGATCACCGAGGCGAGCGACTACGTCATGCTGCGCAACCGCAACCCGCTCACCGCATTGCTGGCCACGCGGGTGCCCCAGTACCAGGGCAAGCGGATGATCGGCTCGGGTGGCGTCATCTTTGCCCGCAGCGCGCGCGATGACATCGGCGGCCTCGCGCAGCTCCCCGGCAAGCGGATCGCGGCCGTTCATCCGGCCTCGCTGGGCGGCTATCAGGCCCAGTTGATGAGCCTTGCGCAGGAGGGCATCGCTCGCGAGGCACTGGGGCCGGTGCGCTTTGTGGGTGGCGCGCACGACCAGGTCGTCGACGCCGTCCTCGCAGGCGAGGCGGACGTCGGCTTCGCCCGCAGCGGCCTGCTCGAGGCGCTGATCGCCGAGGGCCGGCTGGAAGCGGGCGCACTGAAGGTCCTCAATGCACAGGATCTGCCGAGCTATCCCTATGCATTGTCGACCCGCCTGTACCCGGAATGGCCGGTTTTCGCTGCCGCGCATCTGAAGCCCGAACTCGCGCGCCGCATCGCTGCCGCGCATCTGAAGCCCGAACTCGCGCGCCGCATCGCTGCCGCCCTGATGACGCTCGAGCCCGACCAGGCGGCTGCAGTCGCCGCCGGCATCGCCGGCTTCGAACCGGCGGCCGACTACTCGCCGGTCGAGAACCTGCTGCGCAGCCTGCGCCTGCCGCCTTACGACCTCACCCCCGCCTTCAGTCTGGCAGACGTGTGGGCGCGCCACCGCACGGCGATCCTGCTCGGCGGCGCGAGCATCATTGCCATCGCCGGGCTCGCGCTCGCGCTGGGGCGGATCAATGTCCGCCTACGGGCGGAAAAGCTGACCCTCGAGCAAGCCCGGCAGGCACTTTCGCTCAGCGACAAGCGCAACCGTGAAACCCTCACGACGCTGGCGCAGACGCTGGCCGAGCTCGAGAGCGAACGCACGCGCCTCGACAACATCATCTGGGGCACGGGCGCGTGTTCCTGGGAATGGGACATCGCGACCGCCACGGTACGCATGAACGAGCGCTGGGCGAACTTTGTCGGCCATCGCCTCGACGAGCTGCTGCCGACCACGATCGAGACCTGGCGGCGCTTCGTCCATCCTGAGGACCTCATTCGGGCCGAGGCGGCGTTGCGCCGTCACCTCGACGGCGACATCGACCATTACGAATGCGAATACCGCCTGCATCGTCGCGATGGTTCATGGCGTTGGGTACTGGACCGCGGCCGCATCGTCGAACGTGACCGCGCAGGCAAGCCCTTGCGCATGGTCGGCACGCACACGGACATCCAGCGCCTGAAGGAACAGGAGAGTGCGCTGCACAGCCTCGCCCATCTCGACCCCCTGACCCAGTTGCCGAACCGCCGACTGTTCTCCGACCGCCTGCGCCACGCCCTGGCCAGGGCCGTCCGCGGCGGGGCGAGACTCGCAGTGTGCTTCATCGATCTCGACGCGTTCAAGCCGATCAACGATCGCCTCGGCCATGACGCCGGCGACCGCGTGCTGATTGAAATCGGCGAGCGCCTGCGGCGGACGCTGCGCGGTGCGGACAGCGTCGCCCGCATCGGCGGTGACGAGTTCGCCCTGCTCATCGAGGACGCCGCCGACGTCGGTGAGGATCTGCTGCCACTGCTCGAGCGCTGCCTGAGCGCGATCTCGCAGCCCATCGCCATCGGCGAACACAGGGTCGTCGTCTCGGCCAGCATCGGCGTCGCCCTCTTTCCGCAACACGGCGACGATGAGGAAGCGCTCGTGCACGCCGCCGACAAGGCGATGTATGCCGCCAAGGCGCTTGGCAAGAATCGCTACTGCCTGGCAGCGCAGCCGCCCTCCGAGCTGCCGGCGCGTCCGCCCGAGGCCGGCTGAGACCGCCGCCGGGCACCGAGCTGGCGGCTGTTCCAGCCAGGCTCAGGTCAGTCGCACCTCGCGCGCCGCGAGTGCCTGCTCCAGGGTATCGAAGACCCGCCGGCGGTCGCTGCTCAGGCGGTAGAACACGCGGTTGTCCTGGGTTCGGCCGCAGTAGCTGCGAATGATCACGCGCTCGACCCCCGGGATACCGCGGTTGGTCTCGATGATCTTGATCGCACCGGTCCCCGTGTCGTAGACGCCGGGTCTCTCCCGCAGGCCAAAGGGGTCGTCGGTCCCGCTCCTGTCCATCGCCGCATCTCCTCGAAACATCCGGACGCACGCCTGCAACGTTAGCGCGCCAGGCAGGCGATGAAAAGTGGAGATGCACAATCGGGTCCCGCCCCGATACAAAGCCGCAACATTCGCGCGCCATTGCGAAATTCCGCGAATACCCGCCGCCCCCAGCATCTGCTCCGTGATCCCGCCACAGCACGGAGACTGCCATGCATCCCTCACGCCCCCTTCACGGTCTCAGCATCGCCCTTGCCGCGGCGGCGCTGATGGCGATCACGATGGGTTCGCGCTCGTCGTTCGGGCTGTTCGTCGCGCCGCTCAATGCCGCCACCGGACTCGGCCTGGTGACCATCAGCTTCGCGGTCGCCTTGAACCAGTTGCTGTGGGGTGTTGCCCAGCCCTTCGTCGGCCTGATCGCCGACCGTCATGGCAGTGCCCGCGTCATCGCCGTCGGCGGGCTGGGACTGGCGACCGGAAGTGCCCTGCTGCCCTTCGTCGGCAGCGCGGCAGAGCTGGTGCTCGCCCTCGCGCTGCTCGCCTTCGCCGGCGCGGCGGCAGGGAGCAATGGTCTGCTGCTGGGCGAGGTCAGCCGGCGGGTGAGCGCGGAGCGCCGCGGGCTCGCCGTGGGCATCGTCAGCGCCGGCGGCTCGGCCGGCCAGCTGCTGCTCGGGCCGACCAGCCAGGGCATGATCACGGCCGCCGGCTGGCAGCAGGCAATGCTCGGTCTGGCCGCACTCGCGCTACTGGCCCTGCCGCTGGCGCTGATGTTCAGAGAGTCGGCCGGCAGACCCGCCCTGTCCGCCCAGGAAAGCGCCTCGATGCCGGTGCGCGATGCCCTGACGAGTCCGGCCTTCTGGCTCGTCACCGGCGGCTTCTTCGTGTGCGGCTTTCACGTCTCCTTCCTGATCTCGCACATGCCCGGCGTGATCGCCGATTGCGGCCTGCCGGCGAGCCTGGCGGGCTGGTGGATCGCCGTTGTCGGCTTGTGCAACGTCATCGGCAGCCTCCTCGCCGGCGCCGCCATCCGTCGCGGATCGATGCGGCGTGTGCTGATGGTGTTGTACGGCTTGCGTGCGCTCGGCGTCGCCACCTTCCTCGCCCTGCCGAAGACCGAGTGGGTCATGCTCGGCTTTGCCGCCTGGATGGGCCTCACCTACATGGCCACCCTGCCGCCGACGGTCGGTCTGGTCGGCAAGCTGTTCGGCCTGCGTCATATGGCGACGCTTGTCGGCGTGGTGATGCTGGTGCATCAGATCGGCGCCTTTCTCGGCGTCTGGCTGGGCGGCATCGTGCTGACCGTCACCGGCAGCTACGACTGGATGTGGCATGCCGATATCGCGCTGGCGCTGCTCGCCGTGGCGATCCACCTGCCACTGATCGAGCGCCCCGCAACGCAGCAGTCCGCGCCGTCGTCCGCTCCGGCCACCCCGGCCGCCGCCGCGGCAGCCGTCCTCAGGCCGGCGGGCGCGGGCTGAGGGCCTGTGTCAGCGCCGCGTACAGGCTTGCCGGCTCGACCGGCTTGGGCAACACGGCAAGCACGCCGGCGCCGTGCAAGGCCTCGGCGCCGACGCCGTCGGCATAGCCCGAGAACAGCAGCACCGGCGTCGCCGGCGACAGGCGCCGGATCTCCTGCGCAAGCTCGAGCCCGGTCATGTGCGGCATGGTGAGGTCGGTGAGCACGACATCGAAGGCCGCCGGATCGGCCGCGAACAGCGCGCGCCCTTCGCGGCCGTCGGTCGCCGCCTCGACCGCGAGCCCCCAGCCCTCGAGCAGCTCGCGCAGAAAGCCGCGCACCATGTCCTCGTCATCGGCCAGCAGGATGCGCCCCGCGAGCCGCACCGGGACTGGCCGATCAGGCTCCGGGCCACGGCTGCCGGCCTGCGCGGCCGGCTGCGACAGGATCGGCAGCAGCACGCGAAAGCGCGTCCCCGCAGCCGCTGCGGTGTCGATCAGGATGTGTCCGCCGTGCTCGTGCACGATGCCATGCACGGTGGCCAGCCCCATGCCGCTGCCCTTGCCCACCGGCTTGGTGCTGAAGAAGGGCTCGAACATCCGCTCCAGCGTGTCCGGCGGGATCCCCGGACCATCGTCGGCCACCACCAGCGCCACCTGACCGTCCGTCACCATCGACGCCCGACAGGACGCGCACACGGCCTCGCCCGGCGGCGCCGCTTCGACGCCGATGCGTATCCGGCCGCGCCCTTCGACCGCATCGCGCGCGTTGATGCACAGGTTCATCAGCACCTGCTCGAGCTGCACCGGATCGGCCATCACGCTGGCCTCGAGGCCGGGCGGCTGCACCTCGAAGGCCACCGTGGGCGGCAGCATCGGGGCGAGAAAGAAGGCCAGCTCCTCGACCAGCGGCTGCAGCGCAAGCGGGCGCGGCATGCCGCGCTGACCGCGACTGAAGGTCAGCAACTGGCGGATGAGGTCGCGCGCGCGCCGCGTCGACAGGCGCGCCTGCTCGAGGTAGCGCCCGAGCCTGGCGTCACCGAGTTCGGCCTGGCGGTCCTCGGCCAGCGCCAGGTAGCCATTGATGCTGGTCAGGATGTTGTTGAAGTCGTGCGCGATGCCGCCGGCCAGATGGCCGATCGCTTCCATCTTCTGCGCCTGCCGCAGTTGCGCCTCGCTGCGGGCGATCGCCTCGGCGGATTCCTTGGCCGCGGTGATGTCGCGCGTCACCGCCAGGATGCGATCCACGCCGGCGAGGCAGATGCGCTTGAGGCAGACCTCGTCCCAATGCAGGCTGCCGTCGGCATTGCGCCGGCGCCATTCCGCGCGCACCACCTCACCATCGCGCGCACGCTGCATCAGACGTCGCGCATCGGCCTCGGTGTAGGGTTCCACGCCCGGGCCGAGGTCGCCGACGCGCATCGCCAGCAAGGTGTCGTGGTCATAGCCGTACACGGTGCAGGCGCGCTGATTGACGTCCACAAGCGCTCCAGTGTCGATGTCGTGGATGAAGATGCAGTCCTCCGAGGCCTCGAAGATGGCGCGATAGCTCGCCTCGGAGGCGCGCAGGGCGCGATCCATGCGATCGCGCTCGAGTTCCGCCGCGGCACGCACGGCAAAGATCTTCATCACCGATTCGACGAAGCCGGGGTCGGAGATCGGCCGCCGCGACACCGCGGCGATCAGGCCCAGCGGCTCGCCACGCGTGTCGGCCAGCGGATAGCCCGCGTAGCTTTCCATGCCGTACTGGGCGAAGTCCGCGTCGAGCGGAAAATGCTCGCCCAGACCCTGCGGGTAGACGCGGAACTGCTGACCGATCACGGTCTCGCACGGCGTGCCGCGCACGTCGTAGTCGAAGTTCTCGGCCAGCTCGCCGTCGCACCACAGCGCCAGGACGTGCATCCAGTGGGCCCGCTCCGAGTCGCGCACCGCAATGAAGATCCAGTCGCTGCGGATGATGGTCGCCAGATAGCGCGCCAGCGCCTGAAAGATGCTGCCGCCGCCGGCCCCGGAAACCGCGAGGGAGGCCCCCTGCAAGGCTTCCTCGACCCGCTTGCGCGCCGTGATGTCGGTGGCGATGCCGCACACCGCATAGGGCGCGCCGGCAGCATCGAGGAGGGGAAACTTGTCCACCAGATAGGTCCGCGGCCGGCCACCGAACACGACCTGTTCCTCGAAGGTGATGGTCTGCCTCGACTGCACCACCTGACCGTCGTTGGCGCGCAGGCGCGCGGCCACCTCGAGCGGCATCACGTCGGCGTCACAGCGGCCGATCACCTGCTCGGCCGGCCTGGCCACCAGGCGACAGAACTCGCGATTCACGAACAGGTAGCGCCCGTCGAGGTCCTTCCAGAACACCACCGCCTTGCTCTGGTCAAGCACCTGGCGCAGTCGCAGCTCCGAGGCCCGCAGCGAGCGCTCGGCCTGCAGCAGGCGCCCGGCGGTGGCGTCGCCGCGCGCAAACGCGGGCGTGCCCTGTGCTGCGCCCCCTGCCCGCACCCCGTGGCGCGCGCGCAGGGATGAGCGGCGTCGATCCTTGTGTTTCATGGCCTGCCCCGTCGCCTGGATTGTTCCTTCCAATGTAGCCGGCGGCCGCGATGCGTCATTGTCCGTTACCGCAGGGTTACCACGGAAACACGCCGGTTACACGACCGACCGCCGTGCGCCCCTCACGCCGGCACGTACATGTAGCCCGCGCCGCGCACGGTGCGGATCAGCCGCGGACGCTCCGGGTCGGGTTCGACCTTGCGTCGCAGGCGGGCGATGCGGATGTCGATCGAGCGGTCGAAGGGCTCCCACTCGCGGTTGCGGGTGAGGGTCAGCAACTGGTCGCGCGACAGCACCTGATTGGGGCGCTCGACGAAGGCCTTCAGCAGTTCGAACTCCATCGCGGTGAGCATCAGCTCCTCGCCCGCGGCGTCGAACAGCCGGTGTGCGCGCAGGTCGAGCCGGCATTCGCCGACCGCGACCATCGGCTCGTCGCGCTGCACGGCCGATGGCGGCCGCGCTGCCTCCACTGCGGGCGCGGCGGCGGCGGCCGGGGCCAGCCTGCGCATCACGCTCTTGACCCGGGCGAGCAGTTCGCGCGGCTCGAAGGGCTTGGCGATGTAGTCGTCGGCGCCCATCTCCAGCCCGACCACCCGGTCGACCACCTCGCCCGCGCCGGTCACGATCAGCACCCCCACCGCATGGTGCTGGCGCAGGTAGCGCAGCAGGCTCAGGCCGTCCTCTCCGGGCAGGCGCAGGTCCAGCAACACCACATCCGGGACCGCCTGCGCCAGGGCATCGAGCATGGCCGCGCCGCCGTCGGCGGCCGCCACCTCCAGTCCATGTGTCGACAGGTACTCCGAGAGCATTGCCCTGATATCGGGATCGTCGTCCACCAGCAGGACGCGGCCGATTGCTTCCATGCCCGATTCCTCCTCGCTCATGCCGCAGTGCTGATCCCAGTGTGGACGCCACCCGCGCCCCGATCAAGGACCGATTCCTGTGGCCAGGGCGCGTGATCGGCCGCGAAACAGGCCGAATACAAACTGATACCACGACGCGCGAAAGCGAAAGAAGCGCGATACCCGGACGCCCCAGCATGCAGCCATCGACGACCAGGCCCGGCCTGCCAGCCGGCCGTCGCCGAGCCATCGCCGCCCCACGAGGAGACCGCAACATGAAAGCCCTGACCGACCTCCGCCTGAACGCATCGACCACGCTGCCAGGCAAGCCCGCCCGCCGCATCCGCCGCGCCCTCGACGATATCGTGCAGCTCGCCGGCTACGTTGCGACGGCGCTGCGCGAAGCGGCGGTGCGCCGCCGCGCCGCACGTGCCCTGCGCGCCCAGCGCCGCCTGCTCGCCGAGCTCGACGAGCGCACCCTGAAGGACATTGGCGTGCACCGCGCCGAGATCGACTCGCTGACGGCCGAGCTCGAAGGACTGGCCGAACCCAGCCGCCGCCATGGCCCAAAGAACTCCGTCGCCCCGCTGTACTGAAGCCATCACCCCACCCCGCAAGGAGCATCACCATGGAAGTCACCCTCCACGCCCTGCACCCCGCCCAGCGTTACGCCAAGGCTGTCGAAGTCTCGAAGCGCGTGCGCTTCGACATCGATCGCGACGTCATCCGCGGC
Source organism: Thauera sp. (assembly GCF_035444905.1). Taxonomy (GTDB): domain Bacteria; phylum Pseudomonadota; class Gammaproteobacteria; order Burkholderiales; family Rhodocyclaceae; genus Thauera. The sequence goes on from NZ_DAOMPS010000007.1 coordinate 97,380, forward strand.
CGCCAGTTCGACTTCAACAAGAAGTTCCTGCCCGACGGCCTGTCACGCGTCGACGCGCTGCCCTTCCTGCTGCCGGCCGAGCGCCGCTTCCTGTCCCAGATCCAGGGCCGCTCCTACGCCAACATCTTCGGCCTCGTCGAGCGCTTCATCAGCGCCCAGGTGCTCGACCTGAGCCGTGACCACTGGTTCGGCGACCAGGTCGCACTCGAGGCCCTGGTGCGCTTCACCGACGAGGAGATCAAGCACCAGGAGATGTTCCGCCGCCTCGAGCGCATGGCCGCCGCAGGCATGCCCGCGGGCTACGTCTTCGTGCCCGACCCCAACGAGGTCGCACGGGCGGTGCTGTCAGCCTCGAAATGGGCCGTGCTCGGCCTGATCTGCCACATCGAGATCTTCGTGCTGCTGCACTACCACAGTAGCATCGAGCCGGACGACAACCTGTCCGAGCTGTGGAAGGACGTCTTCCTGCACCATGCGCGCGAGGAATCGCAGCACGCCATCCTCGACGAGCTCGAGTGGGTGCGCGAGGACGCAGGCCTGAGCCCGGCGGAACGCGACCGTGCCGTCGATGACCTCATCGGCCTGGTGGCCGCGGTCGACGGCATCCTGCAGGCGCAGGCGCGCGCCGACGCCGAGTACTTCATCGCCACCAGCGGACGCAGTCACAGCGCGGAAGAGGCGGCGCAGGTGCACGCCACCGTGCTGCGCGCCTACCGCTGGCAGTACATCGTCTCGGGCGTGCAGGGCGAACGCTTCCAGGCCGTGCTGGGGAGCATGATCGACGCGGCGCAGTTCCAGCGCATCGCCGGCGCGCTCGGCCCGATCATCGACGACGTGAATCGGGTCCTGCACTGAAGGGACTCGGCCGCCTGCAGGCGGGCACCCGAGGGCGGACCGGCTCGACCGGCTCCGCCCTCGTTTCCTTGTCGGGCGCGGATCCTCGCCATCAACGGCACACGATGTCCGGCACGAATCCGGCGCGCGCCGGTCTACTTGCTCACGGCGTGCCTGCGACTGGGCCCAGCCGCTGCAATGAGGAGAAACGAGACACAAGGAGACGATCATGCATGTGCATAACCTTCCCAAGATGTTGTACTCGTACAAGGAAGGCTGGTCCGAACTGGTCAGCATCCATCCGTCGGTCAAGAAGATGTTCACGATGTTCGTGATGCCGATGTCGCTGATCCCGCCGGCCATGTTCCTGTATTCGATGTACGTCACGCCCGGCGCCGTATTCCCGGCTGCGGTGCCACAGATCACGGGCTTCGAGGCGGCCCTGCTGTTCGTCTGCTTCTACGCCGCACAACTGGTGATGGTGCCGCTGATGGCCTCCATCATCCAGCAGCTCGGCGAGGTCGCGAACGCCCGCCCTGACTTCCACGACGCCTTCATGCTCGCCGCGGTGGCGCCGGCGCCGCTGTGGATCTGCGCGCTGGTGCTGTTCGTGCCGTCGGCCTGGGTCGCCGTCGCAGCGATGGCCGTGGCCTGGGTGGCCTCTGCGGCGCTCATCTATCACGGCATCGAGCCCCTGTTCAAGCTCGACGATCACTCGCGCTCGCGCGTGCTGGGCAGCTTCGTGCTCACCACCGGCGTCGTCGCCTGGCTTGCGCTGATGGTGGTGCTCGCCCTGCTGCTGAGCATGATCGTGGGCCTGCGCTGAACCCACGCTGCCGCCTGCAGCGCCCGCCCGCGAGGGCGGGCGCTGCTCAGACGCCGTGACGGCGGCGATGCTGGCGGGCGCCGGCCGAACCCTCGGTGTCGGAGAAGGCGTGACGCGCCGCGGTCATCTCGGCGAGCACGGTCGCCACCTTGTGGTTGAGCGTGCCCCTGGGGATCACACCCTTGGCGTCGGGCTCACCCGCATTGACGCCGGTGAGCACCGTCATCGCCTCGTCGACCGTCGTCACCGCATGAATGTGGAAGCGGCCCTGCGCCGCGGCCTCCACCACATCCTCGCGCAGCATCAGGTGACGCACGCTGGCGGCCGGGATCACGACGCCGTGCGAGCCATCCAGCCCGCGCGCGCTGCACAGGTCGAAGAAGCCCTCGATCTTCTCGTTCACGCCGCCGATCACCTGCACCTCGCCGAACTGGTTCACCGATCCGGTGATCGCAAAGCGCTGCTGGATGGGGATCTGCGTCAGCGCCGACAGCAGTGCGCACAGCTCGGCCAGCGAGGCCGAGTCGCCCTCGACCGGCGCATAGGATTGCTCGAACACGAGGCTGGCCGACAGCGACAAGGGCTGGTGGCGGGCGTAGCGCGCCGCGAGGAAGGCGGACAGGATCAGCACGCCCTTGGAGTGGATCGCGCCGCCGAGTTCGGTTTCGCGCTCGATGTCGACCACGTCGCCCTCACCCATGCGCACGGTGGCGGTGATGCGCACCGGATGGCCGAAGCGCTCGCCGGCGAGCTCGACCACCACCAGGCCGTTGATCTGGCCGGCACGCTGGCCGTCGGTGGAAATCAACGTGGTGCCGTCGAGAATGGACTCGCGCACCCGCGTCGGATAGCGATTGCAGCGCCGCACACGCGCCGCGAGCGCATCCTCGACCTCCTCGCGGCCGGTGGCGCTGCGTCCCTTCAGGCGGGCGTGGTGGTCGGCCTCGCGCATCAGGTCGGACAGGGCGCGCGTATTGAGCGACAGGCGACCGGCATCCTCGGCCAGACGCGACGCCTCCTCGACCAGGCGGGCAACGCCGCTGCGATCGAAGGGCAGCAGCTTCGCCCCGCGCGCCAGCAGCGCCATCAGGCGGGCGTACTCGCATTCATTCTCGGGCGTGCGCGGCAGGTCGTCGTTGAAGTCGGCCGCGACCTTGAACAGGTCGGCGAACTCGGGATCGTGTTCCATCAGCAGGTAATACACATCGCGATCACCGATCAGCACCACCTTCAAGGCGCTCGGCACCGCCTGCGGCTCCAGCGTCAGCGCGCCGCTCCACCCCTGCGCCTCGGCCGGCGGCTCGATGCGGATCTCGCCGGCGCGCAGGCAGCGCTTGAGGCCTTCCCAGGCAAAGGGCTGGGACAGCAGGCGCTCGGCGTCCAGCACCAGGTAGCCGCCATTGGCCCGATGCAGGGCACCGGCGCGGATGAGGTTGAAGTGGCTGACCTGGTTGCCCTGCTGCACGACGTGCTCGATGCGCCCGATCAGGTTGCCGTAACCCGGATTGTTCTCGAACACCACCGGCGCGCCCTGCGACGCCGAGTGATCGACCAGCAGCTTGACCTGGTAGCGGTGGTAGCGCGTGTTCTCCTCGGGTTCGGCGACGTCGTCCTCTTCCTCCTCGAGCATCGTGCCCCTGATCGCGCTGTCGAGCACGTCATGTGCGACCGCATCGACAAAGGCGAGCACCTCGGGCAGGTCGGTGTGCGCCTCGCGCACCTCACGCAACAGGTGGGACACCGCCGGCCCCAGCACCTCGTGCTCGGCACGCTCGATCGACTCGCGTACCGCCTTGCGCCAGCCGGGAAACTCGTTGAGCAGGTCCTCCAGCCTTTCGCTCCAGGCGGTGACGCGGCCCTCGATGGTCTTGCGCTCTTCCTCGGGCAAGGCCTCGAAGGCCTCGGGCGACATCACCTCGCCGTCGCGCATCGGCGCGAACACGAAACCCTCGGGAGTCTGCAGCAGCGAGATGCCCTCCTCGGCACAGGACTGGCCGAGCTCGCGCAAGGCGCCCTCCTCGCGCGCCTTGTGGGCGCTCTGCAGGGATTCGACGCGGTCGCTGTGCGCGTCGCTGTCGAGCGCGGCCTCCAGCGCCGGGCCGAGGTCGCGGATGAAGGTCTGCATGTATGCGCGCAAGGCCGCGCCGCGGCCGGCCGGCAGGGTGAGCAGGCGCGGCTTGAGCGACTCGTCGAAGTTGTGCAGGTAGCACAGATCGGGCGGCACCGGCTCGCCGGCGGCGCGATCGCGCAGCAGCCTGAAGGTGGTCGCATGCTTGCCGCTGCCGGCCTCGCCCAGCACGAACACGTGATAGCCGCTGTGCCCCATGGCGAGGCCGAAGCGGATCGCCTCCACGGCGCGCTCCTGGCCAAGGTCGCCGGCGTGATCGGCAAGGGATTCGGTCGTGTCGAAATTGAAGCAGGCGGGGTCGCAATAACTGCGCAGTGCCGTGGCGGGCAGTGGCACGAGTTCGGCCATGTCTGATTGTTCTCCTGATGCCGGAATCGCTCCGGCGCGCAATGATACACCGCTCGCCCATGGCACTCGGGGTCGGGCCCTCAACGCGCACGCGCACACGCTGCAGTGCAGCATGCGCAGGCGCGCGAGAAAGCGGCTTGAACCATGCCTTGCAAGGCGCTGTCCCTGTATTGATAATCGCTGCACTCGCCCCCTGGCCTGCCATGAAAGTCATTCCGATCCACGAGGCTGCGGCCCCGATCCTGCCGGCCGATCCCGCACAGCGCCCCGCTCCGGGCGCGCCGCTGCTCGATCAACGCGGGCGCAGCGTGCGCGATCTGCGCATCTCGGTGACCGATCGCTGCAACTTCCGTTGCGTGTACTGCATGCCGCGCGAGGTGTTCGACGACCAGTACAAGTTCCTGCCGCGCAGCGAGCTGCTGTCCTTCGAGGAGATCTTCCGCGTCGCCCGCCTGTTCGTCGAACGCGGCGTGCGCAAGCTTCGCATCACCGGTGGCGAACCCCTGCTGCGCAAGGACATCGAGCGCCTGATCGCGATGCTCGCCCGGCTCGACGGCGTCGAGATCACGCTCACAACCAACGGCGTGCTGCTGCCCAAGCTCGCCCGCCGGCTCAAGGATGCCGGCCTGCATCGCGTCACCGTCAGCCTTGATGCGCTCGACGATGCGCTGTTCCGACGCATGAACGATGCCGACTATCCGGTCGACAAGGTGCTCGAGGGCATCGCGGCCGCAAGCGCGGTCGGCCTCGGGCCGATCAAGGTCAACATGGTGGTCAAGCGCGGCACCAATGACAGCGACATCGAGGCGATGGCGGGCCACTTTCGCCACAGCGGCCACATCCTGCGCTTCATCGAGTTCATGGACGTGGGCGCCTCGAACGGCTGGAAGATGGACGAGGTGCTGCCCTCGCGCGAGGTGATCGCACGCATCGACCGCCTCTACCCGCTCGAGCCGATCGACCCCAACTACGAGGGCGAGGTCGCCGAACGCTGGCGCTACAAGGACGGCGGGGGCGAGGTCGGCGTGATCTCGTCGGTGACTCAGGCCTTCTGCGCCAGCTGCACCCGCATCCGCCTGTCGACCGAGGGCAAGCTCTACACCTGCCTGTTTGCCCAGCACGGCCACGATCTGCGCGGCCTGCTGCGCGGCGGCGCCGATGACGCCCGCATCGACGCCGCAATCGCGCAGGTGTGGCAGCAACGCAGCGATCGCTACTCCGAGATCCGCACCGCCGCAACCGCCACCCTGCGCAAGATCGAGATGTCCTACATCGGCGGCTGAGGGCGGCGCCCGGCTGCGTTCAGTCGCGGATGGCCTCGAGCTCGAAGCTCAGCGCCACCGCGTCGCCCACCATGCCGCGGTCGACGCCATAGTTCATGCCCCACTGGCTGCGCTGCAGCGTCGTGCTCGCCGAGATGCCCAGCGTGTGCTTGCGGTGGCCGAAGGGATAGGCCGCCGCCTTGTTGAGCGACACGTCGAGCGTCACCGGGTGGGTCTGCCCCAGCAGGGTCAGCTTGCCCGCGAGCTTGCCGGTGTTGTCCGCGCCGAGTTCCAGCGCGGTGGCCTCGAACACGATCTCGGGAAAGCGCTTCGCATCCAGGAAGTCGCTGTCGCGCACGTGGCGATCGCGCGCGCCGTGGTTGCTGAACACGCTGTCGGCCACCACCACCACCCGCCCCGAGCTGAGCGTGCGCGCGTCCTCGTCGTACACGAAGCTGCCACTCGCCTTCAGGAACAGGCCGATCACGTTTGCGTAGCCGACATGGTCGACCTGAAAGGCGATCGCGAAGTGATCCGGGTCGATGCGGTAGGTGTGCGGCTCGGCCAGCACCGGGCTGGCCGCCAGCGCGGCGGCAAGCGCCCCGCTACCGATCAGCGTGCGCAGCGCGGCAGGTCTCGTTTCGGCTCTCATGCTTGCGTCTCCTTTGGTGGTTGAGTTCTTGTGGCGGATCCCGGCCGTCCTCTTCAGGGCCCGGCGACCCGCAGGCTTGCGCCGGACCGGTACAGCCAGCGCACATCGAGGGCGAACGAGCCGGCGAGCAGGCCGAGCGCAAGCGCCAGCAAGCCTGTCGCCAACGTCGGACCGACAAGGGGCAGCAGGCACAGCAGCAGGCTCGCCACCTGCCACACGCACACCAGCTTGCGCCGACGGCTGTCGGGCAGCGGCGCGTCGAGCCAGGGCCAGCGCCGCATGGCAAGGACGAAGCCGTAACGCATCAGGCCGATCGCCAGTACCCACGGCCCCGCCTTGCCCATCGACAGCAGGTGCATGCACAGGACGAGCATCAGAAAGGCATCGAGTTCCATGTCGAAGCGCGCGCCGAACGCACTCGCGCATCGCCAGCGCCGCGCCACCCAGCCGTCGACGCCGTCCAGCAGCAAGGCCGTGCCCGCGATGCCGGCCAGCAGCCAGGCCTGCTGCTGCGCCCACGACGGGACCAGCGCCGCCCCCGCAAGCAGCGACACGAGCGCGGCGCGCCCCAGCGTGACGTGGTTGGCCGGCCCCAGGCTGCGCCCGCGATCGGGCCAGTGCAGCCACAGCAGCGCCGACAGCGCCGCCTGCACCCCGAGTGCGGCGAGCAGCGCCATCACGGGCAGACCGACCACCGCAGAAAGCCCGCCGCCGGAGAGCGCCACGCCGGCCAGGCCGAGGCCAAGTTCGAGGCCGGCCCGCGGCCAGCCCGTGCCCGCCGTCGTCATGTCCTGCTGCTTCATCGATCGCCCCCCCTCCTCCCGCTGTTGTCGCGCCCGGTCCGGCCCGTGCCGCCTGCTACCATGCGAGCTTCGATCATCAAGCCGCCGCCAGGGTTCGCCGGGCGGTCCCTCGAGTCATGTCCCAAGCCAACCTCGCCTTCTGGAGCCTGCCGCCGGATCGCGGCGAACTGCGCCCGGCGCCGCTGCCCCCACTCGGCGATGGTGACGTATGCGTGCGCAGCCTGTACAGCGGCATCAGCCGCGGCACCGAGTGCCTGGTGTTTCGCGGCGAGGTGCCCGTCAGCGAGTACCAGCGCATGCGCGCGCCCTTCCAGCAGGGCGACTTTCCCGGCCCGGTCAAGTACGGCTACATCAGCGTCGGCGTGGTCGAGGACGGCTGCGGCAGCTCGGCCCGCGAACTGGTCGGCAAGACGGTGTTCTGCCTGCACCCGCACCAGCAGCGCTACATCGTGCCGGCCTCTGCGGTCGTGCCCCTGCCTGCCGGCCTGCCCGCCGAGCGCGCCGTGCTCGCCGCCAACATGGAGACGGCGATCAATGCCGCGTGGGACGCCGCGCCCACGGTGGGCGAGCGCATCGCGGTGATCGGTGCCGGCGTCGTCGGTGCGCTGCTGGCCTGGCTGTGCGGGCGCATCCCGGGCACCCAGGTCGAGCTCGTCGACGTCGATCCTGGCCGGGCGGCACTCGCCGCCGCGCTCGGGCTCACGCATCGGCTGCCCGACCAGGCCAGCGCCGAATGCGACCTCGTGGTGCACGCCAGCGGCAACCCGGCCGGACTCGCGCGCGCGCTCGAACTGGGCGGCCAGGAGGCCCGCATCGTCGAGATGAGCTGGTACGGGCTGCGCAGCGTGCCGCTCGCGCTCGGCGGGGCGTTTCACGCCCGCCGCCTGTCGCTCAAATCCAGCCAGGTCGGCCACTTGCCGCCCTCGCACACGCCGCGCTGGGATTACCGCCGGCGCATGGAACTTGCCCTTGCGCTGCTCGTCGACGAGCGGCTCGACGTGCTGATCAGCGGCGAGAGTCCGTTCGCCGACCTGCCGCAACTGATGGCCCGGCTCGCACACGAGCCCGGCGGCGCGTTGTGCGAGCGCATCCGCTACCCCTGACCCCACCCGGAGACCCTCCATGTACAGCCTCACCGTCCGAGACCACGTCATGATTGCGCACAGCTTCCAGGGCGCCATCTTCGGCCCTGCGCAACGCCTGCATGGCGCGACCTATGTGGTCGATGTCTGCTTCCAGCGTGCCGAGCTCGATGCCGACGGCCTGGTGGTGGACATCGGCCTCGCCAGCGAAACCCTCAAAACGCTGCTCGCCGATCTCAACTTCCGCAACCTCGACGACGAGCTCGCCTTCCGCGGCCAGAACACCACCACCGAGTTCATGGCGCGCGTGGTCTTCGACCGCATGGCTGGCGCGATCCGTAGTGGTCGCCTGGGGGCAGGCGGCCGGGGCCTGCAGCGGCTGAAGGTCACGCTGCACGAATCGCACATCGCCTGGGCCAGCTACGAGGGCGCGCTTTGACCGCGGCTGCCCGGCGCTCCTCGAGAACCGGCGCATGACGCGGCAGCTCAGCTTCATCGTGCCCGGTGACCCCGGCCAGCTCACCGGCGGTTACCTCTACGACGCGCGTATCGTCGCCGGGCTGCGCAGCCGCGGCTGGACGGTGCAGGTGCATGGCCTGCCCGGGCGCTTTCCCGATGCCGACGATGAAGCGCGCACGGCACTCGCTCGCACCCTCGCTGCCTTGCCGCCCGGGCATCAGGTCGTCGTCGACGGCCTGGCCGCGGGCGGCTTGCCCGAAGTGGCGCTTGCCCACGCCGGTCGGCTGGCGCTCGTCGTCCTGGTGCACCATCCGCTCGCCGACGAGAGCGGGCTCGACGCCAGCCGCCGTCGCTGCCTGCTCGCCAGCGAACGCGCCGTGCTGTCGGCGGCGCGCCTCGTCATCGGCACCAGCCGGTTTACCGCCCGCCGCCTGGCTGATTTCGGCGTGCGTCCCGCCCGCCTGCGCGTCGTCGCCCCCGGCACCGAGCCAAGCGCACTCGCCGCCGCGGACAACATCGCACCGCGCCTGCTGTGCGTGGCCTCGTTGACGCCGCGCAAGGGCCACGACCTGCTGCTTGCCGCCCTGCAATCAGTGAAGCACCTGCCCTGGACCTGCGACTGCATCGGCAGCCTCACGCGCGCACCGCAGCACGCCGCCGCCATCGCCGACGCCATCCGCCGCGCCGGCCTGGGCGATCGCCTGCGCCTGCTCGGCGAATGCCCGGAGCGGGTGGTGCGCGAGGCCTATGCCAGCGCCGACCTGTTCGTGCTTGCCTCGCGCTACGAGGGATATGGCATGGTGATCGACGAGGCCCTCGCCGCCGGCCTGCCGGTGCTCACGACCAGCGGTGGCGCGCTGGCCGAGACCCTGCCGCCCGACGCGGGCGTGAGCGTGCCGCCCGATGACGCCGCGGCCTTGGCGAGCGCCCTGCAGAACCTGCTGCAGGACCGCGACCGACGTCTGCGCTTGCGCGATGGCGCGCGCCGGGCGCGCCTGCAGCTGCGCAGCTGGACGCAGGCGGCCGACGAGTTTGCCGCCGCGCTGGACAGCATAGGCGCTGCCCCCGCACGGCACTGAGCCCGACCGATCGCCTCGCCCGAGACTGCCGCCATGCTCGCACCCACGCCCGCAAGCCCGCTGCCTCCCGAAGCCCCTCGGGACGCCCACCCCGATGCGCTCTTCGATGCGGACTGGCTGGCGCTGCGCACCGCGGCCGACAGTGCAGCACGCGCCGACCACCTCAACCGGCGCGCAGCCGACTGGCTGCGAGCCCGCCAGCCGGCTGCCGACAACCAGCGCCTCTTCATGCTGGCCGACCTGGGCACCGGCAGCGGCGCCAACCCGCGTTACCTCGCCCCGCGCCTGCCCGGCCCCCAACGCTGGACGCTGATCGACCACGACCCCACCCTGCTCGCACGCGCGCTCGCGTCCTGCACCGAGCTGCGCGACCATGATGGCGGCCACGTCCAGATCGAGACACGGCAGTTCGATCTGGCCGCCCTGAACGCCACGGCGCTTGGCGAGACGGGCCTGGTCTGCGCATCGGCCCTGCTCGATCTTGTCGATGCAGCCTGGCTGGCGCGACTCGCCGACCTGTGTGCCGATCTGCGTTGCGCCGTGCTCGTGACCCTCAGCGTGGACGGGCTGTGGCATTTCGAGGGCACCGGCGAAGTGGCGGGCGATGCCGACGACGCCCTCGTGCGCGAGGCCTTCAACGCGCATCAGCGGCGCGACAAGGGGCTGGGCGCGGCACTCGGCCCCGACGCGGCACCGACGCTTGCCGCCGCGCTCGATGCGCGCGGCTTCGAGGTCGAGCTCGCCCCCAGCCCCTGGAAGCTCAAGCTCGCCGAAGCCGGCGATGCCGCCCTGGCACGCGCCCTGATCGACGGCTGGCGCGACGCCGCCCGCGCGCAGTGCCCGCAGGCGACTGCGCGCATCGAGGCCTGGCACGGGCGCCGCAGCGCGCTGTGCGGGGTTTCGCCGGGCCAGCTCGTGGTGGGGCATGTCGACCTCTTCGCCGCCCCCCGCACCCACCCCGTGCGCAACGCAGGCTGAGGATCGACGCCCGCTGCCGATGTCGCGCACGCTCCCCCAAATACGCCAGCGGTTTCGTGTGCGCGCCCTGCTGCTGCCGGCGCTGCGCCTCGCGTTGAGCCTCGGCCTGCTCGCCCTCGTGCTGCTGTGGCTCGACCCCACCGCGCTGGCGCAGGCCTTTGCCGCGCCCCACCCAGGATGGCTGCTGCTCGCCCTCGGCCTGAGCCTGCCGCAGATCGTGCTGTCGGCCTGGCGCTGGCGGCTCACGGCGCACCAGCTCGGCGTGCCGCTGGGCCTGCGTCATGCCGTGGCCGAGTACTACCTCGCCACCTTCCTCAACCAGATGCTGCCGGGCGGCGTCATGGGCGATGCCGGGCGCGCCTGGCGCCATGCGCGCAGCGAGGCGGCAGCCGGCCAGCGGGCCGGCGCCTGGCATGCCGTGCTGATCGAGCGCGCTTCGGGCCAGCTTGCCCTGCTGCTGGTGGCGCTGCTGACGCTGGCCTGGTCGCCAGCGCTCCAAGCCGTGCCGCTGCGCCTGCTCGGGCTCGACGGCGCGGCCGCTGCGCAAGCGGCGGGCGCCACATTCTGGCTGCTGCTGGCCGCCGCCCTGCTCGTCGGTCTCGCCGGGTGGCGGTGGCCAACGGTGATCGGCCGCCTCGGTCGCGCCGTGCAGCACGCCCTGCTCGCCCGCGAAGTTTTCGCCCGCCAGTTGATCGCCTCGCTGCTGATCGTCGCCAGCTACCTGGCCGTCTACCTGTGCTGCATGCGCATGGTCGGCATCACGACGCCAGTTGGCGAGGTCATGCCGCTGGTGCCCTGGGTGCTGCTGGCGATGGCGATCCCCTTGTCGATCGCAGGCTGGGGCATCCGTGAAGGCGCGGCCGCACTGGTGTGGTCGCTGGCCGGCCTGAATGCGGCCGAAGGCGTCGCGATCTCGGTCAGCTATGGCCTCGTCGTCCTGCTCTCCAGCCTGCCCGGCGCCCTGCTCCTGCTAGCGCGCCGGCGCTAGCAAGGCCTGTGCGCCCGCCCGGCCGGGAACGCTCACGGCGGGTCCCGCAGGGGGCGCAGCGCGAGATCGAACACCACATCCTCGCCGCAGGCAAAGTGCCGACAGGGCGGCCGAATGGCCTCGTCCAGTCGGTCGATCGGCGGCAGCACCAGGCCGGCGGGGCCCGCGCCGATCAGCATCGGCGCAACCATGACATGGAGGCGGTCGAGCACCCCCGCCTGCAGGAAGCGCGACACCGTCACCCCGCCGCCCTCGACCAGCACGCGCCGCAAGCCGCGCCGGGCCAGGCGGGCCAGCACCTCGGCCGGCTCGAAGCCGGCTTCACCGCTCGCCAGCGCGATCCGCAGCACCGTGCCGCCTGCACCCCCTGCGCTGCATGGGTCCGCTGCCGGTGCGGCCTCGGCCGCGGGCAGGCCGGCGGCGACCAGATGCAGCGTGGGCGCGAGCCCATCGCCGAACAGCCGCGCCGACGGCTTGGCGCGGCCGCGCGGATCGAGCACCACGCGCACCGGATTGCGCCCGGCCACATGGCGCACGGTGAGCTGCGGGTCGTCGGCATTGACCGTGCCCACGCCCACCACGACCGCATCCACGAGCGCGCGCAGGCGATGCAGATGCGCGCGCGCCGCCTCCCCGTTGATATAGTGCGAGGCCCCGCTGGCGGTGGCGATGCGTCCGTCCAGGCTCTGCCCGATCTGCGCGATCACCACCGGCGCGGCGGTGGCCACCCAGGGCAGGAAGAGATCGAGCAGATCCCGCGTCGGCCGGTCCAGATCGCGCGCGCAGCCCCAGGCGCCACCGCGCCGGATTTCGATATCCACGCCCTGCACCGTGAAACTTGTTGCCTCGCAGGCGGCCCAATCGGCATCACGCGCTTGCAATATGCACGTCCAGCCCCAATCTGATAGAAGCTCGTCTGACATTCATCCTTCCTTCACACACGGTTTACATCGGCGTCTGCCCGCCCCGGGGACGGCTTGCGTGATGGTGAACCAGAACCCCCAACGGAGAACACAGTAATGCGCCAAGCCGAGCGTGCCATTTTCGATCTGCGTCGCGGCCTCCCCATCGTGCTGCGTGACCATGGCAGGCAGACGCTGGTCCTCGCCGTCGAGGGCCTGACCGGGCGCAGCCTGGACGACGCCCTGCAGCTGAGCGGCGCCGCGGCACAGCTCGTGTTGAGCCGCCATCGCATGGCGGCGCTGGGGCAGGCCGATGCGACCGACGCCGTCGCCCTCGCACTCGAGCCCCTGCCCGACGCGCGCGCGCTGCGTGACCTGGCCTGGATGCAAGGCGCCACCCTGCCTGCGGGCACCCGTGCGCGCGCGGCCAGCCAGGCCGAACGTGCCGCCCTGCGCCTGCTCGGCCGCGCCCAGCTGGTCCCCGCCGCACTGTCCTTCGCGGTGTCCGCATCACAGGCAGCGGTCGTCGCCAACGAGATCGAACGCGGCCAGGTGCTGGCCGTCGAGGCCAGCGAGGCCCTGCGCCTGTGCAACAGCGGGCCCGGCACCCTGACCCGCATCAGCGAGGCCAAAGTGCCGCTGGCCGAAGCCGAGAACAGCCGCTTCGTGCTCTTCCGCGAAGCCGATGGCGTGCACGAGCACGTCGCCATCGTCATCGGCGACGCCGCGCAATGGCCCGAGGCGGTGCCCGTGCGCCTGCATTCCTCCTGCCTCACGGGCGACCTCTTCGGCAGCCTGCGCTGCGACTGCGGCGAGCAATTGCGCCGCGGCGTCGCCGCGATCAACGCCCAGGGCGGCGGCATCCTGCTCTACCTGTCGCAGGAAGGGCGCGGCATCGGGCTGGCCAACAAGCTGCGCGCCTACGGCCTGCAGGACCAGGGCCTGGACACCATCGATGCCGACCAGGTGATCGGCTTCTCCAAGGACGAGCGCGACTTTCGCGTCGCCCACGAGATGCTCGACCAGCTCGGCGTCTCCAAGGTGCTGCTGCTCACCAACAACCCCAGCAAGGTCGAGGCCCTGCAACGCGCCGGCATCAACGTCGTGGCGCGCCAGGCGATCTATGGCGAGGTCACGCGCCAGAACGAGCGCTACCTGCAGACCAAGGCGCACCGCCACGGTCACTGGCTGCATGACTTGCTGACCGAGCAGGACGAGCCCGCCACCGATGAACCCGAGCGCCTGCCTGCCCCGGGCACGGCCGGCGGCGCCTGAGCCCCGCAAACCGACGCTTCAACACGCGCCCATGTGCGACCTGCCACCGCCCGCACATCGACGCCGGGCACGGCAGCGCGCTGCGCCGCTAGGCGGGCACGTCGCGCAGGTGGCCAAGATCGAAGTCCTGCGCATCCTCGATGACGCCCGCAAGCACGCCGGCAAAGTGTTCGACCAGGCGCGCGCCGAGTGCCGCATCGGCAAGCGCCGCGTTACCCGTCGCGCCCCCGGCATTGAGATCCTGCGCCATCCAGGCGAAGCCGGCCTCGCCCTCGGGGCCAAGCCGACGGCCGTCGGCGGCCATGCGCTCGCCAAGGGACGCGAAGTTCGCCAGCGCCTCGCGCCGCACCTTGTGTGGTGCCAGATGCAACATCATCGCGGTTTCCAGGGCCCCGCCATGCAGGCCGTGGCGCAGCTCGGCCGCGGGCAGGGCCGCGGGGGGCGGCGCGAAGCGGAAGTAGTTGGCGCGCACCACCAGCATGCGGTGCGCGGCGCGCAGCTTGAGCGCGGCCAGATCGACCACCGCCTTGTTGCCACCGTGGGTGTTGAACAGCACCAGCCGCCGCAGGCCGGCCCGCGCGACGCACGCGCCCACTTGCTCGACCACCGCGAGCGCGGTTTCCGGACTCAGGCTCAGGGTGCCGGCAAAGTCCGCGTGTTCGAGGCTGAGACCGACCGCGAGCGCGGGCAGCACGCACACCTGCACGTCCGCGCGAAGGCGCGGCAGGGCGGCATGCAGCAGGCCATGGGCAATGTCGAGGTCGGTCGACAGCGGCAGATGCTCGCCATGCTGTTCGACCGCCGCCAGCGGCAGCAAGGCCACGGTGTCCTCGGCCGCGAGGCGGGCGATCTGCTGCGGGCTCAGGTCCTGCCAGTACGAGACAGCGGCGGAGGTGTCCATGGCGGGGGCTTCCAGACGATGCAAGTCGGAACGCCGATCATAGCCCGTCCGGCGGCGAGGCGGCCATGATGCCCGGCCCGCAGCGCCACGCCCGCAAGCCGCGCGGCCTGCCGGGGACGGTGCTCGCCAGCGGCCTGCGCGTGCTCGCACTCGTGCTGCTTCCGCTGCTGGTGCTCAACCTGCTGCTTGGCTTCGGCAACCACTGGCCCACCTTGTGGCCGCGGCTGGAATGGCGCTTCTCGGCAGAACTGGCGGCGCTCGTCGTGGCGCTGGCGGCCTGGGTCGGCTGGCGCGGACGTGCCGGCGGCCGCCTGCTGGCAGGACTGTCGATGCTGGGCACCGCCTGGGTGATGCTGCACTACCTCAACGTCACCGTCCCCTCGATCTTCGGGCGCAGACTCAATGCCTACTGGGACGGCCAGCACCTGTGGGCCGTGCTCCGCATGAGTGGCGAAGGCGGCGCCGGTGGTGCTTACCTCCGTCTGGCGCTGAGCCTGTTGCTCGCCGTGGCCGCAGTGGCCCTGATCTACGCGATCGTGCGCCTGTGCCTGCAGGGTCTGGCCCGGGCGGCGGAGCACACGGCCACCCGTCGCGCACTGCTCGGGCTTGGCGCGCTCGGCTGCGCGCTGGGGGCGACCCAGCCCTGGCAGGGCGAGGTGCTGCGCCCACTGATCGCGCCGCCGGTCAGCAGCCTGCTCGCCGAGCAATCCCGCTTGCTGGCACTCGCACTGTCGCGCACCGCCCATGTCGAACGGCTGGGCCCGAGCCCGGATTTCGCAGGCGACGTTGATGCGCTCGAGGGCTCGGATGTGCTCATCGTGTTCGCCGAGGCCTATGGCGCGGTCACGCTCGACAAGCCGGACATCGCCGAGGCGCTGGCGGCCTCGCGGACGCGGCTCGCCGCCGGCATCGCCGCCAGCGGTCGCCATGTGGTGTCGGCGCGGCTGATCTCGCCCACCTTCGGTGGCGCCTCCTGGCTCGCCCATGGCAGCCTGCTCGCCGGCATCGACACCCGCAACCCAGCCGACTACCAGTTGCTGCTGACCACCGCGCGCCCCACCCTGGTCAGCCATTTTGCCGCCAATGGCTACCACACCGTGGTGTGGACACCCGGCATCCAGCGCGCCTGGCCGGAGGGGGCCTTCTATGGCTTCGACCGCATCGCCGACGCCGACCGCATCGGCTACCAGGGACCGCATTTCGGCTTCTGGCGCATTCCGGACCAGGCTTCGATGGCGCTCATTCACCACCAGGAGTTCGGCAAGCGTTTCCCGGCAAGGGCGGCTCCGCAACAGGACAGGGCGGGGAATGCGGAGGACGGCGCGGAAGGCGGAGCGGAGGACGCCGCAGACGACGCCACGGCGATTGCCGACGAGGCCGCCGTCCGCGTTCGCCTCGCGGCCTACCATCCTGAAGACGCGCGCCCATCCGACGCTGATGCCGCCTCAATGGCAGCCTCGATGGCCGCCGCACCGACCGGCCTGGCCGAGCGCATCGAGGCGGCGCGCGCGGCACGCGAACGCCGGCCGCGGCTGGTGGTGTTTCCCACCGTCACCACCCATGCCCCCTTCCGTGCCATCGCACCCTTCACCGACGACTGGTCGCGCCTGCTCGGCCGTGACGCCTACAGTGCGGACGAGCTCGCCGCCGCCGAGGGCGTCCCGGTGCGCTGGTCCGACCCGACGCCGGCCTACCTCGCCTCGATGCGCTACCAGTTCGACTGGCTCGCCGATTACCTCGGCCAGCACGCGCCGGCCGACCTGTTTACGATCATCGTCGGTGATCACCAGCCGATCGGCTCGGTCACCGGACCGGGCCAGCCGTGGGACGTGCCGATCCACATCGTCAGCCACGACCGCGCCCTGCTCGCGCGCTTCGAGGCCGCCGGCTTCGTGCCGGGGCTGGTCCCGCCCGACACGCCGCTCGGGCCGATGCAAGACGTGACGCCGCTGCTGATCGAGGCCTTCCGCCGCGCGCCCTGAACCCGGCCGCGGCGCCCGGCGAGCGATTCAGCCCGCGACCGGTCTGACCCTGCTCGCCGCCAGCTTGGCGCGCTCGCGCGCCTCATCGACATCGGCGCCATTGGCCACCGCCACGCCCATGCGACGCTTGACGAAGGATTCCGGCTTGCCGAACAGGCGCAGGTCGCTGCACGGCACGGCCAGCGCCTCGGCTACGCCCTCGAAGCGCATCGCCTGCGCATCGACCCCGCCGTAGATCACGGCCGAGGCGCCCGGCTCGCGCAAGCCGGTATCGACCGGCAGGCCGAGGATGGCGCGGGCATGCAGCTCGAACTCGGAGAAGCGCTGCGAGCACAGCGTGACCAGGCCGGTGTCGTGCGGACGCGGGCTGACCTCGGAGAACCACACCTGGTCGCCGCTGACGAAGAGCTCGACGCCGAACAGGCCGCGCCCGCCCAGGTTGCCGGTCACCGCCGCCGCGATCTCCTGCGAGCGCGCCAGCGCCGCCGGGCTCATCCGCTGTGGCTGCCAGGATTCGACGTAGTCGCCCGACACCTGCACATGGCCGATCGGCTCGCAGAAGTAGGTCCGCACCTCACCCGCGGCATCGCGCGCACGCACCGTCAGCAGCGTGATCTCGTAGTCGAATTCGATGAACCCCTCGACGATGACCCGCCCCTGATTCACCCGCCCGCCGGCCGCGGCATAGTCCCAGGCCTTCTCCACGTCGTCCGGCCCGCGCAGCAGCGACTGGCCCTTGCCCGAGGACGACATCACCGGCTTGACGATGCAGGGATAGCCGATGCCGTCGTCGATCGCCGCCTGCAGCTCCGCCAGCGAGTCGGCGAAGCGGTAGGGCGAGGTGGGCAGACCGAGGGTCTCGGCCGCCAGGCGACGGATGCCCTCGCGGTTCATCGTGAGCTGGGTCGCGCGCGCGGTGGGGATGACCTCGGCGAGGCCGGCGGCCTCGATCTCGGCCAGCATGTCGGTGGCGATGGCCTCGATCTCGGGCACGACCAGATGCGGGCGCTCCTGCTCGATCAGCGCGCGCAGGGCGGCGCCGTCGGTCATCGGGATCACGTGGGCGCGGTGGGCCACCTGATGGCCCGGCGCGTTCGGGTAGCGATCGACCGCGATCACTTCGACGCCGAGGCGTTGCAGGGCGATGATCACTTCCTTGCCGAGTTCGCCGGCGCCAAGCAGCATCACGCGCAACGCGCAGGGTGAAAGCGGGGTACCCAGGTCCATACAGGCTCTCCTTGTCGTGTGGGGCGGTGCCGGAGACGACAGGGAGCGGGCGGCGAGTCCGCCATGCGCACCTTCCGGCGACCGGAAAGCGGCATGTTAATACAGCGCAGACTGCGCTCGCGCGGCCCGGGTCGCGACGGTGGCGGTCGGGACTGGCTTACTCGCGACGCTCAGCCGAATCGAGCGGGCGCCAGTGCGCGTCCACGGGCAGCGCCTCGCCCTCTTCCGCGGCCCGTGGGCGCTCGAAGCGGTACAGCAAGGCCTTGCACTTGCCGCAGGACACGATGCGTTGCGCATCCTTGCCATGGCTGAGCCCGTCCTCCTTGAGTTCGGCCGCGCCGCAGGCATGGCAGGACGGCTCCTCGAGCCCATGCGCCTGCAGGTAGGTGCCGCGCTCGGGCAGCGCGCGCTTGGCACTTTCCTGGCGATGAAAGACGCGCAGGATCATCCACATGGTGAAGAACACGGCCATGATGAAGAGGATCGGCAGGGGAACGGAAGACATCGTCGGGGCAGTCCAGGCGGGTGAGTGAACGCTCCGACCTTAACCCAAGGGCCAGCGGCATTCCCTGTTCGAGGTCAAGTTCAGCCGCGCTCCACGGCTTCACCGTCTTCCAGCTGCACCGACTCGATCTTGTGGAAATGGGCGCTGATCTTGCGGCTGGAGGTCTGCACGTCCTGCACGTCGCGACTGGCCTGCTCGATGTGGCGGGCGAGCGCCGCCATGCGTTCGTCGAAGCGGTGGAAGTCCTTCGCCAGCTTGCCGAGCGCATCCTGGATGACGTGGATCTGCTTGCGCGTCTCGACGTCCTTGAGCACCGCGCGCGCGGTGTTGAGCACCGCCATCAGCGTGGTCGGCGACACCAGCCACACCCGCCGCTGCTGGGCGTAGGCGACGAGCTCGGGGTGATAGGCGTGGATCTCGGCGAACACCGCCTCTGCGGGCAGGAACATCACCGCCCCGTCCGAGGTGACGCCCGGCAGCAGGTACTTGTTCGCGATCGCATCGATGTGGCGGCGGACGTCGGTACGGAAGGCCGTCTGCGCGGCACGGCGTTCCAGCCCGCCGGCCTCGCCGTCGAACATGCGGTGGTAGTTCTCGAGCGGAAACTTGGCATCGACCGCCACCTTGCCGGTCGGCGCCGGCAGGCTCAGCAGGCAATCCACCCGCGTGCCGTTGGGCAGCACCGCCTGGAAGGCATAGGCGTCGGGCGGCAGCATGTTCTGCACCAGGGCCTCGAGCTGGACCTCGCCGAAGGCGCCACGGGCGCGCTTGTCGCCGAGCAGCTCCTGCAGGCTCACCACATTGGTGGTGAGGCCGTCGATCTTCTTCTGCGCCTCGTCGATCGTGGCCAGGCGCGCCATCACGCTGGCAAAGGTCTCGTTGGTCTTGCGAAAGCCCTCGTCGAGACGCTGGCTGACCTGGCCGGACAAGGTGTCGAGCCGGCCGTCCACGCTCTGCGTCAGCGCCTGCATGCCGCGCGAGAGCTGCATAGAGGCCGCGGTGAGCCCGCGCTGCAAGAGCTCGCGGTCGGCGCGCGCATGCTCGCCGATGCGGTCGGTCTGGCGCGCCAGACCCTCGTGCAGGTCACGCAGGATCTCGCGATGCTGGGCGCCGAGCTGGTGCTCGAGCTGATCGGCCAGCACCTCGGACAGCGCCGACTGCAGCCGACGCTCGGTGCCGAAGCTGCGCACCAGCAGCCAGACGAGCACGATCAGGATCGCGGCAAGCAAGCCCGCGAGCAGCATCTCCGCCAGGCTCAGCGGTATCGGACCGATCTGCAATTCGCGCACCTCAGGCCAGCGCGCGCAGGCTCGCCAGGGGCGGCCGCGACAACAGCTTGCGCGTGCCCAACCAGCCGCCGCCCACCACGCCGGCCATGCCGAGCAGCACTGCCACCACCACCGGCAGCAGCGCAGGGACATAGGCCATGCGGAACACATGCTCGGCGAGCAGCCAGCCGATCGCGCTCGCGCCGACACCGGCGAGCACGCCCGCCACGCCGCCCAGCACCAGGAACTCGGCGAGCAGGGCCTGGCGCACCTGGCGGTTGCGCGCCCCCAGGGTGCGCAGCATGGCGAGTTCGTATTCGCGCTCGTCGTGGGTGGATTGCAGCGCCGCATACAGCACCACCAGCCCGGCGAGCACCGCAAAGCCGAACACGAACTGCACGATCACGATCAGCTTGTCGGTCATCGCCTGCACCTGGGCGATCACGGCGGCGATGTCGATCACCGTCAGGTTGGGGAAGGCGCTGACCAGGCGGGTGGTGAAGTCATGGTTCGCCGGCGGCAGATGGAAGCTGGTGATCAGGCTGGCCGGATGGGCCTCGAGCAAGCCCTCGGAGGCGATGAAGAAAAAGTTCACCCGCATCGAGTCCCATTCCAGCTTGCGCACGCTGGTGATCGGCGCCTCCACGCGCTCGCCGGCAATCTCGAAGTTCACGCGGTCGCCCAGCTTGAGGCCGAAGGTCTGCGCCAGCCCGCTCTCGACCGAGAGTTGCGGCGCGCGCTCGCTGCCATGCCAGCGTCCGGCCTCGATGACGTTGCCGCCCGGCAGCGCGGCCGCATACGACAGGTTGAATTCGCGCTCGGCCAGGCGCCGCGTGCGCTGATCCTCGTAGGCCTCGGGGTCGATCGGCGTGCCGTTGATGCTCACCATGCGGCCACGGATCATCGGCTGGATGGTCGGCTCGGGCAGGCCTTCGGCCACGAACAGCGCGGCCACGCCGGCGCGCTGGTCGGGCTGGATGTTGATGACGAAGCGGTTGGGCGCGTCGGCCGGCGCCATGCCGCGCCAGTTGTCGAGCAGGTCGCCGCGCACCAGCGTCAACAGCAGCAGCGCGGTCATGCCCAGGCCCAGGGCTGCGGCCTGGACCACGCTGCCGCCCATGCGCCGGCCTAGCGCCGCCACCCCGTAACGCCAGCCGCCCCCGCGCAGGCTGCCCTGCCCCTTCATGCGTCCGGCCAGATGCAGCACCCACCACGCCGCCAGCGCGAACACCCCGAGCGCGACCGCAAAGCCGAGCGCCACCATCACGCCCAGGCGGGCGTCGGCAGCGATCCAGAAGATCAGCCCGAGCAACGCCGCCAGGCCGAAGGCCCAGGCCGCGCCCGACAAGGGCTCGGTGAGCTCGAACTCGCGCCGCAGCACCCGCAGCGTGCTGACCTTGTGCAGGCGCAGGAACTGCGGCAGCACGAAGCCCGCCAGCAGCGCCATGCCCACCAC
Source organism: Thauera sp. (assembly GCF_035444905.1). Classification (GTDB taxonomy): domain Bacteria; phylum Pseudomonadota; class Gammaproteobacteria; order Burkholderiales; family Rhodocyclaceae; genus Thauera. Next base: position 118,335 of record NZ_DAOMPS010000007.1, read on the forward strand.
CAGTCCATGCGCCAGCGGCAGCAGCGACGGCGCAGGCAACTCGGTGGCGAGGATCTCGCGCAGGCCACCGGCCAGCCCCCACTGCACGCTCCAGCCCAGCGCGGTGCCGACCAGCGCCGCCGCCAGCCCGAAGAGCAGGAACTCGCCCACCACGATGCCGAGCACCTGCACCTGGCGCGCACCCAGCACCCGCATCACCGCGCAGCCGTCGAGGTGGCGCGCCATGAAGCGGCGCGCCGACAGGCCGACCGCCACCGCGGCGAGGATCACCGCCAGCAGGGCCGCCAGGCGCAGGAAGCGCTGCGCCTGATCGAGCGCGGCGCGCACCTCGGGACGCGCGTTCTCCACCGTCTCCACCGCCTGGCCGCGACCGAGGTTGGCACGTGCCCAGCGCTCGTAGGCCTCGACCGCCGGCTGCGGCCCGGCCACGTGCAGGCGCCAGGTGGCGCGGCTGCCCTCGGCGATCAGGCCGGTACGCTCGAGATCGGCGAGATTGAAGATCGCCCGCGGCAGCAGGCTGAAGAAGTTCGCCCCGCGGTCCGACTCGAAGCTGACCATCGCGCCGACACGAAACTCGACCTCGCCCATGCCCACGCTGTCGCCCACGGCGACGCCCAGCTCGGCGAACAGGCGCTCGTCCAGCCACAGCTCGCCGCTTGCCGGAACGCGCGCGGCGGCCTCGTCCTGCTGGTTCGGCCCGGGCGCGATGCGGATCGCGCCGCGCAGCGGGTAGCCGTCCTCGACCACCTTCACGCCGGCGAGTGCGGCGCCCTCCTCGGTGCTCGCCATGCTGGTGAACAGGATGGTGGTCGCCGTCTGCAGGCCACGGTCGCGGGCCTCGTCGGCAAAGGCCGCCGGCCAGGGGCGGTCGGCACGCAGCAAGAGGTCGCCGCCGAGCAACTGGTTGGCCTCGCGGTCGAGGGCACGGCCGACGCGGTCGGCCAGAAAGCCCACGCTGGTCAGGCTCGCCACCGCAATCACGATCGCCAGCCCGAGCAGGTGCAGTTCGCCCGCGCGCAGGTCGCGCAGCATCATGCGAAAGGCCAGGCGCAGGGTTCGCATCATGTCGCCGGCCTCAGTTTGCGTGGCCGAGCAGACGGCGCACGAGCGCGCACCAGTAGGCCACGCCGGCCGGCATCACCTCGTCGTTGAAGTCGTAGTTGGGGTTGTGCAGCATGCAGCCGCCCTCGCCCGGGCCATTGCCGATCCAGATGTAGGCGCCCGGCTTTTCCTGCAGGAAGTAGGCGAAGTCCTCCGCCCCCATGCTCGGGCGGCGGTCGGTGAACACGCGCTCCGGCCCCGCCACCGCGCGCGCGGCCTCGGCGCACAGCGCAGCTTCGGCCACGGTGTTGATGGTCGGGGGATAGCCTCGGCGGAACTCGAAGCTCAGATCCACACCGTGGCTCCGGGCGATGCCTTCGGCCACCTGGCGCAGGCCGCGCTCGAGGCGGTCGCGCACCTCGGCCGAGAAGGTGCGCACCGTGCCGCACAACTCGGCGCGATCGGGGATCACGTTGTAGGCCTCGCCGGCATGGAACTGGGTAATCGACACCACGCCGGCATCGATCGGGTCGAGTACCCGGCTGACCAGGGTCTGGGCGGCCTGCACGAAGGCCGCGCCCGCGACCACCGGGTCCACCCCCAGGTGCGGCATCGCCGCATGCGCACCGACGCCGCTGAAGCGGATGTCGAAGCGGTCCGCGCTCGCCATCACCGGCCCGCTGTGGATGGCGAAGCTGCCCGCCTCCATGCCCGGCCAGTTGTGCATGCCGAACACCGCCTCCATCGGGAATCGATCGAAGAGGCCATCGGCGATCATCGCCGGCGCGCCGCCCTCGCCTTCCTCGGCGGGCTGGAAGATCAGGTACACCGTGCCATCGAAGTCGCGCCGCGCGGCCAGGGCCTCGGCGGCGCCCAGCAGCATGGTGGTGTGGCCGTCGTGGCCGCAAGCGTGCATGCAGCCCGGCACGGTGGATTTGTGGGCGAATTCGTTGCGCTCGGTGATCGGCAGCGCATCCATGTCGGCGCGCAGGCCGATCGCGCGCAGGCCACGCCCGCCGCGCACCACGCCGACCACCCCGGTGCCGCCGATGCCGCGGTGGGTCTCGATGCCGAGGGCTTCGAGCTGGCGCACCACCAGCTCGGCAGTGCGGTGCTCGGCAAAGGCGAGCTCGGGATGGGCGTGGATGTCGCGCCGGATGGCGGTCAGCTTGTCCTTGAGGGGGCGGACGCTTTCGATGAGGCTCATGGCTGCACCGTGTTGTTGTGATGAGTGGCAGGGAGTTCGAGTGTATTACAGCGGCGCCAGGCGGCGAGCGGGGGTTTATGCTTCGCGCACTTTCTGCCGCCTGCGGGGTCTGAAGCCGGCGCCGGGACGAAGTTCCCGCCCGCGCCGTGCCGCCCCAGCGAGCTCAACCGGAAGCCATCCGCCGTGAAACTGTATTACGCCGACCATTTCGTCCTGCCCCTGCCCGCGGGCCACCGTTTCCCGATGGAAAAGTACTCGCGCCTGCGCGCACGCCTGCTCGAATGCGGGCTGTTCGGCGCCGACGACTTCCACGTCCCGGCCGCGGCGAGCGATGCCGAGATCCTGCGCGCGCACGACGCCGGCTACCTGCAGCGCGTCATCGACGGCACGCTGGAGGCGGCCGAGGTGCGTCGCATCGGCTTTCCGTGGAGCGCAGCGATGGTCGAGCGCTCACGCCGCTCGGCCGGGGCCACGCTGGCCGCCTGCCGCAGCGCGCTGGCGCGCGAAGGCGGCCGCGCCTGTGCCGCCAATCTGGCAGGCGGCACCCACCACGCCCATCGCGACTTCGGCTCCGGCTTCTGCGTCTTCAACGATGCTGCCATCGCGGCGCTGGCGATGCAGGCCGAGGGGCGCGCCGGACGCATTGCCATCATCGACTGCGATGTGCACCAGGGCGACGGCAGCGCGACCATCCTCGCCAGCGCGCCCGAGGTATTCACCTGCAGCCTGCACGGCGCCAGGAACTTCCCCTTCCGCAAACAGGCGAGCGACCTCGACATCGAGCTGCCCGACGACACCGGCGACGACGCCTACCTCACCGCGCTCGACGAGGCGCTCGACATCGTGTTCAGCCGCGCCCGACCGGAGCTGGTGATCTACCTCGCCGGCGCTGACCCCTACGCCGGCGACCGCCTCGGGCGGCTGGCTCTGAGCATCGAGGGTCTCGCCGCCCGCGACGAACGGGTGCTCGGCACCTGCCGCGCCGCCGGCGTGCCGGTCGCCGTCGCCATGGCGGGCGGCTATGCGCAACCGATCGACGACACCGTCACCATCCACTTCAACACCGTGACCACGGCCGTGCGCATCATGGCCCCCGCCACGCTGCCGTGCCCGGTCTCGCCGTGACGAGCCTGCAGGACTGGCAGCTCCTCGGCGTGGACTTCACCTCCGCACCGCGGCGGGCAAAACCGATCACCGTAGCCGTCGGCCGACTCGAGGCGGAATGCCTGAGGCTGGAGGCGATCGAGGCCTGCCCCGACTGGGCCTCCTTCGACGCCCTGCTGGCGCGCCCCGGCCCCTGGCTGGGCGCCTTCGACTTTCCCTTCGGCCTGCCGCGCGAGGCGGTGGTCGATCTCGCCTGGCCGCAGTCCTGGCCCGCACTGGTGCGTCACTGCGCCGCACTCGGCAAGGTCGGCTTTCGCGCCGCGCTCGACGCCTACCGCCAGACCCGTCCGGTCGGCCGGCGCTACGCCCACCGCGCCACCGACCTGCCGGCGCGCTCGCACAGCCCGCTCAAGCTGGTGAATCCGCCCGTCGGGTTGATGTTTCTCGAGGGCGCGCCCCGCCTGCTGGACGCACACATCAGCGTCGCCGGCCTGCACGCGGGCGACCCGCAGCGGGTCGCGGTCGAGGCCTATCCCGGACTGCTGGCCCGCCGCATCACGCCTCATTCCTACAAGAGCGACGACAAGCGCAAGCACACCGCCGCGCGGCGGCTGGCGCGCGAAACCCTCGTCGACGCCCTCTGCGCAGGCCTGGCCGAGCCGGCGCTGGCCCTGCAGCTTGACGCGGCGCTGCGCGCCAGCCTGGTCGACGACGCCAGTGGCGACCGCCTCGACGCGGTGCTCGCCCTCTTCCAGGCCGCCGCCTGCGCCCGCGACGGACCGCCGCATTTCGGCCTGCCGCCGGTGATGGATACGCTCGAAGGCTGGATCGCCGGCGCCTGACGCCGGGTGCTGCTGCAGGGGCGCCGGCAAGTTTTCTGCCGACCGCGCCGGATCAGGCCCGATAATCGCGCATGACCACGCTCAACGACACCTCATCCGAACACCCCACAAGCAGCCCGAGCGGGCCCGCCGCTCAGTCCCCTGGCGCAGATCCGGGCCTGCCCTTCGACGGCCTGCCCCTGCCGCTGGCGATGCTGGACATCCTGCGCCAGCTCGACTACCGATCGATGACCCCGATCCAGGCCGCCAGCCTGCCGCTGGCGCTCGCCGGGCACGACCTCATCGCTCAGGCCAAGACCGGCAGCGGCAAGACCGCAGCCTTCGCCCTGCCGCTGCTGACCCGGCTCGACGTGCGCAGGCTCGCCGTCCAGGCCATGGTGCTGTGCCCGACCCGCGAGCTGGCCGACCAGGTCACGCAGGAGATCCGTCGCCTGGCGCGATTCGAGGCCAACATCAAGGTGCTGTCGCTGTGCGGCGGCACGCCGATGCGGCCGCAGCGCGACAGCCTGGAGCACGGTGCCCACATCGTGGTCGGCACGCCCGGGCGCCTGATGGACCACCTCGAACGCGGCAGCCTCAGACTCGACGCCCTCAACACCCTGGTGCTGGACGAAGCCGACCGCATGCTGGACATGGGCTTTCACGACGACATCGCCTACGTCGCCAGCCGTTGTCCGTCGGCACGCCAGACCCTGCTGTTCTCCGCCACCTATCCCGAGGGCATCGCAGGCCTGGCCGCGCGCTACCTGCGCACGCCGCAGGAGGTGAAGCTGCTCGAGCAACACGCGGGCAGCAAGATCCGCCAGCGCTTCTACGAGGTTGACCACCCGGCGCGGCTGCAGGCGGTCGGCAGGCTGCTGCGCCACTACCGCCCGGCGAGCACGCTGGCCTTCTGCAACACCCGCCAGCAATGCCGCGACCTGGTCGAGCAGTTGCGCGCCGAGGGCTTCGCCGCGCTCGCCCTCAACGGCGAACTCGAGCAGCGCGAACGCGACCAGGTGCTGATCCAGTTCGCCAACCGCAGCTGCTCGGTCCTGGTCGCCACCGACGTCGCCGCGCGCGGGCTGGACATCGCCCAGCTCGAGGCGGTGATCAACGTCGATGTCACCCCCGATCCGGAGATCCACATCCACCGCATCGGCCGCACCGGCCGCGGCGACGAGGACGGCTGGGCGCTGAGCCTGTGCAGCAGCGCAGACAGGCGCCGCGTCGCCGGCATCGCGCAGATGATGGGCTTCGAACCCGAGTGGCACGCGCTCGACGAGCTGACCGCGGATGAAGGGCAGCCGTTGCAGGCGCCGATGGTGAGCCTGCTCATCCTCGGCGGACGCAAGGACAAGATCCGCCCGGCGGACGTGCTCGGCGCACTGACCGGCGAGGCCGGCTTCAAGCGCGAGCAGGTCGGCAAGATCACCGTCACCGACCAGCTCACCTACGTGGCGGTCGAGCGCGCGATCGCGCGCGATGCGGTACGCCGCCTGTCGGCGGGCAAGCTCAAGGGCAGGAAGGTCAAGGTGCGCGCGCTGGAGGTGTGACAGGTGGTGCCGAGGCCGGCGCCTGAACCTGGGCCCCCGTCCCCTCCGCCTCAGGCTGGCACGGGCTCCAGGCTCGCAATCTGCCTGCGCAAGGCTTCGCATTCGGCCTCGAAGCCGGCGCGCGCCTCGGCAAAGTTCGACGCCCAGCAATCGACCTGTACCGCCTGGCGGTAATTGGGATCCAGCTGCAGGGTCTGCACGGCCAGGATCAGGTCGGCGACCTGGGTCTGCAGCTCGGCCACCCGGCGCCTGACCCCGCTGCCCGCGGCGCCCTCCATCGCGGCAGCCGTGTCCTGCGCATGCCGCGCCAGGCCTGCGAGCTCGGCGGTGATGCCGCGCAAACCCTCCAGGTCACAGGCCTGATACGCCGCCTGCACGCGCAGGAAGATCTCATGGGCCTGGGCGCGCTCGGTCTCCGCCGCGCGGTCGGGATGACAACGCATGGCGGCTGCGCGATAGAGCCGGCGCAGTTCGTCCTGCTCATCGTCGTCGAGTTCGGGCAGCGGCGCGGCCGTGTGCTCGGTGCTGCGGCGGTAGGCGTCGAAGTCCTCGTCGGCCTGGCGCGCCCGTTCACGATCGGCCGCGGAGCCCGAGCGCGCGGCCTTGAGACTGAGGTATTCCTGGCGCAGGCGCAGGCACTCGCCCACGATCTCGCCAAGGGCCAGGTATTGCTGCTGCTCGTAACGGCGCAGCTGCTGCTGCATGTCGGCGAGACGGGTCGTCAGCTCCAGCCTCTGGCCTTCCAGACGGGCGCAGCGGGCGAGCAGCCGTTCCACGTCCGGATCGGGCGCGGCGGCAATGGCGGCCGGCTCGGCGGGCTCGTTCTCCGGCCGGGGCGTGATCTCACACTCAAGCACGACAGGGGGCGCCTTCGCTTCGATCGGCGCGGCGGCGATCTGCGGTGCGTCCACGACCGCGACCACAACCGCCTCCCCAGCCGCGACCACGGGCGGCGGCAAGGTTGCCGGCACGGCGGCCTTGCCGCCGAAAATGCGAGAGAGCGCGGCACGGACGCGTGCCAGGGACAGGCGGAAAGGCAATTTCGGCCTCGGTTCGGGGTGGGCATGGATGCGACATGCGATATATTGCACCGCACCATCGCCCCTGACAACCGACGCTTGCGGCGGCGCAACATCGTCCATGCAGGGTGCGGCGGATCTCGCCCCCGGGGCGGCGCTGAGCTTTCCAGGCGAAAGCCTTATCCGCTCATTCAAATCCCGCATGCACAAGACCGGATTTTGGGCACAATAGCTGCGCGTTTCGGCCTCACCCAAACAACATCCCTGATCACTCCGGAGATCCAGAGCATGAAGAGAACCGTCGTCGCAGTCGCCTTGATGAGCATCGGCCTCACCGCCGCCCACGCACAGGAAATGGTGGTCAAGCTGGGCGGCGCAGCCCCGCTCACCGGCAACCAGTCCCACCTCGGCAAGGATCTCGAGAACGGCACCCGTCTCGCCATCGAGGAAGCCAATGCCAAAGGCATCACGATCGGTGGCAAGCAGGTCAAGTTCGAGCTGGTCGGCGAGGACGACCAGGCCGACCCGCGCACCGGCACCACGGTGGCACAGCGCCTGGTCGATGCCGGGGTGAAGGGGGTGATCGGCCACCTGAACTCGGGCACCTCGATTCCGGCCTCGCGCATCTACGACCAGGCCGGCATTCCGCAGGTGTCGCCGGCCTCGACCAACCCGAAGCTGACGCTGCAGGGCTTCACTGGTGTGTTCCGCACCATCGCCAACGACGTGCAGCAGGGCACCGGGCTGGGCAAGTACGCCACCGGCGCGCTCGGCGCCAAGCGCGTCGCGATCATCGACGACCGCACCGCCTATGGCCAGGGCCTGGCCGACGAGACGGCGAAGGCAGTCAAGGAAGGGGGCGGCGAAGTCGTGGCGCGCGAGTTCACCACCGACAAGGCCACCGACTTCAATGCCATCCTGACCAAGATCCGCGCGACCAACCCCGAGGTGATCTTCTACGGCGGCATGGACGCCCAGGCCGGGCCGATGGTGCGCCAGATGAAGCAGCTCGGCATCACCGCCAAGTTCCTCACCGGCGACGGCGGCTGCAGCCCCGAGATGATCAAGCTCGCCGGAGACGGCATGTCGTCGAACGCCTACTGCTCGCTGCCCGGCCTGCCGCTCGAGAAGATGCCGGGCGGTGCCGACTTCCGGGAGCGCTACAAGAAGCGCTTCAACAGCGATGTGCAGATCTATTCCCCCTACGCCTACGACGCCGCGATGGCAATCATCAACGCAATGCAGAAGGCCGACTCGGTCGAGCCGGCCAAGTACCTGCCCGAGCTCAGGAACAGCAACTTCCCCGGCGTGATCGGCAACGTCTCCTTCGATGCCAACGGCGACATCAAGGAAGGCGCGGTGACGATCTACAACTTCAAGGACGGCGCCTGGGTGCCGCTGTAAGCCTCTGAACCGCCGCCCTCGCGCCCTGATCACGGTGCGCGGGCGGCACCCCTGCGCTTTTTCCCCTTTTCCCCACCGGCGCAGCCGCTCGCGCGCGGTACGCCGGCTCGTCGGGCGCGCGCCCGCAGATTTCAGGAAGGCAGCATGGAAACCCTGATCCAGCAGTTCATCAACGGGCTGGTGATCGGCAGCGTCTACGCGCTGATCGCGCTCGGCTACACGATGGTGTACGGCATCCTGGGGCTGATCAACTTCGCCCACGGCGACGTGCTGATGGTCGGCGCGCTCGTCGCGCTACAGACCATGCTGTTCCTGATGGGCATGGCGCCCGGCATGTCGCCGCTGGTGATGCTGGCCATCGCGCTCGCGGTGGCGATGGTGATCTGCATGCTGCTCGGCTTCACGATGGAGCGCCTCGCCTACCGGCGCTTGCGCAACGCGCCGCGGCTGGCGCCGCTGATCACCGCGATCGGCGTCTCCTTCCTGCTGCAGACCCTGGCGATGATCATCTGGGGGCGCAATTACCACACCTTCCCGCAGCTCATCTCGACCACCCCGCTGCAGCCGATCCCCGGCGTGTTCGTGACCCCGGTGCAGGTCACCATCGTCGTCGTGTCGGCGCTGCTGATGACCGGCCTGCTGCTGCTCATCAATCGCACGCGTATCGGCCGCGCGATGCGCGCCACCGCCGAGAACCACCGCGTCGCCAGCCTGATGGGGGTGGACACCAATGCGGTGATCGCCCTCACCTTCGTCATCGGTGCGGCGCTCGCCGCCGTGGCCGGCGTGATGTTCGCCAGCAACTACGGCATTGCCCACTACGGCATGGGCTTCATGCCAGGCCTGAAGGCCTTCACCGCCGCGGTGCTGGGCGGCATCGGCAACCTCGGCGGCGCCATGCTCGGCGGCGTCGTGCTCGGCCTGGTCGAGTCCTTCGGCGCCGGCTACATCGAGCACTTCACCTTCGGCTTCCTCAATTCGTCCTACCAGGACATCTTCGCCTTCATCATTCTCGGCCTGGTGCTGATCTTCCGCCCCACCGGACTGCTCGGCGAACGCGTGTCGGACCGGGCCTGAGCGAGCACGCACCATGAACGAACTCGTCGCCGCCGTCCCCTGGCTGGGCAAGCGCAACCCCACCGCCGCGCGCTGGCTGATCATCATCGTCGCCATCGCGGCACCCTTCATCGCCTGGCAGTTCGGCCGCAGCTGGGTGCGCATCCTCGACTTCGCGCTGCTGTACATGATGCTGGCACTGGGGCTCAACCTGGTGGTGGGCTTCGCCGGCCTGCTCGACCTGGGCTACATCGCGTTCTATGCGGTGGGGGCCTACACCTTCGCCTTCCTGGCCTCGCCGCACTTCGGCATCCATCTGCCGTTCTGGCTGATCCTGCCGCTGGGGGCTGCCTTCGCCGCGCTCGCGGGCATCATGCTCGGCTTTCCGGTGCTGCGATTACGCGGGGATTACCTCGCCATCGTGACACTGGGCTTTGGCGAGATCGTGCGCATCTTCATGCTCAACCTGAACTACCCGGTGAACATCACCAACGGGCCGCAGGGCATCAACATGATCGACCCGATCGTGCTGTTCGGCTGGGACCTGTCGCGCAACATCCGCATTGGCGAGGACTTCACGATCAACTCGCTGTTCCTTTACTACTACTTCTTCCTCGCCGCGGTCGCCGCCTCCATCCTCTTCATCCAGCGCCTGCAGATCTCGCGCATCGGCCGGGCGTGGGCGGCGATGCGCGACGACGAGCTCGCCGCCAAGGCGATCGGCATCAACACGCGCAACATGAAGCTGCTCGCCTTCGCTCTCGGCGCCACCTTCGGCGGCGTGGCAGGCTGCCTGTTCGGCGCCTTCCAGGGCTTCGTCAGCCCGGAGAGCTTCAGCCTGATGGAATCCATCGCGGTGCTGACCATGGTGGTGTTCGGCGGCATGGGCAACATCGCCGGTGCGGTGGTGGGCGCCTTCGCGCTCGCGCTGCTGCCCGAGATCCTGCGCGACGTCGCCGTGCCCCTGCAGCAGACGCTGTTCGGCCACGTGCTGCTCGACCCCGAGGTGCTGCGCATGCTGCTGCTGTCGCTGGCGATGATCCTGATGATGCTGCTGCGCCCGGCCGGCATGATCCCGGCGCGCGCGCGCTACTGTCACGACCATCACCTGAGCAACACGCTGAAGCGGGAGGCGGCGAAGTGATCACCCTGCTCGAGGCCCGCAACATCGGCAAGCGCTTCGGCGGCCTGCAGGCGCTGTCCGACGTGTCGCTGACCATCCACAAGGGCGAGGTGTATGGGCTGATCGGCCCCAACGGCGCGGGCAAGACCACCTTCTTCAACGTGCTCACCGGTGCCTATACGCCCGATGGCGGCGAATTCGTCTTCAACGGCAGCGAGCTGCCGGTCGGCAAGCCGCACAAGATCGTCGGCCGCGGCATCGCCCGCACCTTCCAGAACATCCGCCTGTTCCGTGACCTCACCGCGCTCGAGAACGTCATGGCCGGCCATCACGTCCGCACCAAGGCCGGCGTGTGGGGCGTGCTGCTGCAGAACCGCTTCACCCGGGAGGAGGAGCGCCTGACCACCGAGCGCGCCTACGAACTGCTGCGCTACGTCGGTATCGAGCGTTTCGCCGACGTGGTGTCGAAGAACCTGTCCTACGGCGACCAGCGCCGGCTCGAGATCGCGCGCGCGCTCGCCACCGAACCGCAACTGCTGGCGCTGGACGAGCCCGCCGCGGGCATGAATGCCACGGAGACCGGCCAGCTCAAGCTGCTGATCGACCAGATCCGTCGCGACGGCATCACCGTGATGCTGATCGAGCACGACGTGAAGCTGGTGATGGGCCTGTGCGACCGGGTCGCGGTGCTCGACTTCGGCCGCAAGATCGCCGAGGACGTCCCCGCGGTGGTGCAGAAGGACGACGCGGTGATCGCCGCCTACCTCGGCGGGGGCAAGCATGCGCACTGATCCGCACACCGATCCGGGCTCGCCGCTGCTGCGCCTGCAGGGCCTCAAGATCGCCTACGGCGGCATCCAGGCGGTCAAGGGCATCGAGCTCGAACTCCACGCCGGCGAAACCGTCTGCCTGATCGGCGCCAACGGCGCCGGCAAGACCACCACGCTCAACGCCATCGCCGGCGTGCTGCCGCTCGCCGGTGGCGACATCCACTACAAGGGCGAGCGCATCAACACCCTGCCCGCCCACCGCCGCCTGCGCGCGGGCATCGCCCTGGTACCCGAGGGGCGCGGCATCTTCACCCGCCTGACGGTGGAAGAGAACCTGCGCATGGGCGCCTACAGCCGCCGCGACAACGCGGGCATCGAGGCCGACCTCGAACGCGTCTATACCATGCTGCCACGCATCAAGGAGCGTCTGGCGCAGGTCGCCGGCACGCTGTCGGGCGGCGAGCAGCAGATGCTGGCGATTGGCCGCGCCCTGCTGTCGCGCCCGCGGCTGCTGCTGCTGGATGAACCCTCGATGGGCCTGGCGCCGCTGGTGGTGGAGAAGATCTTCGAGGTCGTGCAATCGGTGGCGCGCGAAGGCGTGACCATCCTGCTCGTCGAGCAGAACGCGAACCTCGCGCTCGAGTTCGCCCAGCGCGGCTACGTCATGGAATCGGGCCAGATCACGCTCACCGGCAGCGGCAGCGCCCTGCTGCAGGACCCTAAGGTGCGCGCGGCCTACCTCGGCGAAGAGGCCTGAGTGGCGCACCATTCTGACGCCCGATCCGCCACAATGCGACCCGGCGGTCGGTCTCCCGCTTGTGAGAGGCGAGAGGCCCCTGCCTTCTGCCAACGCATCATGAGAGGTGCCCCGTGCACATCTGGGTCGACGCCGACGCCTGCCCCGGCGTCATCAAGGACATCCTGTTCCGCGCCGCCGCGCGCACCGGACATCCGCTCACCCTGGTCGCCAACCAGTACCTGCGCGTGCCCGCCGCCCCCAACATCAGGATGATCCAGGTGCCCGGCGGCTTCGACGAGGCCGACAAGTACATCGCCGCCCACCTGCACGCGGGCGACCTCGTCATCACCGCCGACATCCCGCTGGCCGCCGACGTCGTCGCCCGCGACGCCCACGCCTTGTCGCCCAAGGGCGAGCTGTACGGGAAGGAGAACATCCGCGAACTGCTCGACCTGCGCAACTTCATGGACACCTTGCGCAGCACCGGCGTCGAAACCGGCGGCCCTGCGCCGTTCAGCACCGCCGACCGGCAGGCTTTCGCGAACCGGCTCGATCGGCTGCTGCAGCGCTCGCACCGGGGCTGACCGAACCGCCGAGCTGGACGCCCTGCAGCCGCTGACTCAGCTCGCCAAGCGGCACAACGCCTTGCGCGCCTCTTCGAGCAGCAGCGTGGTGGAGGCGACCGCGGTGGCGATCAGCCAGTCGTTCGCGCTCAGCGCGACCGTGTCGAACACGGCCTGCGCTGGCGCCCAATGCACCACGACGATCTGCAGCAGGACCACACCCAGCAGGGCGAGCCACAGCTTGCCGTTGCTGAAGAACTGCCGATTGAACGCGCTGCCATGCTCGGTGCGGGCATTGAAGATGTTGAAGAACTGGAACAGCACGAAGGTGGTGAAGGCCAGCGTCATCGCGCGGGCGGTATCGCCCGAGGCCATGGCCCAGGCATAGACGCCCAGGGTCCCCACCGCCATCGTCAGGCCGTACAGCGCGATGCGCCACATGCGCTGCGGCGACAGGATGGCGGCATCGTCGGCGCGTGGCGGCTGGTCCATGATCCCGGGGCGGGCCGGCTCCACGCCGAGCGTCATCGCCGGCGGACCGTCCATGATGATGTTCACCCACAGGATCTGCACTGCGGTGAAGGGTGTCGCCAGCCCCATGAATGGCGCCCCAAGCACGGTGAGGATGGCACCGATGTTGGTCGACAGGTGGAAGCGCACGAACTTGACGATGTTCTCGTAGATGGTGCGTCCCTCGCGTACTGCGCCGACGATGGAGGCAAAGTTGTCGTCGGTAAGTACCAGGGTGGCAGCCTCCTTGGTGACCTCCGTGCCGGTGATGCCCATCGCCACGCCGATGTCGGCACGCTTGAGCGCAGGGGCGTCATTGACACCATCGCCAGTCATCGCCACGACATGACCACGCCGTTGCAGCGATTCCACGATACGCATCTTGTGTTCGGGCGCCACGCGGGCGAATACCGCGCTGCGTTCGACCAGCGCAGTGGTGGCCTCGTCGCTCAGGCCATCGAGCTCGCGTCCCTCATGCACCTCGCCAACCAGGCCGAGCTCGCGCGCGATGGCGGCGGCCGTCACCGGATGGTCGCCGGTGATCATCTTCACCCGGATCCCTGCAGCATTGCACTGCGCAATCGACTCGCGCGCCTCGGGGCGCGGCGGATCGATGATGCCGACCAGTCCGCACAGGCTCAGCTCATTCACCCAGCCCATCAAGTCACCGGCGGGATCGAATGCAGACGCCGGAATCCGACGTCCGGCGAGCGCGAGCACACGCATCGCCCCCTCGGCGAGTTCCTGGTTGGCACGCAGCAGACGTTCTCTGGCCTCCGTGTCCAGCACGACCTCGCCGTCCCGGCCCAGCATGCGCGCGGCGCGGCCGATCAGCACATCGGGCGCACCCTTCACCCAGACCTGGACCGCGTCGCCATCGTGGTGGAAGGTCGCCATGAACTTGTGTGCCGAGTCAAAGGGCAACTCGGCGATGCGGGGCGTGCGCTCGGCCTGCAGGCCAGGATCCACCCCCGCTTTGACGGCGAGCGCAAGCAGGGCCCCTTCGGTGGGGTCGCCGATGAGCTGGCCCGCCTGCAGGCGTGCATCGGCGCACAAGGCGGCCGGCAGCAGGAGTTCATGCAGCGCGGTGCCGGCGGCGCGGCCTTCTTCGTCCAGAATGCGGCCGGCAGCGACATAGCCTTCGCCTTCGATCGCGTAGCGGCGACCTGCCGCGTGCAGCACGCGAGCGGTCATCTGGTTCAGTGTCAGCGTGCCGGTCTTGTCCGAGCAGATCACCGTGGTGCACCCGAGCGTCTCGACCGCAGCAAGCTTCTTGACGATCACGTGGCGCCTGGCCATGCGGTGCATGCCGAGCGCCAGCGTCACCGTGACCACCGCCGGCAGGCCCTCGGGGATCGCGGCGACGGCGAGGGCGATGGCGGTCATCGCCGTCGTGACCAAGTCATCGCCACGCATCAGCCCGGCCACGAACATCAGGCCGACCACCACGGCGGCGATGAACGCGAGACGCTTGCCCAGCACGTCGAGCTGGATCTGCAGGGGCGTCGAGGACTCGGCTGTCTGTGCGAGCAGCCCGGCCAGGCGCCCCATCTCGGTGTGCATGCCGGTCGCGGTCACCACGGCCTCGATGCGACCTCGGGTGACCACGGTGTTCATGAACACCATGCCGACGCGTTCGGCAAGGGATACGCCGGCGTCCACGGCCTCGGCGGTCTTGCCGACCGCATGGGACTCGCCGGTCAGCGCCGCCTCGGCCACTTCGGCCCCATGCGCCTGCAGCACCCGGGCATCGGCGGGCACGCGATCGCCCGCCTCCAGCAACAGGATGTCGCCTGGCACGAGCTCTTCGGCCGGCACGATCCGGGCGTCGCCGTCGCGTCGTACCCTTGCGCTTGGCGCCAGCATGCCGCGCAGGGCGGACAGGGCGTTTTCCGCACGACGCTCCTGCAAGAAGCCCAGGGTGGCGTTGAGCAGCACGACCACGGCAATCACGGCCGCGTCCTTGATGTCGCCGATCAGTCCGGCAAGCAGCGCGGCGCCGATCAGGATGCCGATCAGCACGCTCCTGAACTGATCGAGGAACTTCAGCCACAGGGGCCGCGGGGGCGCTTCCGCCAGCCGGTTGGGGCCATGGCGTTGCAGGCGCGAGGCGATATCCTCCTGCGCCAAGCCGGCAGCCGGGACAACATCCAGCTCGCGACAAACGCTCTCGCCGGGTCGCGCATGCGACGAGGCGGCAAGAGAAGGTGTGCTCGTGTCCAAGTTCGTCTCCGCGGAACGCATTCAGACCAGCAGGGTGCAAGCTAACCAGGCGATTGATCCACCCCTGTGTATCAGGTTGCTCTCAGTATTCCGATGCACGCTCAAAACGAGAAAGAGGTTGTACGGAATCAGCATCAAGTGAAATGCCAGCCAGACGAAACCATCGACGCCCTTGGCCAGCAAGAGCAGGGAGGCCAGGCCCAGGACGCCATTGATCAAGGTGCCGACGACCGTCAGGTCCCACCAGAAAAGCCCAGGCGCAGACCGCTGCCCGTTCCATCGGGAATTGAGATAGATCGAAAGCGAACGTTTCGTGGCGCTCAAGGCATGTCCTTGCAGTGCTTCAGTCCGGGCTCGTCGATGATGGACGGTTGCGGTTGGCCAGGTCCGACTCCTCGATCCACTCCCGCCACACCGCCATCAGCACCGCAAGCACGACCGGCCCCAGGAAGAGGCCGACCAGGCCGAATGCGGCCAGGCCACCGAGGACGCCGAACATCACCAGCAGGAAGGGGATCTGGGTTGCGTTGCTGATGACGAGCGGGCGGATGAGGTTGTCCACCCAGCTCACGACCAAGGCGCCCCACAGCAGCAGGCCGACGCCGGCCGCCGTGTCGCCGCTGACGAGCAGCCACACGCCCAGCGAGCCCCACGCGAACGGCGTGCCGAACGGGATCATCGCAATCAGGGCGGTGACCGCCCCGAGCAGCACCGGCGCCGGCAGGCCCGCCCACCAATAGCCCAGGCCGGCCACCAGGCCCTGCCCCAGCGCGGTCGCGATCAGCCCCCACACCACCGCCTTCGTCATGCCGCCGACCGCGGCGAGGTAGGCATCGACGCGCTCGCCAAGAAAGCGGTGCAGCACCACCTGGACCTGGGCCAGCACACGATCGCCATCGCGGTACAGGAAGAACACGGTGATCAGCGCAAAGCCGAGCTTGGCGGCGTTTCGCCCCACATCGCCGAGGAGGGCGACGGCCTGGTCGCTGCCCTGTCGCACCCACTCGGTGAGTTGCGCCTTGAAGGCGTCGGGATCCCCGGTGAGGTCGTTGAGGAGTGCCTGCAAGGCGTCGCCAATCCATGGCAGCGCGCGGATGAAATCCGGCAGCCCCAGCGAGCCCGCCTTGATCTGTGCGGTGACCGTGGCGATGGCCACGCCGACCTCGGTCCTCAGCAGCGCCCCCATCCACAGCGCGGGCAGGATGAATGCGGCGCTGAGCAGCAGGGTCATCAGCAGCGCACTGAGGGTCGGGTAGCGCCGTAGCCGCGCGCGCAGCCTGCGGTAGAGCGGCCAGGTCGCAAACGCAATGATGATCGCCCAGGCCACCGGCACGATGAACACGTGCAGCACGGCATAGCTGAGGATCAGCAGGCCACCGAGCAGGAAGCCAAGAATGACTCTGCGGGCGATCTTCTCGGCAACCTGATCGATCATGATCGTTCTCTTCGCGCTCGAGCGCTCAACGGCCTTGCAGCACCCGGGTCAGCCCGTGGATCGGCGGCCGGCCTGCGAACGAGGCCAGTCAGTCAGTTAAGGAGGCCGGGGGCTCGACGTCGGCCGCCGCCTTGGGGATTGGATCGGGCAGTCGCGTCGCCAGCACCTTGTCGATGCGCTTGCCGTCGAGGTCGATGACCTCCAGGCGCCAGTTTTCCCAGGTGGCGATGTCGCCGGTACTGGGCATGCGGCCGAGCAGCCACATCACCATGCCGGACAAGGTGTGATAGCGGCCCTTCTCCTCTTCGGGGACGGTCTTGATGACCAGGCGGTCCTTGAGCTCGACGATCGGAATGAGTCCGTCGAGCAGCCAGGAGCCATCCTCGCGCTGCACCGCCCACGACTCCTCGGTGTCGTGCGGCAGGAATTCGCCGGTTACCGACTCGATGACGTCGTGCAGCGTCACCATCCCTTGCACCTCGCCATACTCGTCGATCACGAACACGATGTAGGTGCCCGAGGCGCGGAACTGGTCGAGCAGCTCCATGCCCGTGAGCGATTCGGGCACGTAGACCGGCGCCTGCAGGTCCTGGGTGAGGTCGATGCTCTCGCCACGCAGCATCCGCGAGAAGATCTTCTTGGCGCTGGCGATGCCGAGGATGTCGTCCAGCCCATTGCGGCACACCGGGAAGCTGGAGTGCGCGGATTCGGCCACCAGGGCCAGGTTCTCGTCGAGCGGACGATCAACGTCCAGCGAGACGATGTCGGCGCGCGGCACCATCAGCGAGCCGATCTGACGATCGTCGAGGCGGAACACGTTACGCACCATCTCGTGTTCGCTCTTCTCGATGACGCCGGCCTCCGAGCCCTCGTTGAGCATGGCGTGGATCTCTTCTTCCGTCACGCTCGGGCCGCTTGTCTCACGCTGGCCCATCAGCTTCAACAGCAAGGCCGTCGAGCCGGCCAGCAGATGCACGAAGGGGCGCGAGGCGATGGCGAGCACGTTCATCGGGCGTGCCACGAGGCGGGCAATGCCTTCCGGGTTGATCTGGCCGATGCGTTTGGGGACGAGTTCGCCGACCACGATCGAGACATAGGTGATGACCACCACGACGAGGACGGTCGAGCCGATCTCGCTGGTGCGCTGCTCCACGCCCAGAGTCTGCAGCCACTCCGCCAGCGGGCCCGCCAGCGCCGCTTCGCCGACGATGCCGTTGAGGATGCCGATCGAGGTGATGCCGATCTGGATGGTGGACAGGAAGCGGGTCGGATCCTCGCCGAGCTTGATGGCGACTTCGGCCGAGCCGTCACCGTCCTCAGCGAGTCGGGCGAGGCGGGCGCGCCGCGCGGTGACGAGCGCGATCTCGGACATTGCAAAGACACCGTTGAGCACGATGAGGGCGATCAGTAGGGCAATTTCCATGGTTCAGGGGCAGCGGAGCGGGCAGAGGTAAGGACGAGCAAGGATCTGCCGGGCGGCATGATCGAGCGCGGACAGCAGTAGGCGTGCCTGGAGACGCCATGCAGGCGTCGGGCAGGCCAAGCCAATCCGATCAACGCGGACTGCGGGTCGTTTCGTGGGGGTCGGTGAACGTGACACGCCCCAGGGGCAACATCGGCCTGGGGCGTCTTCCGGAGCGGGGCGGGGCCCTTCGTCCGGGAATGTAGAGAGTGTTCTCTGGAGGCGGGTGAAACGACTCATAGAGCGGGGTGCAGCACACCCCGCGCAGACCTTTATCTGTTGCGACGAAAATGATGATGCCCGAGTCGGACCGACGTGTCGATAGCCTCGGGGGGAGCCCGCGATTCCGGCTCTTGACTTCGTCGCAGCGCGGCATACACTCGCGACCCATCAAGGGGAGTAGCTTTTTCGCCTCGGCATCGTCATCACGGCAGACCGGTCGCGAGACCGTCTCCCGGTGCCGGGGGCAACGATTGAATCCGTTGCAAGCGAGACCTTGCCCAAGGGCAAGGTCCGCGCAGTGACAGCACGCAGGGGTCTGTGTCCTTCGGGAACAGACCCTTTTTCGTTTTGTGCGGAGCGTGCGATGGCATTGATCGGAACATGGTGGTTAGGGGCGGCCTTCGCCGCCATCGTGGCGAGGACGCTGCGGGTGCGCCTGTTCGCCTTCGGCGGCGGCAGGCAGCATCGGGTGTCCTTGACACAGGCCGCGGGCTGGTCGCGCGCCTGATCTGCCCCCTGTCATGCTTTCCGTGGTGCCGGAAAGCCGCTTCATCAACCATCAGGCAATTCTCAACTATGGTCGCTACGCTCCAACGCCTCGTCGAGTCCACTTCCTTTCAGCGCTTCATCATCGCGGTCATCGTCATCAATGCCATCACGCTGGGTCTGGAGACATCCCCCATGGTGATGTCCCAGGCGGGCGGAATGCTGCTGGCGCTTGATCGCGCCGCACTCTTCATCTTCGTGGTCGAGATCGTCATGAAGCTCATCGTCTATCGGCTCCGCTTCTTCAGCAGCGGCTGGAACGTGTTCGACTTCGTGATCGTGGCGATCACGCTCGCTCCCACAGGCGAAGGCCTGCAGGTCCTGCGCTCCCTGCGCATCCTGCGCGCACTGCGACTGATTTCGGTCGTACCTTCGATGCGCAAGGTCGTAAACGCGCTATTGAAGGCCATCCCGGGCATGGGCTCGGTCGTCACGCTGTTGCTCCTGGTCTTCTACGTGGCGTCCGTGATGACCACCAAGCTCTTCGGTGGCGACTTTCCGGAGTGGTTCGGCACCATAGGGGCATCGTTCTATACCTTGTTCCAGGTGATGACGCTCGAGTCGTGGTCGATGGGCATCGCCCGTCCGGTCATGGAAGCGCATCCCTATGCCTGGGTCTTCTTCGTCGCCTTCATCCTGCTGACCACCTTCGCGGTGCTCAACCTCTTCATCGCCATCGTCGTCGATGCGATGAGTGAGGCGGAGCACGACGAACAAGAGAAGACGCGCGCCTTGGTCGACGTCGATCACAACGAGGTGCTGACCGAGCTCAGAGCCCTGCGCATGGAGTTGGCCGCACTTCGAAATGAACGAACCGCCAATCGACAAGGCGTCTCAGCGTGACGCCCCGGGGATACGCACTCGCCGCCGGCAGGCGCTCTGGCAACTCCCGGGGGCGATGCCCGCTGCTCTTTGGCTGCTTATCCCTCTTGCTTGTCGGGTGCGCCACCCCGCGCGAGCAGGGTGCGCAATCGACCGACCGTGGCGAGATCATGCAGGCGGACACGGAATTCGCGCCGTCGATTGCAGGCGCCCCATCGACTGTGCTGGCCGCGTCGGATCGGGACGTCTCTCCATCTGGCAAGACGAAACCCGAGGCCCCGTCCCCTGCAGAGGAACCCGTTGCCGTCATCGAGCTCCACCCCATGGCTGACGCCCTAACGCCAGAGATGGAAGCTCGTCTGCGCGAGGTGGCAGAAGCAGCGAAGGCCGACGAACGACTCAGCCTGTGGTTGGAGGGCTTCGTGCCCGATGGTGGCAGCCCGGCACTGAACATGGGCCTTGCCGAGCGGTCCTTGGCCGTCGTGCGCCAGCGACTGATCGCCATGCGCGTACCCGCCAACCGGATCCAGATCATCCCCTTTGGCGAGCACCATAATCGCGCCCGTTCGCCCATCAATCACTGGGTGGAGTGTTGACGCGCGCTGAAAACTACCCAGATTTCGCGGGGTCTGCGCGCTGAAAAGTACCCAGGTGATT